>NZ_JAVREP010000068.1:0-213 GCF_031845465.1 Nocardiopsis lambiniae | reverse complement strand
ACCCCGTTATGAGCTTCCGAAAGGTATCCACGATGACCCGCATCGCCAAGATCTCCGGCCTCGTCCTCGCCACCGGCCTCGCCTTCGGCGCGATGACCGGCACCGCCGCGGCCGACAACAACGCCAACATCCAGAACGTCACCGTGCCGATCTGCGCCGACATCATCACCTTCTCCCTGGTGAACATGGACGGCTGCAACGTCATCTCCAGCA
>NZ_JAVREP010000067.1:0-252 GCF_031845465.1 Nocardiopsis lambiniae | reverse complement strand
AACCAGGAGGTTGGCTTAGAAGCAGCCATCCTTTAAAGAGTGCGTAATAGCTCACTGGTCAAGTGGTTCTGCGCCGATAATGTAGCGGGGCTTAAGCACACCGCCGAAGCTGTGGAGCCCGGGACTTTGTTCTCGGGTTGGTAGGGGAGCGTCGTGCGTTCGGAGAAGCCGCCGAGTGATCGTGTGGTGGAGGGCGTGCGAGTGAGAATGCAGGCATGAGTAGCGAGAGCAACGTGAGAAACGTTGCCGCCG
>NZ_JAVREP010000066.1:0-253 GCF_031845465.1 Nocardiopsis lambiniae | reverse complement strand
ATCGTGGCGCTGAACCGGTTCGAAGGGCAGCTGGACTACACGGCCGAACAGGTACGCGAGGCCTTGGAGGTCAGCCCGGAGGTCCCCATCATCGACTTCGACGCCCGCCAGCGGCTCTCCGGGGGAGAGGTCCTCAAGACCCTCCTCAGGTACGCCTTGGAGCACAACCGCGCCAGCGAGCCCGTCGCCTGACGGGCGGGGAGGTCGCCCCCGGCACGCTCCCCCCGGTCGTCCCGTAGATTCCCCAGGAAAG
>NZ_JAVREP010000065.1:0-254 GCF_031845465.1 Nocardiopsis lambiniae | reverse complement strand
CGGCGGCAACGTTTCTCACGTTGCTCTCGCTACTCATGCCTGCATTCTCACTCGCACGCCCTCCACCACACGATCACTCGGCGGCTTCTCCGAACGCACGACGCTCCCCTACCAACCCGAGAACAAATCCCGGGCTCCACAGCTTCGGCGGTGTGCTTAAGCCCCGCTACATTATCGGCGCAGAACCACTTGACCAGTGAGCTATTACGCACTCTTTAAAGGATGGCTGCTTCTAAGCCAACCTCCTGGTTGTC
>NZ_JAVREP010000064.1:0-255 GCF_031845465.1 Nocardiopsis lambiniae | reverse complement strand
GCAACTCCAACACCACCGGGCGCTCGGAGGTGGGCTGCACGGTGGCGTGCGCGATGTCGTCCACCCCGTCGTGATCGATCCGCCAGGCCACCCCGGGCGAGTACAACGCGATCGGGAAGGGCGCCCCCTGGACCACCAGCCCGTCGGGGTGGGCGGTGATGCGCACCGGGGCCCGCCCGAAATCGGGGCGCGGCGCGAACTCCACCACCGCCGGCGCGGTCCCGGTGATGGCCCGCACCAGATCGGTGCGGCCCG
>NZ_JAVREP010000063.1:0-255 GCF_031845465.1 Nocardiopsis lambiniae | reverse complement strand
CCGTCAGCGCCGTCGCGTCCGCGATCGCGAACGGCACGTTCAAGATCCGCGCCAACGTCTGCGCCAACAACGTCTTCCCCGACCCCGTCGGACCCAACAACAAGATGTTGGACTTGGCGATCTCCACATCCTCACCACCGGGACGCTCACCCTCCGAACGCACCCGCTTGTAGTGGTTGTACACCGCCACCGACAACGCCTTCTTGGCCTGATCCTGACCGATCACGTACGAGTCCAGGAACTCGTAGATCTCCC
>NZ_JAVREP010000062.1:0-255 GCF_031845465.1 Nocardiopsis lambiniae | reverse complement strand
CAGGCTCCGAGAGTTCTCAGAGACGGTCCGCGGGAACCAACCACACCACCGACCACCAGGCCGGGTGCGGGTCGTTTCCTCAGACACCCAACAGCGCGCCCCCCGCGGCTTCTAGGACCCACGGAGGTGAAGTTCGATCATGTCATCCTCAAGCCACCCCGAGACGTCCACCGGCACCTGGGCCGGGACGCTCGGGTCCACTCACGAGTCCGGCCGGCGTAGGAAAATGCCGACCTGTAAAGACTCCTTAGAAAG
>NZ_JAVREP010000061.1:0-255 GCF_031845465.1 Nocardiopsis lambiniae | reverse complement strand
CTTTCTAAGGAGTCTTTACAGGTCGGCATTTTCCTACGCCGGCCGGACTCGTGAGTGGACCCGAGCGTCCCGGCCCAGGTGCCGGTGGACGTCTCGGGGTGGCTTGAGGATGACATGATCGAACTTCGCCTCCGTGGGTCCTAGAAGCCGCGGGGGGCGCGCTGTTGGGTGTCTGAGGAAACGACCCGCACCCGGCCTGGTGGTCGGTGGTGTGGTTGGTTCCCGCGGACCGTCTCTGAGAACTCTCGGAGCCTG
>NZ_JAVREP010000060.1:0-255 GCF_031845465.1 Nocardiopsis lambiniae | reverse complement strand
TATAGCTTGACATTGGTGTTTGGGATGGTTTGTGTAGGATAGGTGGGAGCCGGTGAAGTCGTCACGCCAGTGGCGGTGGAGGCGTTGGTGAAATACCACTCTGACTGTTTCGGGCATCTAACCTTGGACCGTGATCCGGTTCGGGGACAGTGTCTGGTGGGTAGTTTAACTGGGGCGGTTGCCTCCCAAAAGGTAACGGAGGCGCCCAAAGGTTCCCTCAGCCTGGTTGGTAATCAGGTGTCGAGTGTAAGTGCA
>NZ_JAVREP010000059.1:0-255 GCF_031845465.1 Nocardiopsis lambiniae | reverse complement strand
CTCGACTTGCATGTGTTAAGCACGCCGCCAGCGTTCGTCCTGAGCCAGGATCAAACTCTCCATAAAGGTCGTGCACCGCCACCCTCGACGGGGGCGGAAACCTAGAAGCAATCCCGACTCGACCCTTGCGGGCCGAATCCAAAGGAACCTCGCACACCCGATCGCACTGATCGTGTGTGACGGGGCCAAAACAAACATGGCTTAAAGAAAATCGAACACGCGCTGTTGAGTTCTCAAGAAACAACCGTTCTTCCC
>NZ_JAVREP010000058.1:0-255 GCF_031845465.1 Nocardiopsis lambiniae | reverse complement strand
CCGGTGTTCCTCCTGATATCTGCGCATTTCACCGCTACACCAGGAATTCCAGTCTCCCCTACCTACCTCTAGCATGCCCGTATCCACTGCAGAACCGGAGTTGAGCCCCGGTCTTTCACAGCGGACGCGACACGCCGCCTACGAGCTCTTTACGCCCAATAATTCCGGACAACGCTCGGACCCTACGTATTACCGCGGCTGCTGGCACGTAGTTAGCCGGTCCTTATTCCCCACCTACCGTCAACCCCACGAGAA
>NZ_JAVREP010000057.1:0-255 GCF_031845465.1 Nocardiopsis lambiniae | reverse complement strand
TATAGCTTGACATTGGTGTTTGGGATGGTTTGTGTAGGATAGGTGGGAGCCGGTGAAGTCGTCACGCCAGTGGCGGTGGAGGCGTTGGTGAAATACCACTCTGACTGTTTCGGGCATCTAACCTTGGGCCGTGATCCGGTTCGGGGACAGTGTCTGGTGGGTAGTTTAACTGGGGCGGTTGCCTCCCAAAAGGTAACGGAGGCGCCCAAAGGTTCCCTCAGCCTGGTTGGTAATCAGGTGTCGAGTGTAAGTGCA
>NZ_JAVREP010000056.1:0-306 GCF_031845465.1 Nocardiopsis lambiniae | reverse complement strand
CCCCTATAGACGATGGGGTTGATAGGCCGGGTGTGGAAGCCTTGTGAGGGGTGGAGCTGACCGGTACTAATAGGCCGAGGGCTTGTCCGCTGCAGATAATTGGGTGCTCGCGCATACATGTTCACATTGTTGATTGCTGTGTGAAATTCTTCCCCGTTGCCCGGGTGGTTGTTCTGGGTGGTGTGGGTGTTGGTTTCCGTGGTGGTTATGGTGGGAGGGTCACACCCGGTCTCATTCCGAACCCGGTCGTTAAGTCTCCTTGCGCTGATGGTACTGCCCTGTGGTGGGGTGGGAGAGTAGGTTGCC
>NZ_JAVREP010000055.1:0-306 GCF_031845465.1 Nocardiopsis lambiniae | reverse complement strand
GGCAACCTACTCTCCCACCCCACCACAGGGCAGTACCATCAGCGCAAGGAGACTTAACGACCGGGTTCGGAATGAGACCGGGTGTGACCCTCCCACCATAACCACCACGGAAACCAACACCCACACCCCGACACCCCACCACAAGCAGGCCCCGGAACAGGGAAGAATTTCACCAGATTATGTGAACATGTATGCGCGAGCACCCAATTATCTGCAGCGGACAAGCCCTCGGCCTATTAGTACCGGTCAGCTCCACCCCTCACAAGGCTTCCACACCCGGCCTATCAACCCCATCGTCTATAGGGG
>NZ_JAVREP010000054.1:0-312 GCF_031845465.1 Nocardiopsis lambiniae | reverse complement strand
GTGGCGGCAACCTACTCTCCCACCCCACCACAGGGCAGTACCATCAGCGCAAGGAGACTTAACGACCGGGTTCGGAATGAGACCGGGTGTGACCCTCCCACCATAACCACCACGGAAACCAACACCCGAAACCCAAACCACCCCACGGCAGCCAGGAAACAGGAAGCTTCCAGATTATGTGAAACGTATGCGCGAGCACCCAATTATCTGCAGCGGACAAGCCCTCGGCCTATTAGTACCGGTCAGCTCCACCCCTCACAAGGCTTCCACACCCGGCCTATCAACCCCATCGTCTATAGGGGGCCTTACCCT
>NZ_JAVREP010000053.1:0-313 GCF_031845465.1 Nocardiopsis lambiniae | reverse complement strand
GAAACTCGGCTGAGACCGGGTCCCACGAGCGGTCACCCGGTGACCTCCGCCTCCAGGTCCTCGCTGGGCCAGGTGCCGGAACGCCCCAGGGGATGTTCCCTCGCCTCGTCGAGGCTCGCGGCGGCCCGGGCCTCGTCACGGCGTTCGGCGTCCAGACGCGCCGCCTGACGCGGCCCGGGCAGACGACGCGGCGGCCCCTGAAGCTCCCGGCTGGAGATCGCGCCGAAGGAGGCGATGACGCGACCGTTCTCCCGATCGAGCACGACCGAGCGCACGGCGGTGCGCCGAGGTCCGTCGACGCGCACGGCGTAGA
>NZ_JAVREP010000052.1:0-318 GCF_031845465.1 Nocardiopsis lambiniae | reverse complement strand
CCCGACAGCCCCGCCGACACCGACGACACACCCGTCCTCGTCGACGGCCCCGGCGTGAACGACCGCGACGGCGACCGCGACGGCCAGGGTGACGGCGACCGCGACGGCGATAGCCAAGACGAGGAATCGCAGGCCGGGATCCGCGTCCCCGGCGACATCATCGACCCCGATGAGGAGGGGGACGAGGACACCTCCGACACGGACGACGGCCTCTACGACCCCTCCCCCGACAGCCCCGCCGACACCGACGACACACCCGTCCTCGTCGACGGCCCCGGCGTGAACGACCGCGACGGCGACCGCGACGGCCAGGGTGAC
>NZ_JAVREP010000051.1:0-357 GCF_031845465.1 Nocardiopsis lambiniae | reverse complement strand
ACGCCACCGACGCCTGGTTGGACAGCAACGACATGCGCTCGATGGGGGTGGGGCGCTCCCCGAACACCCAGGAACGGCGCTCACCGGCCAGCAGCGCCAACAGCGCCGCCGCCGCGGGGGTGTGGGCCACCCGGTGCGCGGCCACCGACGGCTCGGCCAGATCCCCCACCCGCACCCCGGCGTCCGCGCCGCCCAGGTGCAAGAACACCGGCTCCTCGCCGTCGCCGCCACCGATGTAGAGCACGGCGGTGGCGTCGGTCTGGGTGCGCAGGACCTCCAGGGCCTCGGCCTTGCCGTGGGCGGAGGGGTCCACGATCAGGTCGGTGTCGAACTCGGTGCCGTGCGCGCCGACCAGGC
>NZ_JAVREP010000050.1:0-418 GCF_031845465.1 Nocardiopsis lambiniae | reverse complement strand
AATGATGGCTGGCGGCGAGTAGACGCTCTTTGTAATACTCTGGCAGGCTGGACGCCCGAATGTCAAAACGCAGATGAATGGCCGTTGAGGTCTTATTAACATGCTGCCCGCCGGCGCCCTGCGCACGAATGGCGGTGATCTCAAGCTCACCATCGGGAATAGCAACATGTCGGGAAATCGCAATCATGAAGGTTGTTGCCAGGCGGTTAAGTTAACTTCCAGATTATTCTTATCGTCCGATAACCAGATCACGCCATCCTGAATCGTTGCCTGCAGCGTCATGGTACGATCGGCAAAGGCGCTTACTTTCGCCAGTTGTTCATCGTCCAGATACCAGACGGAAAGATTGGCAAACTGCACACATTTGCTCTGATTTTGCTGCCACCAGATTTGCGCCGCCCGACTATTATAGGTAAAC
>NZ_JAVREP010000049.1:0-480 GCF_031845465.1 Nocardiopsis lambiniae | reverse complement strand
GAGCAGCGCGGCCTCGCCGAAGTAGGCGCCGTCGGCGAGCACGCCGAGGACCGCGTCGTCGCCGTAGGGGCCGGTACCGACCCGCTCCACCCGGCCGTGCGCGAGCAGGTAGACCTCGTCGGTCGGGGTGCCGTCCGAGACGATCACGTCCCCGGGAGCGAACTCCCGCTGGCGGCAGCGCTGGGCCAGCTCGCCGAGCACGTCCTGGTCCTCGTAGGAGCGCAGGGCGGGCAGTTCGCCCAGCTCCGCCGGGATGACCTCGACCCGGTCGCCGGTCTTCACGAACGTGATGCGGCCGTCCCCCACGGTGTACGTGAGACGCCGGTTGACCCGGTACGCGCCGCCCTGCACATTGACCCACGGCAGCATGCGCAGCAGCCAGCGCGAGCTGATCTCCTGCATCTGCGGCGCGGACTTGGTCGTGGTGGCCAGGTTCCGCGCGGCGGCAGTGCCGAGACTCTGCTGCGGCTTGTCCTGCTC
>NZ_JAVREP010000048.1:0-722 GCF_031845465.1 Nocardiopsis lambiniae | reverse complement strand
GTATGCGCGAGCACCCAATTATCTGCAGCGGACAAGCCCTCGGCCTATTAGTACCGGTCAGCTCCACCCCTCACAAGGCTTCCACACCCGGCCTATCAACCCCATCGTCTATAGGGGGCCTTACCCTCTCAAAGGAGGCAGGAGACCTCATCTCGAAGCAGGCTTCCCGCTTAGATGCTTTCAGCGGTTATCCCTCCCGAACGTAGCCAACCAGCCATGCCCTTGGCAGGACAACTGGCACACCAGAGGTTCGTCCGTCCCGGTCCTCTCGTACTAGGGACAGCCCTTCTCAAGTCTCCAACGCGCACAGCGGATAGGGACCGAACTGTCTCACGACGTTCTAAACCCAGCTCGCGTGCCGCTTTAATGGGCGAACAGCCCAACCCTTGGGACCAACTCCAGCCCCAGGATGCGACGAGCCGACATCGAGGTGCCAAACCATCCCGTCGATATGGACTCTTGGGGAAGATCAGCCTGTTATCCCCGGGGTACCTTTTAGCCGTTGAGCGACACCGCTTCCACACGCCGGTGCCGGATCACTAGTCCCAGCTTTCGCTCCTGCTCGACACGTCCGTCTCACAGTCAAGCTCCCTTGTGCACTTACACTCGACACCTGATTACCAACCAGGCTGAGGGAACCTTTGGGCGCCTCCGTTACCTTTTGGGAGGCAACCGCCCCAGTTAAACTACCCACCAGACACTGTCCCCGAACCGGATCACGG
>NZ_JAVREP010000047.1:0-759 GCF_031845465.1 Nocardiopsis lambiniae | reverse complement strand
GGGTGAGGTGTTCGCCGGGGGGGGGGTGGGTGAGGACGAGCAGGCGGGCGTCGGTGAGGTCGGCGTAGTGGCTGCGGGCGGGGTGCAGGCGGTGGGTGAGGTCGCGGGGTAGTTCGGCCAGGGGGGTGGTGGGGTCGTGGGGCAGGTCGGCGGTGGTCAGGGCGGTGCGCAGGTGGGGGTCGTCGGGGTCGGGTTCGGGGTGGCCGGTGATGGTGCGGGCCAGGGTGGTGGTGGGTGTGGCGGGGTGGACGTGGGGGGTGGTGTGGGTGGTGACGTGGCCGCGGGTGGGGGCGGTGCGGCCGGTGAGCAGGTCGGCGATGGTGGTGGTGTGGGTCGGGGGCAGGCCGATGAGGGCGACGTGTTCGCCGGGGTGGACGGTCAGGTCCAGGTGGGTGAGCAGGGGGGTGCGGGCCAGGGTGAGGGACACGTCGTGGAACGCGACGAGCGGCCGGGCGCTGGGTGCGGTGGTGGCGGGGCTGCGGCGCAGGTTTCCGCGGTCGGTGAGCCTCACGGGTGTCCGTTCGTGGTGGTGGGCTGTCATGGGGCTGTGATCGTCGTGGGTGCGTGAGAGTTCTCGTTATCTGTTCGTGTCTTTCCTCTCGTGGCGGTGGCAACCCCGGGGTGGGGTGTCTTTTTCCGTGGGGTGTGCGACCTTGTGGACGCCGTGGGGCGGTGGTGGGGTGGTGGGCATGGGGCATGAGGTCGTGATCGTCGTGTACGACGGGGTGCAGAGTCTGGACGTGACGGGTCCGTTGGAGG
>NZ_JAVREP010000046.1:0-922 GCF_031845465.1 Nocardiopsis lambiniae | reverse complement strand
GTGGAGATCGCCAAGTCCAACATCTTGTTGTTGGGTCCGACGGGGTCGGGGAAGACGTTGTTGGCGCAGACGTTGGCGCGGATCTTGAACGTGCCGTTCGCGATCGCGGACGCGACGGCGCTGACGGAGGCGGGGTACGTCGGTGAGGATGTGGAGAACATCCTGTTGAAGTTGATCCAGGCGGCCGATTACGACGTGAAGAAGGCCGAGACGGGGATCATCTACATCGACGAGGTGGACAAGGTCGCGCGTAAGAGCGAGAACCCCTCGATCACCCGGGACGTGTCGGGTGAGGGGGTGCAGCAGGCGTTGTTGAAGATCTTGGAGGGGACGACGGCGAGTGTGCCTCCTCAGGGTGGGCGTAAGCATCCGCATCAGGAGTTCATCCAGATCGACACGACGAACGTGTTGTTCATCTGTGGTGGTGCGTTCGCGGGGTTGGACAAGCTCATCGAGTCGCGGACGGGGCGGCAGGGGATGGGGTTCAACGCGGTGTTGCGGTCCAAGGAGGAGTTGGTCGGGGGCGGGTTCGGTGAGGTGATGCCGGAGGATCTGTTGAAGTTCGGGATGATCCCGGAGTTCATCGGTCGGTTGCCGGTGATCACGAGTGTGCACGATCTGGATCGTGAGGCGTTGATCCGGATTCTGACGGAGCCGCGTAACGCGTTGGTGAAGCAGTATCAGCGGTTGTTCGAGTTGGACGGTGTGGGGTTGGAGTTCACGCCGGGGGCGTTGGAGGCGATCGCGGAGCAGGGGATCATTCGGGGGACGGGTGCTCGGGGGTTGCGGGCGATCATCGAGGAGGTGTTGTTGTCGGTGATGTACGAGGTGCCCTCGCGTGAGGATGTGGGTCGGGTGATCATCGCGCGGGAGACGGTGATCGACAACGTCAATCCCACGATCGTGCCCCGCGCCCAGATCG
>NZ_JAVREP010000044.1:0-1264 GCF_031845465.1 Nocardiopsis lambiniae | reverse complement strand
CCAAGGTTAGATGCCCGAAACAGTCAGAGTGGTATTTCACCAACGCCTCCACCGCCACTGGCGTGACGACTTCACCGGCTCCCACCTATCCTACACAAACCATCCCAAACACCAATGTCAAGCTATAGTGAAGGTCCCGGGGTCTTTCCGTCCTGCTGCGCGAAACGAGCATCTTTACTCGTAGTGCAATTTCACCGGGCCCATGGTTGAGACAGTGGGGAAGTCGTTACGCCATTCGTGCAGGTCGGAACTTACCCGACAAGGAATTTCGCTACCTTAGGATGGTTATAGTTACCACCGCCGTTTACTGGCGCTTGGATTCCCAGCTTCACAGGGGCGAACCCCCGTTGACCGGTCCTCTTAACGTTCCAGCACCGGGCAGGCGTCAGTCCGTATACAGCGTCTTACGACTTCGCACGGACCTGTGTTTTTAATAAACAGTCGCTTCCCCCCGCTATCTGCGACCCCACCCAGCTCCAGAGGCACACTCCTTCACCGGACAGGGCTCCCCTTCTCCCAAAGTTACGGGGACAATTTGCCGAGTTCCTTAACCATGGTTCACCCGAACGCCTCGGTATTCTCTACCTGACCACCTGCGTCGGTTTAGGGTACTGGCCGCTCACGAACTCGCTAGAGGCTTTTCTCGACAGCATGGGATCACTCACTTCACCGAAAACGGCTCGGCATCACGTCTCAACCTCATGAGGGGCGGATTTGCCAACCCCCCGGCCTACACGCTTACCCCCGGACAACCACCGCCGGGTAGAGCTACCCTCCTGCGTCACCCCATCACTTACCTACTACAAGCTCGGATCCCAGGCCGGTACGGTCAACGATCCCGAAGGACCAAAAACCCACCGGCGTGGTTAGCATCACCTGATTCGATACTGGGCGCTCGTGCACGGGTACGGGAATATCAACCCGTTATCCATCGACTACGCCTGTCGGCCTCGCCTTAGGTCCAGACTCACCCTGGGCGGATTAACCTGCCCCAGGAACCCTTGGTCAATCGGCGGCAACGTTTCTCACGTTGCTCTCGCTACTCATGCCTGCATTCTCACTCGCACGCCCTCCACCACACGATCACTCGGCGGCTTCTCCGAACGCACGACGCTCCCCTACCAACCCGAGAACAAATCCCGGGCTCCACAGCTTCGGCGGTGTGCTTAAGCCCCGCTACATTATCGGCGCAGAACCACTTGACCAGTGAGCTATTACGCACTCTTTAAAGGATGGCTGCTTCTAAGCCAACCTCCTGGTTGTC
>NZ_JAVREP010000043.1:0-1339 GCF_031845465.1 Nocardiopsis lambiniae | reverse complement strand
CCGCTGACTGTGAGGATGTGTAATGGCTTCTCCGGCAGGTCTGACCCACCCGCTGACCGACACCGACAGGTTGTCCTTTACGGGATTCGTCGGCTTGTCCGGGGAAGCCACCGCACGCGACCGGACGGGCGACCGTGACCTCATAGGAGCTTGGTCGAAAAGCCCCGCCACAGTCTTGTCCGCCCGCCCGGCCGGCGCGTGCCACCCCTCCGGGATCAGCGACAGGACGGCAGGTACCAGCATGACCGATCGACCCCTGATTGTCACAGCGGGCGTGGACACCCACGGCCACACCCACCACGTCGCCGTCATCGACCCGCTCGGCCGCCACCTGGCCGACCGCGAGTTCGAAGCCACCGGGCAGGGCTACCTGGACCTGGCGGCCTGGCTGCTCTCCCACGGCACCGTGGACGCGGTCGGGGTGGAGGGCACCGGCGCCTACGGCGCCGAGCTCGCCCGCCACCTGGCCCGCCAGGGCCTGACAGTGGTGGAGGTCGACCGGCCCGACCGCAAGACACGGCGGATGAAGGGCAAGTCCGACCCCATCGATGCCTACGCCGCCGCCCAAGCGGTGGCCTCGGGCCGGGCCACCGGCGTCCCCAAGACCCGTGACGGCGTCGTGGAGGCGATCCGGTCCCTGCGGGTGGTGCGCCGCTCGGCGGTCAAGTCCCGCACCCAGGCCATCAACCAGGCCCGCCAGTTGGTGGTCACCGCCCCCGAACAGGTCCGGGCCCCGCTGCGCGCCCTGGCGGTGGCGGAGCTGGCCGCCAGGTGTGCCCGGTTGCGGCCCGCCGACGACCTGGCCGACCCCGCGGTCGCGGTCAAGTTCGCGCTGCGCCGTCTGGGCAGGCGGATCCTGGCCCTGGGCGAGGAGATCGCCGAGCTGGACGTCGAGCTCAAGGCCCTGACCCGGCGGGCGGCCCCGGAGCTGCTGGGGCTGAAGGGGGTGGGCTCTGACGTGGCCGGTCAGTTGCTGGCCACGGTCGGGGACAACCCCGACCGGTTGGTCTCGGAGGCGGCGTTCGCGCATCTGTGCGGGGTCGCGCCGATCCCGGCCTCCTCAGGGCGCAGGGACCGGCACCGGCTCAACCGGGGCGGTGACCGGGCCGCCAACCACGCGTTGCACACCATCGTTTTGTGCCGGATGCGCTGGGACGAGCGCACCCGCGCCTACGTGGAGCGGCGCACCGGCCAGGGCTTGGCCAAGAAGGACATCATGCGTTGCTTGAAGCGGTACGTGGCTCGGGAGGTCTTCCGGGTTCTGGCCTCGAAGAACATTCCCGCGCAACAGTGTCAGGACGACTTCGCTGAAGCCGCTTGACATCCATAGGAGCATCCC
>NZ_JAVREP010000042.1:0-1344 GCF_031845465.1 Nocardiopsis lambiniae | reverse complement strand
GGGGCGCCCTTCCCGATCGCGTTGTACTCGCCCGGGGTGGCCTGGCGGATCGATCACGACGGGGTGGACGACATCGCGCACGCCACCGTGCAGCCCACCTCCGAGCGCCCGGTGGTGTTGGAGTTGCGGTGCGGGACCGACGCGTTGGACCCCCACCCGGTGGCCGAGGCCCGGCGGCGGGGGGCGGCCCAGCGGGAGTGGGCGTCGTGGGTGGGGTCGTTGTCCCTGCCCGAGGTCGAGCGGCGGCTGGTGGCGCGTTCGGCGTTGACGTTGCGGGGGTTGTGCACGCCCACCGGTGGGGTGATGGCCGCGGCCACCACGTCGTTGCCCGAGGAGATCGGGGGGATCCGCAACTGGGACTACCGGTACTGCTGGTTGCGTGATGGGGCGTTGACGGTGCAGGCGTTGGTGGATCTGGGCTCCACGGCCGAGGCGGACCGGTTCCTGGACTGGGTGCACGATGTGGTGGCGACGCTGCCGGGTCCGGAGTTGCTCAAGCCGTTGTACTCGTTGCGGGGCACCGATCTGGGGCCCGAGGAGGTCATCGAGTCGTTGTCGGGGTACGCGGGGTCGCGGCCGGTGCGGGTGGGCAATCTGGCCGATCACCAGGTGCAGTTGGACGTGTTCGGTCCGGTGGTGGAGTTGATCGCGCATCTGGCGCGGGTGCGGGGGGTGTTGGCCGATCGGGACTGGGAGCTGGTCCAGGACATGGCCCGGGCGGTGGCGCGGCGTTGGCACGAGCCCGATCACGGGATCTGGGAGGAGCGTGACGAGCCGCGTCAGCGGGTGTACTCCAAGGTGATGTGCTGGGTGACGTTGGATCGGGCGATCGCGTTGGCGGGCGCGTACGGGCGTGGGGTGGATCCGTCCTGGGAGGGGTTGCGGGAGCGGATCGCCCAGGAGGTGATCGCCAAGGGGTGGAACGAGGACGTGGGGGCGTTCACCACGGCCTATGACGGGACGGATCTGGACGCGGCGTCGTTGCACATCGGTCTGTCGGGGTTGTTGGATCCGGCCGATGAGCGGTTCCAGTCGACGGTGACCGCGATCGAGGCGGAGTTGCGCAGTGGTCCCACGGTGTACCGGTATCACCGTGATGACGGTCTGCCCGGGGGTGAGGGCGGGTTCCATCTGTGCACGGCGTGGTTGATCGAGGCGTACGTGGTGACGGGGCGTCGGGCCGAGGCGGAGGAGTTGTTCGGGCATCTGGTGGACTGCGCGGGTCCGACGGGGTTGTTGCCCGAGGAGTTCGATCCGGTGAGCGAGCGGGCGTTGGGCAATCATCCGCAGGCGTACTCGCATTTGGGGTTGATCCGCTGCGCCCGCCTGCTGGACCAGGGCTGA
>NZ_JAVREP010000041.1:0-1523 GCF_031845465.1 Nocardiopsis lambiniae | reverse complement strand
TCCCGGGCTCCACAGCTTCGGCGGTGTGCTTAAGCCCCGCTACATTATCGGCGCAGAACCACTTGACCAGTGAGCTATTACGCACTCTTTAAAGGATGGCTGCTTCTAAGCCAACCTCCTGGTTGTCTCAGCAACTCCACAACCTTTCCCACTTAGCACACGCTTAGGGGCCTTAGCTGATGATCTGGGCTGTTTCCCTCTCGACTACGAAGCTTATCCCCCGCAGTCTCACTGCCACGCTTCACTTCACCGGCATTCGGAGTTTGTCTGACGTCAGTAACCTTGTGGGGCCCATCAGCCAAACAGTAGCTCTACCTCCGGCAAGAAACACGCAACGCTGCACCTAAATGCATTTCGGGGAGAACCAGCTATCACGGAGTTTGATTGGCCTTTCACCCCTACCCACACCTCATCCCCCAGGTTTTCAACCCTGGTGGGTTCGGGCCTCCACGAGGTCTTACCCCCGCTTCACCCTGGACATGGGTAGATCACTCCGCTTCGGGTCCACAGCATGCGACTCAAACGCCCTATTCAGACTCGGTTTCCCTACGGCTACCCCACCCGGGTTAACCTCGCCACACACCATGACTCGCAGGCTCATTCTTCAAAAGGCACGCCATCACCAGGAACAAGTCCCCAGCTCTGACGGCTTGACAGCACACGGTTTCAGGTACTATTTCACGACCCCTCACCGGGGCACTTTTCACCTTTCCCTCACGGTACTAGTGCACTATCGGTCACCAGGACGTATTTTGGCTTAGCAGGTGGTCCTGCCAGATTCACACGGAATTTCTCGGGCTCCGCGCTACTCGGGTATGTACCAACACCCGGACTCTTCCTTCACCTACGGGACTCTCACCCACTACGGTTCCGCTTCCCAACGGATTCAGCTAGAAGAACCCTCAAATGCTCCGAATCGGCAGACCCGGACAGATACACCCCACGACCCCGCACACGCAACGACTGCCGTCTATCACACGCGCACGGTTTAGCCTCTTCCCCGTTCGCTCACCACTACTAGGGGAATCACTGTTGTTTACTCTTCCTACGGGTACTGAGATGTTTCACTTCCCCGCGTCACCACCAACCGCCCTATACATTCAGGCGGCGGCAACCCGACACAACTCGGGCTGGGTTTCCCCATTCGGACACCCACGGATCACAGCTAGGTTGACAGCTCCCCGTGGCCTATCGCGGTCTCCCACGTCCTTCATCGGCGCCTGGTGCCAAGGCATCCACCGTATGCCACTATCACTTGGCCACTACAGATAACAAGATGCTCGCGCACACTATTCACAAATCAAAACACCAACCGCACACCCCGACACCACCCGGCCCACGGAACACCCGCACCCCACCCCCCACCAGGAGGAACAGGAAACGGGCACCACATCCACAGGCTCCGAGAGTTCTCAGAGACGGTCCGCGGGAACCAACCACACCACCGACCACCAGGCCGGGTGCGGGTCGTTTCCTCAGACACCCAACAGCGCGCCCCCCGCGGCTTCTAGGACCCACGGAGG
>NZ_JAVREP010000040.1:0-1677 GCF_031845465.1 Nocardiopsis lambiniae | reverse complement strand
TGTCAATGGCCAGTGTGTTTGGCTCTGATCCAATCTCTGTGAAGCCGCCACACAGAGTGACTCCGGCTGTCAGGATGTCGATTCGTGTGACTACGTCCCCCTACGCGCGCTCCTGCCCCATCTGCGTGATGTCCGCGTGGACACCGTGACCGCCAGCAGCGGCGAGCCGACCATCGAGGCCGCAACGGCCACCCGCCAGGCTCCGTGCCCCGACTGCGGAACCGTCTCCGCCCACGTCCACGGCCACTAACAGCGCCGACTCCAGGACACCCCCATCGGCGGCCAGCCCGCCACCATCCACCTGCGCGTCCACCGGTTCCGCTGCGCCAGCACCGCGTGCGAACGCCGCACGTTCGCCGAACAGGTCGACGGACTCACCCGCCCCTACGCCCGCCGCACACCCCACCACCACCAGGCACTGGAAGCCATCGCGCTCTCGCTGGTCGGACGCCCCGGAGCCCGCCTGGCCCGCACACTCTGCGCCCCGACCAGCCCGAACTCCCTGATCAGGATCCTGCACGCCCGACCCGACGAGCCGCCCAGCAGCGTTCCCCGTGTCCTGGGGGTGGACGACTTCGCCCTCAAGCGCGGTCACGTCTACGCCACGATCCTGTTGGACATGGAGACCGGCCGCCGCGTGGACGTCCTTCCCGACCGCACGGCCGACACCTTCGCTGCCTGGCTGCGCGACCACCCAGGCGTTGAGATCGTGTGCCGGGACCGGGCCGGCGCCTACGCTGAGGCCGTCCGTTCCGCCGCACCCGACGCGGTGCAGGTCGCGGACCGCTTCCACCTGTGGAAAAACCTGTGCGAGACGGTCGGCAAGTGCGTGGCCGCCCACCGCCGCTGCCTCGCCGAACCAGCCTCTGAACCCGCAAAGACCCACACGGAGCCAGCGCCGGCCCCGGCAGCGATGGAGGGGGTCCGGGCTGCTCAGAGGCGGGAACGACATGCCGCGGTCCACGCCCTGCTGGACAAGGGACTGGGTATCTCGGCGATCGCCGATGCCCTGGGTTTCGACCGCAAGACCGTCCGCCGCTACGCGCACGCCCCGACCCCGGAGAACCTGCCCGTTGGCGACGGCCGCCGGGGCACCCTCATCCAGCCCTACTTGGCCTACCTGCACCAACGGTGGAACGAGGGATGCACGGACGCAGTCCGGCTGTGCGCGCAGATCCGCGAGCAGGGCTACCAAGGCAGCGAACGCACCGTGCGCCGCTCCGGAGCAGTGGGAAGCCCGCACCGCCGGTGCCCGAGGTGCTGACCGTCCGCCAGGCCACTGGTCTGATCACCAGCCTGCCCAGCCGCCTGGAGCCCGAGGAGGAGGTGAAGCTGAAGGAGTTGCTCGGCCACTGCCCGGAGCTGGACCGGGTCGCCGGGTGCGTGCGCTCCTTCGCCACGATGATGCGGGAGAAGAAGGGGCAGGACCTGGAGACGTGGCCGGCCAGTGCCGAGGCGACCGAGATGCAGCCGGTGCGGAGCTTCGCCCGAGGGTTGCGCCAGGACTTCGACGCGGTGACCGCCGGGCTCACCCTGGAGTGGAGTTCCGGCCGTGTGGAAGGCAACGTGTGCCGGATCAAGGTGCTCAAGAGGGCCGGGTACGGCCGTGCCGGGTTCGAGCTGCTGCGCCGCCGCATCCTCGATGCGCCATGACAGAGCGTGGCGGCTTCACAGAGA
>NZ_JAVREP010000039.1:0-12110 GCF_031845465.1 Nocardiopsis lambiniae | reverse complement strand
CCCGGGAACCCCGGGCCCCGCCCCCGGGGGGACCCCCCCGGGGGCGGCGCCCGTTCGGGAAACCGATGGTCGGGAAAAGGCGTTCGTGTTAGCGTGAACCGATCCGCCATTCACGTGCGTTATATACGTTCTCTTTTCTTTTCCCCTCGATTCCCGGGAGGCAGGAACTGCACTCCGAGGAGATCCCGGCGCGACCGGCCCTGCTTCGTAGATACGTCCTTTTCTCCCTCGGTTCCACCACCGCGGACTTCGCTTTCGGCGCGGTGTTCGTGACCGTTCTGCTCGCCCGGGGGATCGACCCCTTGCAGCTGGGCACGCTGCTGGCGGCGTCCGCCGTGTTCGGTCTGGCCGCGGAGGCGCCCAGCGGCGCGCTCGGCGACCGGTACGGGCACCGTCGGCTGCTCGCCTCGGGGCTGGTGGTCTGGGGCACCGGTTTCGTGCTGTTCGGCTGGGCCGACGGCGTCCCGGTGACCCTCCTCGGGACGGTGCTGTGGGCGGTGGGCTTCCACCTGCACTCGGGCGCGCTCACCGCGCTGGTGGTCAACCGGATGGGGACGCGCGACCGCGCCGTCCGGGTCGCCCGGGTGGTGCGCTGGGGACAGATCGGCTCCCGGTTCGGCGGGGTGCTCGGTGGCGTGACGGTGATGCTCGGCGGCACCTGGCTGTCGGGGGACGCGCTGATCCTGGTCGCCGGAGCGATGCTGGTCGCGCTGGGTCTCGCGGTCCCCCTGTCGTTCCCCGCGAGCCCGGGGCGCCCCGGGGTGTCGGTGGGCGCGCTGGTCCGGGAGTCCGTGACGACGCTGGCGGGGCGGCGGTTCGCGCCGCTGGTCGTCCTGGTCGTCGGACTGACCGTCGTCAAGGCGGTACTGGTCATGAGCTGGCAGCCCCTGGTGACGGCGCGGTACGGCGACGACGTCCGGATCAACGGGATGGTCCTGCTCGTGATGACCTTCGCGCTGGCCCTCGGAGCGGTCTGCTCCCGGTTCCTCGGACATCGGCATCCCCACCTGTGGGGGTCGGCGTGTGTGATCGCCACCGGGGTGCCGCTGTTCCTGGTGGCCTGGGACCTCCTGCCGCCGGTGGTCGGCCTGATCCTCGCCGAGTTCCTGCTCGGCATGTCGCAGGCGCTGTTCGTGGTGTGGGAGCACCTGATGTACAGCGACGCCGCGCGCAACGCCCTGTTCTCGACGATGTCCTTCGTCGCGTTGGCCGTGCTCTCCATGACCCATGTGCTGTTCGGTTGGGTCTGGGACGGACACGGTCTCGAAACGGCGATGACGGTCGTTCTCGTCGTATCCGCCGTCGCCGCCGCCGCGACGGTGCCCCTGGCCTTCGCCTTTCCCGAGTCCCGCCGTTTCTTCGACCCCGGGGGCGGGGCGGGGAGGGGCGCCCCGGGTGACTCCGAGGGGAGCGACGTGAGGGAGTGATCCGGGGGCGGCCCCTCCCCCCGGGTCACTCCTGCGGCCCCGGATCGGGGTCGGATAACCTGCCCGTGCACGTTCGGGGAGGAATGCGGGGGAATCATGAGCCACCTGTCGGAGCTGCTGCGGGATCGGCCGATCGTCCAAGCGCCCATGGCCGGCGGGGGTTCCACTCCCGAGCTGGTGGACGCGGTGTGGCGGGGCGGGGGAACGGGTTTCCTCGCCGCCGGATACCTGGCACCCGAGAAGGTCGAGGAACAGGTCGCCTCGGTGCGGGGGCGGGGCGTGGCCGCGTTCGGGGTGAACGTGTTCGTGCCCGGACCGCCCGCCGACCCCGCGGTGGTGGCGGCCTACCGCGAGGAACTCATCGCCGAGGCCGAACGCCACGGCACGGAGGTGGGCGAACCGGTCCACGACGACGATGCCTGGGACGCCAAGATCGACCTGTTGGAGCGGCTCGCCGTCCCGGTCGTGAGCTTCACGTTCGGTTGCCCCGACGGCAACGTGCTGCGCCGTCTCCAGGAGGCGGGGTCGGCGATCGTCGTCACCGCCACCACGGTGGACGAGGCGCTGATGGCGGTGGCGCGCGGCGCCGACGGCGTGTGCGTCCAGGGTGTGGAGGCCGGCGGCCACCGGGCGTCGTTCGACCCGGCCCGGGGCGTGGACCGGCCCACCCTGGAGCTGGTCGCCGCCGTCGCCTCGGCGGTCGAGGTGCCGGTGATCGGCGCGGGCGGGATCATGAGGGGCCGGGACGTGGCGGCGGTGCTGGAGGCGGGCGCGTCGGCCGCACAGCTGGGCACGGCGTTCCTGCGCTGCCCCGAGAGCGGGGCCCGCATCGACCACAAGCTGGCCCTGGTCGACCCCGACTTCACCGAGACGGCGTTGACGTGGGCGTTCACCGGCCGTCCCGCGCGCGGTCTGGTCAACCGGTTCATCACCGAGCACCCGAAGGCCCCGCACGCCTACCCGGAGGTGCACCACATGACCCGGCCGCTGCGGGCGGCGGCGGCACGGGCCGCCGACACGGGTGGCATGGCCCTGTGGGCGGGCGAGGGGTTCCGCGAGGCCACCGACGATCCGGCGACCGAGGTGGTGACCCGGCTGCGCCGCGAGGCGGTGGCGGCCGGCGCCCGGATCTGAGCGGTCCGGGGGCGTCGGTGTTCCCGGTCGTCGCTGCCGGGGACGCGTTCCCTGCGGGTGTGGGCACCCGTTCGGGGCGAACGGTGCGTTCGAGGCGGGGGGATCGTGCGGGTCCGCGCGGCGGCCCTTCCGTGAGCGGTGCGACCGCCTCAGGGGGCGGTCTCCACCAGGGACAGCAGGCGGAACAGGTCGGCGACCTGGTCGTCGGTCAGGCCGCTCACCAGCGGTGAGCGGGCGGCGAGTCCCGCGCCGATGGCGTCGATGATCCTTGTCCCCTCCGTCGTCGGGCGGGCCACCCTCATGCGCCGGTCGCCGACCGAGGCGACCTTGCTCACCAGCCCCCGCCCCTCCAGTTCGCGGGTGACGATCGACACCCGCGAGGCCGTGCAGCCGAGCCGGCGGGCGAGCGCGCCCTGTGAGGAGATCTCGTGCAGGGCGCGCAGTGTCCTGGCCTGGAACGCGGTGAGTCCGTGTTCGCCGGCCAGGTCGGTGAACAGCCCTTCCAGGCGTTGGGCGACGCGCAGGAGGGCCTCGCCCGCGTCGGGCGTCGAGGGTGTGCCGGGGTCGGGCGTGCGGGGGGCGTCCGCCCCGACAGGTGACGACGATGTCATCCGTCCCTCATCTCCACCGCATCGAAATCGAGGGCAGCCATACCTCACGATGCTTGTCGTGAAGCAAGCAACTTTCCCGCACAGCCTAGCCGCCGACTCCGCCCCGACCATCGCCCTCGGTGCCCGCGGGGCCGGAGGGGACTCCCATGAGCGGTTTTACCCACAGGTAACAATTGGATTCCCTCACCGCGCGACCCTGGAGAGTGTGAGCCGGGACACCCTAAGGTTCCGACATGGGTGTATTGCGTAAACGTGTCCTTTTTCGTGTACTTCTGGGCGCTCTGTCGATTTTTGTGGTGCTCGCCCTGGTCGGCGCGCTTCTCGGGGTGTGGACCGTGCGCAGGTCGTTCCCGCAAACGTCCGGTGATCTCGCCCTTCCCGGCCTGAACTCCCCGGTCACGGTACTGCGCGACGGGTACGGCGTCCCCCACGTCTACGCCGACGACGCGCACGACCTGTTCATGGCGCAGGGCTTCGTCCACGCCCAGGACCGGTTCTGGGAGATGGACTTCCGCCGCCACGTGACGGCCGGGCGGACCGCCGAACTCTTCGGCGAAGGACAGGTGGAGACCGACGTCTACCTGCGCACCATGGGCTGGCGTCACGTCGCCGAGCAGGAGTACGACCTGCTGGCCCCCGAGAGCCGGGGGTACCTCGACGCCTACGCCGCAGGCGTCAACGCCTGGCTGGACGAGAACGACGGGGCCGAGGCGAGCCTGGAGTACGCCCTGCTGAACGTGCTCAACGGCGGCCACACCATCGAACCGTGGGACCCCGTGGACAGCCTGGCCTGGCTCAAGGCCATGGCCTGGGACCTGGGCGGCAACATGCGCGAGGAGACGGAGCGGGCGCGGCTGCTCGACGCCGGCTTCAGCGAGGAGCGGATCGCCGAACTGTACCCGGAGTACCCCTACGAGGAGCACCTGCCGATCACCGACACCGACGAGCTGCTGGGCGTCGAGGCCGACCTGCGCGGGGAGGCCGACGAACGGCGGACCCCGGGCGCCGACCGCCCCGCACTGCCCGAGGAGGCCGTGGCCGCCGTCGACGACGTGTACGCCCGCGCCCTGGCGCTGCCCGAGATGCTCGGCCCCAGGAGCAGCCCCGACCTGGGCTCCAACTCGTGGGTCGTCGGCGGTGAGCACACCGCGTCGGGTCTGCCCCTGCTGGCCAACGACCCCCACCTGGGCGCGGCGATGCCCTCCACCTGGCACCAGGTCGGGCTGCACTGCACCGAGTTGACCGAGGCCTGCCCGTTCGACGTCGCCGGGTTCGGCTTCTCCGGGCTGCCCGGCGTGGTCATCGGCCAGAACGAGTCGATCGCCTGGGGATTCACCAACCTCAACCCCGACGTGATGGACCTGTTCGTCGAACGCGTCGAGGGCGACTCCTACATCGTCGACGGCGAGGCCCGTCCCCTGGAGATCCGGACCGAGACCGTCGAGGTCGCCGACGGCGAGGACGTGGAGATCACCGTCCGCTCGACCCACCACGGCCCGCTGCTGTCGGACACCGCCGCCGGTGAGGACCTGGCCGGTATCGCCGAGGAGCCGACGCTGGAGGGCGCCGAGGAGGGGGCCGAGTACGCGGTGGCCCTCCAGTGGACCGCGCTCACCCCCGGCACCACCGGCGACGCCCTGTTCGTCATGAACCGCGCCCGCGACTGGGAGGACTTCCGGGTGGCGGCGAGCGGGTTCGACGTACCCGCCCAGAACCTCGTCTACGCCGACGACGAGGGCAACATCGGCTACCAGGCCCCCGGCATCGTTCCGGTCCGCGGCAAGGGCGACGGCCGTTACCCGGCCCCCGGCTGGGACTCCGACTACGACTGGAAGGAGTTCATCCCCTTCGAGGAACTCCCCAGCGTCTACAACCCGGCGTCCGGGTTCGTCGTCACGGCCAACCAGTCCGGGGTGGACGCCGACTACCCGCACCTGCTCACCGACGACTGGGACTACGGCTACCGCTCCCAGCGCATCAACGACCTGTTGGAGGAGGCGATCGCCGAGGGCCCGGTGGACGGTGAGGACATGTCGCGCATCCACATGGACTCGTACCACGGCGGGGCCGTCGCCATCGTGCCCCACCTGGTGGACGTCGAGGTCGAGGGCACGGCCGCGCGGGCGCGCGAGCTGTTGGTCGACTGGGACCTGTACACCGAGCCGGACTCCGCCGGCGCGGCGTTCTACCAGGCCACCTGGCGGCATCTGCTGCCGCTGTTGTTCGACGAGCTGGAGCCGGTCGCCATGACCGGCAACTCACGCGGCATGTACGTGGTGGCCGACCTGTTGGAGGACCCCGACTCCGAGTGGTGGGAGGGCGAGGAGGTGAGCGGTCGCGACGAGGTGCTGGCCGCCGCGATGGAGGCCGCCGCCGAGGAGCTGACCGGGCTGCTCGGGGACGACCCCGCCGACTGGCGGTGGGGCGACCTGCACACCCTGACCGCGACCCACCAGTCGTTCGGCACGTCGGGCATCGGGCCCGTCGAGTGGCTGTTCAACCGGGGTCCGGTGGAGAGTTCGGGCGGCTCGGCGATCGTCAACGCCACCGGCTGGGACGACAAGGAGGGGTACGCGATCACGGCGGTGCCGTCGATGCGCATGGTCGTCGACCTGTCCGATCGGGACGCCTCCACCTGGGTCCACCTGACCGGCAACTCCGGGCACGCCTTCCATCCCCACTACGACGACCAGTTGGAGCCGTGGGGCCGTGGGGAGACGATGCCGTTCGCGTTCACCGAGGACGCGGTGCGCGCGGCGGCGGTGGACGAGTTGACCCTCGTGCCCTGACCGCGTGTTGAACGGGGGAGGGCACGCGCCGAGGGGTGGATCCACCCACCTCGGCGCGTGCCCTCCTCGCGTGTGCGGGGCCCGGGGCTCAGGCCTTGATCGGGAAGGTGACCCCGGTGCGCTCCTCCGACAGCTCCCACAGCCGGCGGGCGGCGCCCCCGTCCTTGGCCGCCGAACTGCGTCCGCACAGGGTGGGGGCGCCGCGCATACCGCCCCGGGGGCCGGCGAACCCGGCCGGGGGCATCGGCTGAGTGGCGGCGTAGATCGTGGGCAGGGCGCCGGCGGCGGCACTCTGTGCGAACAACCTGTTGCCGATGGCGGTGAACGCCCGCGACAACGGGTTGGCGGCGTGTCCCTGGAGGTTGGTGGCGGCGTAGCCGGGGTGGGCGGCCACCGACAGCACCGGAGAGCCGACCTCGGTGAGGCGGCGCTGGAGTTCGAGGGTGAAGAGCAGGTTGGCCAGCTTGGACCGACCGTAGGCGCGATAGGGGGTGTAGCCGCGCTCGAAGTCGACGTCGTCGAAGTCGATGCCCGGCACCGAGGCGTGCAGCCCCGAGGAGACGGTGACCACCCGGCCGGTCACCCGGCCCAGGAGCAGGTTGGTGAGGGCGAAGTGACCGAAGTGGTTGACCCCGAACTGGAGCTCGAAGCCGTCGACCGTCCGCGCCTTGGGCACGGC
Organism: Nocardiopsis lambiniae; assembly: GCF_031845465.1. Classification (NCBI taxonomy): domain Bacteria; kingdom Bacillati; phylum Actinomycetota; class Actinomycetes; order Streptosporangiales; family Nocardiopsidaceae; genus Nocardiopsis; species Nocardiopsis lambiniae. The sequence goes on along the minus strand of NZ_JAVREP010000039.1, from coordinate 5,470 downwards.
CATGATGCCGGCGTTGTTGACGAGGAGGTGGATGTCATCGGTCCAGCCCGCGGCGAAGGCCCGCACGGAGGCCAGGTCGGCCAGGTCCAGACGGCGCACCTCGGTCTCTCCGCGGATGCCCTCGGCGGCGGCGCGTCCCTTGGCCTCGTCACGCACGGCCATGACGACACGGGCGCCGGCCCCGGCCAGGATCCGCGTGGTCTCCAGGCCCAGACCGCTGTTGGCTCCGGTGACGATCGCCGTACGTCCGGTGAGGTCGGGAAGGGCGACGGGTGTGGTGTCCATTCCCTCACGGTAGACAACCCGGAGCGAAGTTGTCAATGACAACAATGATGACGCCGTAAACATCGGTTTATGCTGGACCCATGACCGGTCGTCCCTACCACCACGGAGACCTGCGCGCGGTCCTGCTCGCCGGTGCCGAGCGCACCCTGGCCGAGCGCGGCCCCGGCGCGCTGTCCCTACGCGAACTCGCACGTGAGGCGGGGGTGAGCCACGCCGCCCCCAGCCGTCACTTCCGTGACAAGACCGCCCTGCTGGACGCGCTGGCCCTCAGCGGTTTCGAGCGCCTCACCGAGCGGCTGGACGCCGCGGCCTCCGAATCCGGGGACACCCGCGGCGGACTGCTCGCCATGGGCCGTGTCTACGTCGCGTTCGCCCTGGGCAACGCCGCCCTGCTCGACCTCATGTACGCGCGCAAACACGCGCCCGACTCCCCCGGGGAACTCACGGCGGCGGTCGGCCGCCTGCTGGAGACCGTCCTGGGCATGATCGCCGAGGGCCAGCGGGCGGGAGAGGTCGCCGCGGGCGACCCGGAGTCCATCGCGTTCACGGTGGCCTCGACCCTGCACGGGTTCGCGGTCCTCAACTCCACCACCCCGCCCGAGGAGATCGACCGGTCGCTGCCCCACATCATCGACGTCCTGGCCACCGGGCTCGTCCCCCGCTGAAGCCCACCGCCGCGACCCGTCGTCCCGTTCCCCGGTGGTCTCCCCGGCATCCACGCGACCCCGCCGGGCACACCGGGGCACGGCACCGGCACCGGCACCCCGGGAAGGATGCTCGGCGCACCCGCTCCGGGGGCGTACGGACGAACGACGGGGACCTCTCGGGACCCGATGGCGTTCGCACGGCCGACGGCGTTCGTACGGCCGGCCACGTGCACGGCTCCGGTCCGGTTCGGTCCGGTTCGGTCCGGAGCGGGGACGGGTAGAGCCGGGGTACGGGCCGGGTCGAGAGCCGGCCGGAACGGGGGGAACATGCGCGCGAACGTCGGCGACCACGTCCACACGCACGGGGTCACCAGCAGCGACGGTCAGGACGTCGGGGAGATCATCGAGGTGCGCGGCGCCCGGAACGGGCCGCCCTACCTGGTGCGCTTTCCCGACGGCGAGGAACGGCTCATCCACCCGGGACCGAACACCGTGGTGGAGCCCCGGCGTCCGGTGGAGTGACGGGGCGGCGGGCAGGGCGGCGGGTCGCGGACCCGCCGCCCTTCTCGTGCCGTGAAGCCCGAGAACCGTTGGCCCGTCGGGGATCGCGAACCCTGCCCTCCCAGAAGGCGGCAGGCCGTACCCACGGCCGCACAGGCATGCGCGCACCGCCCTTGGTCGCCCCGACGACACCGGAGAGGAACGGGCACCCCATGGCCACCAACACGGATGGAACAGGCCGCGATCCGCGACATCGGGATCATGGCCCACATCGACGCGGGTGAGACGACCACCACCGAGCGCATCCTGTACCACACCGGCTCCTCCCACGAGGTCGGCGAGGGGCACGACGGCACCACCGCCACCGATGGCCGGTCCGGTGGCCCCGGGGCGAGGAAGCCGGGGACCGTGGGGGCTCAGCGCAGGCTGATGGTGCCGCGCAGGAGCACGAGTTGATCATGGGTGTCGAGGAGGGCCTCGGCCAGGCCGAGATCGACCTCCTCGATCTCCTTGAAGAGGAGTTCGAGGTGGGGCAGCAGCGTGAGCAGCCAGACGACCACCTGGGGATGACGCAGCGTCGGCGAGGTGGCCACGATGGTGCCCGCGGTGTCGGCGAACTGACGCACGGCCGGGTGGTGGTCGGCCCACCGGTGCAGCCGGGCGGTCCAGGCGTCCAGGAACGGGGCCAGATCGTCGAAGGCGGTCGCGAGCGTGTCCAGGAGCAGGACGGCGGGACGTTCCTCGGGTTCGCGCTCCAGGGTGCGCCGCCACAGGGCGGCGAAGCAGGCGCGGACGGCGTCGCGTTCGTCCATCGGCCATTCCCACCAGCGGGCCAGGTCCAGTTTCGCGGCGACGGTGTCGATCTCGATGACGCCACCGCCGGGCAGGGCGAGGTCGAGGATGCGCGGCAGGAAGTGGCGCAGGTCGTCCACGTTCCCCCAGGTGGTGATGGCCTTGGCGACGAACCGGCTCAGGTCGGCCTCGCCGAGTTCGCGCAGGGGGGATCGGCGCAGCAGGTGTTGGTCCTCGTCGGTGACGCAGTGCGGGCAGCCATCGATGCGCGCCGCCAGACGATGGCGTGCGAACACCGTGTACAACCGCTCGACCGCTTCCCTCACCGCTCCTCCACCTCCTCGTGCCCGGACGGATCGGCCCCGATCAGGCGGCGGATGGTGGGGGACGCGGTGGCGTCGGGCAGGTCCAGGACCCCGGTGAGCGGGTCCGCCTCGCACGGGAAGTGGCGGAGGGCCCCGGCCCGGGTGAGGCCGACGCGGTCGGAGATCTCGGCGAGGGAGGCCTTGTCGTGACCGCGCGCCGCGGAGACCTCGATCGCGATCCGCGGGATCTCGTCACGCCGACGGTCACGATCGCCCCGCGTCACCCGGCGTCCTCCCGGGCTCGTATTCCTCACGCCTAGGAGTCTAGGGTCCCGCGCGGCCGAAAAGATCCACATCCCTTTGTCCCAGGGCTTTTCCGTTACCCACCGAGCAGTCGGTGGACGACGTGGAGGGGTTCGGCCGAACGCTCATCGAGCGTTCTCCCCCGCACCGGCGGCTCCGCGCGGTCTCCGGTACGCGGGCCACATCCGCTCCACGTGGAGACCCCGGCGCTCCCGGCGAGGTACCGCCGTTCCGTTCGCGGCCGGGGTCGGGGTTGGGGCCGGGGCCGAGCGGACGTTCACTCCGAGCGGCGGTGACGGGTATCGGCCGCGCACACCGCCGACGCGCGCCGCCCCGTCCGTGTGGGACCCGCGGAGGGCGGACGGGGCCGGAGCGCCCCGGTTCACTCCGGCCGCGAGCGACCGGAGAAGCGCTGGACGGCGACGAGGATCAGCAGCCCCAGGGCGATGGCGGTGCCGAAGGAGGCCAGGGTCGCGACGAGACCGGGGCCGAGCAGGTCGGCGTACGGGTCCCGGGTGAGGGCGCGGGTCAGCGCGAAGACCGCCACGAAGAGCACCCAGGAGACGATCGAGGAGGTGTTCACCGGTGGGGCCTCCGGGGCGCGGGAAGGGACATGCCGGGCATCCTAACCGAGGAGGGTCCCGATGAGCCCCACCAGGGAATAGAGGGTAGAGGGTGGTCAGGGCGAGGAACACGAAGGTGACGACACAACGGCCTCCTCCGATGTCGTCTTCGACGAGATCAGGGGTGCGCCTCTGGTCCGCCGAGCCTCCACGGCCCCTTCCTCCCATGACGGTCCCCGCCCCGGCCCCGGCCCCGGCCCCGGCCTCGGGGGGACGACTCGGTACGCCGGACCGTGCTCGTCGACGCGTTCCCCGAGACCGTCCGCCGCTGGAACGAGGGGCGTTCCCCTACCGAAGACGGCCGCGCTCATCCTCCGGTATGACGACACGGACCCGGCCCGCGCGAAAGGGTCCATGACATGGATCCCTTCGTGTGGCTCGGCGCCTTCCTGGGCACCCTCTCCTGTGTCGCCTACGCGGCGGCCGCGGTGGCCCAGTGGAGGCTGGCGGTGCTGCTCCCGGGACCGCTCACCGAACGCCGCCCCCTGGCCGCCCTGTTGACCCGTCCCCTCTGGTGGTCATCGGTCCTCCTCAACGGGGCCAGAGCCGTCTTCCAGGTGGGCGCCCTGGCCTTCGCCCCGCTCACCGTGGTGCAGCCGCTGGGCGTCCTGACCCTGGTCGTCGCGATCCCCTGGGCCGCGCGGCTCGGCGGACACCGGCTGACCCGACGCGAATTCCGGGGAGCCTTCCTCGCACTCTTCTCCGTGACGGCGCTGCTGGCCCTGGCCATGACCGACGGCCGCAGTGAACCCCTGACCGCCACCGACGGGCTCATCGTCACCACCGGTACCCTCGCCCTGCTCATCTCGGGCGCCTGGGTGGCGGGCCGTTGCCCGCCCCTCTGGCGCAGTCATCTGCTCGCCGCCGCGGCGGGCATCGCCTTCGGTGTCTCCTCCGCGCTCGCCAAGACCACCATCACCGTCGTCGGCACCGACGGAACAGGCGCGCTCCTGCACCCGGCGGCCATCGGCACCGCCGTCGTCGCCGTCCTGGGCCTGTTCCTCGCCCAAGCCGCCTACCAGGGCATGGAACTCGGTTCGCCCCTGGGCGTGACCACCGTCGTCAACCCGATCGCGGCGTCCGTCGTCGGCATCGCCTTCATGGGCGAGTCCTTCCTCGGCGGCCCCATCGGGCTCGTCCCGGCGGTTCTGGCCGCCTGTCTGTGCGCCTACGGCATCTCCCTCCTCGGCGCCCGGCTGCCCACCCCGCGCTGACCTCGTACGGCGGCCCCGATCGGATCCGGAAAAAATCTCTCGCGCGGTGTCGAATCCCGCGCGGCCCGTTCGACGAGAGTGTGTAAGAGCGAACGAGACGTGAGGAACACACCATGCGCACCCTGATCATCACCGCGTTCACCTCCCTCGACGGCGTCATGGAGGCCCCGGGCGGCGAACCCGGCTACCGCAACACCGGCTGGACCTTCAAGGCCGTCGAGTTCGACGAGGCCGCCTACGAGATCAAGGGCCGCGAGCAGGCGGAGGCGGACGCCCTGCTGCTGGGCCGCCTCAGCTACGAGGCGTTCGCTCCGGTGTGGCCCACGATGACCGAGGAGTTCGCGGGCTACAACGCGATGCCCCGCTACGTCGTGTCCACCACCCTCACCGAGCAGGACGAGCGCTGGCCCGCCACGATCCTGCGGTCGCTCGACGACGTCGCCGCCCTCAAGGAGACCGAGGGCGGGCCGATCATCGTCAACGGCAGCTCCACCCTGGCCCGCGGCCTCGCCGACGCGAACCTGGTCGACCGCTACCACCTGCTCGTCTTCCCCCTGCTCCTGGGCGCGGGCAAGCGCCTGTTCAGCGACACCGACAAGGACCTCACCAAGCTCGAACTGGTGGAGCACGAGGCGTACTCCAACGGCGTTCAGAAGCAGGTCTTCGACGTCGTCCGCTGACTGTGAGGATGTGTAATGGCTTCTCCGGCAGGTCTGACCCACCCGCTGACCGACACCGACAGGTTGTCCTTTACGGGATTCGTCGGCTTGTCCGGGGAAGCCACCGCACGCGACCGGACG
>NZ_JAVREP010000038.1:0-12302 GCF_031845465.1 Nocardiopsis lambiniae | reverse complement strand
CGGGGTACGGGGTACCTGGGGCTCCCGGGGGGGGGGGGGGTGGGACCCGGGGGTGCCGCGCTCCTCGGTTCCGCCGCCCTCCTCGGCCGTTTCGGTCGCGTGCGGTTCCGGTGCGGGCGGTGGAGAGCCTTCCTCGGTCGTGGTGCGCGGGTCGGTGCGCGGTGCGGGCGGGCCTTCGTGGGAGGTGCTCTCCTCCGGGGCCGTGCCCACCGGCTCCGGGTCCGGTGGTGTCGGGGCCTCGTCGCCGGTCGGTCCTTCGGTTCCGGTGGTCTCTCCCGTGGGCGCGGTGTCCGTCGGGTCGGTCTCGGTGTGTCCGGGGTCGGGCGGGAGGGGCGTCGGCGGGGCGTGGGTGGGTCGGGGGCGGGGTGAGCCGGGTGGGGTGGCGTCGTAGAGGTCGGTGTCGTCGAGGATGGTCTCGGCCGTGGGCACGGGTGGCGCGAGCACGCCGCCCGTCGGCCCTTCGCCCCCGTGACCCTCCTCCGTCAGGCCCATCGGGGACGTCATGAACGGCGGCGGCCCGATGCCCCGCGCGGACCGCTCGGAGCCGCCGACACCGTCCGAGACGAAGAAGTCGTCGTGGGGCGTCGGTTCCGGTGCCTTCGAGCCGCTCTCCCCGCCGTGCGGCGGGTCGCCCTCCGACTCCGTCTGCGGCACCGCAGGGGTCCGCGCCCCCCGCAGGTCGCGCAACGCGTCGACCAGATCCCGCATCGTGGAGTTCCGGACCCTCTCCGCCGCGTGGTAGGCGTCCTCCAGTTCGCGGTAGCGCTGCTGGAGGCTCAGACCGCCGGCGCCGGGGTCGTCGATCTGGCCGACGAACGAGAACAGCTCCCCGCGCGCCTTGAAGTACGCCGCGTCCGCCTTGGTGAACGCCGACTCCGCCTTCGCGTACCGCTCGATCGCCGGGGAGTCGGTGTCCAGCCCCCAGGACCGCGCCTGGTCGGCGTCGATCCAGCGCAGCACCGAGGAGTCGGCCTGTCCCCCTCGCGGAGAGGCCGTGCCGTTCGTGCTCTCCGCCCAGATGAGCCAGCGGGCCGGGACGCGCACGAGGAACATCCGCTTGGTCCCCGGGCCGCTCGCCACGGCCCCGTGCCGCTGTGCGCCGGAGGTGCCTCCGCGGGCGCCGCTCAGGGCGGCGGACTCGGCCTCCCCGGCCTCGCGGACGCGGTCCTGCGGACGCCCGGTCTCCGTGGCCTGGCCGCCCACTCCCAGGTTGCCCACCTTCTGCTCCGCCGTGGTGTGCGACTGCCGCCCGCCCTCCTGGTCCGAGTCGCGGGCGCGGCTGTCGGTGCTGACGCCTTCGATCGTGGCCGACCCGGTGTCGAGCAGGGCCCGCGTCTTGACCACCGACTTCCCGAACTCCGCCAGCACGGTGGGCTCCCGCGTCGCGTCGGGGGTCAGCGACAGCAGCAGCATTTCGTCCTTGCGCGCGGTGATCCCCTCGGCCCGGTCGATGTTCGAGATGCGGTCGTCCAGGTACCGGGTGGCCGACGCGACCTCCGCGGCGTTGAGGTCGAGCCTGCCGTTCGGGCTCGTCCACCCGTTGATCAGGGCGGTGTTGACCACGGCGGCGTCGAGCAGGACCTTCGCCTCGCCCTCGATCGCGACGGGGATCGCGTCGAGGCCCCCCTCCCCGTCCTGGAAGCCGGTCCCCTGCGGCCCCTTGCGGCTCACCACCCAGGCGTCGACGTAGGAGGAGCCGTCCAGGTCGATGGCGGCCGGTTCGTAGTGCGGCCCGGGCCGGGGGGCGCCCCCCGTGGGCGCCGTGGTCTCCAGGTAGGGCAGGGGATGGACGCTCTCCTGCCCGGTGTCGTCTGCCGTGGCCGTGTACACCCGGTCGCCGATGGACAGGTGCGCGTTCACCCGGGTCGACGTGGTGACCTTGGCGTACGGAGAGAACAGCACCCGCTCCTGCGTCTCCTCGCGCGCGGTGCCCCCGGAGGAGGAGTCCTCGGTGAACGACTGCCGCCGGAACGCGGGGGTGCCGCCCGCGTTGACGGCACCGGTCTGTCTCCCGGTCGCGGGGTCCTCCCTGTTCCCGATGGGCGCGAGCAGGTCGACCGCCCCGCCGAAGCCCCGCCCCCGGATCCTCGTGTTGGTCTCGGAGCCGCCGGTGATCTTGATGTTGCGGTCGACGTACTCCATCTGCCCGCCGAGCTGCTCGACGCGGGCGGGCCCCCGTTCGATGTCGAGGGTGAGTTTCGCGACGCGTGACCGGTTCTTGATCCGCAGGCCCTGTTCGAGCGGGTCCAGCCGTGTCCCGGTGGGTTTCACCAGTACGTCCATGTTCGACCGGTTGCCCTCGATGTGTTCGCCGACCTCCTTGATGAGGTCCTCGCGGGAGTGGACCGTCAGCTCCCACCCGTCCCGTTCCAGCTGCCGTACCAGGTCGTCGACCAGCGCGGGGACCCGGACGGGGCGTGAGTCGAACCCCTTGCCGGCCAGGTCCGGCTTGACGCCCAGACCGCCGGGGGGAGCCTGGGGAGGGCGCTGGGTACCCGGCACGACCGTGCCGTCGGGCAGCCAGGTGAGGCGGTCGTGGACGAGCCCCTGCGAGAACACCCACAGCGCCGGGACCATCATCTTCTGGGCGTCCTTGACCGGTGCGAACCAGGCCGAGTGATCGCTCTCCTTCGTGGACCGCGGAACGGAGAAGAGGAGGTCGAAGTCCTTCTTGTGCTCGGTCGCCTGGAGGATCACGCCGTCGGTGACGAACTCGAAGGTGGCGCCGGTGAACTTGACCTCCCGGCGGGTCCGGTACGACACCGAGGACGACTCGCCCTGGCCGTGCCCGTACGGCGTGTACCGGGCCTCCAGGCCGGGCTGGACGATGGGTCCGACGGTGCCGCGCGGGGCCTGGCCGGGCGTCTCGGCCGTCGGCTGGGGGTTGAAGGCCCCTCGGGCGGCGACCGAGATCGTGAACGTGGTCTCGTGGGAGCGTCCGAAGCCGAAGGAGATCTCCCGCACCCGGTTGGGCTCCATCACCGCGAACTCGCGCAGGACGGCCGACACGACGTGGGTGGGCACGTACCAGGTCACCGTGGTCGGACGGGTCCGCTGGGGGGCGATGCCGTCGTCGAACTGCACCCGGAAGCGGTCGCCGGTGCTCCGCGTGAGGCCGGGCGAGGCCGCCAGCGTCTGCGACGACGTGTGGGCGGCGATGATGGCCGCGCTGCCGTCGCGGGAGGCCACCGATCGCGAGAACGACCAGTGGTCGCGGTCCAAGGCCGCGTAGGTGAGGGACCCCACGGTGATCACGTGCTCGCCGCGGCGGAAGACGGCGGGGTTGAAGGCCTGGACCGTGCCGAACGTGTCGGCCAGCAGCTCCGCCCGGGGGGTGCGCCGGATGGCCAGGGGCGGCGGCGTGGCGTCGTTCCCGCGCGGGGTGCGGCCCGTCGTGTCGTTTCCGGTGGTCCGGGTGCGGTCCCCCTCCTGCCGCCCCGTCGTCGTCCCGGTGGTGTCGCCCGGGGTGGTGGTCCGGGGCGGGTTCCCGGTCGTGGCGCGGGGCGTGTCGCGCGAGGTGCTCGGCTGGGGTGTGGTGGCGGTCGTCGTGCCCGGCGGATCGCCGCCGGTGGACCGGGACGGGTTCCCGGTGGACGTGGGCGGTGGGTCCCCGCCGGTCGTCCGTGGCGGGTTCCCGCTGCCGGTCGGGGGCGCCGACTCCCGGGGCTCGGGCACCTCCGTGACCGTCTCCAGCCCGCGCGGGGTCGACCGGTGGATCCGCACGGTGCGCGGGCCGGTGGTGACGAAGCCGTCGGGCCCCTGCCCGAAGAGACGGGACGCCGTGGGCGCCGGGAGCTTCCGGGGCGGCGCCGGATTCCCTGCGGGCGGGGTGTCGAGCGGAACGCGGCGTCCCACCCGGGGCGCGTGCAGTTCCACGCGGGCACGGGGCGGACGGACGTCCCCGTCGCCGTTGCCGAAGATCTCGCGCCCCATGCCGGTGCCGGACACGGCCTCGGAGCGCGAGGAGCGCGGGACCAGGCCGTCCTTGGGGCCGAACCACGCCGAGAACTCCGCGTTCGCGAAGAGACGGCGACTACCGCTCTTGTCCTTGACGTTGGTCTCGCCGGTCGACGACATCGCGTGTTCGCTCCGCTGTCTCTTGCGGAACTCGTTGGAGGCGCGGACGTACACACCGCCCGCCTCGGAGGGGTTGCCGAAGGAGTCGAGGCCGGTGCCGACGCTGCGGGCCGTGAAACCGAACCGCCCCTCGGCGGTGACCGAGGTGATCTTGCCCGCCTGGCGGTTCAGGCCCGACGACGAACCGGTGGTGGTGCCGGTGTGCGACTTCGAGAGGGGGGCGGCCTCGGAGTAGCCGGTGATCCTGACCCGCGGCCACACGGAGATGTGGTCGTGGACCGTGACGCGGCGCTCCCTGAACTCGTTGAGCCAGGGCAGGACCTTCGTCTCGACCAGTTTGATCTCCAGCTGCCCGGACAGCCAGGCGTCCGGGTCGGACCGGAAGGAGGCCGCGTTGACCTTGGCGAGGAGCGTCTCGGTGTTCTGCCGGGCCTGGGCCTTGTTGCGCCGGTGGTTCCAGCCCGCGTGCGAGCGCTCGGGCGCCGGGGTGCCCGGCAGGGCGAGGTGCGGCAGCACCAGACCGGGGTACTGCCGGTCGATCTCCGTCAGGAGTCGGTGCGCGTAGTCCCGGAAGAAGGGGCGCATCGGCTCCCCGTCGGGGGTCCGGATCTCGGTGCCGTCGGCGTGGGTCACGTCGCGGACCAGGGCGTCGCCGAGGTGGGTCGGGCCGCCCTCGCGGTCCAGGAAGGGGTCTCCCGTCCGCGCGACGGGCTCCGCCTCGGGTCTTCCCTCGGCGAGCCGGCGGACGTCGTCCGCGGTGAGGGCCTCGGTCGCGGAGACGTCGAACAGCGTGGGAGTGGTGTCGTTGTCGAGCCACACGGCGATCGTGCGCCGTGTCTTGTACACGGCCGTGTCCGTGCTGTGGAACAGGTGTGAGTCCCACGTGTTGTCCGAGCGCCCCCGGCCGCGGGTCCACACCTTCTGGAAGCGCGTCTCGAAGGAGGGGGCCTCCACTCGGAACATGTCGCCGGGCAACCGTGACACGATGCCGGCCGACAACCCGACGAAGAAGCCCTTGAGGCGGTTGGAGAGCTGACCGGACCCACGGGTGAGGCGGTCGGTCATCTTGATGTTGAAGTTCTTGGGGGTGTCGGGGACGAGTTCCATGGAGACCGGGTAGGACCAGAGGGTGACCAGCCGTGACCCGCCATCGGCGTCGGGCACGCTCACGGTCCGGGGCTCGCTCGTCATGGTGGGCAGCTGGGTCATGACGATGTCGTCGGAGAACACCTCCATCACGCCGCGCCGGTTCAGTTCGCGGTGCCGGGCCCGCGACCCGGTCTTGGGCTGGGACACCACGGCCGGGGCGTCAGCGTCCCCCCGGGTGCGGTGGAGCACCCTGCGGGTGTCGGCGCCCGTCCCGGGCGGCTCGAACCCGAGACGCTCGGCGATCCAGGAGTTCAACGTGGTGGGTGGGGCCTCGTCCTCCGAGCGGGACGTGCCGCTCCCTTCGGAACCGGACCCGTCGGACTCGTCGGCGGCGCGACGGGTGATGGAGTCGATCGCGATGGGGTGCGAGTTGGCCAGGTAGCCGCCGTACCTGCGGTCGTCACTGTTCGTCCCGGTATCGCGGGTGTCGTCGGTCCCGGTGTCGCCGGTGGTGTTCGTGGCGGTGGCGGTGTCCGCCCCGGTGCCGTGGGTGGTGGAGCCGGCGCCGTTGTTCCCGGAGGTGCCCGTTCCGGTGCCGTTGTCGGTTCCGGTGCCATCGGTACCGGTGGTGTTCGTTCCGGTCCCATCGGTTCCGGTGCCGTTGGAGGGCGGTGTCACCGGCGGCGCCCACAGGTCCGTGAACGTGATCCGCGCGGGCAGGTCGTCACGGTGCTGTACCCCGCCCATCAGGACGAGTTCCACCCCCTGCGGAATGCGGGCCGGGGGCGGGGTCCGCGGAGCGTTCCGTCGGTTCCCGTCACCTCCGTCGGCGGTGGTCGTGGTCGGTGGCGGGTTTCCCGAGGTGTCCCGTGGGGTTCCGCCGCCTCCGTCGGTGGTGGTCGTGGTCGGTGGCGGGTTCCGCCGGGTGGCCAACTCGATGCCGTCGACCCCCTCGGTGGCGGTCGTGGCGGTCGGCGGGTCCCCCGAGGCGTCCCGTGGGGTTCCGCCGCCTCCGTCGGCGGTGGTCGTGGTCGGTGGCGGGTTCCCCGAGCCGTTCCGCCCGGTTCCACCGGTCGTCCCGGGCGTGGCCCCCTCCGGGCGCGGACCTCCCTCGACCTGCCATGTGGCGGTCAGGTCGCTGTTGTAGGTCTCCCCCGCACCGGTCATCTCCGTGGTCAGGAGCTGAGTGTGGTTCGTGTCCCCGGACTGTTGCTGTACCGCCGAACCCCCGAAGGCCGACACCCGGCCGCCGACCGCGGGGGCCGGGATGGCGTCCACGCCGAAGAGGTTGGCCTGGACGCTCACGACCGGTCGTCGGGCCTTACCGGAGAGCCCGGACTCGCCCCTCGACGTCTGGGTCTGCTCGTCGTGCAGGCCCTTGTACTTGGCCGTCGCGGCGCCCGGCCGGTCCCGCCCGCCGCTGCGCCACGCGTTCTCCGAGCTCAGACGCAGCGTGTAGGTCCTGCCGTCGGAGGAGGTCCGGCTGACGCCGTCGGGGGAGAAGAAGTCCCGGGCGTCGGTGGTGAGTCCGTTCCCCAGGAGGGCGCGGACGTCGTCGGGCAGCCCCGGGAACGTGTCGAGGACGGCGTCGGGGTCGACCCGGACGCCGTAGGACTCGATCCACCGCGACTCGATCAGGTAGTTGAGCCGTAGGGCGTCCGGGTCCCCCTCGGCACGGGAGGTGCCCACAGGAGGTGGCGGGACGCTGCCCGGAGGTCCCTCCGGAAGGGCGGGGGCCTTCGGGGCGGGCTCGGGAGCCTCGGTCTCCTTCGGAGCCCTGCTCGTGCCCGACTCCGAGTCCCCGCCGGTCTCACCGCCGGGGTCCTCGGTGCCGGTCCGCTCGGCCGTCGGCTCGGGCCGCTCCGCGGGGGGCCTTTCGACCTCCTTGCCCTTCGGTTCCCTGGTCTCGGGCGTCTTCTCCTCGGATCCCCCCGCCTCGGATTCCTCGGCCTCGGATTCCTCCGCCTCGGGCCCTTCGGCCGGGGATCTCTCCGTCTTCGGTGCCTTCACCCCGGATTCCTCGACCTCGACCTCCTTGCCCTTCGGTTCCCTGGTCTCGGGCGTCTTCTCCTCGGATCCCCCCGCCTCGGACTCCTCCACCTCGGACTCCTCCGCCTCGGGGTCCTTCACCTCCGTGAAGGGGTCCGGTCGGCCACCGCGCTCGCCTCGCGGGTCGACCGATCCGCCCTCGGAGCCGACGGACACGTCCTCCACCGGGGCCTCGGACTCCGTGACCGGGGGAGTGGGCGGGCCCGGCTCCCCGGTGAGGCCGCTGGTACCGGGCGTCTCCTCGGGACCGGACTCCGGCAGCAGGCCCGGCTCCCTCTCGCGGCGGGGCGGCCCCTGGAGCGGATCGCGGCCACCACCCGTTTTCGGCGCACGCGAGGTCTCCGCCTCGGAGCCGCTCCTGCGGTTGGAGGACTCGGCCGGCGGGGGCGCTCCCACGACGGAGGTGTCGGACACGGTCGTCTCGGCGGACTCGCCCGAGGGGGGCGGGGCGCCCCCGGTGTCCGGGGTCTCCTCGCCTTCGGCGGCCGGTTCCTCCCGCTGGAGGGACACGGGGTCGTCCTCGCCGGCGGAGGCCTCGCCCTCGCGGTCGGCGACCGAGAACCCCTCCCCATCCCCCTTCCCCACGCCGGTGCCCTCGGTGAGGTCGGTGACGGGGGTCTCCCCGTGGCCTTCGCCCCGTGTGCTCTCGCCCTGGGCGGCGGGGGTCTCCTCGTGCCCGGTGCGGTCGTTCTCCGGATCGGGGAGGGGGGACCCCGCGTCCTCCTGACCGTCCTCCTCCCGGACCGGGGGAACCGGACCGCGTTCCTCCCCGGTGGGCGGCGCGGCCGAGTCCGAGCCGCTGCCCTCCGGCCCGCGGCCGTCCGAGAGCGGCGGCTCCGCCGACGGTGCGGCGGGGACCGCCCCCGGGGGAACGGGCGTGCTCTCCGTTCGGGATGCGCGCACCTCGCCCGAGGTGTGCTCGGCGTCCCACGGTGTGCCGTCCGTCTCCGTGACGGGCGGTCCGCCCGTCACCACGGGCGGATCCGCGGGGGCGAGCACGTTCTCGTGCGCGGTGGCCTCGGAGCCGTCCGTCTCCGCGGTGCCGTGGACACCGTCCCTCGACGGGCCCGAGCCCGCACCCTCCGGACGCCCGGAGGCCGAAGCCCCGGGCACGCCCGAGGACGGGGACGGCGACGCGGGCGCCCCGGAGGGCGGCGGCGTGGGAGCGGCCACCACCGGAGGCGGCACGGGAGCGCCCTCGGAGCCGGTCCCCCCGACGTCACCGTTCAGGGAGCGGAGGAACGCACCGATGTCGATGCCCTCGGCCGGGCCCTCCGACGAGCGCGGGTCGAGCCGTCCGGACCCGTCGTCCGGCGACAGACGTGGGAGGCCCCCCTCGGCGTCCGCGTCCGCGACCGTGCCCCGGCCCTCCCCGTGGAACGACCCGTCCTCGGACGAGGGGGAGATCGGGGTCTCGGAACCGTTCCCGTGAGAGCCCTCGTGCCCCTGAGCGGCGGGCGCGCCGGACGTCGGCGGGGCGGCCTCCTCCTCGGAGCGCTCCCGGTCCGGGGGTGTCTGCGCGGACCGGTCGCCGCCGGTGTCCCGCACCGTGGGGGGCGGTTCCACCGCGGTGGTCGGAGGTGTGCGCCCGGCCCCGCCGGTGCGGTCCCCGCCCGTGGTGTCGTCCGTCCCCTCGCGCTCCGGCGCCGGGGCGGGGGGCCGGCCGGGCCGTTCCCGGCCTCCCTCGCCGGAGGCGGCCGTGCCGTCGGACTGCGGCGAGGAGCGCTCCCCGCCGCGTCCGCCCGTGCCGGACTCCCCGTGCGGCGCGCCCGGGCCCCGCCGCCCCGGGTCCTCGTCGCCCCTCGGGCGCGCGGCGGAGTCCTCCCCGTCCCGGGACGTCTCCCCGCCGTCCCCGTCGTCCGAGCGGTCCGAGAGGTCCGAGAGGTCCGACGGGGCGATCGTCGACACGTCGTCGCCGTCCCCGTCGTAGCTCTCGAAGGACGACATGTCGTCCCCGCCGCCGCCCCGCAGGCGCAGGATCGGTTCGTCGTCGGACTCGAAACCACGGTTGCCGCCTCGTGGCGGGGGCGTCTCCCAGCCCGACGACACGCTGGAGGCGTCGTCGTCGGAGACCGACCCCCGGGACCCCGGGTCGGGGCGGCCCGGCCCCGGCCCGTCGAGGTCGAGTGCCGGACGGTCGTTGAGGTCGCGCAGGTGGCCGAGGGAGTCGAGGCCCTTGAGGCCGCCGGCCACGGCCAGGTCGTGGACCACCGAGGTCGAGGCCCCGGCGACCGCCGACATGCCCGACGCCGACCACTCCTGCTCGGGCGAGAACCACAGGTTCGTGAGTCCCTCGCCCACGTAACCCTCGAACGCCCCGGAGGCCGCGCCGATGCCCAGCGACGTGGCCCGGTCGCGCCAGCGGGCGCCGAAGTCGGCCACCGTGCGGCCGAAGGCCTCCGGCACGTCCCGCGCCAGGTGGTCCCGGGTGCTCTGGGGGAGCGGCGCGGAGGCCAGCACGTCGTCCAGGGAGGAGGTCATGCGCGGCGTGTTCCAGGTGCGCAGCAGCGTCTCGGCGTAGTCCCGTCCCAGGTTCCGGGCGGCGGCGTCGCCGATCGTGTCCCCGAAGTGGCGGGCGAACATGTCGCCGGACCCGTCGACGAACCGCCGGGCGTGGTCCAGGCCCACGCTCGCGGTGTTGGGCCGCTGGGCCGCGCCGAGGAACTCGTTGGAGTTGCGCGCGAACAGGTTGACCAGGTCGCGGTCGAACTCCGGGGTGATGCTCCCCGGGGGCGGCGGGACGCGCACCGGGGGGACATCGGGTCCGTCGCCGGGGGGATCCCGGGGCGGCGGGGTCGGGCCGTCGCCGGTCGGGTCCCGCGGCGGGGGCGTCGGGTCCGGGGTGTCCCGGGGCGGCGTCGTGAACGTGTCGGAGACGTCCCGCGGCGGGGGAGTGATCAACGGGTCGGGTCCCGCCTCCCGTCCGGGCGGGCCGGCCGGCGGGTCGGGGAGGATGTCGCGGGTGGGCGGCGGCGGGGGCGCGGGCGGGTCGGGGAGGTTCTTGCCGAAGAGCTTGGCCAGTTGGCCGCTGAGGAACAGGTCCGCGCCGAACGACAGGCCCGCGCCGAGCAGGCCCTCGACGAACGCGCCCGCGGCGGCCATCCGGGTGAGCTCCTTGTCCCACCCGTCCCGGTTCCCCTGGTCCATCTGGATGCGCTGGATCAGCAGGTCCATCGTCACGCCGAACATCTGCGCGATGAACAGGTGGCTGAGCAGGTTCCACACCAGCCAGTTGAGGATGCGCCGGATGATCTGGCTCTTGATGAACTTGAACAGGGGGATCAGTTTCAGCGACGCGCCGAAGGTGAACTTGGCCGTCGCGATCGCCCAGGCGATCTCCAGCACCAACTGGATGAGCTGGCCGATGATCATCCACTTGGCGTACTCGACCTGGTTGGCCGCGTCCTTGGCGTACTGGCGGATCTCTCCGGCCAGTTCGGCGGCCTCGCCGATGTAGTCGCGCTCGCCGGCGGTGAACTGGGCCAGGGAGTTCTCGAAGTACTCGGTGGTGCGGCTGTCGAACGTGGACCGCACCTTGCGCCGCAGCACCAGCACCAGGTCGGGCAGTTCGGTGGCGAGGATGTACTCGACGGCCGCGTACGCGTCGGAGAAGTCCCGCAGTCGGTCCTCGTCGACCTTGGGCCACCGGGTCCCGGTGAGCCCGTAGAAGAGGTTGGCCAGTTCGTCGGGGATCTCCATCCCCATGTGCGCCCTCGCGTCCTGCCGGTCGGTCGCCTCGTGTCCGTGCCGGGGCCTCACGGGCCGCCCGACGCGATGATCGTAGAGCGGCGCACGGAAGGTCGCACCGGTGTCGCGGACCCCTTTCCGAAGTGTTCGCCCACCGGTCACCGAGAGCGCACCGGCCGGTGGCCGCCCGTCCGAAAACCCTTGTGGAACAAGGCTTTCCCGTCGCGTGAGCACTCCCGGGAGCGGACGAACGCCACCGCCGCCCGGAGGAACCGGCAGGGCGCGACGCGGCAGGCCCATCACCGACACCGCGCCGCCCCGCCGACCGCGGGGGAGGTCGTCGGGTCGGGGTTCGCGGGCCGGGCGGGCCGACCCGCGTCGCGGTTCCGTCGGATCGCCCCCGCCGGTGAGGGCCCGGGGCCACGGGGTCCGATCCGACGTACCGAATCCCTCGGGTCGGGGTGCCGGAGGGTCATGGTCGGCCATGACCCTGGGTAATGAGAGGAGGTGAGGCCGCTTGCGGGCGGCGTGGTCCTCCGTGCGTCGAGAGGGAAGCCATGAGCACGACCCTGATCGAGGTCGCCCCCGGTGTGCACCGTCTCGGCGACGCGGTGGTGAACTTCTACCTCGTGGAGACCGACGAGGGCCTGGTCCTGGTCGACTCCGGTCTGCCCGACCACAGCGCCGTGCTCCTCGACGCCGTGGCCCGGGTGGGCGGCGACCTGCGGGCGGTCGTCCTCACCCACGGGCACGCCGACCACATCGGACTGGCCGCGCGCGCCCTGAGCCGCACCGGGACGACGATCTGGGTGCACGAGGCGGACGCCCCGCTCCTGGGCGGCGGACCCGACCGTGCGATGGCGTACAGTCCGCCCGAGCGTTCGATGGTGCCCTACCTGTTGCGGCGTCCCAAGGTCGCCTGGTTGCTCGCCCACCTCGAAGGGATGGGGGCGTTCAACACGCCACCGATCGCCACCTACTCCACCTTCACCGACGGGCAGGTCCTGGAGGAGGTGCCGGGGAGCCCCCGGGTGGTGGGCGCCCCCGGGCACACCCCCGGGAGCGCGATCCTGGTGTGGCCCGAGCGCGAGGTGGTGTTCACCGGCGACGCCCTGGTCACCCACGACCCGACCACCGGTCGCACGGGGCCCACCGTGGTCAGCCGCATGTCCACGCACGACGGGGCCATGGCGCTGGCGTCCCTGGACCGTTTGGCGGCTTTGGGCGAGAAGGGAACGGTGCTGCCCGGTCACGGGGACCCCTTCACCGCGGGGCCGCGCGCGGCGGCCGACCGGGCCCGGGCGCGGGGGATCGAATAGGGCCCTTCGTGTTCCGCGCGTCGGCGCGGACCGGTGCCGGGGCGGACAGGGGTGGTGGCCGTGGGGCCGCCGGGGGGCCGG
>NZ_JAVREP010000037.1:0-22324 GCF_031845465.1 Nocardiopsis lambiniae | reverse complement strand
AGGGAATCAAAGATCAGAGCGTGCTGGTCGAAGTAGTCGCCATCCTCGATGTAGAGGGTCTCCACGCCGGTCGTGATGGAAACGATCCCTGGCTCCGGCCTTGGGAAATCGTACAAGGTGAAGGCGCCATCGATCGCTGGGTGGGCTCCTGCCTCATCTGGCAGGGCAAGGACCGTCACCTTGTAGTGAGCGGCCATACCGATCAGGAAACGCAGCTGTTCAGCCATCACAGCGCAAGAACCGACCACCTTGCGCATCGCGGCCTCGTCGACGACCGCGGTGAGATGAGGTCCCTGAGGAGCATCCAAAACGGCCCGACGAGCCATCCTGGACTCAACCTTGCGTTGAATCTGCTCGGGAGGAACGATCTGACTTGCACGAGCGACAGATGCCGCGTAGTCCGGCGTCTGAAGCAGACCCGGGATCAGAACCACCTCGTACGTCCGAATCCGGACAGCTTCTGCCTCCAGGTCCGGCAATGAGCCGGGGAACAGGTCAGCGTATTCGTGCCAGTCACTGCGCCCCCGAGCCTCCTCGGTCAAACTGAGAAGGTGAGCGCGGTCCCGCCCCTCCACCCCGTAAAGGTCCAACAGGGCCTCGACATCAGTGCGCTTGGGGAACTTCCACTCGTTCCGTTCAGACCGGGTCAGCTTGCCGGTGGACCACTTGAGCTGCTGGGCCACCGCAGCAGCAGACAGTCCCCTGTCTTCGCGCAGCCGCTTCAGCGCCGCCGACAGCCTCCGTCGACGCACCCCGGGAGAGTGACCACCGGACACAGAGACCCCTTCCAGACAGACCTTGCCGCAACTCGATCGTAGTGGCGCGCACTCCTTCGGGAATTTTTTTAGCCGACTACAAAAATAGCTTGATT
This sequence comes from Nocardiopsis lambiniae, assembly GCF_031845465.1. Classification (NCBI taxonomy): domain Bacteria; kingdom Bacillati; phylum Actinomycetota; class Actinomycetes; order Streptosporangiales; family Nocardiopsidaceae; genus Nocardiopsis; species Nocardiopsis lambiniae. Next base: position 21,453 of record NZ_JAVREP010000037.1, on the reverse strand, counting down.
ATTGAGCCAGCCAAGCCCAGACTGGAGTCAGTCGCGGACCCATACCCGGCTCCGCCTCCTCTTCGCAAGGAGTTGACTCCATGGCGTCATCAACGCTGCCCGGCCAAGGGCTCTACACCGAAATCGTCCAGGTGCTCCGGGGAGGTGAGCCCGACGAGGACGGCATCTCCCTGGTCGGCCTGCGCTCTCCGGTCTCCTCCAACATCAACCCGGGCCGCTGTGCCTGCACCTTCGCGCCGTTCCTCCACTCCCTCTGGGACTTCCTCGACCGCTGGAACCCCTACGAGGAGAAGAACGGCATCTGGCTGCGCATCCTGCCCGCGGACTGCGTGAACACGGCCCTGCCTCCGGGCGCGACCCTCCTGGACACCAGGCGGGTGAGCTACGAGGTCGCATGATCCATGTCCCTGTCGTCGGGCGACGCCACCCCACCCGGTGGCGCCGCCCGATCGCACGGCCACGGTCCCGACGCCTTCAGTCGAGGAGGTGGCGCAGTTCCTGGAGGGCGTACCACATCAGCTCGTGGTCGTCGGCGGCGTCGGAGTCGGGGTCGTTCACCGCCTCGGCGATGTCCGCCTCCACCGCCTCGTCGTCGATGTGGGCGGAGGCCAGTCGCTTGTACGGGATCGACTCCCCCGTGACGCGGACGCGGATCACGTCCGGCCCCTCGCGCCCCTCTTCCTCGACGAGGTGGTCGGCGACGTTCGCCGCCAGCACGACGCGGCGTCTGGGCGCGTCCGGATCGGCGGCGAGCAGGCGGAGGGACTCCTCGGCGGCCGTGTACATCGCCTCGTACCCCGCCTCCTCGTCGTCGGTGCCCGCCGCGAACGCGACCGGCACCGGCACCCTCCCCTCGTCGAGGACGGTCGTGAGGGAGGGAAGGGTGCTGGGCAGGAAGACGTACATCGCGGCTCTCCGGAAGGTGGGACGGTCACCTTGAAGTGTGCCGCACCCGTCAGGCAGCCTCGCTGTCCGCCATGAGGAATCCGCGCAGTTCCCGGGTGGTGGTCGCCACGTCGACGTGCAGGATGCCGGTCATCCCCAGTTCCTCGGCCGTGCGGACGTTGTGCTCCAGGTCGTCGATGAACACGCACTGCTCGGGCCGCAACCCGATCCGCTGGCAGGTGTGCAGGTAGATGCGCGGTTCCGGTTTGCGCATCCCCACCTCGCCCGAGATGACCACCTGGTCGAAGGTCGTCTCGAAGTGATCGTGCGGGTACCCGTTGCCCCATGAGTTGGAGAGGAGGGCGGTGCTCGCCCCCGCCCGACGGGCCTCGCGGAGTGCCTCGTACATGTCGTGCACGGGATCGAACGAGGCGAACATGCGCTGGATGAGCCCTTCGGCGAGCACCGGTCCACCGTGGGTGGAGCGCAGCAGCGCCGCCAGGTCGCGTTCGAAGCGCGCGGTGTCGATCTCCCCGCGCTCCAGCGCGTGCACGGGGTTGTCGGCGGTCATGCTGCCGTCGAAGTACGGCGTCATGACCTCGTAGTAGTGGTCGATGTCGATCCGGTCGGCGGACAGCCAGGCCCGGATCCCTTCCGGGAGCGGGGGTGTGAGCACGCCTCCCCAATCGGAGATGACCCCTCGGCGGGTGCGGTCCATCCGATCCCCTCCATCCGTGTCGTCGTATCACCCGACCTCGGAATGCCCGGAGATCGGGCGGGCAACGATTGTTCCCGTTCCCCGCCCGTTTCAATCCTTCTCGAAGGTCAGCCCCGTTCCGAAGGTCGCATCCGTCTCCGGGATCCCCACGGGGAGCGTCCCGGTGGGTTCGATCCGGCCGGCGATGACCCGGGCTGCCGCCGCCAGGGAGACGTCGACCGAGGAGTACACGGCGACGAACGCGTCGGTGTCGGAGGAGCCCAGTACGTAGGGGCCGCCCTGGGAGACCGCGATGGTCGGCGCCGAGGACCGGTGCACCGGGGCGGTGTCGGTGCCCACGATGACCGCGTCGGCGTCGCCGGTGACCACGTCGAGCCCCGCGTCGGTGAGGGCCGGGCCGAGCCGGTCGGCGTTGGTCCCCTCGACCCGCACCCGGGTCCCCGGGGGCAGCGGCAGGAGGTCGTCGGTGTTGCGCAGGAGGGTGACGGAGGCGTCCGCCACGCGCTGGGCGGCGTCGGCGTGCGCCGGGTCGGTCAGGATCTCCTCGGCGGCGGCCGGGTCGACGGGGTCGGCTTCGAGGACGCCGCGCTCCTCCTTGAGGGCGAGGACGCGCAGCACCGACTGGTCGATGCGCTCCTCGGTGAGGCGGCCGGTCTCCACGGCCTCCTTGACGGCGGCGACCGCCGCGGTCGGGTCCGGGGGCATGAGGAGCTGGTCAACCCCGGCTTCGAGGGCCAGGACCGCGTTCTCGCCGTCGGAGTGCCGCTGACGCACCCCCTCCATGTTGAGGGCGTCGGTGGTGATCACGCCCTCGTAGCCGAGTTCGTCGCGCAGGATGCCGCCGATGATCGTCGACGACAGGGTGGCCGGTTCGTCGGGATCCAGTTGCGGCATGAGCACATGGGCGGTCATGACGGCGTCCACCCCGGCGTCGACGGCGGCGCGGAACGGCGGCAGGTGCTCGGCCTCCCACGTGTCGCGCGGCAGGTCGATGACGGGCAGCCCGGTGTGGCTGTCCACGTCGGTGTCGCCGTGGCCCGGGAAGTGCTTGACGACCGGGACGATGCCCTGATCGGCGTAGGCCGCGGACTCGGCGACCGCCATCTCGGCGACCAGGTCGGGTTCGGAGCCGAACGAGCGGATGCCGATCACGGGGTTGTTCGGGTCGGTGTTGACGTCGGCGTCGGGCGCGTAGTTGAGGTTGATCCCCAGGGCCGCCAGTTCGATCGCGGTGGTGGTGGCGCGCAGCGCGGCCAGGTCGCTGTCGCGGGTGGCGCCGACCGCCATGGCGTCGGGGAAGCGGGTGCCCACGGGCAGCCGCACGACGAGTCCCTGCTCCTGGTCGATGCCGAGGAACAGCGGGACCGGGGAGAGTTCCTGGACCCCGTTGGAGAGCTCGGCGATCTGGGCGGCGTCGGTGAGGTTGGCGTCGAAGTAGATGAGACCACCGGGCCGGTGGGTCTCGATCAGTGCGGCGTTCTCGGCGGCGGTGGTCCCCTGGGCGGTCAGGACCAGGAGTTGGCCGATCTTGTCGTCCAGGTCCATCTCGGCGAGCAGTCGCGGGGCCAGGACCGGCTCGAAGGGCGGGGTCGTGGGCGACGGTGACGGTTCTTCGCGCGGCGAGGTGTCCACCTCCGGGGGTGCCGTGGTGCAGGCGGTGACGATCATGGCGAGTCCCGCGCAGGCCAGGGCGCGGGCAAGGGACGTTCTCATGGTGGGCTTCATCTCCGGCGGATCGCTGGTCCGCCGGAGACTACCGCCTTCCGTGGGGCATGACGGCACGTCACCGCCGGTGCGCGGGTGTGCTCTCCCGCGCGTCGGGGCTCACTCCCAGGTGAAGAGCGGCCCTCCCGAGGCCACATGGCCGTCGGTGAAGGAGTGCAGCGCGCCGGGCGCGGCGTCCAGGGCGACGACCGGGACCACGGTGGGCAACCCCCGCGCGGCCACCGATCCGGGGGACCAGCGGACGATGGGGGTGCCCGCGCTCACCTCGGCCCCCTCCTCGGCCAGGAGGAGGAAACCCTCGCCTTTGAGCTTGACCGTGTCGATGCCCAGGTGGACGAGCACCCCTCGACGCCGATCGTGCGCCATCACCACGAAGGCGTGCGGATGCAGTTTGGCGAGGGTCCCGTCGATGGGGGCGACCGCCTCCTGGGTGCCCTCCTGGCCGCCCTCCTGGCCGGGTTCGGGGTGTACGGCGACACCCGGCCCCACCATTCCCTGAGAGAAGACCGGGTCGGGCACCGTCTCCAGGGACAGGGCCGTTCCGCGGACGGGGGACGACACGCTCAGGGATCCGTTGACGTCTGGCATGGGGGAGGTCTTCCCTTCAGAGGGGACTTCATCCGGGCGGGCGGAGAACGGTTCCCCGTTCCCTCCCTCACCGGTCGATGATGTCCCGGATGTCGTCGGTGAGGGTGTCGGCCTCGGGGCCGACGACCACCTGGACGACGTTGCCGGACCTCAGCACGCCGTGCGCTCCGGTGGCCTTGAGCGCCTTCTCGTCCACCAGTGCCGGATCGGCGACCTCGGTGCGCAACCGGGTGATGCACGCCTCGATGTCCTCGATGTTGCCCGCACCGCCCAGACCCGCGACGATCGCCGCTGCCTTGTCCGCCATGTGTCCCCTCCGTGCTCCGCCGTGGGGACCGCGATCGTCCCCGTGGCTGGGAGCTTAGGGCTCCGACACCCGACGCGCCAGACACGTCGGGGCGGCGTCGCCTCCGCGCGCCGCCCCGGAGGCCGGTTCAGCCGGTCTGGGTGACCTTGTTGAGACCGCGGGGAACGTCGGGGTCGTAGCCCAGTCGGCGGGCGAGTCGCTCGGTGAGGAGCTGGGCGGGGACGATGAGGTTCATCGGGGCGACCCACTCGGGCACGTCCGGGACGGGGACGGACAGGTCGCTGGCGGCGGCCAGGGCCGCACCGCCGCCGAAGCCGAACACCGGGGCGCCGGCCGAACGCGCGCGCTCGGCGAGGGCGACCGTGCCCTGGAGGGTGGGGCCGTCGGGGGCGGCCACGAGCAGGGCCGGGGTGCGCGGGTCGACCACCGCGATGGGGCCGTGCAGCAGGTCGGCGTAGGACAGGCCCATGGCGTGCAGGTAGCACGCCTCCTTCAGCTTGAGGGCGGCCTCCAGCGCGGTGGAGAAGGCCATGCCGCGCCCGGAGATGACCGCGCCCTGCACGGCGACCATGCGCTCGACGATCTCGTCCAGGGAGTCGGTGGGCGCGGCGAGGGTCTCCTCGATGGCATCGGGGACCCGGTCCAGGTCCGCGGGGTCCAGGTCGGCGCCCAGTCCCAGGGCCAGCACCGCCAGGGCGGCGAGCTGGGTGTTGTAGGTCTTGGTGGCGGGAACGGCGACCTCGGCGCCGGCCCGGGTGACCAGTGCGACGTCGGCCTCCGCGGCCAGCGGCGAGTCCGCGCCGTTGGTGACGCCGACGGTGCGGGCGCCGCAGTCGGCGGCCCAGCGCATGGTCTCGACGATCTCCTCGGTCTTGCCGGACTGGGAGATGGCCACGGCCAGGACGTCGGACAGGTCGATCTTCGCGCCGTAGGAGGTGGCGATGGACGGGGAACCGAGGGTGGCCAGTCGGCCGGCGTGCGCCTGGAGGAGGTAGCTCCCGTAGACGGCCGCGTTGTCGGAGGAACCACGGGCGATGAAGAGCACGTGCCTCGTGGAGCGGCCCAGGGCCTCGATCTCCGGTCGGAGCGGGAGGAGTTCCGCGAAGGTACGGCGCAGCGCCTCGGGCTGCTCGGCGATCTCGGAGCGCATCATGCTCGTCGTGGTGGTCATGGAGAGCCTTCCCTGCTCGTGCCGGGCCCCCGGCACTCCCGTGAAGTGGTAAGAACCGCCTGCCGTTGGGTGGATTGACACGCGGACAGAGCTATGGTCTAGTCCGGACTATACCAGTCACTTCGGGATTGTCCCGATACGCGGGGTACAGGATCATGTATCCCGCGCTCATGTCCGCCACCGAACCCGAACGGGGAGCGCACCGGACCACCCACCGCCCGTCACACCGACCGAGAAGGCCGCCCGCAACGATGCCGATCGATCCCGCGAACCCGCTGCCGAAGTACGTCCAACTCCGCGACCTGCTCCTGGACTGGATCACCGAGGCCGGGTTGGGGGTGGACGACATGATCCCCTCGGAACGGGAACTGAGCGCCTCCTACGGTCTGTCGCGCATGACCGTCCGCCAGACCATCGACCTGATGGTGTCGGAGGGACGGCTCTACCGGGTCCCCGGCAAGGGGACCTTCGTCGCCCGCCCCAAGATCGAGATGTCCCTGGTACTGGCGTCCTTCAGTGAGGACATGCGCGCCCGCGGGTACGAGCCCGGGGCGCGCGAGCTCATCCGCCAGGTCATCCCGGCGAGCGGGCACACCGCGCGCATGCTCGACATCGAACCGGGCACCCTGGTGCACCACATCGAGCGCATGCGCACCGCCGACGACGAACCCATGGCCGTGGAGCGCTCCAACATCCCCGCCGCCATGGTCCCCGGCCTGGAGGCTTTCGACCTCGCGGAACGCTCCTTGTACGAGGTGCTGGAAAACGAGTACGACATCCTGTTGGATTCCGGGGAACAGACCATCGAGGCCGGCATCTGCGACTCCGCCGACTCCCGCCTCCTGGGCCTGCCCGCTGGAAGCCCGGTGCTGGTGATGCAGCGCCGCAGCTTCACCAAGGGACAGTGCGTGGAACTGGCGCTGTCCACCTACCGTGCCGACCGCTACCAGCTGCACTCCCGGTTGGACCCCCGACGGCACGGCGACTGACACACCCCGCGCCCACGAGGCGCGCGTCCGAGGGAAGGACCCCCCTTGAGTTCGGACAACACACCTGCCGCGACCGCCGAGGCCGCGAAGCCCAAGCGTTCCTCCTCCGGCCTGGCCTGGCTGCAACGGCTCGGTCGCAGCCTGATGATGCCGATCGCGGTCCTGCCTGCCGCCGCGATCCTGTTGAGACTGGGCCAACCCGACCTGCTCGGCGCCGACGGGGTGGCGGGATGGCCGGGCATGGGATGGATGGTCCCGGTCGCCGGCGCCGTGGGGATGGCGGGCGACGCGATCTTCCAGGCGCTCCCCCTGCTGTTCGCGATCGGCGTCTCCCTGGGCTTCGCCAAACGTGCCGACGGCTCGACCGCGCTGGCCGCCGTGGTGGGCTACCTGGTGTTCGACAGGGTGGCGACCTGGACGATGGTGACCTACGACGGCCCCTTCGGTGACCTGGGATCACGTCTGGTGACCTATCCGCTCCCCGTGGACCTGGAGACGCGGGAGGCGATCACCGATCCGACCGTGGTCGCCGAGGTCATGCCGGTCATCAACCACGCCGTGAAGAACCCGACCGACGTGCTCGGCGGCATCGTCATGGGCCTGGTGGCGGCGCTGCTGTGGCAGCGCTACCACCGGATCAAGCTGCCGACCTGGCTGGGGTTCTTCGGCGGACGCCGGTTCGTGCCCATGGTCACGGCGGTGGCCGGGCTGTTCATCGGGGTGGCCCTGGGTCTGTTGTGGCCGGTGGTCGGCGCCTGGATCCAGGACTTCGGCGAGTGGATCGTGGGGCTGGGCGCGGTGGGCGCCGGCGCCTACGGGGTGATCAACCGTCTGTTGCTGCCGCTGGGTCTGCACCACGTGGTGAACTCGCTCGTGTGGTTCGTGTCGGGCACCTACACCGACGCCGAGGGCAATGTGTCGCACGGCGAGATCACGCGTTACTTCGCCGGTGATCCCGACGCGGGCGGCATGCTGGCCGGGTTCTTCCCCGTGCTGATGTTCGGTCTGCCGGCGGCGGCGTTGGCCATGTGGTCGGCCGCTCCGAAGGCCCGCCGGACCCGGATCGGGTCGATCATGATCCCGGCGGCCCTGACCGCGTTCGTCACCGGTATCACCGAGCCGGTGGAGTTCGCGTTCATCTTCGTGGCACCGCTGCTGTTCGTGGTGCACATCGTGCTGACCGGCGTGTCGATGGCGGTGCTCAACGCCTTGGACGCCCAGTTGGGCTTCGGGTTCTCGGCCGGTCTCATCGACCTGCTGCTCAACGCGGGCAAGGACAACACCCAGGGGTTGGGGTTGGTCCTGTTGCTCGGGGTGGTCTACTTCTTCGTCTACTTCGCGGTGTTCTACCTGCTCATCAAGTGGTTGAACCTGCCCACCCCGGGTCGCGAGGACGATCCCGAGGAGGATCCGGTCCCGTCCGCCGTGTCCGGTGCGGCGGACGGCGGACCGGAACCGGGGACGCCCGCCCCGAGGGATCCGGACGGCAGGGGCTGATCCTCCCCCGCCCCGCACGTCGTGGGTCCGGTACCGGTGCTTCCGGGGCCGGGCCCGCGCCCGTTCCGGGCCTCGGCCGAGAGTCCGCGTGAGCCCGTGGAGACCGCACGGCCCGCCGCGGGGATCGGTGCGGGGATCGGTGCGCGGCCACGGCGTTCACCGCGTCGGCGCGAGTCGACGGGAACCGGTGCACGAGGGCCGGGGCCGGTGTCACCTCCGCGAGGATCGGCACCCGCGCGGGCCGAGGGGCGGCGCCGGTGCTCCCCCGGTCACGCGCGTGGGCGCGGCCCCGGATCGGGGACCGCGCCCACGCGCGTGTTCGACGATGATCACCGGACGGCGGGGTCACCGTGGCACTTCTTGAACTTCTTGCCCGAGCCGCAGGGGCACGGAGCGTTGCGGGAGGCACCGGCGTACTCGTCGTTGACCTCGCTGTGCCGCTCGACGGAACCGTCCTCGCTCGGCGCGGAGTACTGGAGGCGGCTCGGCTGGCCCTCACCGAAACCGGGGACCACCACGTCCTCGGCGGGCTCGGCCTCCTCCGTCGGGGACTCGGCCTCGACGGCCTCCTCGTCCTCCTCCACGGCGGTGGCCACGGTCGCCGCACCGGAGGACCCGCCCACGGCGGCGGCCGTCGTGGCGGCGGCGGCCGGGGTGAGCTTGGGCTCCTCCTTCTTGCGGACCTGGACCTCGACGTTGAAGAGGTAGCCGACCGACTCCTCCTTGATGGCCTCCAGCATCTGCTGGAACATGTCGAAGCCCTCGCGCTGGAACTCGATCAGCGGGTTGCGCTGAGCCATCGCGCGCAGGCCGATGCCCTCCTGGAGGTAGTCCATCTCGTAGAGGTGCTCGCGCCACTTGCGGTCCATGACCTGGAGGATGACCCGGCGCTCGACCTCGCGCATGGCCTCCTCGCCCAGCTCGGACTCGCGGTTCTCGTAGGCGGTGTTGGCGTCCTCCACCACGCGGTCGGCGATGAGCTGACCGGTGAGGGTGTGGAGGTCGCCGTTCTCCTCGATGAACTCGTCGACGGTGAAGCCGATCGGGTAGACCTGCTTGAAGGCCCGCCACAGCTTGTCGAGGTCCCAGTCGGTCGGGTCGCCCGCGGAGGTCTCCTCCGCGACGTAGCCGCGCAGCACCTCCTCCAGCATGACCACCACCTGGTCGCGGAGGTCCTGGCCTTCGAGGACCTTGCGGCGCTCGGCGTAGATGACCTTGCGCTGCCGGTTGAGGACCTCGTCGTACTTGAGGACGTTCTTGCGGATCTCGAAGTTCTGGGTCTCGACCTGGCCCTGGGCGGAGGCGATCGCCTTGCTGACCATGCCGGATTCGATGGGCTGGTCGTCCGGGATGTTCAGCTGGTTCATGAACACCTCCAGACGGCTGCTGTTGAACAGGCGCAGCAGGTCGTCCTGGAGGGACAGGTAGAAGCGGGACATGCCCGGGTCGCCCTGGCGGCCCGAACGGCCGCGGAGCTGGTTGTCGATGCGCCGGGACTCGTGCCGCTCGGTGCCGAGCACGTAGAGGCCGCCGAGTTCGACGACCTTCTGGTGCTCCTCCTCGTATTCGGCCTTGGCCTTCTCCAGCGCGTCCGACCAGGCCGCCTCGTACTCCTCGGGGGTCTCCAGCGGGCTCAGGCCGCGCGCCTGGAGCTCCTCGTCGGCGAGGAAGTCGGGGTTGCCGCCCAGCATGATGTCGGTACCGCGACCGGCCATGTTGGTGGCGACGGTGACGGAGCCGAGCTTGCCGGCGCGGGCGATGATCGACGCCTCACGGGCGTGGTTCTTCGCGTTGAGGACCTCGTGCGGAACGCCCTCGCGCTTGAGCATCCGGGACAGCAGCTCGGACTTCTCGACGCTGGTGGTACCGACCAGGACCGGCTGACCGGCCTCGTGGCGCTCGGCGATGTCCTCGGCGACCGCCTGGAACTTGGCGTCCTCGTTCTTGTAGACGAGGTCCTTGACGTCATCGCGGATCATCGGCTTGTTGGTGGGGATGGGCACCACGCCGACGCCGTAGGTCTGGTGGAACTCGGCCGCCTCGGTCTCGGCGGTACCGGTCATACCGGCGAGCTTGTCGTAGAGGCGGAAGTAGTTCTGGAGCGTGATCTTGGCGAGCGTCTGGTTCTCGTCCTTGATCTTGACGCGCTCCTTGGCCTCGATGGCCTGGTGCATGCCCTCGTTGTAGCGGCGGCCCGCCAGCACGCGACCGGTGAACTCGTCGACGATGAGGACCTCACCGTCCTTGACGATGTACTCCTTGTCGCGGCGGTACAGCTCCTTGGCCTTGAGGGAGTTGTTGAGGAAGCTGATGAGCGGGGTGTTGACGGCCTCGTAGAGGTTGTCGATGCCCAGCCAGTCCTCGACCTTGGCCACACCGGCCTCGGTGATGCCGACCGTGCGCTTCTTCTCGTCGACCTCGTAGTCCGTGTCCCGCTTGAGGCGGGGCGCGATCTTGGCGAACTCGCCGTACCAACGGGAGTTCTGCTCGGAGGGGCCGCTGATGATGAGCGGGGTACGGGCCTCGTCGATGAGGATGGAGTCGACCTCGTCGACGAGGGCGAAGAAGTGACCGCGCTGGACGGTGTCCTTGAGGGACAGCGCCATGTTGTCGCGCAGGTAGTCGAAGCCGAACTCGTTGTTCGTACCGTAGGTGATGTCGGCCTGGTAGGCCTTGCGGCGCTCGGCCGGGGTCATGTTGGGGCTGATCACCCCGACTTCCAGACCGAGGAACTGGTAGATGCGGCCCATGGTCTGGGCGTCGCGCCTGGCCAGGTAGTCGTTGGTGGTGATGACGTGCACGCCCTGGCCGGCGAGCGCGTTGAGGTAGATCGCGAGGGTACCGGTCAGGGTCTTGCCCTCACCGGTCTTCATCTCGGGGATGTAGCCGAAGTGGAGCGCGGCGCCGCCCATGAGCTGGACGTCGAAGTGGCGCTGTCCCAGGGTGCGCTTGGCCGCCTCGCGGACGGTGGCGAACGCCTCCGGGAGGAGGTCGTCGAGGGCGTCGCCGTCCTCGTAGCGTTCCTTGTACTCCTTGGTGAGGTCCCGGAGCTCCTCGTCGGTGAGGTCGACGTACTCGTCCTCGATCGAGTTGATCTCGTTCTTCAGCTTGTTGAGCCGGCGCAGGATCTTTCCCTCACCCGCGCGCAGGAGCCTGCTGAGTATCCCTGGCACTTCCTATGCGCTCCTCGCAGATCGCGGTTGGCTCCACGACGCGCGTGGAGATCAGATCAAGGCCCGCTGACCGCTGTCCCGTGGCCGCGTAAGGGCGGCGGGGGTCCCTGGGCCCTCGGGCCTACATCCTAGAGGACTCGCACCCTTCACCCGGTCTCACGACCGCGACCCGAACGGGAGGCCCTTTCCCCCTGGTGAACGATCGAAACCACGGTGAATGTTCCCCCGGCCCGCAGGCGCACCACGAGGCGGGGTGCGAGGGGAAGGGCTCGGATTCTCACCGTTTTCCAACCGTCGGAGCCTCCGCATCCGCGACGGGGCCGGTCCTCCCCGGCGTCGGGACCCCGGTCTCCACGCGCGGTTCCGCGTTCATCGTCCGCATACGGGTAGAGCTAGGAACGAACGCCCGGCCCGCACCGGAGCGGTCGGGCCCGTCGGACGCGAGACGCGCCCAGGGGGATCACCATGCGCATGAGCAGAAGGTCCACGCGGACAGGAGGGCACGAGGCCCCGTCGCCCCGAAGCCCCGTCGAGGTCCTCGACGACCTGATCGAGGGGCGACGACATCCGTCGTCGGCCGAGGCGAGCCTGGAGTGGGAACACCATCGTCCCGACCACGATCAGCGGATCCGGGGCTTCCAACGGCAGGGCGGCAGTCTGGCACCGACCGGACGGCACCGGGGACGGGCGGCGTCGTGGGCGGTGGTGACCTTGGCGCTGGTCGGGTTCACGCTCGGCGGGATCGCCGTCGCACAGGGGATGACGGTGTGGCTGTTGATCGTCGCGGGCGTGTTCCTGGTGGCGGCGGTGGTGCTGGCGGCGGTCACCGACATCTTCAGCGACGTGGTGCTGGACGCCCCTTCGGTGGAACCGGAGGAACCGCACGACACCTCACTGCGCCGACTCCGCGAGGAGCAGCGGCTCCGCCGTGAGCGGCGACGGGAGCGGCGGTCGGGGAAGTCCTGAACATGCGGGGTGCGGCGGGCCGGGAGGTCCGCCGCACCCGTGTACGGGCCCCGTGGGGGACGGGGCGGATGCGGATCAGTCGACGAGGCGGATGACCCCGTAGTTGAAGCCCCTACGGCGGTAGACGACGCTCGGCGCGTCCTTGACCTCGTCGTGGAAGAGGAAGAAGTCGTGGCCGACGAGTTCCATCTCCATCAGGGCCTGGTCGATGCTCATGGGCTTGGCCTGGTGGGTCTTCTCTCGAACGATGAGGGGAACGTCCCCCTGGGTGTCGAGTTCGACGAACTCATCGGAGAAGCGGTCATCGGTCGAGACGGAGTCGATCTCCTCCTCCGCGGTGCGCTGGGCCGGGGGTGCCTGCGCGGTCGTCACTTCCTGGGGCAGGTCTCCGGGGAGGTTCGCGGTCGCGGAGGCGACGGAGACGGGTGCCCTGCTGCCCCGGTGCACCTTGCGGCGGTCGGCGGCCTTGCGCAGGCGCGCCTCGATCTTGTCGATGGCGATGTCCAGTGCGCCGTGCCGGTCCACGGCGGCCGCCTCGCTGCGCACGACGGGACCGTTGCCGTTGGAGCGGATGGTCAGTTCGACGCGTTCCTTCACGTCGGCGAGCTTGGGATTGCGCTCCGTGGACACCTCCACATCGACGGTCATGCCCTTCTTCTCCCACTTGGAGAGCCTGTCGAGCTTGTTCTCGACGTGCTGTCGGAACTTGTCGCTCACACCGGTGCGTCGACCCTTGACGATGATGTCCATAGGACCCCCTTCATCGCGTGGCCGCCGAGAAAGCGGCGGCCATGCCGGCTGCTGGACCTTCCGTCGTTCGGGGGACGGAAGGATCTCGTGCTCTCAGCCCCCTTCTGCGGGTGATCCGGTTCTGCTCGGATCACGTCTCGGTTGAAAAGGCGTATACCCATCAGAGACACGGTCATCACGCGTCACGGGCACGTGATCGGAGGGACCTCTGAACTGGAAGAACCGGGAAGAAGGACACGGGCCCGGAAACGGGACGGGGCGACCGTGGACGAGGACGCGGCGAGGGGCCGGCCCTCCGGGCGCGGTGGGCCCTGGGAGGGCCGGGAACGACCCGTCGGGGGCTCGCCCTTGGCGAACCCCCCGATGGGATGCCACCCGTCCGGCCGACCTGGTCTTCGTCCCCACATCCGCCTGCTGAGAGTTTCGCCGCTCTTATCCGCGACTACCGCTCTTCTCCCTGTCGTGAGGGACATCGGGACCCTCCGCGGGGCAGGACTTACCTCTAAGGCGCACCGTGATCGGTCGACGAAAAGTCGCCTTACGTGGGCCGTTTCGCCTGCGCCTGGCATCGGCTTGCCGGAGGAGTGCCCCGGTATTCCCGGGGACACCGAAACTCCGACGCAACCACGGACCCGGACGGGTGCCATACGGTGACCGTAACCTGTCCTGGCGAGGATGTCAGGTGGGGATCCCGTCCCCACGCCTTCGAAAATCAGCGCGAACCCCTGTACACAAGGACTTTTCATCGTTTCGAGGGTGTTCGTAAAACCTTCTCCCCGGCCCTCTCCTCGCCGTCGACGAGCCGCTCCGCGAGCGTCACCGCACCGACCACGCGCAGTCCCGCCGCCCGTAGCGCCCGCGTCGCCTCGGCCACCGTCGCCCCGGTGGTGACGACGTCGTCGACCACGACCACACGCCCCTCCACGGCCCAGGCGGGGACCCGGTCGGCCCGGAACGCGCCCACCCGGTTGGTGAGGCGTTCACGGCGTCCCAGGCCCGCCTGTCGACGCACCCGGCCCCGATGGCGGAGGAGCGGCAGCGGCCGGCCGCCGCAGGCGGCCACGACCCTGGCCACGGGTGCCCGCGGGTCGTGCGGCGGTCCCCGCCCGGGCACGGGGACGAGCAGGGTCCCGGGCCCGACCAGGCCGCTCGCCTCGCAGACCGCGGCCAACCGCTCGCCCCACACGGCGGCCAGCGCGTCGTCCCCCTCCTTGTAGGCGAGCAGTACCCGCCGGTGCAGCCCGGCGTAGGGTCCGGCGGCCCAGACCGGCGGGCAGCCGGGTCGGGGCGCGCACCGGTGCGGCCTGCGCCGCAACCGCCCCCGGCACGCACCGCAGAGCGGTCCCGCCGGCCCCGAACACCCCGCGCAGGCACGGGGAAGGAGCAGGTCGAGCAACGCCGCCCACATCCGTGACAGCGCGCCGGCCAGGGCCCTTCGTACGTCCATGTCCTCAGGATCGGCCGGCCGCCCCCGGCCCGCCACCCCCGATCCGGGCCTGTGGACAACCCTCCCCGCACGCGTACGACCGCTCGGGACGGTCCGGGGCCTCCGTCACCCGGGCCGGTCCCCACCGGGACCGCCGCCCCCTGCGGGAGGGAACGCGCGAACGACGGCGGGGCCCTCGCGCTTCCGGGCGAGGGCCCCGGTGATCGAGGCGGACGCGTCCCCGCCGTGGCGAGGCGTCCCCGAGCGGGTCGGGGGTCGATGATCGGGGTGCTTCGGGGACGGATCAGCCCGGGAAGGCGGGCGAGCCGCCCTCCCCGGCGTTCTTCCAGTTCAACCTGTCGTTGGAGATCCAGATGTTGCCGTCGTCGGTACCGGCCACCAGAGGCTGGCCGGGGGCCCCGGAAACGGTGACCAGCCCGGTGACCGAGTTGCCCGCGCTGGAGGGCGGGCTGCCCCCGTCCAGGGCCACGAGGAACACCTGGTCGGTGCCGCCCTCGCGGCGCCCCAGGACGGCCAACTGGTCGGCGGAGCGCCAGGAGATCTCGGAGACGTCCGCCAGTTCGCCCGCCAGGACGACGAAGTCGCCCACCGACACCTGGCCGTCCGCGCCGATCTCCACCCGGCCGACCTGGAGCCGGCGACGCCCGTCGACCTCGGTGACCACGGCCGCGCGGGCACCGTCACGGGAGATCCGGAAGTGCACCAGCGACTCGTCGCGCAGGTCGGCGACGTCCACCCGGACGACCTCGTCACCGTCGCGCAGCACCCACACGGCGGAGGCACCGGGGGCGGGGGGCGCGGGTTCGGCCGGGGTCTCCGGATCGACCGTCTCCGCCTCCTCGGCGTCGTCCTCGCCCTCCTCCGCCTCCTCGCCGAACTCCTCCACGACCCACAGGTTCCCGTCGATGTCCCAGGACAGCTCGGTGAAGATCCCCTGGTCCAGGACCTCCACGACGTCCGCTCCCGGTGCGGCGAGGGAGGTCACGACCGTGTCGCCGCCGAGGGTGACACCGGCGATGGTGCTCTCGTCCACCGAGACCGCGAACCGGTCCAACGGGACGTCGCCGGCGCCCAGCGGCCCCGGCACCCGTTCGGCCTCCCCGAACGTTTCGGTGGCCCACTCCGAGGCCGACCACAGTTGGCCCTCGTGCGCGTAGTAGGCGTTCACGCTCTGGAGGACCGCGCCCGGGTTCACCCCGAGCCAGAAGCCGCTGGCGGGCCTGGGCCGGTCGACGCTGTCGCCGTCCGCGCCGGCGAAGGCCACCGCGTCCCCGTCCACCACCAGGGTGAACTCCTGGATGTCCGGGAGCTGTCGCAGTGTCCAGGCGATCTGGGCGCCCATCCGGAACTCGTCGGCGTCGCCCATCCGGGTGACCTCGACGGTGACGCTCTCGGCGTCCGATCGCACCGTCGGGCGGGTGCCCTCGGGGAACTCCGAGCGCACGGCCGGCTCGGACCACGAGGTGGGGCCCTGCATGAGCCTGCGCATCAGGCGTTCGGCGATCCGGTCGGTGCTCACCGGCAGGTAGATCGGGTCGGGCACCAACGCGGTGCCCTCGGGGTTGAAGTAGTACAGGTTGAACGGCCGGTGCGTGCGCTCCACGTCGAGCTGGCTGAGGATCAGCTCGTCGGGCAGGCCCCGGATACGCCACTCCCCTTCGGGGTCGTCACCCTCACGGGCCAGGGTGAACTGCTCGTTCATCATCACCCCGGGGGTACCGGAGCGGTACTTGCCGTCGCCGTCGATGGTCGCCACGAGAGGGCTGCGCATCCTCACGACGGCGGTCAGCCCGTCCTCGGCGACGTCCGCCTCCAGGTCGACCGTGTCCAGGTCGGTGAAGACCTTGACGGAACCGTCCGGATCCCACTCCTCCCGGGTCTCGGACAGCATGTAGCTGCGGGCCGCCTCGTGGTCCTCCTCGAAGCTGCCCATGTCCTTGAGGAAGCTGCCGACCAGTCCGTCGGGGTTCATGCCGTCCTGCGGGCCCGCCGGGAGCAGCCGCACGTAACCGCCGTAGGGGTCGGCGGTACTGGCGCCGCCCTCCCCCTGGACGACCGGCCCGGTCGTCGGCACGGTGGCGCAGGAGGCCAGGAGGAGGCAGGCCAGGACGGCGGCGCCGAGCGCGCCGACCGAACGGCGGAGGTCGTCGAGGGGTGCGCTCACGTGGTGTCCTCTCCCTCGCGGGGGTAGGCGCGGCCCAACGAGAACTCGGGCGGCACCAGGGGCAGCGGGGAACCGCGCAGTTCGGTCTCCGCGTGGCGGGGCAGCGACAGCCGGAACTGCGATCCCTGCCCGGGCATGCCCCAGGCCTGGAGCCAGCCGCCGTGCAGGGTGGCGTCCTCCTTGGCGATGGACAGACCCAGCCCGGTTCCGCCCGTGGTGCGCACCCGCGCCGGGTCGGCCCGCCAGAAGCGGTCGAAGCACAGGTGCTCCTCCCCCTCCTTCAGGCCCACCCCGTAGTCCCGCACGGCGACGGCGACCGCGTCGCGGTCCCCCGCCGCGGTGACCACGACGTCACGGCCCTCGCTGTGCTCGATGGCGTTGACCACGAGGTTGCGCAGGATGCGGTTGATCCGCCTGGGGTCGTACTCGGCGACGCAGGGGTCGGCTGGCAGGCGCATGATGACCTTGATGCCGCGTTTCTCGGCGATCTGCTCGGCGTCGCCGACCGCCTTCATCACCGCGTCACGGATGTCGGAGGGTTCGATGCCGAGGGTGGCCGCGCCCGCGTCGTGCCGGCTGATCTCCAGGAGGTCGGCGAGGAGCTCCTCGAAACGCTCCACCTGGCTCTGCAACAACTCGACGGAGCGCCGCATGGCGGGTTCGAGTTCGTCACGATCGTCGAAGAGCAGGTCACCGGCCATCTTGATGGTGGTGAGCGGGGTCCGCAGTTCGTGGGAGACGTCGGAGACGAACTGGCGTTGCAGCTTGGAGAGCTCCTCCAGCTCCTGGATCTTCTCCTGGAGCGTGCCCGCCATGTCGTTGAAGGACACGGCCAGTCGGGCCAGGTCGTCCTCACCCTGGACGGTCATGCGTTCGGACAGGTCGCCGGCGGCGAGTCGTTCGGCGGACTGGGCGGCCGAGCGGATCGGGGTGACGACCTGGCGGGTGACGACGTAGGCGATGAGGCCCAGGAGGATGACCAGCAGGGTCCCCACCAGGGCGACGGTGCGCTGGACCAGGTCGAGGATCTCCTGCTCGTGCTGGAGCGGGAAGACGTAGTAGAGCTCGTAGGCGTGGGTGAGTTCGGCGCCGACGACGAGGGCGGGGTCCTCGGTGCCGTCGGTGTCGCTCTGGATCCGCGCGTAGGTGTGGTACTGCTGGTCGCCCATGGAGTCGCGGATCTGGTCGATGAGCCGCTCGGGGACGCTGTCCTCCAGCTTCTTGTCCGGGGCCTCCTCCAGCTTCTCGCCGACCCAGCCGAGTTCGTCGTCGACCGAGGGCAGGATGACGACCCCGTACAGGCCGGTGTCACCGCTGCGGTCGGCCAGTTCGTTGGCGATGTTGTACATCAACCGGTCGCGGTCGCCGGTCTCGTTCTCCTGGAGTTCGGCGAGCGCGTAGTTGAGCCCGGCACGGTGATCGTTGACCGCGGTGCCGATCTTGGCGTCCAGGAGTCCGCTGCGCACCTGGGAGATGAGCACGTAGCCCAAGCCCGCCATGACCAGCAGGGACAGCACCAGTGTCGTGGAGATGACACGCAGGTGCAGGGATCGGCGCCAGTTGGTGTGGGCACCGCGGACGAGGGCCCGGGCGGCCCGTTGGGCGAACAGGTAGGCACGGGTGAGACCCGAGCCGGGGTCGGTTCGACGCCCCCCGGACTCGGGTCGTCCGGAGGGCGGTGCGGACCGTCCCCCCTCGGAGCCGGCGGCCCCCCGTTCCTCCTCGGGTGCTGCTGCGGTCATGTGCGCTTCGCGGGTATCAGGCGGTTCCGGCCTTGTAGCCGACCCCGCGAACGGTCACGACGACCTCGGGGTGCTCCGGGTCCTTCTCGATCTTGGCGCGCAGGCGCTGCACGTGGACGTTGACCAGGCGGGTGTCGGCCGCGTGGCGGTAGCCCCAGACCTGTTCGAGCAGGACCTCGCGGGTGAAGACCTGGCGCGGCTTGCGGGCCAGGGCGACCAGGAGGTCGAACTCCAGCGGGGTGAGGCTGATCTGCTCACCATCGCGGCGTACGGCGTGGCCGGCGACGTCGATGGTGATGTCGCCGATCTGGAGCACCTCGGGAGCGGGCTCCTCGGTGCGGCGCAGTCGCACGCGGATGCGGGCGACGAGCTCCTTGGGCTTGAACGGCTTGACGATGTAGTCGTCGGCCCCGGACTCCAGGCCCAGAACGACGTCGATGGTGTCGCTCTTGGCGGTGAGCATGACGATCGGGACGCCTGACTCGGCGCGGATCTGACGGCATACGTCGATGCCGTCGGCCCCGGGCAGCATCAGGTCGAGGAGGACCAGGTCGGGTTTGGTCTCGCGGAAGGCCTCCAGGGCCTTGTCGCCGTCGTGGACGAACGAGGGCTCGAAGCCCTCGCCGCGCAGCACGATGCCGAGCATCTCGGCGAGGGCGAGGTCGTCATCGACAACCAGTACACGTCCCTTCATCGGTGTGTCCGGCGCCGGGCGTCGGTACCGCCGGTGAGGCGGTTTCTCGGCGCCTACTCCTCTCTCATCGAGAACTCGAACGTCGTCGGTTCGGTTCGGGTGCGCCGTCATTGTCCTTGGGCGCGGGAACCGTCATTCTCCTCCCACCTTGCCATCTCTTGGAACGGTGGGAAGCGCGGTCGATGTCATTGGGGCCTTCAGCGGCCGTTTTCGGCCGCTTCGGGCGTCCGCCCTGGCCGGAAGGGCGATGGAACTCTTGAGAGCATCCGACCGGCTGGTAACAGAAAGCATACAAAAGGAATGAAGTGAGTCGGTTGCACAGGAAGCCGCCCGGACCGCGCCCGACTTCGGGGGAACCGGCCGGTAGGTTGGTGTCCGACACGGAGAGAACGCACCGAGGACCGCTCGCGCAGCGTAACCGAACCTCACGGAGGGCGGGAACAGATGACCCAGGAGGACGACCACCGGAACCCGTCGGGGGAGACCCCGGAGGAGCCCGTGAACGGTGGATCGCCCACGTCCGACGCCCCGGGGCCGGACCCCTGGGCCGCGCCGGGACGGGAGTCGTCGGTCTCCGGGCCACAGGAACCGCAACGTCCCTCCTTCGCGCCCGCCGACGGGGCGTCCGCGGGCGTGCCCGGCTTCGCGGCCCCGGGGTCGGGAGCCCTCTCCGGGCGACCCGGGCAGGCCGGATACGGACAGCCGGAGCACGGGTACACCGGCCCGCAGGCCGGCCGGGGATACGGGCCTCCGGGATACGGGCCTCCGGGGTACGGGCCTCCGCAGCCGGGACACCCGCAGGACCCGGCGCGGGGCTTCGCCGCACCCGGGAACGGCGGGCAGGCGTACGGCCCGCCCGGTTACGGCCCGCCCGGGCAGGGACACTGGCAGGCCGGTCAGGGACAACAGGGATACGGATACGGCGGCGGACACCAGGCCCCGCCCCAGGTGCCCAAGCCCGGTGTGGTGGCGCTGCGCCCGATGACCCTCGGGGACATCCTCAACGGGGCGTTCTCGCTCATCCGCCGCAACCCGAAGACGATGGTCGGCCTGTCGATGATCGTCCTGGCGGTCTCCAGCATCGTCAGCTCCATCGGCTTCGGTGGATACATGTCCGACTACGGGACGTTCCTCGACCAGATGATGAACGATCCGATGTCGGTCGGCCCCGACGATCCGATGCCCTTCAGCGCGTGGTCGATCATCGCCGTGTACGGCGGGGGCCTCATCAGCTACGCCGGAACCGTCTTCCTCACCGGTCTGCTCACGACGACGGTCGGCATGGCCGTCCTGGGGCGAAGGCTGTCCCCCGGTGAGACCTGGACCGCGTTCCGCGAGCGCATCGGTCCCGTCATCGGTCTCGCCCTGCTCCAACTGCTCATCAGCATGGGGCTGTCCATGGTCGTCATGGGCGCCACCATCGGTGGCGTGGTCATGGGGGTCGCCGTGTCGTTCTCCGGCAGCGAGGGACTCGGGATCGCCATCGTCGTCATCTCACTGCTGTTCGGGCTCCTCGGCGGCGGCGCCCTGGCCCTCTGGATCTTCATCCGGATCTACTTCGCCATGCCCATCGTGGTCCTGGAACGCGTCGGCGTCGGCGCTGCCCTGGCCCGCTCCTGGCGGTTGACCCAGGGGAGCTGGTGGCGGGTCTTCGGCATCGTCCTGCTCTCGTTCATCCTCATCCTCTTCGTCAGCAGCCTGTTGAGCACCCCGTTCAGCATCGTCTCCATCGTTCCCAGCTTCGTCGGGCCCGGGGAACTGTGGGCCGCGGTCGCCTCGGGTGCCGTCATGTACGTGGGCAACGTGCTGGTCTACTCGGTGACCACACCCTTCACCGTCGGCGTGACGACCCTCCTCTACGTCGATCTGCGGATGCGCCGGGAGGGACTGGACCTGCGACTGCACACCGCCGCCCTGTCCGGTCACGACGTCGGTCCGGAGATCTACCTGCCGGAGCCGCGCGCGTGATCCCCCTGTTCACGGCCGTCCGGGAGGTGACCGGGGACGAGGGACGGCGTCGTGCGATCGAGGAACTGAGCGACCCGGTGTACGGGGAGCAGGAGCCGTCCCTGCTGGACCGCTTCATGGAATGGCTGATGGGCCTGGAGTTCCCGGTCCCCGGTGGCGGTGGCGGCTGGGGCGTCGTGGTCGTGCTCGTCGTGATCGCCCTCCTGGTGCTCTGGCTCGTGCTGTGGCTGCGTCCGTCCCGGACGCGCCGCGCCGAGGGCGCGGTCCACGAGGGGGTCCCGCTCTCGGCCCGCGATCACCGGACGGCCGCCGAGACCCACGAGAAGAACGGCGAGTACGCCGCCGCCGTCACCGAACGGATGCGCGCGATCAGCGTCGACCTGGAGGACCGCACGATCATCTCCCCCCGTGCCGGCCGCACCGCGACCGAACTCGCCGACGAGGCCGGCCGGGTGCTGCCCGGCGAAGCCGGAGGCCTGGCCGAGGGCGCCCGCCTGTTCAACGACGTGGTCTACGGCGACCGGTCGGCGACCGCCGACACCACGCGCGTCCTGCGCGAACTGGACGACCGGCTGCGCGCCGCCCGTCCGGCCCCGGACACCGAGGAGGCCCGAGGATGACCGCCCTGTCCCCCGAGGCCCCCCCCCCCCCCCCCAACCACCCCCCGCA
>NZ_JAVREP010000036.1:0-24966 GCF_031845465.1 Nocardiopsis lambiniae | reverse complement strand
CCCCCCGGGGGGTGCGGCCACCGCCGTCCTCGGAAGCGAAGAGGCTCTCAGACGCGTTCCAAGGGAAGGTGCGGACCCTCGGGGGCCACGGCGTCCACGGCCATCCCCGGCTCGACGACCCCGCCCGCCACCACGATCCCCATGATCCCGGCCCGACGCACGATCCCCCCGTCCGGGCCGCGCCCCACCACCTTCTTCAACAACCCCGGGGAGAACGCGTCGATCTGCGCGCACGGGTTGCGCAACCCCGTCACCTCCACCCGCGCCCACGGCCCCAGGCACAGGACCGTCCCCCGGGACAGCCCCAGCAGGTCGATGCCGCGCGTGGTGACGTTCTCCCCCAGTTCCCCCGGAGCGACCGCGAACCCGGCGGCGGCCAGTTCCTCCAGCAACTCGGCGTGGATCAGGTGCACCTGGCGCAGGTTGGGCCGTGTCGGGTCCACCGCCACCCGGGACCGGTGCTTGACCGTCACCCCCAGGTGCGCGTCGCCCTCCACACCCAGCCCGGCCAGCAACCGCACCCGTTCGCGCACCGGCTTGCCGAAGGTGTGCTTCGCACCGCTGCTCACCGATTCCACGATCGCGCCCACACGCCCCGCCCTTCGCCGCACCGACATCCGAACGCCACCCTAGACCCGCCCGGTGTCCCCCCACCGGGCCGGCCGTCCCCCGGGGAACCCACCAACGGTCCCGGCGCGGACCTCCACGGTGACGGGTGCCGCCGGCGGCACCCCGGGCGTGTGCGGTTCCAGCGGTGTCCGGGAGTGCCCCGTCCCGGGACCGTCCGCTCGGCGCCGGCCCCGAGCGGACCCGGTGCCGGCTCAGACGGTGACGCCCAGTTCCTCCAGGAGCGTGCGGACGCGCTTCTCGATGTCGTCACGGATCGGGCGGACCGCGTCCACACCCTGCCCGGCGGGGTCGGTCAGGGTCCAGTCCAGGTAGCGCTTGCCGGGGAAGACCGGGCACACGTCGCCGCAACCCATGGTGATGCACACGTCGGAGGCCTCGACCGCGTCGATGGTGAGGATCTTGGGCTTCTGGTCGGTGATGTCGATGCCCACCTCCTTCATGGCCTCGACCACGGCGGGGTTGACGGTCTCGGCCGGGGCCGAACCCGCCGAGCGCACCTCGACGCGGTCGCCGGCCAGATGCCGGAGCCAGGCGGCGGCCATCTGGGAGCGGCCCGCGTTGTGAACGCAGACGAAGAGCACGGACGGGGTGTCGGCCATGGGGGTTCCACCTTCTCTGACGGGTCCGACCCGGTGGTCGGTCCGGGGCGGCGAACGATTCGCATCAGCCTCGAATGATATGGCATCATCAGCGGGCACTGACATCAGTGACCACTGATCTGATCGGGGTGTCGGGCGACCCGCCGCGGACCCGGACGCACCCGTCCGACCATCCGCGCGTCCCGCCCGGGGCCGGTGTACGTGTCACCGGCCGGGCGCGAACGCTCCACCCGCCCAACGGCGCCGCCCCGTTCAGACGGTGATCTCCAACTCGGCCAGCAGGGCGCGGACCCGCTCCTCGATGTCGTCGCGGATCGGCCGCACCGCGGCCAGGTCCCGACCGTCGGGGTCCTCCAGGGTCCACTCCTCGTAGCGCTTGCCCGGGAAGACGGGGCAGGCGTCCCCGCAACCCATGCTGACCACCACGTCGGCGGCGCGCACCACCTCATCCGTCCACGGCTTGGGGAACTCGGTGGAGATGTCGATGCCGACCTCGTTCATCGCCGCCACCGCGGCCGGGTTGACCTCCCTGCCCGGCTCGGACCCACCCGACCAGGCGATGGCCCGATCCCCGGTCAGGTGCCGGAAGAAGCCCATGGCCATCTGGCTGCGCCCGGCGTTGTGCGTGCACAGGAACAGCACGACCGGACGACCGTCGTCCACCTTGTTCTCGACCCGCGCCAGCGCGCCCAGCCGCTGGCGGGCGAACCGCTCGGCCAACAGGGGCAGGAACTGGGCGATGGTGGCCCGGGCGGCGAACTGGTCGTAGCTGGAGTGCAGGAACCGTTCGATGGTCTCGGTGTTGAACACCCCGGTGAACTCCTCGGCGAGCCTGCGTGAGGCCACTCCCAGGGCGTACTGCTGGTCGACGGTGAACTGGCGGGGCTGGGCGGTCATGGTGTTCCTTCCGGGTGGACGGCGGGGGCGAGCCGCTCGACGCGGTCGCTGATCTGGGAGAAGGCGTCATCGAAGGCGGCCTCGGTACCGGCCCGCACCGGGTCGGGGACCGACCAGTGCAGGCGGGTGCGGGTGCGGGGCAGCTCCTCGTGGGCGCTGTCGCAGACCGCCACCACCAGGTCGTCCCGACGCAGCACGTCCTGGACGTGGGCGGTGCCCTCGGCCTCCAGGCGCAGACCGTGGCGGTGGGCGGCGGCGACGGCGCCCTCGTGCACGCGCTCACCGGGACGGGTCCCGGCCGAGACCGCGGGCACCGGACTGCGGTGCCGCCACAGGGCGGCGGCCAACTGGGAACGGGCCGAGTTGCGGGTGCACACGAACACCACACGCGGGGCGCGCAACAGAGAGGTCGGGACCAGGGCCCCGAACGCCTCGGGCAGCAGGCGGATGTAGACGCGGCGGTGGTCGGCCTCGGAGCGGGTACGGGTGGTGAGCCCGGCCTCGGCCAGGACCCGCAGGTGGTGGGCGATGAGGTTGGAACGCATCCCCAACCGTTCGCCCAGCTCCGAAGGCGAGGCGTCCCCGGTGCACAGGGCGTCGGTGATGGCCAGGCGGGCGGGATCGGCCAGGGCGGCGTGGAGCGCGGCCCTCCGCTCCAAAGAAAACTCAGCGTTCATTGACTCAATTATCACTGAGTCAAATCGGGTGGTCAACCGCCTTCACCGCAGATACCTCCCGTGTTCACGCACAGGCCACTTCGACCCACCGACGCGAACGACCCGCACAGACCCCACACCCCCGACCCACCTCATCACGGGAACCGCGAAACCCCCCGCCACGGACCGGCCCGAGCGGACCAGACCTCCACGGCACCCGCCACCAGAGCCGCCTGATAGGGACGGACGACGACACCCTCGGCCAGGACCTCCAACGGCGAGGTGTCGCGCAACCGGACGTGGGCGGTGGAGCACAACCCCGCCTGAGCCGCCAACGGATCGGCGTCCGCGCGCACGGACAACAGGTAAGCCCACCGGGCCGCGTCCGGCGCCCCGGGCAGGGGTTCGCGCCAGGCCCGGTACAGAACCACCCCGCCATGAGCGGGCGCCACCTCGGCCCACACCCCGCTCAACGACCCCGGATCGGGGGCATCGGCCGGACCACGGGGGGTGAACCGGTAGAACGGCCCCGGGGCCCGCTCCACGTGGGGGACCCGCGCCAGATCGGCCAGACCGTCCGGGTCCAGGGTGGGCACCAGCAGAGCGCGTTCGGCCCCGGTCAGACCGATGCCCTCATAGGCCAGGGTGAGCACCAACGCGGATTCGGCGAGGTAGGGCTCACCGCAGGCGTAATGGGTGCGCACCGTCTCCAACAGATCGTCACCGACCCGCCCCGCCAAGCGGGCGCACAGGTCGGTGACCGCCGCGTAGGTCGCCCTGTCCACCGCCGCACCCTACCGGCCCCGAGGAACCGGGCGACGGCGGCGACCGGGCCACCGAGGAGTACCCGCTCGTGACCGCCCTGTTCCACGACCGGGGCCCGCACTACCACGGGGATCGCCGATCGATGAGCCATGGGTGCCCACCGCCGCGACTTCGACCCGCTCCAGAGCGAGAGCGGGTCCCTGCGCGTGGGCAGCGACGACTCGGCGAAGGACGGATGCCGCGCTGCCCGATCGCCCCGAGCACGGTCGATTCCGCGGGCATCACCCCCACACCGGTGTTCCAGCGCCGGCACACCAGGCGGCCCCGACCGGCGGGACGTCGCCTCCACCACAGCCCACGAACCCCGGCGCCAGCGAAAAAAAGGGGAGTGGCGGAGCACGCACGATGGCATACTCAGGCCGATGGAACCCACCCTGGAACTGCGCTTCGCGCCGGAACTACGGTTCTTTCTGGCTCCACGCCACCGGCACGGAACCCTGCACGCGCGCGCCGACTCCACCTCCACCCTGGCCCACCTGGTCCAGTCGCACGGCGTGCCCATGACCGAGGTCGGCACCCTGCTCCTGGACGGCCTGCCCGTGTCGCCCGGCACCATCCCCGCTCCCGGACAGACCGTGGACGTCGCTCCCCCGGACCCGCCCCAGGCCGTCCCCTTCCCCTTGCGCTTCCTGCTGGACGTGCACCTGGGCACCCTGGCCCGGCGCCTGCGCCTGCTGGGCCTGGACACCGCCTACGACAACGACCGTGACGATCCCTCACTGTTCCGGCAGGCCAACGCCGAGGAGCGGGTGCTGCTCACCCGTGACCGCGGACTGCTCAGCCGCACGGGCCTGCGCGCAGGCGCCCACGTCCGCCACACCCGCCCCGACGACCAACTGCGCGAGGTCCTGCACAGGTTCGCACCGGACCTGGACCCCTGGACGCGCTGTCCGGCCTGCAACGGCGTGCTGGTCCACGCCGAGAAGCAACAGGTCACCGGCGACCTGGAGGCGGGCACACGCGCCACCTACGACGCGTTCGCCCGCTGCCCGGACTGCGACCGGGTGTACTGGCCCGGGGCCCACCACTCCCACCTGGCCCAGATCGTGCGCCTGGCACAGGAGACGGTCTGCGCCCACCGGCCCTGAACCCATCCCGCCGCCCAGGGCAAGACCGTCCGGCAGATCGCCGGCCTGATCCCCGGAACAGCGGTGCGCACCTGCGCACCGCGCCGGCCCGTGCTCCGGGCCCCGCACCGGTCATCGCCCAGTCCGGGGGGAACCGGGAACCGCGACGCCCCCGGCGACCGCTCACCGTGATCGCGGCGGCGGAGGCCACGGAGAACACGGATCACTCGATCACCGACTCCACCAGGACCGCCTCTCCCTCTCCGTCATGACCGCCGGCCCGTCCGGCGAGCCCTGACGCATCCAGTCCGAGATGTCGTTGTTGCCGATGAAGAGGTTGGCCGCCATGCTCCGCACCTTGTCCGGGGGCAGGCGGAAGGACCACCCGACGTTGTCCTCCAGGGGCACGACCAGGACGGTGCGGTCGGAGCCGCCCATGGAGGCCTGGTCGGCGATCACCACCACTGCCTCGCCCGTCTCCTCTTCTTCGTCCTCGTTCGGGCGGACGATTGCCATCACCTGTTCCGGTGTGGCCCCCGAAAAGGCCGGGTCGTCCACGATCTGCACGTAGGGCCGGTGGTCCTCGGGGGTCTCGATCCGGGGGTCGAGGCGGTCCGCGTCCGCCGCGAGCGCGGCCCACGCGCGGTCGTCGCCGAAGTCGGTGCGCACGAGCAACCCCCAGTTGTCCTGGGTGATCACGGGCAGGGGAGCGGCGGGCGGCCGGTAGCGGGGCGGGTGGTCCGCGGTCTCCAGGACATCGCCCATCACGTCGGGGGAGCCGTCCAACCAGTCCTCGTAGGACTCGCCGGGTTCGAGTTCGACCTCGGCGGCGCCGCACTCCTTGTGGTGATCCAGGGTGTCCTCGATGCCGGGGCGGTGCATGACCAGGTAGGTCATGGCCGCCTGGCGGGGCGTGACGCGAAATCGGTAGAGGTCGTCGTCGCCGGGGAGGAAGGCCGTGAGCGGGCGCAGGGCGGGATCGCGGGTGGTGCCGCGGTCGGCGATCAGGACCAGGTCGGGCACCCAGGTGCCCTCGCCGCTCAGGGCCTGGGACACCTCCCCGGGGACGGCGCCCCTCCAGGCGGGGTCCTGGGCCACGAGCAGGCGCCGGGGGATGGGCCCCCGGGCCGGGGGCAGGGGCTGTCCGGGGGTGTGGGCGACCATGCCGGGCAGTGCGCCCATACGAGAGAGCACGTCGTTCCAGGTGGTGTCGTCGCAGTCGCCGCGGACCAGCAGCGCGCCGGGCACGCGCTCGGTCTCGCCGTCGGGGGACAGGGGCAGGGCGGGGTGCATCAGGGGGCCTCTTCACGGTCGCGGTGTGCGGTCCGTCCGGTTCTACCGGGCGGGCACGACAAACCGGCGCCCCCGCGGGGTCTGGGAGCGCACGACCACCGAGCCGCGTTCGTTGACCGCGCGCGGCCTTCGCCCGGACCGGACCCCGCACAATATCGTTTCGTTGGAAACGTTAACACTGAAACGTATTTGATTGCGTTGACCCCAGGGGACTCCGAGAACCCCGGAATCCTGACTCACGATAAGTGGGCCTTATAATGATGTACATCTTGTATTGCTACATACATGGCACAAAGCGACCGGATTACGTTGGCGCCCCCACCCCACCCCCCGCGCGAAGGGGCGAAAACGAGATGGGTACAGCCACCGCTGTACCCATCGGGGTGGGGTCCGGCCACCGCCCACCGAGGGCGGCCCGCACGCGCCGTACCGCCGGGGCCGCCCCGCGCTCACGGCGGGCGCCTCCGGAAACCGGCCCGACGGGTCCGACGCCGGTGCGCGGTCGGCGTCGCGCGCACCCGCCGCCTCCACGGCCCGCCCCCCCGCGACCGGGGGGTCGAGGAGGATCACCACGGGATTCAGCGGTAGCGGCGAACCGGAGCCGACAGCAGGGGCCTACCGAACGCCAAGGAGGGGCCCACGCCGCGTCCGAAGATCCACCTGACCCGCTCGGTACAGCCGTTGGCGCTGAGAACGATCATGGTCCGATCGGCGCGAGCGTGCTGACGCGGTTCTCGTACTCGCGGCGGGCCGGAACAGCCGGGACACCCCGGCCGCCTTCGAGCGGCCGGCGGCGGCGAGAGTCCGCACCATGAACTTCACGGTGGACGCGGCTCGCCGGTGCGCGGGTGGCGGGCGGTGAGGTCCATCGCGGAGAGCGCGCC
The DNA here is from genome assembly GCF_031845465.1 of Nocardiopsis lambiniae. Taxonomy (NCBI): domain Bacteria; kingdom Bacillati; phylum Actinomycetota; class Actinomycetes; order Streptosporangiales; family Nocardiopsidaceae; genus Nocardiopsis; species Nocardiopsis lambiniae. The sequence continues at coordinate 18,115 of NZ_JAVREP010000036.1, read as the reverse complement.
GTCGTGGATGCGCGGAGCCACCTGCTCGCGGTGGAGTACGTCGAGGATGTGCCCTCCTCGTGCGGGGCGGAACATCTCGGAGATGTGCACGGTGTCGCCCGGCCTCGCGTAGGTGGGCAGTTCGCGGAGCTTCGGCCGCTGGAGCGGGCGGAGGCGGCTGGAGGTGCCCGGGTCCTCGATCCCGGCCTCGTCCAGGACGAGGTTCCGCCGGGCGGTCGACTGCTGGTCGGTCCAGGCCCGCTTGCAGACCGGGTTCGCCGCTGCGGGCCCCCCGATCGCACGGGTCATCGGAGGCGTCGGCCGCCTGTCGGTGAACGATCGTTCACCGACAGGCGCATCGCCTCTCAGGTCTCATTCGAGGCCGGTCCCTGGCCGGACCGAATCGAGCAGCGGTGACGTCGCTCGTCACGGTCCCCTGAGGCGGCCGTCATACCTTGCTGCGGCATCCGGTGAGGAGGAGGGCGACCATGCCCTTGGCATCGGCCTGGCCGTAGTCGGGGCCGGTGATGCAGAGGTTTCCGATGGCGCGCAGGAGCGTGTAGGCGGTGACACCGGGGCGAAGTTCCTCGGTGGCGGCGCAGGCGTCCAGCAATGACGCGCAGGCCGGGACCAGGGTGTCGAGCATGAGGGCGTGGAGGTTCTCCAGTCCCGGGTCACCGGACCCCAGCGCCGCGCCGAGGCCGTGCTTGGTCACCAGGAAGTCCACGAACGCGTCCGTCCACAGGGCCAGAGCGGTGAACGGCGAGGCGGATTCCTTGAGAAGTCGGGGCGCGAGAGCGGTACAGGCGTCGATCTGGTGCCGGTAGACGGCAGTGACGAGATCCGCGCGGGTCGGGAAGTTCCGGTAGATCGTGCCGACACCGACGCCGGCACGTTCGGCGATGTCGCGGACGGGTGCCTGGACGCCCCGGTCCACGAAGACCGCCGCAGCGGCCTCCAGTACGCCACTGCGGGTGCGCTGGGCCTGTGCCCGGCGTACCCCGACCGACTCCGGCACGGATGCCTCCCATTGCTCGCGGAACAATGTTCCGCTAGTTTGGCGGAACAGCGCTCCGCCAGATTACGGCATACCGGTACTCATAGAAAGCGCAGGACCCTCATGTCCTCGTCCCACTCCCCCGGCCGGCAGATCGTCTCGGTCAAGCCCATCGTTGTTCCCTCGCCCGGGCGCGGCATCGACCTTCAGGTCAAGGTCACCGCACCCCGGTCGGGTCAGAACCTGCCGGTGATCGTTTTCTCCCACGGGAACGCGTGGTCACTGGACGGGTACCAGCCCCTCGTCGACCGGTGGGCCGCCGCCGGATTCGTCGTGGTGCAGCCCACCCACCTGGACTCCCGGCGCAACGCCATCGCCTGGGACGACCCGCGCTTCGCCACCATCTGGCGCGTGCGCATCACCGACCTGCACGCGATCCTCGACCACCTCGTGGACGTCCTGGCCCAGGCCGACCTGGAGACCCGCGCCGACCGTGAGCGCACTGCCGTGGTCGGCCACTCCTGGGGCGCCCAGACCGCGGGCGCCCTCCTCGGTGCGCGCGTGCTGGACGCCGAGGGTGTTGCGGGAGAGGACTTCTCCCACTCCGCGGTTTCGGCCGGCGCGCTGATCGGGGCGACGGGAACCGGCGACACCCTCACCCCGTTCGCCGCCGAGAACCTTCCGTTCATGAAACCGGACTTCTCCACCATGACCGCCCCGGCCCTGGTCGTCGCGGGCGGCAAGGACGACTCGCAGCTCTCCACCCGGGGGCCGGAGTGGTTCACCGACGCCTACCACCTCAGCCCGGCGCCCAAGAGCCTGCTCAGCATCACCGAGGCCGAGCACACCATGGGCGGAATCGCCGGTGAGAAGGTCGCCGAGACCACCGACGAGGACCCCGCCCGTGTCGCCCTCACGGCCGATGCGATCTCCGCCTACCTCCGCGCGGCCCTCGACCTCGACGACGCCGAGTGGACCGCCCTCAACGGCACCGCCGAAGGCGGCGACGGTACGTGGAGCCTCGCCGGCAAGTGAACTCAGCCTGACCGCCGGGGCACACCCGCCCACCAACGGCGGCTCGGAGGCGGCCTGGAGAGGTCGCACGCACAGGCGCCCGTCGGTGAACCGGACGGCGGTGTCGGCGCCGAGCCCGTCCAGGACCGGCCTTCAGCGCCCAGGACAGCGCGGCCAGATGCCCGGCCGGTTCGGCGTCCGGTTCCAGGGCGGTGAGCACCCGTTCCCGGGTGGGCTCCCAGAGCGGGCCCGACAGCGGCCGGGCCCGGGGAACGACCCCGCCGGTCCGCCCCTCGGACGAAGACGACCCGGCGCTTGAGGGCGCGGTGCAGGTGCTCGATCACGCACATCAGGAACGCGGCCTTGTCGATCCGCCGGTCCCCCGGGTCGGAGCCCGCGAAGATCGGCCGCTTCACGAACCGGTGATGAGTGCGGCGTGGACGGCGATGTCCTCGGCCTTCGCACCGTGCCCCACTGCACGGCCCACCCCGGCCGGGCGGACGGTGTGCCTCTGTCCGCGGCCAGGTCCAGGGCGTGGGGGGTGAGGCGGAAGAACCGTTCCAGGTCGCCCGCCGACAGTTCGTCGGGGAAGCGGCCGTAGCCGGCGATCTGTTCATCGGAGAGGTATTCATGCGACATGACCACGAACGTAGGGGCCCGCGAACAGGGAGAACCTGCCCCGCCATCGAACCGTCGCCCAGGTCACGGCTCTACCGCCCGATCCTGTGGTCATCCTCCTCGACCCCCGACCACGGCGGAGCGTGACCGCCGGGGAGAACGGCCGCCCCGGAACGGCGCGCCGTCACCGGGCCTCTCGTGCGGCGGATCGCCGCCGGGACCGGGGACGCCCGTACCGACCGCACACGGCCCGTGGTGCGCGACGCCTACACCGAGCGTTGCCTCCCCGGGGCGGGACGGCGCTGCTCGGGCACGTCGCGCATCTGGACGTAGGGTTCCTCGCCCTGCGGAAGCCCCGCCTCCACGGCACGGCCCCGCTCGACCTCGGCGTTGAACTCCGCGCCCAGCAGGATCGCGATGTTGGTGATCCACAGCCAGACCAGGAAGACGACCAACGCAGCCAGGCTCCCGTAGGTCCGGTCGTAGCTGCCGAAGTTGGCGACGTAGACGGCGAACAGGGCCGAGGCGACAAGCCAGATCCCCACCGCCAGCAGGCTGCCGGGGCTGAACCAGCGGAACCCGTGCCGGGCGTTGGGGGAGGCCCAGTACAGCAGCGCGATCATGAAGACCACCATCAGCAGGAGCACCGGCCACTTCGCGATGTCCCACACGGTCGCCACGACCGGCCCCAGACCCAGCACCTGCCCGATCCTCTGCGAGACGGCGCCCGTCGCCGCGATGGCCAGCACCGTGAACGTCAACAGGACGACCAACAGCAGGGTGACGCCGACGCGGACGGGCAGCGTCTTCCAGACGGGACGCCCCTCGGGGACGTCGTAGACGATGTTGGACGCCCGCATGAAGGCGGCGATGTACCCCGAGGCCGACCACAGGGCGATGGCCAGACTGACCAGACCGACGATCCCGGCCGCGGCCGGGTTGCCCTGGAGGTTCTGGATCGCGGAGGTCACCACCTCGGCGACGTCCGCCGGCAGGACCGCCTCGGCGTTGTCGGTCAGGGTCCGTGTGGCCCCCGGACCGGCCAGACCGAGCAGGGACACCAGGACCAGCAGGGCCGGGAAGAGGGCCAGGAGCCCGTAGTAGGTGAGTCCCGCCGCCAGGTCGCTCAGGTTGTCCTCCCGGAACTCCCGGAACGTCCGCTTCAGGGCCTCCCACCAGGAGAACGTCGCCGTCCCGGTCGGGGCCGCCGCCGGCTCCGGCGCACCGGCGTTGCGCTCGTTCGGCTGTCGCGTCATCGGTCGCTCCCTCCCTCTCGCCGCCCCGCCGCACGGGCGCCGGGGCGGGCCTCGGAGACCGTGGCCCCGTGCCGGGAGGTCGCCCCGACCCCGCCCCGGGGCCGCTCACGAGCGCCGCGGGCGCACGCACGACCCGACGGTCCCCATCGGCGCCCTCCCTGTGCCGCGCCCTACCCCGCACGACGCCACGGAAGCGGCCGGACACACCCCGGTGCCCAATGATGGGAACGCCTTTCCCCCGCCTTGGGGTCCCACCGGCCCACCGGCGTCGCTCCGACCGAGGCCACCGACCCCGCCCGCACCGCGGCGGCCCTCACGACGGCGACTCCCCCACACGCGCGCACCGGGTCCGAAAACGACGAAGGCGAGGGGTTCTGGAAACCTCTCGCCACTCTCAATCTATAGCGCACCCCGGGGCTTGCGGCAAGACCCCGGTCAGGGCGCACAATCGTCGATCGTGGCCGTCGTCCGCGCGGATCAGGACCCCGCGGGGACCGACCGCCGCACGGACCGAGAACGGGGAGACCTCATGATCGACGTGATCATCACCGGCGGGGGACCGACCGGCATGATGCTGGCCGCGGAACTGCGGCTGCACGGCGTGCGCACACTCGTGCTGGAGAAGGAGACGGAGCCGACCACCCAGGTCCGCGCCCTGGGACTGCACGCGCGCAGCATCGAGATCATGGACCAGCGCGGCCTCCTGGAACGCTTCCTCGAACACGGCCGCACGTACCCGCTCGGCGGTTTCTTCGCGGCCATCCCCGCGCCCCCGCCGGAGGGGCTGGACAGCGCGCACGCCTACGTCCTGGGCATCCCCCAAACGACCACCGACCTCCTGCTGTCCGAGCACGCCGCCCGGGCCGGCGCCGAGATCCGGCGCGGCAGCGCACTGGTCGCTCTGGACCAGGACGAGGAAGGGGTGACCGTGGAGCTGTCCGACGGCGCACGGCTGCGCTCGCGCCACCTGGTCGGCTGCGACGGAGGCCGCAGCACGGTGCGCGCTCTCCTGGGCGTCGGTTTTCCCGGCGAACCCACCACGACCGAGATGCTGCTGGGCGAGATGGAGGTGACCGCGCCGCCGCAGGAGGTGGCCGCCGCCGTGGCCCAGATCCGCAAGACCCACCTGCTGTTCGGCCTGGGCCCCCTGGAGGACGGGGTGTACCGGGTCCTCGTACCCGCCGAGGGCGTGGCCCCCGACCGCACGGTCCCACCGACCCTGGACGACTTCCGACGACGGTTGCGGGTGTTCGCCGGCACCGACTTCGGCGTGCACTCACCACGCCGGATGTCCCGGTTCGGCGACGCCACCCGCCTGGCCGACCACTACCGGGTCGGCCGGGTCCTGTTGGCCGGGGACGCCGCGCACATCCACCCCCCGGTCGGCGGGCAGGGCCTCAACCTCGGCGTCCAGGACGCGTTCAACCTCGGCTGGAAGCTCGCCGCACAGGTCCGGGGGTGGGCGCCCGAAGGACTGCTGGACAGCTACCAGGCCGAACGCCGCCCGGTGGCCGCCGACGTGCTCGACAACACCCGCGCCCAGATGGAGCTGATGTCCTGCGCACCGGGACCGCGGGCGGTACGCCGGCTGCTGTCGGAGCTGGTGGCCTTCGAGGAGGTGAACCGGCACCTGACCGAGAAGATCATCGCGACCGGCCTGCGCTACGACTTCGGTGAGGGCCACGACCTGTTGGGGCGGCGGTTGCCGGACATGGAACTGACGCGGGGCGGGCGCCTGTACGAACTGACGCGCGGTGGCCGCGGGCTGCTGCTGGACCCGACCGGACGCCTCTCGCCGACAGGGTGGCGGGACCGGGTCGACCACGTCACCGACACCGCCCGGGAGCTGCGGGAGCGGGGTGTGCCCGCCGTGCTGCTGCGCCCGGACGGCCACGTGGCGTGGGTCGGCGACGACCGGCAGGACCTGCTCGCCCACCTGCCCACCTGGTTCGGAGCCCCCCGGGCCGGGCGCGTCGTTGAACACCGACACCGCACCCGTTGACCCGCTCCCGGAACCGGGACCCGCCCGGCCCGGCTCCGCGACCGGTGACGGGCGACGAGGAGAGGGGGCGGGGAGCCCCCGCACCGGCCCTGACCGTGGCCCCGGCCCGATACGCCCCGCCGACGCGGCGGTCCCCGCTACCGTGAGGCCATGACACGACCCCGGGTGGAACTGGTGCGCCCCTGGCGGGGGATGACCCCGCACGAACGCCAACAGGCCCGACGCCACCGCCTGTTGGAGGCCGCGCTGGAGGAGTTCGGCACCGTCGGGTTCCGGGCCGCGACCGTCGGCGCGATCTGCGTCCGCGCCGAACTCACCAACCGCTACTTCTACGAGCACTTCGCCGACCGCGAGGCCGCCCTGCGCGCCGTCTACGACGACCTGCTGACCCGCGCCCTGGAGCACATGGGCACCGCCCTGGAGGGCGGGGGCGACTTCCAGGAGCGGATCATGGCCGCCCTGGACGCCTACCTGTCCTTCGTCATGGCCGACCCGCGCCGCCCCCGGGTGATCTCGGTGGAGAGCGTGGGCGTCAGCCCGGCCATGGAGGAGCGCCGCCGCGCCGTCCGCCACACCATCGCCGACCTGGTCGACGCCCACTACGCGCGCGGCGTCGCGGCGGGGGACCTGGTGGACCGGCCCTTCCGCAAACAGGCCCTGGCCCTGGTGGGGGCCGCCAACGAACTGGTCATCGACTGGGTTCTGGGCGAGCGCACCGCCACCGTCGCCGAGGTGTCGGCCGACATCGCCGAGGTGTACCTGCCGCTGCTGCGCTCGCGCCGCGCCCGCCCCTGACCCCGGCCCGGCCCCGGGGCCACCCCGCCCCACTCTTGACACATCACCATGTCAACTTGCAGTCTGTGAGCCACGCCACACCACACCCGCCTCGCATCGACCCCCGAGGGGACCCCCATGAGCCCGCGCTACGGCGACCACCAGATCGAAATCCACCTCAACGGCCTCACCGGGATCGTCCCCGACCACCCCATGACCTTCACCGACCTGGCCGACCGCGCCTCCCACGCCCTCCCCCCGGGCCTGTGGTCCTACGTCGCCGGCGGCGCCGGAGACGAGAACACCCAGGACGCCAACGCCCGCGCCTTCACCCACTGGGGCCTGTACCCGCGCATGTTCGTCGGCGCCACCGACCGCGACCTGTCGGTGGACCTGTGCGGCATCCCCCTGGCCTCACCCCTGCTCATGGCCCCCGTCGGCGTCATCGGCCTGTGCTCCACCGACGGCCACGGCGACATCGCCACCGCCCGGGCCGCCGCCACCACCGGAGTCCCCATGATCGCCTCCACCCTCACCCAGGACCCCATGGAGGACGTCGCCCCCCACCTGGGCGACACCCCCGGCCTCTTCCAGCTCTACACCCCCACCGACCGCGACCTGGCCGCCAGCCTGGTGCACCGCGCCCAACACGCCGGATTCAAGGCCATCGTCGTCACCCTGGACACCTGGATCACCGGGTGGCGCCCCCGCGACCTGGCCACCGCCACCTTCCCCCAACTGCGCGGCCACTGCCTGGCCAACTACACCTCCGACCCCGTCTTCCAGAAGATCGTGGGCCCCGACCCCACCCCCGACCGCGTCGTCGCCACCTGGGCCGGACTCTTCGGAAACCCCCTGACCTGGGACGACCTCCCCTGGTTGCGCTCCCTCACCGACCTTCCGCTCATCGTCAAGGGCATCTGCCCTGGAGTGCCTGCCCGAGGTCGCCGCCGCCACCGACCTGCCCGTCATCTTCGACTCCGGGGTACGGTCGGGCTCCGACATCGTCAAGGCCCTGGCCCTGGGGGCCACCGCGGTCGCGGTGGGCCGTCCCTACGCCTACGGACTGGCGGTGGGCGGCACCGCCGGACTGGTGCACGTCCTGCGGTCCCTGTTGGCCGAGGCCGACCTCTTGATGGCCGTCAACGGCTACCCCTCCCTGGCCGACCTGACCCCCGACGCCCTCAAACGCCTGCGCTGACCGCCCCCGCCGCGCCGGGCCCCGGCGCGGCGGAAAAGGGTTCCGCCACAGGCCGCGGCCCATGACAGGATCCACCCCATGTCGGTACGCGAACTCGTCGTCCTGGGCACCTCCAGCGCGGTGCCCACCCCCAGACGCAACCACAACGGGTACTTCCTGCGCTGGGACTCCCACGGCGTCCTGTTCGACCCCGGCGAGGGCACCCAACGCCAGATGCGCCTGGCCGGACTCTCGGCCACCGACATCACCCGCATCTGCCTCACCCACTTCCACGGCGACCACGCCCTGGGCCTGCCCGGCACCATCCAGCGCATCGCCCGCGACAAGGTCGCCCACCCGGTCCGCGTCACCTACCCCGCCCAGGGCCGGGAGTACTGGGAACGACTGCGCCACGCCACCCCCTTCCACGACACCGACGTCATCGTGCCCCAACCCGTCGCCGGCACCGGCGCCTGCCCGCTGGGCGAGCACGACCTGCGCCTGACGGCGCTGCCGCTGCGCCACTCGGTCACCGCCTACGGGTACCGCCTCGCCGAACCCGACGGGTGGCGGATGCTCCCCGACCGGCTCACCGAACACGGCGTCACCGGCCCCCTCATCGGGGCCCTGCACCGCCAAGGGTGGGTGAACGCACCCGACGGCCACCGGGTGGACCTGACCGACTGCGCCCTGCCCCGCCCCGGCCAGACGCTGGCGTTCGTCATGGACACCGCGTACTGCCCCCAGGCCGTGGAACTGGCCCGCGACGCCGACATGCTGGTCATCGAGTCCACCTACCTGGACTCCGAGGAACACCTGGCCGACCCCTACGGTCACCTCACCGCCCGCCAGGCCGGGCGCGTCGCCGCCGAGGCGGGCGCCCGCACCCTGGTGCTCACCCACATCTCCGAACGCTACGACGCCGACCGCGACGCCGACTTCCTCGCCCAGGCCGCCGCCGAGTTCGACGGACCCATCACCCTGGCCCAGGACCTGGACCGGATCCCGCTGCCGCCCCGGAGCCGCTGACCCCGGGCGGTCTCGGGGCGCCGGCGACGACCGATGTACGTTGAATGTCGCACTGCGTCGCTTGTCGAACTACGACGATCTTCGTACATTGTGGTGGGAGCCGCACGGCAAGGAAGGTCGGAGCATGACCAGGACCACCCGCACCACCCCTGCGCGACACCCCGAACACCCCGAGACCGCCCGGATCCGCCTGGAAGAGGTGCTCAGCGCACTGTCCGACCCGATCCGACTGCGCATCGTGCACGAACTGGGCCGGGGCCACGACGACATGGCCTGCATCGCCTTCGAACTCCCGGTCAGCAAGTCGACATCGACCCACCACTTCCGGGTCCTGCGCGAAGCCGGAATCATCCACCAGTACTACGAGGGCACCTCCCGCATGAGCCGACTGCGCACCCAGGACCTGGAAGAACGCTTCCCCGGACTGCTGCCGGCCGTGCTGCGCGCCCGAGCCATGGACACGACGCAACCCGACCGGACCACCTGAACGACGGCCCCCGACGGGCACCGCCCACACCCGGGACGTATCGCCCCTCACCGCCCGCAGGACCCGCGTCACCGAGAATCGACGCCCCACCCCAGACCCGGTACCGAGAACGCCATGACGGAACCCCCGCACATCGACGCCATCGCGCCCCGACTCCGGACAGACGCCTTCCCCGCCACCGAGGAGGGACGCGCCCGCCGCCGGCCCCAGACCGGGGTGCGGCCCGGCTGACCGGACGCCGCCGAGGCGGTGTTCAGGCGCGGGACCGAGCACCGCGCACGACCTCCCGTGCGGCCATGACCGGACCGTCCAAGGCAGGGCGTGCGCGGGCGGGCTCCTCCACCCCGGCGTCACCGTGTCCGAGTTCGGCGGTGAGTCGACGCGACACGGCCGACGGACGACGTTCCCCCGATCCTTGAGGTGGGGGCGGCAACGCGACGATGGCCTTGCCGATCATCCCGACGGCGAAGAAACGCCTGATCAAGAGCGCCCGCCCCACGGCACGCCCGTCGTGGTGGCACCGCTCTCCCCCGTTTCGCTCACCGGAAGGCGGGCCCCGCCGCCCGTGATGACACGGGGAGCGACCCCGGCCCACCGAGGCACCGCTCGGCCATGAGCCACGGATCCCGACCACCGCGAAGCCGTGACGAGAACGTTCAGCGAAATCAGGACCGATTACAGGGGCAACAGAAAGTGACCGAAGTCGGACATCTGCTCGCTTTGAGCGACCACATCGGCGAAACTTTCCCACGCCATTCACGAAGAAGACGAAGGTTGGTCCCACATGAACACCATGGTCCGCCGTGTGGGCGGTGCCGCTTCGGCACTGCTGCTGTCCGCCGGTATCGTCCTGGGCTCGGCACCCGCCGCCGGTGCCGAGGTCGAGGCACAGGTGAACCGCAAGAGCGTGAGCTGCTCCAGCCCGTCCGGGAACAAGGTGAACTTCTCCTGGGACAACGGCGGCCTGGTCACCACCACGCTCTACTACAACAACCACTGCAACCACGATCAGAGGGTCACCGTCAACCTGAAGAACGCCGCGTTCGACCGGGTGTGTCTGGTGACGAAGAAGAAGACCAAGACCAACATCCGCTACAACGCCACCTCCATCAGCAGCGTGACGAAGGGCTGCCCCTGGCTGTAGGAGGCGTTCGCCTCTACGACCGGCCCGGCCCTGCGGGAAACCCACCGCGGGGCCGGACCGGTGCCCGCACCTCACCGGAGCACCCGACCAACCCCGAAGCCCTCGCCCCGCCCCTCGGGAGAGAAGCACCTCCGCGGCCCGGTCCACACCGACCTCAATGCCGTACGGGTGGAACGCCACCCGGGTGCGACCCCCGCGCACGGTACCGACGGCCCGCACCAGCCGGGCACAGGCCTCGGGCGACGCCACCGACGTGATGGCCGACCCGGTCGGCCGGCCCGGCACCCGTGGCACACACCCAGGAACCCGGGGGCTCGGTGAGGGCGCCGTACGCGGCGACAGGCGGAACACCGCACCGGGAGGCGTTGAGCCGGACCACGTCGGTGCGTCACCGATGACGCGGATCATCCATGGGACCGTCCTACCGGAAAGTCGTGGCCGACACCCGGCGCACAGCGTGCTCGACGATGCCGAGCATGACGTCGCGCTCGGGGCAAGGACCGTCCAACAACCGCAACGGCCCCGCCACCAGGGACAGATTCAACGCCAGGTCGTACAACCTCACCCGATGCGGATCCAAGGGAAAGGTCGCCAAACGCCGATGGCGGTCACCGAACCGCAACCGCACGAAGACGTGCTCCCACTCGACATCGAAGAACATGAGCCCCTCGATGTCGATGAGCACCCCCCTCATCGTCACCGCTGACCAGGACGTGGTCGGGCCCCAACTCGCCGTGGATCAGACGGTGCCCGCCCCCGCGGGGCTCCACGCGCGCGGCGAACGCGTACAACATCTCGGCCAGACGGTCACGGTCGGCGCGCACCCGCTCCTCACGGCGCGCCGCCTCGTCCAGGTCGACCAACGCCCGCCCCAGAACGACTTCATGACAGCTCCCACCAGGGGGGACACCACCCGACGCCAGGTGGGCGACCTTACCGAAAGAGGGATGGGTGCGCCCGTGCAGGGTGCGCAGGGTCCCCGCCAGATGGTCCAACGCCCTGACGGCGCGGGCCGGGTCGGCGCCCATGAGGTGTTCCAGGGTGGGCCCGACGTCCTCCACCACCGCCAACACCCCCGGACCCTGGGCACCGGTGGCGTCCAACGCGAGCAGCTCCGGAACACGCACCCCATCCCGCACCAACAGGGAACGGGCGGCCGTGAACAGGTCGGGCCCGCTGGCGTGGGAGAACGGGTCGGCCGGGTCGGGCGGCGCCTCCCCCGCGGGCCAGTGGTCATGGTCGGGGTGCCACAGGTAGGCGACGACGCCACCGCCGTCCGGCAAGGTGACACGCCAGACGCCCTTCTTGGTGCCACCGCGCAACGGGCGCACCTCCAAGGGCGGGCGGGGGATCCCCAGCAACGCGGTGACGGCTCGGCCGACGGGGTGCATACGAGACCTCCTGTGGTGGGGAGGAGACATCCTTCCACGGCCCGCCCCGGTGGACCCACGGCACGACGGGTCACTCCGCCGGTATCCCGCCGCCACGTTTCATCACCCACCCGCACACCACCCCGAAAAACCCGATGCGCGCCCCACCCCGCACCGCCATACTGCGCCGATGCACAACCCCTACGACGACCCCGCCGTCGCCGCCCTCTACGACCTCCTCAACCCCTGGGCCGCCTGCGACGACTTCTACCTCGACCTGGTCATGGCCGCCCCCACCGCCCTGGACGTCGGCTGCGGCACCGGCCTCCTCCTGCGCACCGCCCGCGCACACGGCCACACCGGACACCTCCTCGGTCTGGACCCCGCCGACGCCATGCTCGACATCGCCCGCGCCCACACCACCGACGTCACCTGGACCCGCGGCGACCTGACCACCCACACCTGGGACGGCGCATTCGACCTGGTCACCATGACCGGCCACGCCTTCCAGGAACTGCACACCGACCACGACATCGTCCACGCCCTGACCGCCATGCGCACCGCCCTCACCCCCACCGGCCTGATCGCGTTCGAGACCCGCAACATCACCGCCCGCCCCTGGGAGAACTGGACCCCCGACCACCCCTGGACCGGCACCCTGCCCGACGGCACCCCCCTCGCCGACGTCAACGACGCCCACCCCATCACCCCCCAAGGCCTGGTGACGTTCACCTCCACCACCACCTCCCCCTCCTGGGACGCCCCCCTCACCACCCACAGCACACTGCGGTTCCTCACCCCCGCCCACCTCGACACCCTCCTGGCCGCCGCCGGACTCAAAACCGTCCAACGCCACGGGAACTGGGATCGCACCCCCCTGACCCCCACCTCCCCCGAGGTCATCACCCTGGCCCGACCCACATGAAAAAAAGGGGGGTGCCGCCCACCGGGCGACACCCCCTCCCCCACGGTCAGGGACGCACGTTCCCCAGCACCCGCTCCACCGCGATCTCGATGACCACCCGTCCCGGGTTCGGCCGTGGCGGCCGGTACCGCTCGGTGTACCGGCGCACCGCCTCGGCCACCCGCTCCGGATCATCGGACACCGTCGCGGCGCCCTCCACCGTGCACCACCGCCGCCCCTCCACCTGCGACACCGACACCCGCGTCCCCGGCCGCGCCGCCAGATTGCGCGCCTTGTAACTGCCCCCGTCCGCGATCACCCGCACCAGACCACCATCGGCGTCATAGGTCGCCCCCACCGGCACCTGATGGATCGACCCGTCCGGACGCGGCGACGCCAACATGCACAACCGGTACTCTCCCCAGAACTCCACGAAACCGCTCTCCACCAACACGAACCCCCCTCGACACCCGACCCCCTCAGCATCCCACGCCCCTCACCGGCGCCCCCCGCGACCCGAGCCCCACCCACCCCCGAAACCCCGACGGCGACGCACACCACACCCGCCCCCGCGGACGCCACCGATCCCACAACACCTCCAACGCCTCCTGCGCCCCCACCTCACCGGCATCGGCCGCCATCACCGGCACCAACAACCCCGACCGCTCGTACAGGCGCAACGCCTTGACCCTCAGACCACTACGGCGGGCGAACTCCCCACGCGTCCACTCCTTCATGAACCCCAGTGCACACCCCGCCCCAAGGGCACGGTCAACCCCCACCCCACCCACAAAAAAAAGGGGGCGGACCGCCCCCGGCCCACCCCCGCACCCCACCCTCACCCCAACGCGCCCGCCGCCGCCCGATGCCGCAACCGGATCCGCAACGCCCGCCGCGCCCGGGGATCCAACGTGTGCACCACCGACGCCACCTCCGCCACCTGCTCCAACGCCGCCAACGCCCGCTCGGCCCCCACCGGGTCCACCCCCGCACCCGACCGGGCCCCCGCCACCGCCGCCACCAACACCCGCGCCAACCCCTCGGCGTCCACGAACTCCTCCACCGGCGTCCCCGCCAACACCCGCGTCAACGCCCGCTCCACCACCAGCCGGTCCGGTACCGTCGCACACCCCGCCACCGCACGCACCACCTCACCCAACGTGCGCGCCCGCTCCACCGACACCCCACCCATCGACCGCACCCTCCCTCCACGACCCCGGAACACCCCGAGGCCGCCTGACACGGACCCTACGCCCGCCCCCACCCCTCTCGAACGGCCACCCAAAGCCCCCGCCCCCACCACCCAGGAGCACCATGTCGATCCCGCACGCCCACGGCCACCTGCCCGTCACCGACGGCAACACCCTCTACTGGGAAGAACACGGCACCCCCCACGGCACCCCCTGCCTGGTCCTGCACGGCGGCCCCGGAAGCGGATCCCACCCCGGCCTCGTGCGCTTCTTCGACCCCGCACGCCACCGCGTCCTCCTCTTCGACCAACGCGGAGCCGGCCGCTCCACCCCCGACGCGGCCCACCCCGACACCGACCTGACCACCAACACCACCGCCCACCTCATCGACGACATCGAAGCCCTGCGCGTCGCCCGCGGCATCGACACCTGGCTGGTCCTGGGCCTCTCCTGGGGCTCCACCCTGGGCCTGGCCTACACCCAGGCCCACCCCGACCGGGTCCGCGCCTTGGTCCTGGCCGCCGTCACCACCACCTCCCCCACCGAGGTGCACTGGCTCACCCACGACATGGGCCGCGTCTTCCCCGAACGATGGGAGACCTTCCGCGACGCCGCGGGCCCCGGCGCCGACCCCCACCGGCTGCCCGCCGCCTACGCCCGCCTGCTCGCCGACCCCGACCCCACCGTCCGCGAGGAGGCGGCCCGCGCCTGGTGCCGGTGGGAGGACACCCACATGGCCACCACCACCGACTTCACCCCGTTCCTGTCCATCCGCCCGGTGGACTTCCAGCTCCGCTTCGCCCGCCTGGTCACCCACTACTGGGCCCACCACGCGTTCCTCCCCCCAGGCCACCTGCTGACGAACACCCACCGCATGGCCCACGTGCCCGGCGCCATGATCCACGGCCGCCTCGACATCAGCGGCCCCGCCGACACCGCCCACCACCTGTCCCGACGCTGGCCCGCCGCCACCCTCACCATCGTCGAGGGCGCCGGACACACCAAGGGCCTGCACGAAAGCGCCGTGCGGGCCATCGACCGCCTCACCCGCTGACCGCACCCGGCCACCGGGCGGGGCCCGCCCACCCCTGATCCGCGCACCGGCCCCACCCGCAACACCAACACCACCGGTCGCGCCCGACCCCACACCCCCACCGTGCCCCTCACCGACCCGGCACACCCACCCCCGGGCGACACGTCCCGCCGCTCCCCACGACCACCGCGCTCGTCCCCCCACGGCACCGGACCACCCCGACCCGCGGCGACGCCACCACCCGACAGGACCACCCCCCGCGACGCCCCTGACCAGCACCGTCACCCGCGCACCCCTGTGCCCACCACGACACCGCGAAACGGACGGACCATCACCGAAGGTGCACCACAATGGCGTCCATGCCTCTACCCAAAGCCGAACTCCACCTGCACATCGAAGGCACCCTCGAACCCGAACTCGCCTTCACCCTCGCCCACCGCAACGGCATCACCCTGCCCTACACCACCGTCGCCGACCTGCGCGCCGCCTACGACTTCACCGACCTCCAGTCCTTCCTCGACCTCTACTACGCCCTCACCGACGTCCTGCGCACCGAGGCCGACTTCACCGACCTCACCCGCGCCTACCTGACCCGCGCCGCCGCCCAAGGGGTCCGCCACGCCGAGATCTTCTTCGACCCCCAGGCCCACACCGCACGCGGCATCACCATGGACACCGTCGTCAACGGCATCACCGCCGCCCTGGACACCTCCGAGACCGACCACGGCATCAGCACCCACCTCATCCTGTGCTTCCTACGCGACCGCCCCGCCGCCGAGGCCATGGACACCCTCGACGCGGCCCGCCCCCACCTGGACCGCATCATCGGCGTCGGCCTGGACTCCGCCGAGGTCGGCCACCCCCCGACCAAGTTCACCGACGTGTTCGCCGCCGCCCGCGAAGCGGGCCTGCGCCTGGTCGCCCACGCCGGCGAAGAAGGACCCGCCGACTACATCCGCCAAGCCCTGGACCTGGGCGTGGAACGCATCGACCACGGCATCCGCTGCCTGGACGACCCCGACCTCCTCGCCCACCTGGCCGCCACCCGCACCCCGCTCACCGTGTGCCCCCTGTCCAACGTGCGCCTGCGCGCCGTGGACACCCTGGCCGACCACCCCCTGCCCGCCCTCATGGACGCCGGGCTACTGGTCACCGTCAACTCCGACGACCCCGCCTACTTCGGCGGCTACGTCGACGACAACTACCGCGCCCTGGCCGAGCACCTGCACCTGGACCGGGAACGACTGCGCACCCTGGCCCGCAACTCCTTCGAGGCGTCCTTCCTGCCCCGAGACCGCAAGGACGCACTCATCGCCCTCGTCGACGCCCACTGACCGGCGCGCCGGCCCGGGGACGCGGGAGAGGCCCCGGACGCCCCTCCACCCCCGGGCCCGTACGGCACCCCCGCCTCAGGCCCAGGTCAGCGAATGACCGTGCTCACCGGCCCAGGCCACCACCCGCCCGTCCACCGCCACCGTCATGTCCGTGTCCACCGGCCCACGACCACCCTCCAACTCCGGGAACACCCGCCACCCCTCATAGGACACCCAGTGCCCGGGCAACTCCCCCATCAACGCCGCGAACCGTTCCCGCTCCACCACCGGCAGGTAGGTCAGCACCGCACTGTGCACCACCACCGGCGTCACCCCCCGCGGCACCCGTGAGACCAGACCGGCGACCTCCTCCACCAGGTCACCGGCCACGATCGGCGCCGGATCGGCCGCCGCCACCGACGCCGCCGCCCGCAGCCGCGCACGCCGCGCCCCCTCCTGGGCCCCGGGCCAGATCAGCGCCTCCAACCACCGCACGTCCCCCTCATCGGCGGCGTTCAACGGGTTCAGGTCCACCCCCGCCCGCCAGGCCACCTCCGGCACCCTCCCCGGCACCGGCACACCACCCGAAGTCGAACACTCCAGCAGCACCGGCGAATCCACCGGACCGATCGGGGCCGCCCCGTCATAGGAGTACCGGTACCGGTCCGGGTACAGGCACAACCCCGCCGAGGCCCCCACCTCCACCAACCCCAACGGACCCGCCAGGGTCGCCAACACGGGCACCAACGCCGCACACCGGCGCACCTCGTTGGTCTGTGTCATCCGCTCCGACACGACCTCGCGCACCGCGTCCCAGTGCTCCACCAGCCACGCCCGGAACGCCTCCCAGTCCTCCACGGGACCGCCCAGGAACCGCACCGCCCCCAACAACAGGTTGGGCTGGCGCTTGTTGCCCCGCGGCAACCCCAACACCAGCCCCACCACCTCGTCATCGGTGGCCAACGCCCGCGCGATCCGCGCGTAGGAGACCGCACCCCCCGCCTCGTAATGCTCGGCGAACCGCCAGTACCACGCCCGCACACGTTCGACCTCGTCCAGCACCGGCTCCACACCCACCTCGTCTCCTCCAGGGAAAGGGGCGAACCACACATACCCATGACAGCCCGGTGTACCACGTGACCCCCCTCACCTCCGCCCGACCCATCCCGCTCCCACGACGGGAACCACGCCTCCACCCGCGCCGACCCCACCACCTCCGCCGGAGCCCCCTCACCCGCCCTCCGCCCCGTGGAACCGGCTCCGATACCCCGCCGGAGAACACCCCAACGTCCGCACGAACACCCGCCGCATCACCTCCGCCGACGCGAAACCACTGCGCCGCGCCACCGCCTCCACCCCCAGCCCCGAATCCTCCAACCACCGCCGCGCCGCCTCCACCCGCACCCGCTCCACGTACCGCCCCGGCGTACACCCCACCTCCCGGGCGAACACCCGCGAGAACTGACGCGGTGACAACCCCACCCGCCCCGCCAACCCCTCCACCGACAGATCCCCCGCCGGATGCTCCACCATCCAGTGCTGCACCTCCCGCACCGCCGGACGCTGCGCCCACTGCGCCGACAACGGCGCCGAGAACTGCGCCTGCCCCCCGGGCCGGCGCAGGAACACCACCAGGCTCCGGGCCACCCCCAACGCCACCCGCCGCCCCAGGTCCTCCTCCACCAACGCCAACGCCATGTCCACCCCCGCGCTCACCCCCGCCGACGTCACCACCCGCCCCTGGCGCACGAAGATCGGATCCGCATCCACCTCCACCCCCGGGAACCGGCGCGCGAACTCCTCGCAGTGCCCCCAGTGGGTCGTG
>NZ_JAVREP010000035.1:0-25138 GCF_031845465.1 Nocardiopsis lambiniae | reverse complement strand
GTGCCGGACACCGGGTGTCCGGCACCGCGCGGCCGTGCGCTCAGTCCGCCAGGAGCCGCTGCGTCCGGGCGCGGACCTCCGGAGTCTCCAGCCCCCGCACCGTCACCGTGGTGCGGCGTCGCAGCACGTCGTCGACGGTGACCGCCCACTCCCGATCGCGGGCGAACACCACCTGGGCCCACACGTCCGGTCCGTCCGGGTGGATGCGCTCACCGAGTGCGGGGTCCTCACGGATCATCGCGGCGATGTCCATGGCCAGGCTCCCGTAGTGGGAGGCCAGGTGGCGGGCCACCCGAGGATCCAAACGGGCCCCCGGCTCGCGGTCGATGATGATCCGCTGGGCGACCGCGTCGGGGCTGGCCAGCCCCGGGAGCGGGACGGTCCGCAGCGGGTCGGCCATCTCCTCGGCCAGCGGTACCGAGCGGACCTTGCGCAGTTCGGCCAGGACCGTCCGGCCGATGTGCCGGTAGGTCGTCCACTTGCCGCCGGCCACCGACAGCATGCCGCCCCGGCCCTGCGTCACCACGGTCTCGCGCTTGGCCGAACTCGTGTCGCCCGGCCCGCCCGGCAGCACCCGCAGCCCGGCGAACGAGTAGTCGATGTGCGCGGCGTCCAGGTAGGGGGCGTCGATGCCCAGCTCCGCCTCGCCCAGGATCTGCTCCACGTCGGAGGGCAGCACGGACACCTCGGCCGGGTCCCCGGTGTACTCCTCGTCGGTGGTGCCGAGCAGCAGCCGGCCCTCCCACGGGATGGCGAACGACACCCGGTGCCGGTCCACGGGGATGGTCAGCGCGGCCCGCCAGGGCTCCGGGGTGCGCAGTACCAGGTGTGCGCCCTTGGACAGGCGCACGCTCGGCGCGGCGTCGGGGTCCTCCATGGCGCGCAGCCGGTCCACCCAGGGGCCGGTGGCGTTGAGGACCAGGCGCGCGTCGACGCCGAACTCCGTGCCGTCGGCCCGGTCGCGCAGTTCGGCCCCGGTGACCCGGCCGCGGACGCTGCGCAACCCCACGACCTCGGCGTGGTTGAGCACGACGGTCCCGGCGTCGACGGCGGCGCGCACGGTCATGATCGCCATGCGGCTGTCGTTCATCTGGTGATCGCCGTAGGCGGCGACCGACTTCAGGCCCTCGGTGCGCAGCCCCGGGGCCAGGCGCGCGGCCTGGACGGGGGAGAGCAGTCGACCCATGCCGTCCCCGAAGGCCGACAGCGCCGAGTACAGGAACACGCCCGCGCCCATCTTGGCGGCGCCGTGGGGGCCGCCCTCGTAGACGGGGACCAGGAACGGCAGCGGGTTGACCAGGTGCGGGGCCACGGTGGTGGCGAGGGAGCGGCGCTCGCGGTGGTTCTCGGCGACCAGCTTCAGGTTGCCGGTCTGGAGGTAGCGCAGTCCGCCGTGCACGAGCTTGGAGGAGGCGCTGGAGGTGGCCCCGGCGAAGTCCCCCGCGTCGACCATGGCGACCCGCAGCCCGGCCTGGGTCGCGGTCCACGCCACGGAGGTGCCGAGGATGCCGCCGCCGATGACGAGGAGGTCGAAGGTGCCGCGGGTGAGTTCCTCGCGGGTGCGCGCCCGGTCCGGGCGGCGCGGGTCGGTGTGCTCCGACGCCACGGAGGTGGTGTCGGGAGGTCCGGGGGTGATCGTCATGGCCGGGGACTCCGTCCGTTCGGAGGAATGGCTGTGCGACTGCCGGAACGGACTCCGCGTTCCGAACGTGTGTCGAACAGATCATACGACAATGCCGAACGCTGGTGAAGGCCAAGGGGGGATCTGCGCTGTTCGTCGGGCTCCTCGGGGGCCATCCATGGTGCTGGCATGGGCCGTCGTGACCGTTGGTGCCCACGGGGTTTCACAGTGCTTTTGGTGTGCGTCATTGTCGAACATCGACGGATGTGGGGCGTCCGGCGGCGCTCCGCGCGCGGGGTTCGGGGAGGCGGACCTCCCGGAGCGGGCCCGGAGCGCTGCGGGGGCGAGGGGGAGCGGCGGCGGAGCCTGGATTCCAGAAGCGCGAAAACGTCCATCTCGGTTTTCGTCGCGAGGTATGTGCCCGAACCTCGGATTCCTCGGATTGTCCCACTTGAGGGCCATCACCGGTCCTAGCATGAGGGCATCATGGCCACCAGGTACTCACCCACGATCCGTCGCCGACGCCTGTCCGTCGAGCTTCGCAGGATCCGGCTCACCGCCGGAAAGACCGGCGAGGAGGTCGCCCTCGCCGCCGGTCTGTCCAAGTCCACCTATTCCAACATCGAATCGGGGGTGAAGAAACGACCGAGGATCCGTGAGGTCCGAGCTGTCCTCGACGCCTGCGGGGTCCCCCCCGGCAAGGAGTACGACGAGATCCTCAACCTGTGCCGGCAGGCCCTCGACCGGGGCTGGTGGAGCCGCTACCGGGACGTGCTGGCCGGACGGTACGTCGGGTTCGAGACCGAGGCCCGCGTCATCAGCACCTGGCAGCCCCTCGTGCTGCCCGGACTGCTCCAGACCCGCGGATACATGCGGGTCACCGCCCAGTCCTGCCTGTCCGGGCCCCAGGACATCCGCCGCTTCACCGACGCGCGCCTGACCCGTCAACGGATCCTGGACGAGGAGGACCCCCCGCTCTTGTGGGCCGTCTTCGACGAGGGCGCCCTGCTGCGGTTGCGCGATCACCCCGAGGTCCTGGAGGAACAGGTCCGGCACATCGTGGAGATGGCCGCCCGACCCAACATCACCGTGCAGATGACGCTGGCCGACAGGCTCAACCCGGGTTCCGGCGGGCCCTTCGTGATCATGGACTTCCCCGACACCATCGACCCCACGGTGGTCTACCTGGAGACCGCCACCGACGGGATCTATCTGGAGGAGCCCGACGAGGTCGCCCGTTACCGCAACCTCGCCGAACACCTGCGCCTGGTCGCGCTGCGCCCCGGCGAGACCATCGACCATCTGCGAGAGAACCACCTGGAGGGGCGGAGTGTCCGATGCGGTCGACCCTGAACCGTCGTACCGGAAGTCCTCGCGCAGCCAGCCGAACCAGGGAGAGTGTGTGGAGGTCGCCGGGATCGCCGGCGGCCACGCGGTCCGGGACAGCGGACGCAGGGAGGGCCCGGTGCTCGTCTTCGGGACCTCCGCCTGGCACGCCCTCCTCACCGTTCTGAGGAGGGGATCGCGCGCCCCTCGCCCCCGGATCGGTGTACCGCGTCGGCCGGTTCCGGCGTCGTGCCGGCCGACGGCCGGTGAACGCGGTCGATGCGACGGGGGCCTCATCCGATGAGGGGAAGGGCAGAGGGTCGGACGACGGTGGGGGACCGCCGCACCGATGGGAGGGATCGCCCACGCGGCCAAGGGGGAGGGACCACGCCCCGCCGCGGCGACGACTTCCGCGGGATCGGCCGGGCGACACCGCCGGGACGACGTCCGTCGGGTTCGCCCCGGACCGGGGCGGCGGATCCGATCCGCCGCCCCGCGGGAGAGCGCGGCGGGGGTTATCCGCCGAAACCGGTCAGCTTCCAGATCCAGGCACCCATGACACCGCCCACGAGCGGGGCCACCACGGGGATCCAGGCGTAACCCCAGTCCGAGGAGCCCTTGCCCGGGATGGGCAGCACCGCGTGCGCCAGCCGCGGGCCCAGGTCACGGGCCGGGTTGATGGCGTACCCGGTCGGGCCGCCCAGGGACAGGCCGATGCCCAGCACCAGCAGACCCACCAGCAGCGGTGCGATACCGGTGGAGAACAGCGCCGACAGGTCGGCGTCGCCCTGCGTCACGTGTCCGGAGTTGGCGCCGATGCCCAGCACGCCCAGGACCAGCATCGCGGTGCCCACGACCTCGGTGACGATGTTGGCGATCGGGTTGCGCACAGCGGGGGAGGTGCTGAACACGGCGAGCTTGGCCCCCGGGTCGTCGGTCTCCTTCCAGTGCGCGAAGTAGACCAGGTACACCAGCACGGCGCCGACGAACGCGCCGGCCAGCTGAGCCGCCATGTAGCCCGGGACCAGACCCCAGTCGAACTCGCCGATGGAGGCCAGGCCCAGCGTCACGGCCGGGTTGATGTGCGCGCCGCTGACGGTGCCGACCGTGTAGACGGCGACGGCGACCGCCATGCCCCAGCCGAGGGTGACGACGATCCAGCCCCCGCCGAGGGCCTTGGACTTGGAGAGGGAGACACCGGCGACGACACCGCCGCCGAGGAGGATGAGTATCGCCGTACCGACGAACTCCGCGAGATAAACCGTCATGATGACCTCCGCCCGCGTGGGGCAGTCGGGTCACGGGGGTCGGTTCCGCCCGGGGGCACGGGCATAATCGGACACACCCGTCACAGGGAATGGGATGGGGTGGGGCCGCCCGGCAAGGCGGCCTCGGCCGCGCCCAGGGGCCGTGAGGTTCGCAGCCGATGCCCCTGGGTCGCGGTCGTCATGGGGTGGACGGGGGTGCCGCCCGGATCACTTCTCGTCGTGCTCCACCCAGTCGAGCGTGCGCTTCACGGCCTTGTTCCAGTTGTGGTACTCCCGCTCGCGCACGGCGGGCTCCATCTCGGGGGTCCACTCGGCGGCCTTGTGCCAGTTGGCGCGCAGCGTCTCCACGTCGGGCCAGTAGCCCACGGCCAGACCGGCGGCGTAGGCGGCGCCCAGGCAGGTGGTCTCGGCGACCATCGGGCGCACCACCTCGGCGTCCAGCACATCGGACAGGATCTGCATGAGCAGGTTGTCCGCGGTCATGCCGCCGTCCACCTTCAGGGAGGTCAGTTCGATCTTGGAGTCGGCGTTCATGGCGTCGACCACCTCGCGGGTCTGCCAGGCGGTCGCCTCCAGGACGGCGCGGGCGATGTGCCCCTTGTTGACGTAGCCGGTCAGACCGGTGATGACGCCTCGGGCGTCGCTGCGCCAGTGCGGCGCGAACAGACCGGAGAAGGCGGGCACGAAGTAGCAGCCGCCGTTGTCCTCCACCGTGCGGGCGAGCGTCTCGATCTCCGGCGCGGTGGAGATCAGGCCCAGGTTGTCGCGCAGCCACTGCACGAGCGAACCGGTGACCGCGATGGACCCCTCCAGGGCGTAGACGGCGGGTTCGTCGCCGAGCTTGTAGCCGAGGGTGGTGAGCAGGCCGTTCTCCGAGGTCACCGGCTCGGTTCCGGTGTTCATCACCAGGAAGGTGCCGGTGCCGTAGGTGCCCTTGACGTCGCCCGGGTCGAAGCAGGTCTGACCGAACAGGGCCGCGTGCTGATCGCCCAGGGAGGAGGCGACCGGGGTGCCCGCGAGGTGGCCGCGGGCCTCACCGTAGACCTCCGAGGAGGACCGGATCTCCGGCAGCACGTTGGCCGGGACGCCCATGGCGTCGAGGATCTCGGGGTCCCACTCCAGGGTGGACAGGTTCATCAGCATGGTGCGGCTGGCGTTGGTCACGTCCGTGACGTGACGTCCGGTCAGCTTCCAGATGATCCAGGTGTCCATGGTGCCGAAGAGCACCTCGCCGCGTTCGGCGCGTTCGCGCAGGCCGTCGACGTTGTCCAGCAGCCAGCGGAGCTTGGGGCCGGAGAAGTAGGTGGCCAGCGGCAGGCCGGAGGCGGCGCGGAACCGGTCCTGTCCCCCGTCCGCGGCGAGCTCGCGGACGAGGTCGTCGGTGCGGGTGTCCTGCCAGACGATGGCGTTGTGGACCGGCTCTCCGGTCTCCTTGTCCCAGACGACCGTGGTCTCGCGTTGGTTGGTGATGCCGATGGCGGCGATCTGGTCGGGCGTGATGTCGCTTTTCTCCAGGGCGTTCTTGACGACGACCTCGACGTTGGTCCAGATCTCTGCGGCGTCGTGCTCGACCCAGCCGGGTCGAGGGAAGATCTGCCGGTGCTCGCGCTGATCGACCGAGACGATACGGCCGTCCCGGTCGAAGAGGATGCAGCGACTCGATGTGGTGCCCTGGTCGATCGCGGCGACGTACTGCTGACTCATCGGATGCTCTCGCCTTCAGTGGAGGGCTCGGGAACGGGAACGGACACGCGCTGACAACGGGCTATACCCGCACGTTGTACGACATTGACGTATGAGTAGGCGCTAGTTTCATCCGCGTTTCCCACCCATGTCAAGACGGCGTGACGCAATCGTGTCGCGTGGGTCACGTACCCCCGCGGTCGCCGCGGCAACACGCCGGGGCATGGCGAGACCACCGCGCCGGAGTACCGGGGCGGTGGATGCGCGGGGATCGCGCGGGATCAGTACGGGGTGGCGCCCAACTCCCGGGATATGGCCCTGGCCGCGTCGCGCACGTAGGAGACCTGCTCCATGTCGGGCCGCCCGTCGGCGCCGCGCAGGCGCTCGACCGCGCCGCGCACCCCGATCGCCCCGACCGTCGTGCCCCGTCGGTCGCGGATGGGGGCGGCGATGGACACCTCGCCGTCCACCAGCTCCTCGACCTCCCACGCCCAACCGTTGTCGCGGACCTCCTCCAACTGCTTCTCCAACTCGCCCGGGGAGGTGATGGTGTACCGGGTGAAGGAGGGCAGGACGATGGGGCCGTCCTCGACGCTCGGGTCCTCCACCGGAGTGACCAGCGGGTCGAAGGCCATGAGGACCTTGCCGAGCGCGGTGGCGTGAAGGGGCAGCAGTGTGCCCACGTCCAGGGTCTGCTGGGAGGCGTCCGGGCGGAACACGTGGTGCACCACGAGTACCTGGCCCTGATGCGGGGTGCCGATCCGCACGCTCTCACCGCTGCGCGAGGCCAGACTGTCCGCCCAGTTCAGTGCCCGGGTGCGCAGCTCGTTGCCGTCGAGATAACGGGTGCCCAGACTGAGCATCCCCCCGCCCAGGCGGTAACGGGCGGACTCGGGGTCCTGCTCGACGAAGCCCACGTGCTGCAGGGTGCGCAGGATGCCCAGGACGGTGC
This sequence comes from Nocardiopsis lambiniae, assembly GCF_031845465.1. Classification (NCBI taxonomy): domain Bacteria; kingdom Bacillati; phylum Actinomycetota; class Actinomycetes; order Streptosporangiales; family Nocardiopsidaceae; genus Nocardiopsis; species Nocardiopsis lambiniae. The sequence continues at coordinate 18,288 of NZ_JAVREP010000035.1, read as the reverse complement.
CCTTGGGCAGTTCCAGGGAACGGGAGATCTCCGCCAGACTCAGCCCGCGTGCGCCACCTGCCAGGAGTCGCAGGATGGCGGCCGCGCGTTCGATCGACTGGATTCTTCCCGGCATGGGGGTGCTACCACTCTCTATACGACAATGTCATACGCGAATGTTACTACGCGATGTGACGCCCACCACGGTGCGAGTATCGTCAGGCCGAGCAGGGGTGGCTCGACGGGTCGGATCAGTGTAGTCGCCGGGGTGTACGGGGCCCGTGCGCGGACGGCGGGCACGGGCGGGCCGTCCATCGTTCAGAGTTCGGTGGCCGCCTTGGCGATCGCCGTCGCCGCCTCCTCGACATCACGGTCGGTGATCTCCAGGTGCACCACCAGCCGGATCGTCCCCTCCCCGATGGCCAGGGCGCGCACCCCGTGGCGGGCGAACGCCTCGGCGTACGGGGTGGCCCGGCCCTCCGGGGTCGCCACCAGGACCATGTTCGTCCTCGCTCGCGCGCTCAGGCCGTGCACCCGGTCGATCCGCTCCGCCAGGGTCGCCGCCCGTGCGTGGTCCTCCACCATCCGCTCACGGTGCTCGCGCAGCGCGTACAGGGCACCGGCGGCGATGATGCCCGCCTGGCGCATCCCCGCGCCGAGCAGTTTGCGGGCCCGCCGGGCCCGGGCGACGGTGGCGGCGTCACCGGCCAGGGCCGAGCCCACGGGGGCGCCGAGCCCCTTGGAGAAGCACACCGACACCGAGTCGAACCCCTCGGCGACCTCGGCGGGGGAGACCTCCAGGGCCGCGGCGGCGTTCCACAGCCGGGCCCCGTCCAGGTGGGCGCGCAGCCCGTGCCGGTGCGCGAAGTCGGTCACCCGGCGCTGCTCCGCCAGGGGGACCACCCGTCCGGTGAAGGTGTTCTCCAACCACACCAGCGCCGGTTCGGCCCGGTGGACGTCGCCGCGACCGGAGATCCACCGTTCCAACAGCGCCTCGGAGGGAACGTCGCCGTCGGAGTACAGCCGCGGCAGGGCCCGGGCCAGCACCGCCGTGGCGCCCTGCTCGTCCCCGATGAGGTGGTGGTGCTCGTGCGCCCACACCTCGTCACCGCTGCGGGTGGACACGTACAGGCCCAGCTGGTTGGCCATGTGTCCGGAGGTCACGTAGAGGGCGGCCTCCTTGCCGAGCAGCGCGGCGGTCTCCTCCTCCAGGGCGCGCACCGTGGGGTCCTCGCCGAACACGTCGTCACCGACCTCCGCCTCGGCCATCGCCCGGCGCATGGCGTCGGTGGGTCGGGTGACGGTGTCCGAGCGCAGATCGATCATGGGGCTTCCTCGCGTGGGGTGGGTGGGCTCCGTGCTCGACGATACTGCGCACCCCATCGGGCTCAGCCTCGGGATTCGATCCTCTCCAGGGCCTTCGTCAACAGGCGGAGGTGGGCCAGGGACTCCGCGAGGCCCTCCTCCCCGAGTTCGTCGACCAGGGTCCGGGCGAACCGGCGATGACCGGGGTCGATCGCGCGCAGGGCCGCCAGCCCCTCCTCGGTGGGCGCCAGCAGTTTGGCCCTGGTGTGAGCCGGGTTGGGCCGGTACTCGGCCGACCCCTGGGCGACCAACACGTCCGCGATGCGCTGGACGCTCTGCCGGGTGCTGCCGAGCCCACGGGCGATGGTCGACACCGGCAGCGGTTCGTCGATGACCGCGCCGAGCACCTGCCAGCGCGCGGCCGTCAGGCCCGCCGCTCCGGCCAGTTCCTCGGCCACCGAAAGGAAGAGGCCGTTGAGCCGAAAGACGGTGAGGGCGGCCCCGGTGAGCATGTCGGCGCTGGGATCGTCGGGCCGCGTCATGCTCAGGCCCCTTCCATGAGCGAGAAGTAGGCGCCGGCGTCGTGCTGGGCGTGCAGGCGGTACCAGGCGTCCAGGGTCCGGGGGGTGAACAGGTCCAGGGCGGCGAAGATCTCGCGGGCGAACTCGATCGGGGCGGTGGGTCCCGCGGTGATGAGGCCGTCGTCGGTGACCGCGAGGGAGTTGCGGTAGCGGTCGGTGCCCGCGTACCCCGTGGCCAGCAGGTACTCGGGGGCCGCGCTGGTGTGGTCGCGGTAGTCGAGCAGACCCTCGCGGGCGAGCCCGGCGGTGGCCCCGCAGATCGCCGCCACGGGGACCCCCGCGTCGAGGAAGATCCCGGCGGCGGAGGCGAAGGGGGTCATGGACTCGGGGTCCATGTCCCAGTCGCTCGCGCCGGGGAGGATCAGCATCGCGCTGGTGGACGGCTTGAGCTGGTGCAGCGCGAGGTCGGGCAGAACGGTGAGGCCGCCCATGGTGGTCACGGGGGAGCCGGTCGGACCGACGGCCAGTACCTCGTAGCGACCGGGGGATCGCTGCCACTCGCCGCTGCGGATGGTGGAGACGGCATGGCCGATCTCCCAGTCGGCGAGCCCGTCGTAGACGGCGAGGTGGATGGTCTGCGTGCTCTCATCGTTCATGACAACATCCTGTCATCTTGACAGCATGCTGTCAAGAGTGTGGAGCGAACGGGACTGAATGCGCGTCGACGTGCCGAAAGGCGCCATCTCGTAATCTTCGGGCGATACGTCCCGAGGGCGTGTCGGCGCTTGAAGGGCATAGTGAACCATCCGAGCCCTCTTCTGCTTTTCCGGGCGGTGGGGAAAATCGGATAAACCCTGATCCCAAATTGAGGACCTTGGCTTCATCGCAGGTCAGGTCGGGTTCGGTCGGCGCTTCGTCGTTCTGTTCGGAAGCGCTCCGTTCGGCCTTCGGAAGCGTTCCCGGATTTCCGGGTGCGGGAGATCCGGGCGAATGCGAGCGGAATGCGACCGGGGTGGGGGGCGGAGTCGGGAGAGGTTTCCCGTGTCGTAGATCACATCAGGGTGGGAACGCCCGTGTCGCCGGGGGTGGGAGTGGCCCAGGTCTCGCCCGGGTCACAGGGGTCGGCGCCGTGGTTCACAGATGCTCACAAATGGTATTACCATTTCGTCCACTCGGTCCGAGACCGGGTCGAGGTCGTGTCCTCCGACGACCCCGTCGCACCCTCGTCCGTCCACCGGAAGGCTCCGTTGTGGAGAACTTCACGCCCGTCTACGGCACGGGTCCCCTCCTCGGGATCGCGGCCGGGGCCATCGCCCTGCTGCTGTTCCTGATCATCCGCCTGAGACTGCACGCGTTCATCGCCCTGGTCCTGGTCAGCGTGCTGACCGCGATCGCGGCGGGCATCCCCCTCTCCGGGATCATGCCGACCCTCCTCAGCGGGTTCGGCGGCACACTCGCCAACGTCGCGCTCCTGGTCGGCCTCGGCGTGATGCTCGGCCGCATGTTGGAGGTCACCGGCGGCGCCGCCGTACTGGCCGGCTCGCTCATCAAGGCCTTCGGTGAGAAGCGGGCGCCGCTCGCCCTGGGTGTGACCTCGCTGCTCTTCGGCTTCCCGCTGTTCTTCGACGTCGGCCTCGTCGTCATGCTGCCGATCGTCTTCAGCGTCGCCCGCCGGGTCGGCGGCTCGGTGCTCACCTACACCCTGCCCACGGCCGGCGCCTTCGCGGTCATGCACGCCTTCGTGCCCCCGCACCCCGGGCCGGTCACCGCCGCCGTCGAGATCGGCGCGGACATGGGACTGGTCCTGCTCATCGGCCTCCTCGTGGCCATCCCCACCTGGTACCTGGCCAGCTACCTGTTCGGTCTGTGGGTGGGCGGGCGCATCGAGATCCCCGTGCCCGACGACGTCCTGTCCGACGGCACCGTCGTCCACGAGAACCCGCCGCGCCTGGGCACCGTCGTCGGCCTGCTGCTCCTGCCGATGCTCCTGATCTTCTCCAACACCGGCGTCAGCACCCTCGTCGCCACCGGGGCCGCGCCCGAGGAGGCCCTGTGGGTGCAGGCCGCCGTGCTCGTCGGCCAGACGCCGATCGCCCTGCTCGTGACGGTGCTGGTGGCCATGGTCGTGCTGAGCCGGGGCCGGTTCACGCGCCAGGGTCTGGAGAAGCTCGTCGGCGAGGCCCTCGGGCCGGTCTGCGGCATCATCCTCATCACCGGCGCGGGCGGCATGTTCGGCATGGTGCTGCGCACCAGCGGCATCGGGGACGCGCTCGCCGCGAGCCTGGAGTCCACCGGAATGCCGGTCATCCTGGCCGCGTTCGTGATCGCGCTGGCGCTGCGGGTCGCCCAGGGTTCGGCCACCGTGGCCATCACGACGGCCGCCGGGCTCATCGCCCCGGCCGTCCACGCCACCTCCGGACTGTCGTCGATCGACCTGGCCCTGATCGTCGTCGCCATCGCCTCCGGCGCCACCGCCCTGTCGCACGTCAACGACTCCGGATTCTGGCTGGTGGGCCGGTTCCTGGGCATGGACGTCAAGACCACGCTGAAGACCTGGACGGTGATGGAGACCCTCATCGGCTTCATCGGGTTCGGCCTGGCGTTCGGTCTCAGCCTGGTGCTGTAGCGCGCGGGGGACGGCCCGGCTCAGACGGGGACGTCGTCCTCGTCGGACTTGGTCGGGTCGTCCTCCAAGGCCTCGACGACCTCGGTGACGATGGCGCGCATCCCCGCCTCGGCCACGTCGGGCAGCCCGTCGCGGATGGCCTGGGCGACCGCCTTGTGCAGCCGCAGCGCCTCCGGGCGCGGGTGGCGGGGCATGAGATCGTAGGAGGTGCGCCCGACGAGGACCTCCGACACCACCTGGGACAGGCCCACGAGCATCTCGTTGCCCGACAGCTCCAGGATGCGGCGGTGGAAGGCGATGTCGAGTTCGAGGAAGGTCTCCAGGTCGCCGGCGCGTCCGGCACGGGCCATCTCGTCGGCCACGATCACCAGGCGGGACCGCTCCGCGGCGGGACCCCGCACGGCGGCCAGGGCTGCCGCGCCGGGTTCGACGGCGGACCGGAGTTCGTTGAGGGAACGCAGCTGCTCCATGCGGCCGGAACCGGCCAGCCGCCAGCGGATCAGCTGCGGGTCGAAGATGTTCCAGTCCCGCAGGGGGCGCACCCGGATCCCCGTCCGGGGCCTGCTGATCACCAGCCGCATCGACTCCAGCACCCGCACCGCCTCCCGGGCCACGGTCCGGGAGACGCCGAAGTCCTCCTCCAGTCCCTGAAGGGTGAACGTGTGCCCGGTGGCGTACTCGCCCGCGGCGATGGCGGGCCCGAGGACCGCCAGCACCCGGTTGTGCAGTGTGCGGTGATCAGTGGCCATCGTTCTCCCTGTTTCGGCCGGGGGTCAGGCTGAAGCCTAGCCGGATTGATTGATATCACTATTGGTGGTGGTGCCTGCGGTCGCGCAGGCCCCCACGACACGGAGAAACCATGCACTTTGTCTTCATGGGCGTCTCGGGCAGTGGCAAGACCACCGTCGCCGAGCGTGTGGCGCACGAACTCGAACTCCCCTTCGCCGAGGCGGACGTCTTCCATCCCCGGGCCAACATCGAGAAGATGGCGGCGGGTGTCCCGCTGACCGACGAGGACCGGTGGCCCTGGCTGCGCCGACTCTCGGAGTGGGTCGCCGCGCACGAGGCCCTGGGCGAGTCCACGGTGATGGCCTGCTCCGCGCTCAAGCGCTCCTATCGGGACGTGCTGCGCGAAGGTGCGCCGGGAGTGCACTTCCTGCACATGCACGGGCCGTCCGAGGTCATCTGGAAGCGGATCGCCGCGCGGACCGACCACTTCATGCCGCCCGCGCTGCTGCGCTCCCAGTTGGAGACCCTGCAACCACTGGACCCGGACGAGGCGGGACGCGAGTTCGACGTGCGCCTGGACGCGGACGCCCTCACCCGGGAGTCGCTGGCCTGGGTCGAGGCGGCGTTGGCCGCGGCGGACGCCATCTGACCTGCCATCTTGCGCGGGGGATGGCGGCACGGGACCCTTTCGTCATGCAAGATTCCGTTTCGTCCCCCGCGACCTCTCCTGTGCGGCCCCCGCTGGACGTGCGGCAGACGTGTGTCCTGATGTTCGTCGCCGCCCCTGTGTACGGCCTGCTGGGCTACCTGACCTGGTCGTTGTTCGCGGCCGACGTGCCCGAGGGGGTGGTGGGCGACCTGTGGATCCTCCTCGCCCTCACGATCCTGGCGGGCGCCGCCTCGGCCGCTCTGGCGGTGCCGGTCCGTCGCGGTGACCACACCCTGTGGCGCGTGTCCCAGGCGATCGCCCTGTGCGCGCTCGGCGTCGCCCTGTTCGCGCTGTACATCTCCTCGAAGCTCGCGGTGACGCCGCTGCTCGTGGGGGCACTGCTCGCGGCGGTCACGGCCATCATGATCAACATCGCCCTGTGGAGCACCGAGGTCCGCCGTTGGTGCGTCGGGGCACCGAAGACCTCCACCGCACCCCGCCCCGCAACGGTCCCCGTTCGGACCACCGCCCCCGCGGTCGAGCCCGGTTCCTCGACCGCCGAGGTCACCTCCGCCGCCTGGAGCAGTGGCCCCGAGTCGGACACCCCGGTCGGTCCCGCGTCCTCCGTGAAGGAAGCCGTCTCCGGAACCTCCGCCGACGTGTCCGAGTCCTCCGCCGAGGTCACCTCCGCCGCCTGGAGCGGGGCCCCCGACGCGGACGCGCCCGTCCCCTTCGTCCCGGACCCGAAAGACGAGGGCACCACGGGGTTCGTGTGGAACGTGGACCCGGTCGAGGACGTCGCGCCCTCCACGGTCGCCGGGCCCCCCGCCACGGAGGAGAAGCCCGAGGAGGCGGGGTTCGTGTGGAACATGGACCCGGTCGAAGGGATCGACGCGTCCTCGGGCACCGAGCCCGACGACGCCGTTCTCGCCGCCGCCGTCGTCGCCGAACCGACGGAATCCTCCGAGAGGGACGCCACCGGAGGTTCCGAGGCCGCCGCGTCCCCCGTCGGCATTGCCACGGGCGATGCTGCCGAGGAGAATGCGACCTCAGAGGCCACTGTGATCATTGATGAGCCTGTGACGTCCGGTGCCGATGGTGCCACCGAGACGGACACCTTCGTCGAGAAGCCGTCCGCCGCCGACAACGCCACCGACCTCACCGGCGCCCCCGGGCCCGCTGAGGAGCCCGCACCGGTCGAGGCGCCCTCCGCTCACGCGGCCGGCTCCGCCGGCGAGGCGGCCGATGAGTCCCGGACGACCGGCACCGACGCCTCCGCCGAGGAGCCGTCCGAGAACGAGGCCGCTTCCGCCGACGCGGCCGAGGACGTGACCGGTGGGAGCACCGGGCCCGCTGTCGCGGACGAGCGCCCCGAAGACGGTGCCCCGGGCACCGCCGAGGCGGCCGATGAGTCCCGGACGACCGGCATCGACGGGGCAGCGAAGGCCGCTGCCCCCGCTGAAGGAGGCGCGTCCCCCGAGGCTTCCCGCACGGCTGACGTGGCGCCGGAAGCCGGCGCGAAGGAGGGGGCCGAGTCCGTCGGGGACGAGGTGGCCTCCGCGGTCGCCGACGCTCCGACCGGGCCCGACGCCTCCGTCGAGGAGGCCGGGGCCGCGAAGGCCACGGCCCCCGCGACCGCCGGTGACGTGGACGAGGGGTCCGCGACGAGTGGGGCCGCCACCCCCGAGCCGGCGAGTGACTCGGACGGGTCCGATGGTCCGGCCGGGTCCGAGGCCGAACCCTCGGCGAGGAAGAAGTAGAAGCCGACGTCCATGACCGAGGGGCCGACGATGTCGGCCCCTCGGTGCGTTCGGGTGATGGGCCGGAGCGGATGGAGCGCCCCGGGGATGTCAGTCCTCGCCGTCGGCGAGGGAGTGCAGACGCGCCAGGTGGTCGCCGTCGTCGTCGCCGTGGCGTTCCACGTAGGCGTCGCGTGCCTCGTCGGCGATGTCGGTGCTCTCGTCCTCGAACCCGTAGTCGACGAGGTCGTCGAGCAGGTCGATGGCCCGGTGCAGCGCGTCGTCGTCATCGGGCGCCTCCTCGGGGAGGTGCTGCACGATGGCGGCGAAAAGGAGCGCGCGGGCCTCGTCCACGGCGCTCTCCGAGCCGGCGGCGGCCGTCAACCGGATCCGTGTGATGGGGTCGTCGTCAGCGGCCAACATGAGCTGTTCGGCCAGCCAGGCGCTGTCCTGGCCTTCGAGGAACGCGGTCAGCGCCGCGTCGTCAAGGGGAGTGGTCACCCCGAGATCATAGGCCCGGGGCGAGGCCCCCCGATCCCGGCGACCGAGGGCCCGAGAAGGACAAAAAGATCATTCATCCCATGATCCAATATTACGTCTCGTTATTTTTCTCGAAACATCGAAAAAGATGGCGGGCGTGTTGCCTCGTGCCTCCCCTGCGCCTCCACACGCCCCTTCGGATACGCGGGTATCGGACTTTCGGTCCTCGTTGAACAGCACGGTCAACAAAACGTGCCTATGGATCACGCCACAGATCTGAAACGGTTGTATTAATACCCGGACGTCTATCTTCCCAGTTGGTGGGAGCCGGGACTAGGGTCCACTCAATCGACCCCCGGGCACATCAGCCCACCCCCCACAGAGGTGGACATGTTCACGAAGACTTCCAGGAAACCGCTGGCCCTGCTGGCCTCAGCGGCCTCCGTCGCGCTGTTGGCCACAGCGTGCGCGGAGAGCGAGCGCGACCCCGACGCCGACACTTCGGCACCGTTCGTATTCGGTTCCGCCGGCGACATCAAATCCCTCGACCCGTTCCTCGCGAGCGATGGCGAGACCTTCCGCTACAGCCGCCAGGTCTTCGAAACCCTCCTCGAACACGAATCCGGCGGCAGCGACATCGTCGGCGGCCTGGCCGAGGACTGGGAGCAGTCCGAAGACGGCACCGTGTGGACCTTCCACCTGCGCGACGGCGTCACCTTCCACGACGGCGACGCCATGAACGCCGAGGCCGTCTGCGCCAACTTCGACCGCTGGCACAACCTCAGCGGTCCGTGGCAGAGCTCCAACAACTCCTATTACTGGCAGGCCATCTTCGGCGGCTTCGCCGACAACGAGGACGAGGGCCTGCCCGACTCCCGGTTCGTCTCCTGTGAGGCCACCGACGAGCTCACCTCCGTCATCACCATCTCGCAGTACTCCTCCATCTTCCCGGGCGGCTTCAGCCTCGCCGCGTTCGGCATCATGAGCCCCACCACCCTGGAGGCCATCGCCGACGCCGAGATCACCGGTGAGGAGGGCGACTACAGCCTGCCCGAGTACACCAGCGTCCCGGGCACGGTCGCCGGCACCGGCCCCTTCACCGTCGGCGAGTGGAACCGGGACCAGGCCGAGATCACCCTCGACCGCTTCGACGACTACTGGGGCGACCCCGCCGGCTTCGACACCCTGATCCTGCGGGCCATCCCCGACGAGACCGCCCGTCGCCAGGCGCTGGAGGCCGGCGACATCCACGGTTACGACCTGGTCGCCCCCGCGGACGTCGAGCCCCTCGTCGAGGCCGGTTTCCAGGTCCCGACCCGTGACGTGTTCAACGTCCTCTACCTCGCCTTCCAGCAGGAGACCAACGAGGATCTGGGCGACATCGAGGTCCGCCAGGCCCTCGCCCACGCGGTCAACCGCCAGCGCATCGTCGACACCATCCTCCCGGCCGGCGGCGAGGTGGCCACGCAGTTCCACCCCGACACCCTCGACGGCTGGTCGGAGAACGTGACCACCTACGACTACGACCCCGACCGCGCCCGGGAACTGCTGGCCGATGCCGACCAGGAGGACCTGACCCTCGACTTCTGCTACCCGACCGAGGTCACCCGCCCCTACATGCCCGCTCCGCGTGACATCTTCGACGTCATCACCGCGGACCTGGAGGACGTCGGCATCACCGTCGAGGCCAAGTCCTACGAGTGGACCGAGTACATCGGCCGGACCAACAGCGGTGAGTGCTCGCTGTACCTGCTGGGCTGGACCGGCGACTACAACGACGCCTACAACTTCCTCGGCACCTGGTTCTCCGTGAAGAACGACGCCTGGGGCATGGACGAGCCCGAGCTGTTCGAGGCCATGGCCGACGCCAGCGGCAACCCGGACGCCGAGGAGCGCATCGAGGCCTACAAGGGCCTGAACGAGCAGATCATGGAGGTCCTTCCGGGTCTGCCGATCTCCAGCTCCCCGCCCTCCATCGCGTTCGCCCCGAACGTCAACCCCCCGAACGTCAGCCCGCTGACCCAGGAGAACTTCGCCGAGGGCTCCTGGCAGGAGGACTAGGCACCCACCGACCCCGTCCCCCGGGGCCCGGGAACCCCCCTCCCGCACCGCGGGAGGGGGAGGGCCCGGCCGATCCGTCCCCCGGTCGGCCGGGCCCCGACGATGTCACCCCCCGCCCCACCCCCGCGGGGAACCATCCCCACTCCACTGGCGAAAGGCGGCGAAGGTGCTGCGATTCCTCGTCAGGCGTACCCTCCAACTGATCCCGACCCTCGGCGGTCTGTCGATCCTGTTGTTCATCTGGCTCCAACGCCTACCCGGCGGGCCGGAGTACGCCCTCCTCCCCGACGACGCGACCGCCGAACAGCGAGCCCAACTGCGGCGCTCCCTCGGGCTGGACGAACCCCTCACGGTCCAGTACGTGGCGTTCCTGCGCAACATCCTCCAGGGCGACCTGGGCACCTCCATCCAGACCGGACGCCCGGTCGTGGAGGAGTTCTTCACCCGCTTCCCGGCCACGTTCGAACTGGCGATCACCGCGATGCTCATGGCGATCGTCGTGGGCATCCCCCTCGGTTACCTCGCCGCCCGCCGACGCGGCGGTGTCCTGGACTTCGCCGCCGTCGGCGGCTCCCTTCTCGGCATCTGCACGCCGGTGTTCTTCCTCGCCTTCATCCTCAAGGTGATCTTCGCCGAGCGCCTGGGCCTGTTCCCGTCGGCCTTCCGGCTCTCCCCGGGACTGAACCGCACCGACCTGAGCGGCTTCGTCGTCCTCGACGGCCTGCGCACCGGTGAACTCGACGTCGTGTGGGACGCCCTGATGCACCTGGCGCTCCCCGGCCTGGCCCTGGCCTCCATCCCCCTCGCCGTCATCGTCCGCATGACGCGCGCCAGCGTCCTGGAGGTCCTCGAAGAGGACTACGTGCGCACCGCCGACGCCAAGGGCCTGCACCGCCGGACCGTGCGCGGCCGACACGTGCTGCGCAACGCGATGCTGCCGGTCGTCACCGCCATCGGCCTGCTCACCGGAAGCCTGTTCGCGGGCGCGGTCCTCACCGAGAGCGTGTTCGCGTTCCCCGGCGTCGGCTCGTTCGTGTACGGGGCCACCCAGACCCGTGACTACCCGGTCCTCACCGGGTTCATCCTGCTCATCGCCACCATGTACGTGTTCATCAACCTGCTGGTGGACATCTCCTACAGCCTCCTCGACCCGAGAGTGCGGGCCCAGTGATGCCGACGACACCGAGTGCGCACAACCCGGAGGGGTCACCCGCCCGGGACGCCGAGTCCGCCGGCACGGGCGGCACCGCCCTGCTGGGCCGCAAGGCCGCCAAGATCGACCGGCTCGCCGAACTCATGGGCCCGCGCCACGAGGGGACCCACGGCGCCGGCATCTGGCGCACCGCGTTCTCCCGGCTGCGCCGCAGCCCCATGGCGATCACCGGCGCGATCATCGTCGCCGGATTCGTCGTCGTCGCCCTGTTCGCCCCGCTCCTCGCCCCCTACGCCCCCACCGCGCAGACCTGGGGCGACGAGGTCTTCCCCAACCAGAACATCTTCGTGGGCCCGCGCGCCGAGAACTGGCTGGGCCTGGACAACCTGGGCCGCGACCAGTTCTCCCGCATGGTCATCGGGGCCCGCCAGACCCTCCTGGTCGGTGTCGTGGCCACCCTCGTCGGCTTCGGCGTGGGCGCCCTGCTCGGCGGCACCGCCGGTGCCGCGGCCACCCTCGGCGGTCGTTGGGGCCGGATGATCGACAACGCCATCATGCGCGTCATCGACATGATGCTGGCGCTGCCCACCCTGCTGCTCGCCGTCACCGTCGCGGCCCTGATCGGCCCCAGCCTCACCACGGTCATGCTCGCCGTCGGCATCGCCCAGGTGCCGATCTTCGCCCGCCTGCTGCGCGGCGCGATGATCTCCCAGGGCAACCGCGACTACGTCCTCGCCGCCCGGGCGCTGGGGGTCCGCAAGCACAAGATCGCCCTCACGCACATCCTGCCCAACTCCCTGGGGCCGGTGATCGTGCAGTCCACCCTCACCCTGGCCACCGCCATCATCGACGCGGCAGCCCTGTCCTACCTGGGCCTGGGCAACCCCGATCCCTCCTTCCCCGAGTGGGGGACGATGCTCGCCGACGCGCAACGGTTCCTCTCCAGCGCGCCCCAGCTGGCCGTCTACCCGGCCCTGGCCATCATCGTCACCGCCCTGGGCTTCACCCTGCTCGGTGAGGCGATGCGCGAGGCCCTCGACCCGAAGCTGAGGAAATGACCATGGGTTCCAGCACACCGCTGCTCGCGGTCGAAGAACTGTCCGTCGTGTTCGGCGGACGCGGCTCCGACGAGGTCCGGGCCGTGGACGGGGTCTCGTTCACCCTCGAAGAGGGCAAGGTCACCGGCCTGGTCGGGGAGTCCGGCTGCGGTAAGAGCGTCACCTCCCTGGCCCTCATGGGCCTGCTCCCCCCACGCGGGGTGCGGGTGGGCGGCTCCGCCGTCCTGAACCTGCCCGAGGGCGAGGTCGACCTGCTGAAGCTGTCGCCCAAGCGGATGCGCGACCTGCGCGGATCCCGGCTGGCGATGATCTTCCAGGATCCGCTCAGTTCCCTGAACCCGGTGGTCCCCATCGGCCGCCAGGTCACCGAGATCCTCAACCGCCACCGGGGCATGCGGGGATCGGCCGCGGAGAAGGAGGCCGCCGACCTGCTCCAACGGGTGGGCATCCCCGATCCCGAACGGCGCCTCAAGGAGTACCCGCACCAGCTCTCCGGCGGCATGCGCCAACGCGCCCTCATCGCGATGGCGGTGGCCTGTCGTCCCCGGGTGATGATCGCCGACGAACCCACCACCGCCCTCGACGTGACCATCCAGGCGCAGATCCTCGAACTCCTCAAGGACCTGGTGACCGAGGAGGGCACCGCGCTGCTCATGATCACCCACGACCTCGGCGTGGTGGCCGGGCTGTGCGACGACATCAACGTCCTGTACGCGGGGCGCGCGGTGGAGACCGCTCCGCGCGCCCCGCTGTTCGCCGACCCCACCCACCCCTACACGGTCGGGCTGCTCGGGTCGATCCCTCGGCTCGACGCGCCCCGAGGGCAACCGCTCACCCCGATCCGCGGGTCGGTCAACGACAACATCGCCTGGCACGACGGGTGCGCGTTCGCGCCCCGCTGCGACCACTACACCCTGGAATGCCTGGAGGGGCCGCCCGCCCTGGTCCACACGGACGACGGCGTTCACGCGTACCGGTGCGTCAACCCCGTCCGGCACGCCGACGTGGCGGACCGGGCCGTTCTGGAGAGCCCGTCCGTGGTGGGCGACGAGGAGGAGTCGGCATGAGCCTGTTGTGGATCGAGGACCTCAAGGTCCACTTCCCGATCAGACGGGGCGTCGTGTTCGACCGCACCGTCGGCCACGTCTACGCGGTGGACGGGGTGAGCCTGAGCATCGAACGCGGCACCACCTACGGCCTCGTGGGGGAGTCCGGCTGCGGCAAGACCACCCTGGGCCGGGCGGTGCTGCGCCTGGTCGACATCACCTCCGGCGCGGTCGTCCACGAGGGCCGCGACCTGGCCTCGCTGAGCGACGAGGAGATGCGACGGGAGCGCCGCAACCTCCAGATGGTCTTCCAGGACCCGTTGGGCAGCCTCAACCCCCGGCAGAACATCGGTTCCATCCTCATGGAGGGCTTGCAGACCCACGGCATCGGCGGCCCCACCGACGAGGAGGCCGCCTCGATGAGCGGGCGGGAGCGCCGGGCGGCGGTCCTCGCCGACCGGCGGCGGCGGGTGACCGGGGCGTTGGAGCGGGTCGGGCTGTCCGCCAAGGCGCTCACCCGCTACCCGCACGAGTTCTCCGGCGGCCAGCGCCAGCGCATCGGGATCGCCCGCGCCCTGGTCCTGGAACCCGACCTCATCATCTGCGACGAACCCGTCTCGGCACTGGACGTGTCCATCCAGGCGCAGGTGCTCAACCTGCTGGAGGAACTCCAGGGGGAACTGGGGCTGACCTACCTCGTCATCGCCCACGACCTGGCGGTGGTCCGCCACGTCAGCGACACGGTGGGCGTCATGTACCTGGGGGCGCTGGTGGAGGAGGCGCCCAGCGACATGCTCTACGAGACGCCGCTGCACCCCTACACCCGGTCGCTGATGTCGGCGGTCCCGGTACCGGACCCGGAGGTGGAGGACACCCGCGAGCGCATCCTCCTGGCCGGGGACCTGCCCTCGCCGGCGAATCCGCCGACCGGCTGCCGGTTCCACACCCGGTGCCCGTGGCGGCAGGAGGAGCTCTGCGACACCGACCGCCCCGAGCTGCGGCCGATCAACGGCGACGGGCACCGGGTGGCCTGCCATCACGCCGAGCGGATCCTGGCCGGGGAGATCCACCCGAGCGAGGAGCGCGCCGCCCGCATCGTGCACGGCGCGGCGGGCTGACCCGCGCCGGTGGCGGGCGGGAAGAGCGCGCCCGCCACCGGTCTTCCGTCTCAGGGCCTCGAAGCCCGCTCCCTGGCCTCCATGCCCGCCATGAGCCGATTCCGGTGGTGCCGCTGCCACAACAGCCCTCCGACGAACAGCGCGATCGCCGTCAGACTCCAGGGCGGGGGCGGCAGGGCCGCGACGAACACGCAGGACGGCGACACGGCCGTGCCCACCGCCCACCCGACGAACCCGGGCTGTCGGCTCAGGTGCCGACGCATGGCCGACGACAGCGTCGCGATGCGCGCCGCCGACCACAGGGCCGGCGCGGCGAACACCAGGACACCGAGGACGAACACCGTGGCCGACAGGCCCCCGGTGTGGAAGACGTTCCCCCAGAGCACGGCGGGCAGGAGGGTCACCCCGGCGCACAGGTTCGCCAGGAGGGAGAGCCGGAGGGCGCCCGTGTACACGAGTCGGGGGATGTCCGCCTGTCCCGGGTCCAGGGCCAGCACCTGCTCGCCGCGCCGCCCGGCCCGGCGCATCCGACCGCGGTGGGCGTCGATGACGGCCAGCCCCCGGATCGCCTGATCCTCCTGCGGGTCCAGCGACAGCGCGGTGCGGAAGGCCTCCTCGGCGCTGTGCGCCGCCCCGATCCGGAGGAACACGTAACCGGCCATGGAGTGCGTCCACGGGTCGAGCCCGTTCAACCCCCGCGCGGTCCGGGCGGCCAGGGCCGCGTTGCGGCTCCACTCCGTGAGGGCGGGATGCCCCGCACGATGGATCTCCGCCATGGCGCGCCCGGCCAGCAGGTGATGGGAGGCGACCTGTGGTTCCGCCCGCAGGAGTTCGTTGGCGATCTCCAGCGCCTCTTCCGGCCGGCCCACCCGGGACAGGGCGGTGGACGTCATCGTCAACAGCCCCGTCGACCGGTTGCCCAGCCCCAGGGCACGGGACAGCGCGGCCAGGGCCTCCTCGTTCTCATCCAGATGAAGGTGACAGCGGCCCTTGAGGGCCCAGGACAGGTCCGACCCCGGGTCCCGGCCCAGCTCCTCCTCCACGGCCTCCAGGGCCTGCCGGGGGCGGTTCGCCTCCAACAGACCCATGGCCCGTCGCAGCGGCGCGGGCGGGGTGCCGGCGTCGGACATCACCGTCTCCCGAACCGGCGGCGCCTGCCGAGGTACTCGGCCAGTTCCCGGTAGTCGTCGTCGTGGCCGGCGAACTCCACCGCCGTACGGGCGCTCTCGAACCAGTCACCGGTGGAGGGGCGTACCTCCGTCAGGGCGTGTTCGACATCGGGCTGCCCGATGGGGCGGACCCGGCCCAGCCGGGCCGAGGCGAGCAGCGCCCGCTCGGCGGCGCTGTCGCACAGGTGGGACAGGTCGGCCCCGGACAATCCCTCCGTGCGGCGGGCCACCCCGGCGATGTCCACGCCCTCCACGGGGCGGTCGCGCAGCCCCGACGCGAGGATCGCGACCCGGGCGGCCTCGTCGGGCGGCGGCACGAACAGCATGCGGTCCAACCGGCCGGGTCGGCGCAGCGCCGGGTCGATGTCCCACGGGTGGTTGGTGGCGGCGAGCAGGAACACGCCCTCGTTGTCCCCGACCACCGAGTCGAGCTCGGTGAGCAGCTGGGTGACGACGTTGCGCATGTGCGGGCCGACCTTCGTGCGACGGCCGCCCAGCGCGTCGAGTTCGTCCAGGAAGAGCACGCAGGGGCTGTACTCGCGGGCACGCCGGAACAGCGCGTGGATGTTGCGCTCGCTGTTGCCCATCCACCGGTCGAGGATGTCGGCCAGCGAGACGGTGAGGAAGTCGGCGCCCATCTCCCCGGCCACCCCCCGGGCCAGGAAGGTCTTGCCGCAGCCGGGCGGGCCGTAGAGCAACAGGCCGCCGCGCAGACTCTTGCCGAACGCCTCGCGCAGCTCGGCGTTGCGCAGGGGCGCGAGGAACGCGGCCTCCAGCCTCTCCTTGACGCCGTGCATCCCGGCGACGTCATCGAGGGTGATGTCGGAGGAGGTGAAGCCGTAGTCCTCGGGGCGCATGGGTCCGGCGTCGTCGTGCCCGTCGCGCGACCTGGGGAACTCGTCCCGCGACGGGGTCCCACCGGGACGTCCGGGCCCGTCGCCCCCCGACGCCGCGTCCGGGGTCCCGTCCCCCGTCGTTCCGGGGGCGGGCGCGGGCGGAACGTCATGCGGGCCCGACGGCGTGCGCGGCGCGGGCGGGGACACCGGTGCCCCGGCTGCCGGGCGGTCCTGAGGGGGTGTCCCCGTGGCCGCCCCCGCGGGGGAGTCCGGGCTCGCCGGTGCGGGCGCCCCCAGGGCGCGGGCCATCAGCGCGCCCGCCGTCGGCGAGGAGGGGTCCTGCTGGAGGGCGACCGCCACGTGGGAGATCGCCGTCGGCCGGTCGCCCGCCTCCAGCAGCAGTTCCGCCAGGTGCAGCCGCAACACCGGGTCGTCGGGTGAGGCGGTCACGGCCGCGTTCATGCTGGCGACCAGTCGGGGGTCGGGGGCGGACATCACCACTCCTCGAAGGATCGTCGGGGGTACGGGGGCCACGATGTGGCGCGGTCCGGAGTGTAGCGGCCGACACCGTCCCCTCCCGAGGGGAGCGTCGGGCATGACGACCGTCATGGCGTGGACCCCCGCGTCTCCCATGACAGCGGTGACCACTCGGTCGCGTCCGGCAGCGGGAGCCTGGGCGGCAACACCATCGCGGCCTTCACCGACACCGGGGCGGTCGTCGTGATGCCGGACCGCCTGACCCCGGACGCGGTCACCCTGGGCGCGGTCGCCTGGGCGGCCACCGGCGGGCGGACGCTCCGAGCCCTGCGCCGCAAGGCTTCCCGGGCCTTGCGCCCCCGTGAGGCGATGAACGGGGACGACCGAAAAAGTTTCGGCGCACTCGTATGGTGCGACTTTGTGACCTGCGCAAAGAGGTTTCCAACAGCGCAAAAAGCTATATTTGGCATGTTCTGCATCTCCGGTATACCCGCTTACCGGAGGACCTCCATGTCCTCAGGAGCGACTCGTGTCCCCCGAATATCGCGTAGGTGCCTTGAGCACCCGCATCATCGCCGCCTCCGTGCTCACCGCCGGACTCGCGCTAGGAGCCGCGGCGCCCGCCTTCGCGGCCCTGCCCTTCGCCCCTCCCGGCGACAACGGCACCGTGAAGATCCACTCCCCGGAGACCCCGGAAGAGGACGACCGCAACGAGCCCAAGGTCTGCGAGTTCCAGATCGTCGGCTCCGGGTTCGACCCGGCCCAGGAGGTGACCTGGCAGATCCTCACCCAGGGCGGCTCCCCCTCCTCCCGTGAACTCGTCCTGGAGGGCGAACTCGACCTGGACGGGGAAGGCACCGGCAGCACGGACCTGCTCAGGATCGACAACGGTCACTACCGCCTGGAGTGGACCTTCGAGGGCCAGAAGGGCAACGCCGCCAAGCACAAGGTGTTCAAGGTCGTCTGCGAGGAGACCGAGGAGCCGGAGCCCACCCCCGAGCCCTCCACCCCGCCCACCGGTGAGCCCACCGAGGAGCCCACCGGTGAGCCCACGGCACCTCCCGAGACCGAGGAGCCGACCGTGCCGCCCACGGACGACCCCTCCGCCCCGGAGACCGAGGAGCCGACCGTTCCGGCCACCCCCACCTCCCCCGAGGGTGAGAAGCCGGGCGAGTCCCCGGCCCCCTCCGAGAACGAGCCGAGCCTGGCCCTGACCGGTTCGGCCATCGCCGGCCTCGTCGCGGCCGGCCTCGCCGCCGCCGGTGGCGGCGGAGCCGCCCTCTACTTCAGCCGCAAGCGCAAGGCCGAGTAGGGGTCCGTTCCCGAGGGGTGGGGCCCGCCC
>NZ_JAVREP010000034.1:0-34428 GCF_031845465.1 Nocardiopsis lambiniae | reverse complement strand
GCCTCGGGCAGGGGACGCCGGTCGGGGGTGGTGTCGGCGTCCAGGGGGGCCAGCGCGCCGTCGTAGTCACAGGCCACCAGCAGCCGCGAGGCCCGGGCCAGAGCCGACACACGCCGACGCACATCGGAGGGCAACGCCAAGGGATCGTCGAGGTCGAGGAGGGCCTTCCCCGGTTCCTCGTAGAACGCTTCGACACCCTGCATGAGGGCCACCTCTGCCACCTCCGTCTGTCTTCGGGTCCACGGGCGAAACCGACCGTTGAGAAAAACGTAAATCAGGAGAAAGCAGGCAGGGCAGAGGCTTCACGTGACCTTAGGTGCCAGCTAAGGAAGTCTTAAGGTACAGAGCAAGTGCACATGCATTCGCCTCCCTACGTGGTTTTTCCGGCCAGGAAAAGTCGCTTTTCCGATCACGAGGACACGTGACCGGTCCACCGGTCCCCGAGGCATCGAGGTCGGCCGTGGCGGTCGGGCTCGGCGATGGACCGTCAGCGGACGAAAAGGGGCGTCCGCAGACGAAAGGACACCCGTGGTGGGAGGGGCCGGGCGAGTCCGCGTTCATCCGCGGTAAGCGCGTTCCCGTGTGGGCGACGCACACACCCCCGACTCCCTCCTTCAACACACGCGACCCTCCCCTCGCTCCGGCCTGTCGACGGCCCGCTCCCGGGCCTGCGGACGGCCCGTGGAACCCAGGGCCGAAGGCCGGACCGGCGGACCGTATACGACCATTCCCCGCTCTTTCCGGCCCGCCCGGAAAACAACCCCGACATCACCGGAGATCGTCACTCCCCGAAGAAGTCCGGATCCCCCGAAAGCCCTCTCGAAGGGCCTGTGGAAAACCGCCCCGCGAAAACCCGCGTCTATAAAGTGAGGGACATGACGGAGCACGCGCAAGAGCGCACCCGCGCACCGGCCGGAACCACCCCGGTCGATGCGGCGATGACCGCCGCCGTGGACACCCTCACCCGGGCCTTCTCCGAACCGGTCCCGTCGGGGCACGAAGCAGAGCTGTTGGACCAGGCCACCCGGGTGTGGCAGCACATCGACACCATGATCGCGGCCATGCTCGTCCCCCTGACCCGAGCAGCGGCCGACGGCACCCTGGATGAGGCGTGCGGATACCGCACCCTCAAAGAGTGGATGGTGCACGCCTTCGGGATCAGCGCCTCCCGGGCCACCGACCTACAGAACCTGGTCATGGCCTTCCACCACGACCACCTGCCCGCCACCCACCGCGCCTTCCACACCGGGGCCCTGTCCCTGGAAGAGGCGGTGGCGGTGTTCAAGGCCACGGACAAGGCCGTCCAAGCCCTGGAGGCCGCCACCTTCCCCGACGACGCCGAGCCGATCTCGGCGGGGCAGATGCGCCAGATGATGGAGACGGGCATCCTCACCGCCCGGGAGAACGGCAAGGGCGCGCTCTCGGTGGCCCAGATCGGCCGGTTCGCCACCCGTCTGCAGGCCCGCCTGTTGCCCGACGTCGTGGAGACCGACCACGCCCGAGCCCACGCCCAACGCGGTGCCCGCCTGGACATCACCCCCCGTGGAGCGTTCCTGCTCCAGGTCTGGGGCTCGTCCGCCGACGGCGCCCTGATACAGGCGTGCCTGGACTCCTACACCCCTCCCCCGGATCCGGAGACCGCCCCCCACGACACCGGCGGAGCGGATTCGCGACAGCGACGGTTGTACGAGGCGTTCACCACCGCCATCGAGATCGCCCACACCCACCACACCTGCACGGACCCGGGCACCCCGGTGGTACGGCTGAAGATCACCGTCCCCGATGTCGTGCTGGCCGGGGACACCACCGCCGGGGCCGCGGTCACCGACACCGGCCAGGTCCTGCCCGTCTCGGTCCTGCGCGAATGGCTGACCCGAGCGGTGATCAGGCCCCTGTTCACCGACACCGACGGCGTGGTCACCCACGTGGGAGAGAACCGGAGGCTGGCCTCCCCCGGGCTGCGGGCGGCAGCGTTCGCGAATCACACCACCTGCGCTTGGCCCCACGGGTGCGATCGGCCCCTGCGCTGGTGCCAGGCCGACCACATCATGGAGTTCTTCCAGGGCGGCCCCACCCGCGCCGACAACCTCCAGCCCTTGTGCTCGACCCACAACCGCATCAAGCACCGCCGCGCTCTGGAAACGGACCGACACCGCCACTGGTCCGGACGGCCCACGAGGCGTCCATCCGGGCCAGGCCCGACGGTGTCCGGACCCCTCATGCCCATTCCCCGACGAGAACCCTCAATTCCTCCCGGTCGGCGGGCAGACCGAGCCTCCGCAGCAGAGCGGCGAACGCCGTGACCTGTGCGCCCTTCCATGGCAGGACGCCGTCTGCGAGTGCCCGCAGGTATTCCCTTTGGGCACCGGTGAGGTTTTCGGGCAGCCCATCCGGAAACGCGGCCTCCAGCATCGGCCCCAGATCGGCGTCGGCCGTGGAAGCCGAGGTGAAGGGCGTCAACCCACGGAACACGGGAAGCATCCGCTCCGCGTCCTCCGGTGTGCCCCGGAGCGCGGCCTCGCGTAGGAGGGCGGACCGCACGGTCCCGTAGCGGTCGAAGAACGAGGGCCGGTCTTCGAACCACGTGTCGGCCTCCTCCGGATCGCGCAGGGCCGACAGTAGTTCGGTGAGTGCCGCCGGGTTCTCACGTTGGCCGGGGGCGAGCGCGGCGCAGGCACGGATCGCCGGGTCGGTGTGAGCGAGGAACTCGGTGGTGTCCCCGTCGGATTCCCCCAGCGCCAGGACGATGACCGCGCCCTCGTCTCGGGTCTCGGCCATGTCCGCGGCACCGGAGAGGTCGAGGTCCAGACCGCCCAGGCGGGCGATGGCGGCGGCCGCCTCCACCGCCCGGCGACGGGTGGCCGCGTCGGGGTGGGTGAGATGGGGGCGCACCGCCGTGTACAGCTCCGGAGCCGCCTCGCCCATGGCGACCCCCACCTCGTGGTACATGAGGGAGTCGATGGATTCGTCCTCCCAGATGTCGATGGCCTCATCCTCGTCGTCGGAACCCATCGCGGTGTACACCCGGTCGCGTTCGGTCGTGTCGAGCGGTGGAGGCACGGGCGTCTCCAGATACCCGATGCCGCCTTCGACGGCGTCGCGCAGGAAGGCGAGCAGGCGGACCCGCAGAGACGGAGAGGATCCGCCGTCCACCGCGTCGGCACCGGGAGCCGCTGTGTCGAGCCCGGGCCGGTCGAGAACGCCCGCGACGAATCGGGCGGCTGGAACGGTGGCCGAGTAGACACTGCCCTGATGGATCACCGCGGAGTAGAGGTGGTCCAGGGCCGAGGCGTGATCCCGGGGGTCGTCGGAGAGCAGGAGTGCCAGATGTCCGGGCACGTCGGTGCCCAGGCCGTAGGCGTGAAAGGTCCGCTTCCAGTCGGTGGCGGTGAGTACGTCGGTTCCGGTGCTCATGCGTGGATCGTGACAGCGCCCACCGACGTTTTCCGGTACCGGGTCCGAATGGGCCGTTCCCGCCCGGGCCCGGGGCCCTCGACCGCCCACCACATCCCAGAGCCCTTCCCCGGCGCGCGGTCGCACCGGTCTCGACGCAGTTCCCGTGCCTTGTCGACCCGCGGACCGGGACCGGCCACGGCGTTCGTCCGGGCCGGTCGGGGCACGCCCCGAAGACCCCCGTCATCGAGCCGTTGGTGGGCGGAACGAGGATGCCGGTGAGACGTCTGCCCCCGACCCCGGGGGCAGACGTCCTTGCGATCAGGAGGCCCCGTCGACGGACGGTCCGGTCCGGAACGTCGGCCCCGACGGGATCGCGGGTGTTACAGGGCCACACCCAGCAGGGTGTCGACGACGGTGCGGGCCAGCGCGGGGGCATCGGCGTCGGTACCGCCCTCGGTGAGGGCGGTGTCCGCCCAGGCGTCCACGGCGGCCAGCGCGGCGGGCGCGTCCAGGTCCTCGGCGAGGGTGGAGCGCACGGCGGCCAGCAACGGGGCGGCGTCAGGGGCCGTACCCAGGGCGAACGCGG
Source organism: Nocardiopsis lambiniae (assembly GCF_031845465.1). Lineage (NCBI taxonomy): Bacteria > Bacillati > Actinomycetota > Actinomycetes > Streptosporangiales > Nocardiopsidaceae > Nocardiopsis > Nocardiopsis lambiniae. The sequence continues at coordinate 30,446 of NZ_JAVREP010000034.1, read as the reverse complement.
CACGCCAGCGTTCGGCGCGGGCGCAGGCCACCGGGAGGTGGTCGTCGGTCCACTCCCAGGCGGCGCGGTAGTGGTGGCTGAGCATGGCCAGCCTGATGACGGCCGGTTCCACGCCCTGTTCGCGCAGCTTCGACACGAACACGAGGTTGCCCAGCGACTTGGACATCTTCTCGCCGTTCAGACCGACCATGCCCACGTGCAGGTGGTTGTCGGCGTTGGGGCCACCGGTGACGCAGCGGGTCTCGGCCGCCCCCATCTCGTGGTGGGGGAAGATCAGGTCGTTGCCGCCGCCGTTGAGGGCGAAGCGCGGGCCGAGCCGGTCCAGGGCGATGGCGCTGCACTCGATGTGCCAGCCGGGGCGGCCCCGTCCCAGCGGGCTGTCCCAGGCGGGTTCGCCCGGGCGTTCGGCGCGCCACAGCAGCCAGTCGAGCGGGTCCTTCTTGCCGGAGCGGTCGGGGTCGCCACCGCGCTGCCGGAACAGGGAGAGCATCGCGTCACGGTCGAGGTGGCCGATCTCCCCGAAGTTCTGAGCCTCGGCGACGGAGAAGTAGAGGTCGCCGTCGAGGTCATAGGTGGCGCCGGTGTCGCGGATCCGGGCGGCCAGGTCACCGATGAGGTCGACGGACTCAACGACGCCGACGTAGGAGGCCGGCGGGATGATGCGCAGGGCGGCCATGTCGTCGCGGAAGACGTCGATCTCGCGGTGGGCGAGATCACGCCAGTCGACCCCGATGGCATGGGCCCGTTCCAGGAGCGGGTCGTCGATGTCGGTGGTGTTCTGTACGTAGTTCACGTCGCGCCCGGCGTCCCGCCAGACCCGATTGACCAGGTCGAAGGTCAGGTAGGTGAAGGCGTGGCCGAGGTGGGCGGCGTCGTAGGGGGTGATGCCGCAGGCGTACATCCCCGCCCGGGGTCCGGGGGTGGTCTCCTTTATCCGGTCGGTGGCCGTGTCGTGGAGCCGAAGGGGACCGCCGGTACCGGGCAAGGGGACGATGTCAGGCGCAGACCATGAACGCATAACCGGAAGACTATCCGGACACGCGGTCGGCAAACGCCCAGGGAGGGGCGGTGTACGCGGTGATGATCGCCCCACGGGCGACCGAAAGGTCGAGGCCGCTCATCGGGGTGCGGCGAGGTTGTCGCGGTGTCCGCTCGCGATGAGCAGGGCCGCCAGGACCGCGGCTGCGCCGCAGACCGCCGCGAGGAGTTCGTTGCCCTGCCTCCAGTGCATCAGCGCGCCGCAAACGGAGACCACGTAGAAGAGCCAGTAGGCCCCGGTCTCCATGAGAACGCCGTTGCGTCCCTCCATCCCACTCCCCCTGCCGTGCGCACCGGGCGCGTACGACGGTGTGGACACCGTCTCTGACAGAGACGCTCCGGTCACTCTGGGGGTTGTCACGGAGGGGCAACCGGGATCGTGACAGTCGTCATGGATACGGAGGACCCCCGAAAACGCCTTGACCGTATCCGTGTCCACCGAGGCGCATGGGCCGGGAACAGTGGAAAGGGCCGCGCACACTTCAGATGTCCGGAACCGACTGCGATCCCTCTGATCCCCGCGGAGGTCCTCCTACCTTGGCCGACTCCGGGCAGGCGACCGCGCGCAGGAGCGCAGGGGCCGCGGGCCCCGTCGCGATGCGGAGAGCCCAACGCCCGGGCGACGTCCTCCGTGGGTCCGCGGTCCGGGAGATCCGGGTCCGAGGCGGCCGGCCCCGTCCTCTCGGGTCGGGATCGGGCGCCCGCCCGGAGAGCGCCTTTACCGAGCGGGCGGCGCCCGGTCAGGGCAGGGCCGCGGCCTCCAGTTCCAGAAGGTCGAGGTCCTCGGTCGCGCGTGTCAGGGCGGGGTCGTCGGGGGAAGCGAGTTCGGTGAGGTCGGCCCGCACCGCGCGCAGTCGACGACGGGCGGAGCGCAGGCCGGAGGGGTCGGTCAGGGGCCGGGCGACCAGGGGTCCCGTTCCCGAGACGGTCCCCTCGGAGGTGCGCAGGTCCCACTCCCAGTCGATGGCCCCGGTCTCGCGTCGGACGTTGTCGAGGACCCCGACGGAGGCGTCGTGGTCGAGGCGGACCCAGCGGCCCACGAGGTCTGCGGGTTCGACGGGACGCCGGTAGGGCTGTTCGGAGGCGGGAATAGCGCTCATCTGCGGTCCTTCCATAGGCGGACGGCTGACTCGGACGTGCGATGCACCTGTTGTGCGAATTGACGCAGTATCCGGGTTTTCGGTTCACCCTCAACACGTTCGCACCGGTCGCCTATGACGCGGTTTCGGAATCCTTTCGGCATTTTTCGGGGCGACCGTCGCCACGGGTTCTCTACCGCTTCCCCGGAGCGCCCTCCCCAAACCCCGAGGCATTGATTGGTTAGGCCAACCTAACTTCGCTCGGGCGCCCTCGTGGCGCGCGGCTCCCACACCACCGCCGCGCACAACGGCTGGACCGCGCGGTACCACCTGATGCCCACCGCCGAGCGGTCTCACGTCCATGACGACACCGCCCGCCGGTTCGACTCCGAGCGCCGGGAACCGGTGCGCGGACGCGGGGTGCCCGCGTCTGGTGCATCGGGTACCGGCGGCACGGAGCGGTGGCCGACGAGGAGGCCCAAGGACGACGGACACGACACGGGGTCGAGCGCGGCGCCCCTCGCCCCCTTCGCACACGGTGCGACCGGGTCCGACGGAGAGGGGCGGGAAAAGAGAAATGAGGCCTGAGTGACGTGAGGGACGAAAGAAGCCTTCCGCCCCTGTCACGTGCGCGGGGGCCGTGGGACGGCGAACAGCTCGGGAATGCGGACCGAAAGAGATCGGGCCTCACCTCTTGCCCAGCCTGACTGAACGGACATAAAGTAACGAAACGATTCAGTGGGTCACCAGACGACTGCTCTCGGTCGTCACGATCGCGTCCGCCACCCCGGCGGCGCGACCGCTCCGTCCGTCCCCCGCCCACGGGCGGGATCTCCCCCGGAGTACACCCATGCGCACCGAACATCGATTCCGCACACCCCTGTCCCTGGCCGCCGCCGTCGCCGCACTGGCCCTCCTGGTGCCCGGCACCTCCTCGGCCGCCCCCGCGCCCGCCGAGGCCGAAGCCGCCGCCCAGGCCACGCTGGTCTGGTCCGACGAGTTCAACGGTCCTTCTGGGAGCGCTCCCTCCGCCGCCAACTGGAACCACGAGACCGGCGATCACGGCTGGGGCAACAACGAACTCCAGAACTACACGAACAGCCGGGCCAACTCCGCGCTGGACGGCAACGGCAACCTGGTCATCACCGCGCGCCGGGAGGCCGACGGCTCCTACACCTCGGCCCGCATGACCACCCAGAACAAGGTCCAGCCCCAGTACGGGCGGGTCGAGGCCCGTATCAAGATCCCCCGCGGTCAGGGCATCTGGCCCGCGTTCTGGATGCTGGGCTCCGGTTTCCCCGACACGCCGTGGCCGAACTCCGGCGAGATCGACATCATGGAGAACATCGGCCGCGAACCCCACATGGTGCACGGCAGCCTCCACGGGCCCGGCTACTCCGGTGGCAACCCGCTCACCGGCTCCTACATGCACCCGCAGGGATGGTCGTTCGCCGATGACTTCCACACCTTCGCCGTCGACTGGCGACCCGGCTCCGTCACCTGGTCGGTGAACGGCAACGCCTACCAGACCTACACCTCCGCCGACACCCGCGGGAACCCGTGGGTGTACGACCAGCCGTTCTTCATGATCCTCAACGTGGCGGTCGGCGGGAACTGGCCCGGCTACCCGGACGGAAGCACGCAGTTCCCCCAGCAGATGGTCGTGGACTACGTCCGGGTGTACTCACTGGACGGTTCCGGCGGCGGCGGAACGGGCACCATCACCGCCTCCAACGGGATCTGCCTCGACGTCGCCGGCGCCCAGACCGGCGACGGCACCCCCATCCAGCTGGCGAACTGCAACGGCAACCAGGCCCAGCAGTGGACGGTCGGCTCCGACGGCACGGTCCGGGCCCTCGGCAAGTGCCTGGACGTCGCGGGCGGCGCGACCGGCGCGGGCACCCGCGTCCAGTTGTGGACCTGCAACGGGACCGGCGCCCAGCGGTGGACCCACGTGAGCGGTTCCCAGGCACTGCGCAACCCGCAGTCGGGACGTTGTCTGCAACCGGTCGGACGGACGCAGAGCGACGGGACCCGCACCGAGATCGCGAACTGCGACGGCAGCGCCGTCCAACGCTGGAACCTGCCCTGACGAGCTGATCCGTCGGCCCGCGCACCGGCCCGCCCCGGTGCGCACGTGTCGGCACCGATCCACTGAATCCGCCCGCCCGCCGGTCCCCCGGCGGGCGGCGTGCGTTGGGGCCGGGAACCGTCGTGGGCGGGCGAGGAGGCGGGCGCACCGGACGGGCGGGACCCGGGAGACCCCCGGGGTGAAGGGGAGAGAGGTCCGTCGGCGCCCGGGTCCACCGGGCCCGTCCGTCCCGAACCCGGCCGTGGTGTCGCCAACGACGTCGATACCGGCTCGGAAACGACCGCCGGGATCGGACCGTCCCCTTCTCACGGCCGCGGAGGGCGGGCCGCGCCCTGGGCTCCCCCGTTCCACGACCCGCGTGGCGATGACCGCTCGGGCGATCGTGACCCGGCGAGTCCGACATCACACGACGGGAACGGTGGTTACCGGGAAGTAGACACCCCTCCGCGCCGGTTGTGGAGGTGTCCCCGGGCGATGGAGCCCGAGCGCGGGGCCGTACACGGGCCCCCGACCACCCCCAGGTCCACTCCGCAGCCGTCTTGAGAGGCTCTCCCATGCCTTTGGCCCTGCTCGCGCTCGCCGTGGGCGCCTTCGCCCTCGGAACCACCGAATTCGTCATCATGGGCCTGCTCCCGGAGGTCGCCGAGGGGCTGGGCGTGAGCATCTCCTCCGCGGGGTACCTCATCTCCGCCTACGCCCTCGGGGTCGTCGTCGGCGCCCCGCTGCTCACCGCGATGGCCACCCGGCTGCCCCGCAAGCACGTCCTCATCCTCTTCATGGGCCTGTTCGCCCTGGGCAACCTGGCCACGGTCCTGGCGCCCACCTACGAGACCGTGTTCGTCTCCCGGGTGGTGGCCGGCCTGCCGCACGGCGCGTTCTTCGGCGCGGGCGCGTTGGCCGCCGCCCAGATGGCGGGACCCGCCCGTCAGGGCCGTGCCGTGGCCCGCATGTTCCTGGGGCTGACCGTCGCCAACATCATCGGCGTCCCCGTGGGCACCCTGCTCGGTCAGGAACTGGGATGGCGGGCCGCCTTCCTGGTGGTCACCGTGATCGCGGTGCTGGCCATGGCGGGCATCGCCGTGTTCGTGCCCCGGCTGGCGCGCACCGGCAGCGGCCGGTTGATGCCCGAGGTGCGGGCGCTCGGGAACACCCAGGTGCTGCTCGGACTGCTGTCGGCGGTGTTCGGGTTCGCCGGGGTGTTCGCCGTGTACAGCTACATCGCGCCGATGATGACCGAACTCGCCGGGTTGGGAGATCGGGGCGTGACGGTCGTACTGGCGCTGTTCGGCATCGGTATGACCCTGGGTTCGCTGATCGTCGGTCCCCTGGCCGATCGGGCCCTGCGGCCCACCATCTACATCGCACTCGGTTCGCTGGCGGCGGTACTGGCCCTGTTCACGCTCACCGTGCACAACCCGTGGACCGCGATGGCGTCGGTGGTGGTGCTGGGCGCGGTCGGGTTCGGGGTGACCACCCCGTTGCAGCTGCTGGTGATGAACAAGGCGGGCGCCGCGCCGACCCTGGCGTCGGCGGCCAACCACTCGGCGTTCAACCTGGCCAACGCGGGCGGGGCCTGGCTGGGCGGGGTGGGCATCTCCGCCGGGCTCGGACTGGCCTCCCCGGCCGCGATCGGGGCCGTCCTGGCGGTGGCCGGGCTGGGGGTCGCGGTGACCGCCGGATTCCTGGACCGCGACCGCGCGACGGCGACCTCCGTCCGGGAGACCAGTGGGGTCGCCTGACCGGGTTCACAGGCGGATCGTCGCGCCCATCCGGGCGATCGCCTCGCGCAACCGCGCCGGCCCCTGTCCCGCGTAGGCGATGACCAGTCCGGGCGGGCCGGGGACGGTGCGGTGCCGCGACAACGGCTGCACCGCCACCCCGACCCGTTCGGCGCGGGCGGCCGCCTCCCGGTCGTCGAGGTCGGGGGGCAGCAGCACCAGCAGATGGAGCCCGGCGGCCACTCCGAGGACCGGGCAGCCGGGCAGGTGTTCGCGCACCGCGGCCACGGCGGCGTCCCGCCGGACCCGGTGGCGGGACCGCATGGTGCGCAGGTGGCGGGCGATCGTCCCGTCGCGCAGCAGCGCGGCAAGCGCCAGTTGCGGAAGGGACGGCGAACCCAGGTCCACGGCCCATCTCGCCTCCACGACCTCTTCCAGCAGGTGGGCGGGCGGGACCAGCCAGCCGGAGCGCAACGCGGGGGCCAGGGTCTTGGACAGGCTGGAGGTGTAGGCGACCCGGCTCGGGTCCAGACCGTGCAGGGCGGACACCGGGGAGCGGTCGTAGCGGTACTCGGCGTCGTAGTCGTCCTCGATGACCAGGCCGTCGCGTTCGCGCGCCCAGTCCACGAGAGCGCGACGGCGCTCCGGGGACAGGACCACCCCGGTCGGGAACTGGTGGGCCGGGGTCACCAGGACGACCCGGGCGCCGGTGGCCGCCAGCGCCGCGGTGTCGATGCCGTCGGCGTCCACCCGGACGGGGACGGTGGAGTCCGTCCAATGGTCCAGGATCGCGCGGTTGCCGTCCGCGCCGGGGTCCTCCCGGGCGATCGTCGTCCGTCCCCGGTTCCGTAGGACCCGCGCCAGGATGCTCAGGGCGCCGGTGACACCGGCGGTGATCACGATCCGCTCCGGTGCCGCGCGCACACCCCGCGAGCGCGCCAACCACGCCGAGAGTTCGGCGCGCAGCTCCGGGGTCCCCTGCGGTGGGGCGTACCCGAGTGACCGGGTGTCCGTGCCGGACAGCACCGCGCGTTCGGCCCGCAGCCAGGCGGCGCGGGGGAAGGCGGCCAGGTCGGGAAGGCCGGTGGCCAGGTCGATGACGTCACCGTCGAACACGGTCGGCTCCCAGGACCCGGAGGACGGGACCGGGGCCGGGGACCTCACCGGCCGGGCCGCCACCACGGTGCCCGCGCCCCGGGCGGCGGTGAGCAGGCCCTGCTCGGTCAGCCGCTGATAGGCCTCGACGACGGTGCCGCGGGCCAGCCCGAGTTCCGCGGCGAACGCCCGGGTGGGCGGCAGTCGGGTACCGACGGGGAGGACGCCCCCGGCGATCGCCGAGCGCAGCGCGTTGACGAGCCACTCCGTCCGCCCGCCCCGGGGGATGTCGCTCGGGTCGAGTTGCAGGAAGTCCGAACCTCGCGTCATCGCGCCCCCTTGGTCCACTTCGAACGCACATGTTTGGCCCTGTGCGTGGGACCATAACGGGTCCACGGTGGAGGACGTGCAGAAGACCTCTCCTCTCGAAACCCGTACGTCGACCCTGTGGGGGCTGTGGCCCGCCTTGGGCGGCATGGCACTGATGGGCAGCAGTGTCGCCGTGATCGGCGCGACCGCCGACCTGCCCGCGTTCGTCGTCCAGGCCGCCCGCTACGCGGTGGCGGCGATCGCGATCATCGTCCTGGCCCGTCTGCTCGGCCGACATCTGCCACTCCCCCGAGGGCGCGACGTGCTCTGGGTGGTGGCGGGGGCGTTGTCCGGCCTGGTCGGGTTCAACCTGGTGTTGATCGTGGGGACGGCGCACGCCGAACCGGCGGTGCTCGCCGCCGCGGTGGCGTGCATCCCCATCGTGCTGTCGGTGGCGGGTCCGCTCACCCGGGGACGGCGGCCGTCGGGGCGGGTCGTGACGGGCGCGCTGGTGGTGAGCGCGGGGGCGGTCGCCGTGACCGGTTGGGGGCAGGCCGACGCCCTGGGGATCCTGCTGGCGTTGTCGCTCATCGTCTTGGAGGCGGGGTTCACCCTGTTCGGCGCGCCGGCGCTGGCCCGGATGGGCGCGTGGGGGTACACGGCGGCCACGACGGTGACGGCGGCGGTGATCTTCGGCGTGCTGTCCCTGTGGGCGGGCCCCACCGCGTGGGGCGTCCTCTCCGACCCGGCCGCCCTGGGCGCGGTGGTCTATCTGGGGGCGATCGCGACGGCGCTGTCGTTCGTGTTGTGGTTCACCGGTGTGAACCGGGTCGGCGCGGGCGCCGCCAGTCTCGCCGCGGGCGTGGCCGCACCGACGGCGGCGCTGGTCGCGACCGCCTTGGGCGCCCCGATGCCCTCGGTCGGCACGTGGATCGGCATGGCGGTCATCGGTGTGGGCCTCGTGATCGGCTTCGCCCCCGCGCCGACCGAGGTCCCGTCGCCGCATCGCGATGACCATCGCGGGCGGTGACGGCGCGGTCGTGTCGGCACCGTCCCGGGCCATCACGCCCTTCCCCCGCGCACCTGCCCGGTTCACGCGCGCGGCAGCCGGCGGCCGTCTCCCCGCGTTCCCCTCCCGGCACGGGCGAGGACGGGCGAGGACGTCGACGCGCCACGGGACCACGCCTCCGATCGAGGGACACGGGGGCCTTCCGGTCGGGACGCTCCAGCACCGTGTTCGTTCTCCCGGCACCGAGCGGATGCGCCGGCTCATCGGGAGCCACCGGCGGGGTACCGGAGCCGTCGCACGACCGACCGCACGACCCGAAGGAGGGCGCGGAGCCGCGCGGGGTCGCAGGACCTCCGGCCCGAGGGGCCCGGACCGCCGGTGGGCGGCTCTGAGGCGAGCACCGACACGCGGGCCCGATCTCGGATCCTCCTCCGCGCGGCGTCTCCGGTCGGCCCGACCCGAGGGCGATCGCCGGCCGGAGGCGCATGAGGTGGATCGCCGTGGGTCCGGGGCACGCGGCGGGTCGTTCACGACCCGTGGCCGAGGGGCGCCCGCCGCGTTCTCCGTTTCCGGAACACCTGTCTCTAGCTGCGGATATTGATGTCCACGCAGGCGTAGAAGGCGTTGGCGGTGTCGGCGATGTTCCACCGGGCCAGCAGCTTGTGCCGACCGCTGTAGCCGGACAGGTCCACGGTGTGGGTGAAGGTCCACGGCGGGCGGGCGCCGTTGTCGTTGAAAACGGCGACCCGCCTGCCGCCGATGAAGTACTCCCAGGTGGAGGTGGAGTGGGCCGCGGTGATGGTCCACGTGAAGGTCTGGACGCGGCCGACGTCGGTCACCCGCCAGCCACGGCCGTCGTCGTTCAGCTCGGAGAAGCGGCCGACGCCGCCGTCGCATCGCATGAGGCCCTTGGGCCCCTCGACGCTCTGCGGCTCCCACCGGATACCGCCGCACTGGACGATGCCGGCGGCGCACTGGGCCTGTCGGCTCATGGGGTTGGAGATGTAGCCGTGGGCGTTGGCGACGCCGGCGGGCATGAGGCCGAGGAAGAGGGCGGTGGCGGCGGCCAGCGCCGCGGCGGCGCGGAAACGGTGCTTCTTACGGGGGATGTGGGACGTGCGGAGCGGCATGTGCGGGGTCCTTCGGTCATGGATCGCGCCCCGGGGCCGTGAAGGCCGGGTGGAGGATCCGTCGGGGGAGTCTCGAACCGGGATCCCGGTTCGAGGCGAAGGCGAGCGCTCGGGGGTTTCGGAGCCACCGGGAGCCGGTGCGCGAAGCCCCTGTGCATGAAGGATTTCCCGTGGAAAGGCCGGGTAACCGGCCCGTGACGAACAGTCGGACCGCCTGGTGGCGACATGTGCGCCGATCGGACCGGACCACTCAGAGGACCGGTGGGCGACGCCCGGGGAGCGGTACGGGTGGGGCGGCGGAATCCCGAGGAACGCGAGCTGGGAGAATCCGGTCCCGTGGCGGAGGTGGTTCGCCCGGCTGGAGGGTGGACCAATCCCGGCGTTGCCCGGGGTGGACATCAGACCTCACCGGAAGGTCACTGTTTCCTTCCCCGGTCGCGGAACCCACGCCCGTCCCCGACCAGGGAGGACTTGAGCCCCTCTTGGTACACCGGGTCCTAGAATCCAGGGAGGATTCCCTCACCGGGACCGCCCGACCGGCGGCCCCTCCCTCCGAAGGGGAGCGCCTGCATGTCCACGGGTGAAGAAGATCGGCTCCGGGGGGACGGCCCGACCGCCCCGGACGCCCCTTACGGGTGTCCACCGCTGGAGGAGGACGAACCCGACGTCCGTCTGTCCCGTCGCGATCCGCTCTTCCCGCACGAATTCCTAGCGGGCTGGCGGCATCCGGACGGCGAGTGGCACTGGCGTTACCACGCTGAATTGGGCGAACGTTCGTTCACCATCCGGATGACGGCCGAAGCGGACGTACCGGTGGAGGAGATGGCGGAGCGGATACGGGGGGTGGCCGTACTCGGTGAGACGTCGTGACACCGTGATCCCTCGTCGTACCCCGCCGCGTCGACCGAGGCGACGCGCAGGGCCCGGCCCTCGTGCACCCGACCGTGGCGGCGTCCGCGTCTTCCGCCCGGCCGACACCCGCCCCGCACAGGAAGGCAGCGCCCATGACCCGACGCTCTCCGGTCCCTCTGGCACTCGAGGTGGTCGACTACCTGCCCAACCCGCACGCCCCTGCGGCACTGTTCGAGACCTCGGACTCCGTGACCTGGTACCTCCAACTCGGGGCGTACACGCATGAGACCGCCCGGTCGGCGGCCAAGACCATGTCGGACGAGGTGCTCGCGGCCCTGCTCATGGGCTTCGGCCTGGACATCCCCTGCGACGTGGCCCGCCGTGATCCCGTCGGCTCCCTGGGCCCGCTGGCGGGTGCCATCGTCACGGCGAAACTGATCCCGCCCTCCCTCCGCAGGCGGAGTGGGGAAAGGGCGAAGGAGGACGGTGACGGGTCCGCTCCCCGGTCCGAGGAGGGCGTTCCACGGCCGCCGACGTCACGGCTCGTCCACGTCGATGACCGGTACGGACACGGCTGAGACGCGAGCGTCCGGGGGCCGGACGGCCTGTCGGTTCCGAGTACCGACGTCTGCCGCCCCACTCCGGCCGACACGGGTGCGGGTGCTCACCCCGGTCGGGGAGCGGATCCGTGCCCCGGGGGGAGGGTTCGGGGCGGAACACCGGTCGGGGTCCCTCGCGCCGTCGGCGGGGCGACGACCCCGTGTTCGACGGCGCTCTCGGTCCTGTCCGCCTCCGACCCCACCGCGTCCTCCCACTCGACGTGGCGTTCGCTGTACCGCGCCCCGGGAGGCGTTTCCAGGGCGTGGGCGATTCCGGGGGTCCCCGTGACCGAAGCGGCCCGCTCGGGCCGGCCGAGCCCTCTCGTGCCGGGACCGGAGAAGGATCGACGCAGAAGTCGCAAGCTTCGCACACGGCCCTGAAAAGTCATCACAGGGGGCCCCGAGCGGCGGCTCGTCGCGCAGAGCCCTCTGCCTCGGCCGCCCGAAACCCCGTCACCCAGGCCACCGACGACAACGCCTGGGGCGGCGCGTCCCCGCGTGCGCGGGGCTCACCGGTGCTCGCGCGGTCGTCCGTCCCCGATACCGGACATCTCCGCTCACACGGGGACGGTCGGTGGCCGCGCTCGGTCAAGGTTGGGCCGGCTTTGGTTCATCAGGGGCCGTGTCCGGCGCTCTGAGCGGCACGGACACGGAAAGGCTGTCTCCCGGACGAGCACCCACGGCCCACAGGGGCCCGTGTGCCCGGCGCCGTTCCCGAATGCGGCGCCAGGACCCGGACAAGCGGCCGGGGAACGGCTCGCGAGGGTGCACCGAGCTCAGGAGGACACGATGTCGTCACGCGCCACACACCTCACCGCGGCAGCGGTGGCAGGAGTCGCACTGGCGGTGCTCGCGCCGGTGGGCGCACACGCGGACAGCACGGTGAGGAAGGACCTGGTCGCCGCCAAGAGGGCCACGGCGAAGTACCAGGACGAGGCCCGGGCGATCGCCGACGGCTACATACCGAGCGACGAGTGCGTGGAGAGCCCGGAAGGCGTGATGGGCTACCACTACGTCAACCCGTACCTGATCGACCGCGAACTGGACCCGCGCACCCCCGAGGTGTTGGTCTACCAGCCCGACGGCTACGGCGGCCGCAAACTCGTCGCGCTGGAGTACTTCTACGTCGACGCGGACCAGGACGTGGAGACCGACGACGATCGCCCCTACCTCTTCGGCCGGCCGTTCGACGGGCCCGACGAGGGCCCGGCGCCGGGTTTGCCGGTCAACTACACGCTGCACGTGTGGCTCTGGCAGCACAACCCGAGCGGCCTGTTCAGCCCGTGGAACCCGGCGGGGTCCTGCGAGGTGTGATCACCGGCGTGAAGGTCTGAAGGCCGTGGCCTCGGAGCGTGTGCTCCGGGGCCACGGCCTCGTTCGGGAAGGAGAACGTCCTCACGATCGCCCCCTCACCGCGTGCGCGGGGTCATCCGGATCCGGCTCCATGACCTGAACCGTTCAAAGAACGGTGCCTAGCCCTGCGTCGGGTCGCCGTCCAGCTTGCGCCGCTCCCGGCGGTCGGGGTGGCGGATGGCTACTCCCGCCATGCCGCCGGACCCGGTGAGTCGGATCAGCGGAGTTCCCGGAAGCCGGTCGGGAGTGGTCTGGTCCGTCAGGCCGCCAACGCCGGGATCCATGCCCCTGGTGTCTGCGGCCCAGGCCTCGGGGAGGACGATCGTGACGCCCGATGTCTCCTCGTACGCCTCCACTGCGACCTCCCTGAGACGGCACTCAACCCGGGTGAAGTCGATCTTCACACCTCCCACGCCTCCGTGAGCGATCACGTGCCCGGGAACCTCCCAGCGCCCGGGGCCTCAAGACGCGCCGCACAGGCCGCCCTTGAGCACCAGTGGGGTGGGACCGCTCATCTCGGGTCAGTTCCATCCCCGCGTGCGCGGGGCTCACGTCAACCGCTGCTTCCACGACCAGAGCGTCCGCGGTCCATCCCCGCGTGCGCGGGGCTCACACGCCCTCGACGAAGATCCGGCCGGCCATGTCCGGTCCATCCCCGCGTGCGCGGGGCTCACTCGCCCCTGCGAAGCACCAGGTTGGCGTGGTCCGGTCCATCCCCGCGTGCGCGGGGCTCACGCTTGATGACCTGCAACAACACGAGCCGTTATCTCCGCGTTATCCATGTTCGGGGGAAGCCGTTCGCCGTCCCCGATCACTGTTGCACGAGTGGCGGCACCATCTCAACGCCCATGCCGGGTCCGCACCGGTGTCTCCGCCGAGGACGGCGGAACCTTGGGGCACCCCGGGTCAACGGACGTCGGTGTCCACCATGGTCCAGGTGTCGGGGTCGGCGGGGGTGGCGGTGAAGGCGTAACGGACCGTGTCACGACCCACGGCCAGCAGGGTGATCGACCCGGTCGCCCAGATCCGCCCCTCGCCGAGGTCGGCGTGGGCGATGAGACCGCCGGGGTCGCCGGCGTCGTCCAGCCCCGCCGAACGCGGGCGGGCGTGGGCGGCCTCGGTGATCAGCCGCAGCCAGTCACCCCAGATCTCCTCGGGTGTGCGCGCCCCGGTCGGGTCGGGATCGGGGCGGGCGTTCGCGAACGCCGGGGTGTGGCGCGTCGCCCGTGGGTCGGCGGGGTCCAGACCGGTGTTGACGATGACGCTCACCCCCGTCGGGATGTGCCGGGTGTCCATGCACCGCCCGTCCCAGCTGTACAGGGTGGCGTGGTGGGCGTCGGCGTCCAGCAGGTGGAAAGGCGCGTACAGGGTGGGGTCCTCACCGTGCAACGGGTCGCGGACGGGGTGGTCCAGGGCCCGCAGCGGCAGTTCGCCCCGGCTGGCCGGGTAGGTGCCCTCCCAGGGCATCCGTCCGTCCCAGGGCCAGCCGTTGAGGAGGGCGGCGACGCGGGCGCGGCGCGGGTCGACGGCCAGCCAGGTACCGCCGGCGAGCCGGTCACGGCCGCCGATGAGGCCGGGGCGGTCGGGCCAGTGGCGGCCGGGGCCGTCCCAGGGACGCACACGCATCTCGTCCCGGATGGCGGCGATGACCAGCGGTGTGTCGGCGTCGGGGTCGAATCCGACGATGACGGTGCACATGTGGACCTCTACCTATCCGTCTCTCCCGGTCCCCGCGGTGGGACGTCTCAGGAAGTGGGAACACGGTACCCGGACTCGTCCGGGACGTACACCGCCGCTCCCGGGTGCGGGGTGGTACGGGTCCCTTCCCCGGTCGTGGTGGTGTCCCCACCCGGTTTCGGGGGGCGCTCGCGCCCGCGTCCGGTGAGCGGGATCTTCTACGCTTGTGTCCCTCCTTACTCTTGAGGCGTCCCCTTGGAAGGTCCGTGGGCCGGTCCCCTCCCGGTCTCCTCCTTCCCTGGTGGGGCGCATCCCTTCATGTCACATCCAGGAGCACGTGTGCCCGAACAACCCGACGGCGGCCTCGCCGCCGTACCACCGCACCCGAGTGGGCCCAACCGGCCGCCGGAGGAACCGGGCCTGACCCTGTCGGAGGTCGCCGAGCGCGTGGCCGCGGGCCGGACCAACGACGTTCCGGTACGGGCGGGCCGCACCGTCACGCAGATCATCCGGGGCAACGTGTTCACCCGGATCAACGCGATGATCGCGGTGCTGTTCGCGATCATCGCCGTGATCGGCCCCGTCCAAGACGGGCTGTTCGCGATGGTCATCCTCATCAACACCTTGATCGGCATCGTCCAGGAGTTGCGCGCCAAGCGGACCCTGGACCGGCTGGCCATCGTCAACGCGGCCCGGCCCCGGGTGGTGCGCGGGGGCGCGACGGTACGGGTGGCCTCCCAGGAGATCGTCCTGGACGAGGTCCTGGAGGTGGGGGTGGGCGACCAGATCGTGGTCGACGGCACCGTCACCTGGTCGGGGGCTCTGGAGGTCGACGAGTCCCTGTTGACCGGTGAGGCCGACCCGGTGGTGAAGAAACCCGGGGACGCGGTGATGTCGGGCAGTTTCGTGGTGGCGGGCACCGGACGGTTCCGCGCCACCAAGGTGGGCAGGCACGCCTACGCGGCGCGGCTGGCCGAGGAGGCGAGCCGGTTCTCGCTGGTGCGCTCGGAGTTGCGTTCGGGCATCAACCGGATCCTCACCTGGATCACCTACGCCCTGTTCCCCATCGGCGGGCTGCTGATCTACAGCCAGTTGTTCATGGGCGGCCATGTGGCGCTGGACGAGGGCCCCCCAGGGGGACAGATCTCCGGGCCGTTGGCGGACGCGCTGCGCGGCATGGTGGCGGCCCTGGTGTCGATGATCCCCGAGGGACTCATCCTGCTCACCAGCATCGCGTTCGCGGTCGGGGTAATCCGCTTGGGCCGGTACCAGTGCCTGGTACAGGAGTTGCCCGCGATCGAGGGTCTGGCCCGGGTGGACGTGGTGTGCACCGACAAGACCGGCACGCTGACCGAGGTCGGCATGAAGATGTCGGAGATCCGCGACCTGGGCGGCGGCTCCGGGTCCGGGCCCTCCCCCACCGAGGTGCTGGCGGCGTTGGCGGCGCACGACCCCGACCCCAACGCGAGCATGGCGGCGATCGCCCAGGGCGTCGAGGCGGGCGGCCACCGGGCGCCGGAGTGGACGCCCATTGCGCAGGCGGCGTTCTCGTCGGCCCGCAAGTGGAGCGGCATGGGTTTTCGCACCCCCGAGGGTGACGTGAACTGGGTGCTGGGCGCGGCCGACGTTCTCGCGCCCGCCCATCCGGCGGCGGCCGAGGCGGCCCGGCTCGGTTCCCAGGGGCTGCGGGTCCTGCTGCTGGCGCGGTCCACGCTCCGGCCGGACGACCCGGCGGCGCCCGGTGAGGTGAGGCCGGTGGCGTTGGTGGTGCTGGATCAGAGGGTCCGCGCGGACGCGAAGCCGACCCTGGACTACTTCGCCGGTCAGGGGGTGGACGTCAAGATCGTGTCGGGCGACCACGCGGCCTCGGTCGGGGCGGTGGGCCGGGAGCTGGGGCTGGCGGGCGCCGAGCGGCCGTTGGACGCCCGGGACCTGCCCGAGGCCTCCGAGGAACTGGGGCGCCGGGTGGACGGGCATTCGGCGTTCGGTCGGGTCACCCCCGAGCGCAAGCGCGACATGGTCCGGGGGTTGCGCGATCGCGGACACACGGTGGCGATGACCGGCGACGGCGTCAACGACGTGCTGGCGCTCAAGGAGGCCGACATCGGTGTGGCGATGGGCTCGGGGAGTCCGGCGTCACGGTCGGTGGCGCAGCTGGTGTTGCTGGACGACCGGTTCGCGGTGCTGCCCCGGGTGGTGGCCGAGGGACGTCGGGTGATCGGCAACATCGAACGGGTGGCGAGCCTGTTCCTGACCAAGACCGTGTACACGATGGTGCTGGCCACGATCGTCGGCCTGTTGGCGGTGTCGTACCCGTTCTTCCCCCGGCACGCGACGCTGATCAACGCGGTGACGTTCGGGATCCCGTCGTTCTTCCTGGCGTTGGCCCCCAACACCGACATCGCCCGACCGGGGTTCGTGGCGCGGACGCTGCGGTTGGCGGTGCCCTCGGGCATGGTGGCCGGGTTCGCGGCGGTGACCACCTACCTGTTGGTGCTGGGCGGGCGGACGGTGCCCGACCCGGCGGACCGGACGGCGGTGGTGATCACCCTGTGCACGACCACCCTGTGGGTGCTGTTGCTGGTGGCGAAACCGTACGTGTGGTGGAAGGTCGTGCTGGTGGGGTCCATGGTGGGGTTGTTGACCCTGGCGATGGTGACCCCGGCGGGGCGGTGGTTCTTCGACCTGGACGTGAGCGACCCGACCAAGGTGCTGACGGGTCTGGCGGTGGCGGGCGTGGCGATCGCCGTCATCACGGTGATCCGGGTGGTGGACGATCGGGCGATCGCCCGGTCGGAGGCCCGTGCCGCCGAGGAGGCCGCCAGGGAGGACGCCCCGGCCCCGGTCTGACGGGCGACGGCCGCACCGCCCTCGCGGGTGGCGCGGCCGTGCCGTGTGCACGGTCGTGGGGACGAAGGAGGAGACGGTGGACGAGAACGATCCGAGGTACCTGCGCCGGGCGGTGGAACTGGCCGCCGAGGCGTTGGCGGTGGGTGACGAGCCGTTCGGTTCGGTGTTGGTGACGGCGGACGGCGAGGTGCTGTTCGAGGACCACGACCGCGTCTCCGACGGCGACGGGACCCGGCATCCGGAGTTGGCGATCGCGCGGTGGGCGTCCGCCCACCTGCCGCCGGAGGAGCGGGCGGCGGCGACGGTGTACACCTCCGGCGAGCACTGCCCCATGTACGCGGCGGCGCACGGGTGGGCCGGGCTGGGGCGGATCGTGTACGCGAGTTCCTCGGCGCAGCTCACCGAGTGGCTGCGCGCGTGGGGCGTGCCGCCCGGCCCGGTGCGGTCGCTGCCGATCAACGACATCGTCCCGGACGTGCCGGTGGAGGGCCCGGTCCCGGAGCCGGCCGAAGCCGTGCGCGCCCTCCAGGCCCGTGCCCACGGCCGCGTCTGAGCCCTCTCCTGCGGCGGAGCGCCCGCCCGGCTCTCGTGCGGGGTGGAGCGGAGGGTGGACACGTCGCCGTCCAGGTCGATCGTCGGCGACGCGTCCAGCGCCCGGGGCAACCGGGTGAGCGGGGGATGGTCGGAACGGAGTCGCCGCCCTCGATGCCGGAGATCTGGGGCCGGGCCGGGCCGGGCCGTGTCGGCACTGCGGGCCGCGTCGGTCCGGGACAGGCCGAGCCCCGTGCGCCGATCGTGGACGGCCCTCCCCGGGGCGAGGGGGCGTGTCCGGCCTCCCCGGGCCGGGGACTCCTCGACCCGCTCCCCGAGCAGCGCTCCGGTCCGACGGGTCCTCCCTCGGGAGTGGTTCACCGATGCGTCCCCGTTCTTTTGGAACGCGTCCGAGCGGCGACCGGCGAAGATCCCCGTGACCGTGTCCCGGGGTCTGCGGGGCCGGTCGGGGTTCGGCGGTCGGGGGTCAGACGACGGGTGGGCGGTCGATGGCGAGGATGTCGATGCCCTCGGCCTCCAGGAGCTCCTCGAAGACCTCCGGGCCCTCGGTGAGGATCACCTCGGCCTCGCTCGCGTGGACGGGCAGCAGCCACAGGTAGCGGACGCCGCCGGGGGCCTGTTCCAGCAGGGGACCGTACGGGTAGGGCGGGCTGAACAGCAGGTGCTCCATGCGGGAGGTGCCCGTCCAGGGGCGGCCGAGGTGCAGGACCGAGCCGACGTCGACCCGGTGCTCCTCGAAGGAGTTGAAGTGGGCGACCATGGCGAGGGTCTCGGCGTGGTCGTCGGTGTCGAAGGGCGCCATGAGGACGAACTCCGTTCCGCCGTGCGCGGAGGCGCCCACGGTGGCGTAGTTCCACCCGCGGTCCGGGGCGCGCTGGGCGATCCGGTAGGTGACGAAGTCCGGAAGCCGTTCCAGCACGGGGCCGTCCGTCCAGGTGACGGGTTCCGGTTCCCGTCCCGGCCAGAACCCGCGAAGGTGCTCCTCCAGGGTCGTCGTCCCCGCCTGTTCCTCCACCGGTGCTCCCGCCCTCGCGCGTCTTCGGACCGGTGCCGTTCTACCGCTCCGAGCGCCCCTTGTCACACCGGCACCCGCTCAGCCCTCCCGGATGGTCATGCGGGTGATGGCGTCGCCGTCGACGGCGAAGGTGAACGCGCTGGGGCCGTTGGCGTGGTTCGACCGCCAGTCCCCCGCGACCCGGACGCCGTCCGGGGTCTCTTGGACCGATTCCACGGTCAGCACGCCCCGGGAGCCGATGAACTCCGTGGCGCTCCAGGCCGCGATCTCCTCACGCCCCAGGAACTCGCGTCCCCAGTCGTCCACCACCGCGTCGGCGGCGAAGGCGTCCAGTGCGGCCTCGTCGTGGGCGTTGACCCGGTCGAAGAACGTCGCCACCGGTTCGGGGATCCGTGTGCTCACGTGCGGCCTCCTGGGATGCGGTCGTCGTCCGCGATCCTCGCATCCCCGCGTCCGGATCCGGGGCCACCGCGGGTCAAGGTCGGGTCAACACCCGCGCGCGGCTTTCGATCGTTTCCGATCACTTCGATCGCGGACGTGTCGGGGCCCGCCGAGGGACGGACGCTCGGCGGGCCCCGTCGTTCCCGGCGGACCGGGAGGGGAGGGTCGTCAGTCCTCGTCGTCCCGGACCGGCTCGAAGTGGCCCTGGATGACCCGGCCGCGCGAGGTGGGCGCGGGCCCGGGCCCGTCGGCGGGGGCGGACGCCCCCGCGGGTCCCCGGCCGGGGACGCTCCCGCCCTGGGCGAGGAACTCGCCTTCCATACGTTCCTGCATGCGCCGCATCCGGCGCTGCGCCCAGCCGGCGAAGGCCCAGCGCAGGACCGGTCGGGTGAAGGGCAGTACCAGGAGCAGGCCCACCGCGGCGCTGAGGAAGCCCGGGACGATCAGCAGGACACCGCCGGCCATGAGCATGAGCGGGTCCAGCAGACCGCCGCGCGGCTGTTGGCCGGAGCGCAGCGCCTCGTCGGCGTCGCGGAAGGCCCGGGTCCCCGCCCGGCGCAGCACCGCCACGCCCAGCACCAGCAGGGAGACCAGGACCGCCAGCGTCCACGGGACGCCGATCCACCCGCCGACCACGATCATCAGCCACACTTCCACGAAGGGCAGCGCCATGAGCGCGAGCACTGTCAGAAGCGGCATGTGGAACCTTCCTCGGGTCGTACGGGCCGGGGCGGGCCCCCCTCATCGGGAAGAACGCCCCGGTGTCCCCCATGGTTCCCCGAGGGGGGTCGTTCATCCGTGGGCGGACGCCCGGTGGGCCCGCCGGGAGAGGATCACCGACGCCACGACGGCCGCCAGCCCCAGGGCGCCCAGGAAGGCCTCCGGCGCCGCGCCCAGTCGGGTGGCGACGGTGGGTCCGGCGGTGGCGGTCAGCTCGGCGATGTGGACGTCCGCCTCGGCCTCCGGGGACCGGTACGCGACGGTGCCGTCGGGGTTCACGACGGCGCTGATGCCGCTGGTGGAGACGACCACGGCCGGGCGGCCGTGCTCGACGGCGCGCAGCCGTGTGATGGCGAGCTGCTGGTCGGACTGGCCGGTGAAGTTGTAGTTGGCGTTGTTGGTGGGGATGACGATGATCCCGCCGCCGGCGGCCACCGATTCGCGCACCGGGGCGTCGAACGCCACGTCGAAGCAGATGCCGACGGCCAGGGTGGTGCCGCCGATCTCCAGGGCGCCGGGGTCGGTGCCGGGGACGGCGTCGGAGCTCACCTGTTCGAGGCGCTGCACGAACCGGGTGAAGAAGTCGCGGTAGGGGATGTACTCGCCGAAGGGCACCAGGAAGCGTTTGTCGTACATCTCGCCCGGCCCGGTCTCGGGGTCCCACACGACGCTGGACACGTAGCGGCTGCCGTCGTCGTTGAAGCGGCTCATGCCCCACAGGAGGGGCACGCCGGCGTCGGCCGCGGCGGCGTCGATGGTCTCGCGGGCGACGGGGTCGCGGAACGGGTCGATGTCGCTGGCGTTCTCGGGCAGCACGATCAGGTCGAGCGCGGTCCCCTCGTCGCGGGCGAGGGCGGCGAGGTCGTGCACCCCTTGGGCGTGGTTGTTCAGGACCTGCATGCGTTCGCCGGCGACGGACATCTCGCCGACGTTGGGCACGTTGCCCTGCACCATGCCGAGGGTGACGGTCTCCCCCTGGGCCGGGCGCCCCAGGCCCGGGGCCAGGGTCCCGCAGGCCACCACGGCGGCGGAGGCGGCCAGGGCGAGGGCCGCAGTGGGCGCGCCGGGGCGCGGGCCGCGCGAGGCGAGGCGCAGGGCGGCCCACAGCAGCAGCCCGCCGGCCAGGGCCACGGTGAAGGTCACGAGGGCGGAGGAGCCGAGGGCGGCGTACCCGGCGAAGGGCGTGTCGGGCTGGGCGAAGGCGAGTTTGCCCCAGGGGAAGCCGCCGAGCGGCCAACGGGCGCGCACGGCCTCCTGGGCGACCCACAGCGCGGCGGTCCACACCGGCCACCCGGGCAGGCGCGCGGCCAGGGCGATGCCCATGGCCATGGGCACGAAGTAGACGGTCTCGGCCGCGGAGATGAGCAGCCAGACGTCGACGCCGAACACGTCCTGCCAGCGCACGAGGGGGACCATGAGGCAGGCCCCGGCCAGGGCCCCGAGCCAGGCGGCACGGCGCACGCGGGTGCCGGCGACGGCGAAGACGAGGAGGGCGGCGCTCAGCGGGCCCAGCCACCACAGCCCGTAGGGGGGCAGGGCGAGGAGTTGGGCCAGACCGGAACCCGCGGCGGCCAGAACGCGCCACAGGAGGTCGAGGCGGCCCCAGCGGCGACCGAGGGGCAGGACGTCGTCCCGGGCGGCCGGGGGCGCTTGTGGCGCTCCGGACGCGGTGGGACCGGCGTCTCCCCGTTCCGTGTGTTCGGTGACCACGTGGGGTCTCGCTTTCCGCAGGTGTCGAGAGGATGCGGTCAGCATATTGGGGGGACGCGGAAAAGGCCCGAATCACCCTTCGGACCGGCTCCGTCCCGTCGGCGGCGAGCTCGGAAGACCGTTGTCTACTGGATGTTCGGGCCTTTTCCGGGTCCAACCCCCCGCCCGGTCGCGGTACTCCGCCCCTCACCCGATCCCGGCTGCACCTGGCGCGTGATGCAGCGTCCGATCGGACGAGTGGGGGACGCACAACCGGTCCGTCCAGTGCTGGACTGGTCGTTAGGTTACCCAGACTCCTCAACCGGATGCCTCAACCCGGCCGCCGTGTCGTGACGGCCTCGTCGAGTGTCCGGTGGGAAGGAAGTGGTGAACCGTCGGACAGGCTAACGCACCTGGGGCCGCCACGCCAGCCGAGCACCTCGGGTTTCAGTCTGACCGCAATCAGATCGACGTGGGTTCGACTCTAGACTTTTCGATCAACTTCCTGTCTCATATGATCAGAAAAGCAAACCGGTTCGATCAACTTCAGAGCGAACCGGTGCGGGTGACCCGGATCTGCGGCCACGAGATCCCCATCACCCCCCGAATCGACGCAGCGGAGCACAGCATGGCGGAGATCGTCCTTGAGGGCGTTGACAAGATCTACGGAGGCGGCGTCAAGGCCGTCGACGACCTGAACCTGCGGATCGAGGACGGCGAGTTCATGGTGCTCGTCGGCCCGTCCGGGTGCGGCAAGTCGACCGCGCTGCGCATGATCGCCGGCCTGGAGGAGATCTCGGCGGGCACCCTGGTCATCGGCGACGAGATCGTCAACGACCGCCCGCCGAAGGACCGCGACATCGCGATGGTCTTCCAGAACTACGCGCTCTACCCGCACATGACCGTCGAGCAGAACCTCGCCTTCGGCCTGAAGCTGCGCAAGGTCGCCAAGCCCGAGATCGCCCGCCGCGTCCAGGAGGCGGCCGAGATGCTGGGCCTGGAGCCCTACCTCAAGCGCAAGCCGGGCGCCCTGTCGGGTGGTCAGCGCCAGCGTGTGGCCATGGGCCGCGCCATCGTCCGCGAGCCGCAGGCCTTCCTCATGGACGAGCCGCTGTCGAACCTGGACGCCAAGCTGCGCGTCCAGATGCGCGCCTCCCTCAACCAGCTGCACGAGCGTCTGGGCGTCACCACCGTCTACGTCACCCACGACCAGATCGAGGCCATGACCCTGGGCGACCGGGTCGCGGTGCTGCGCGACGGCCGCCTCCAGCAGGTCGACACCCCCAAGCGCCTGTTCGACGCCCCCGTCAACCTGTTCGTCGCCGGGTTCATCGGCTCCCCCGCCATGAACTTCGTGGACGCCTCCCTGTCGGCCGACGGCCAGGGCGCCGTGCTCAAGTTCGCCGACCACAGCCTGCCGGTGCCCGCCTCGGTCCTGGACTCCCGCTCGGGCCTGCGCGAGTACCTGGGCCGCGACATCATCCTGGGCATCCGCCCCTCGGACTTCAGCGACGCCGACCTCGACGGCAACGGCGACCCGCGCATCGAGGTGACCGCGGGCGTCACCGAGGAGCTGGGCACCGAGATCAACGTCATCTTCACGGTGGACGCCCCGCCGGTGCGCCACGAGGACGCCACCGCCCTGGCCAAGGACGCCGCGGGCGACGACCCCGACAGCGAGGCCGGGATGCCGCTGGGCGCGGGCCGGTCGCTGTTCACCGCGCGGGTGAGCCCGCGCAGCCAGGTCCGGCCGGGCAACCGGATCAGCCTGTCGGTGGACGTCAGCCAGCTCCACTTCTTCGACCAGGTGAGCGGTCTGGCCATCGGCCACCCCGACAACTCCTGATCCCGGTCGTTGCCGGGAGCGTCGACTCCCGAGGCGGTCCCCGGTCGGATTCCCACCGTTTCCGGCCGGACCCCACCGCCTGACGCTCCCTCTTCCCGGCGGCGTCCCGTTCTCGCGGGACGCCGCCTCTTCCGTGGGGGCGCCCGGAAGACCGGAGCGGGAACGTCGACGCGGTGGCCTCGGGCCCGCTGGCACCGGGCGCCCGGGCACCGCACGGGGCGGGGTCGTCGGCCGCGAGCCGACCTTCGGGGGCGACGGGGGTGGAGCGGCGACCGGAAAGGGTGCGACCGAATCCCGGGGCGGGCGGCTTCTCCGACCGGCTCCGCGCGGGACGACCGCGACGGCCTGCGGGTCTCACCCGAGGGTAAGGTCCGTGTGGATCAGCGGTGAGATGGTTCTTTCTTGACCGTCCGACACGGCGGGCCGAACCATGTGAAGGTGCGCAACCGAGCCCCCGGAGTCGCCCTCGTCCACGAACCCTCATCGGTCGTGGACACCCTGCACGGCCGTCCCGTACCCGACCCCTACCGCTGGTTGGAGTCCGCCGACTCCCCCGAGACCCTGCGGTGGTTGGAGGAACGGGCCCACGATCACGCCCGCGAGGCCGCCACGTGGCCGCTGCGCGACCGGCTGGCCGAGCGCATCCGCGGGTACGTCGCCACCGACCTGTGGTCGACGCCGGTGCACCGACCGGGTCTGATCATGGCCACCGTCCGCCCCGCCGGGGCCGAACACCCGCGTCTGGTGGCCTTCGACTCCCCCTCCGCCGACGGGGTGCGCGCCGACCGGGCCCGGGTCGTCCACGACCCGGTGGCGGCCGACCCGAGCGGACGGACCACCCTGGACGCCTGGGAACCCGACCCCGACGGGCGTCTGGTCGCCGTGCAGAGCTCCACCGGCGGGGTGGAACGGGGTGTGCTGCGGGTGCTGCGCGTCGTTGACGGCCGCCCGGTCGGCCCCGAGGTGCGCGGGGTCAGGTACTCCCATGTGGCGTGGGCCCCCCAGGGGCCGCCCGCGTTCTACTACGTGCGACGTGACGACGGGGACGGCTCCCGCGGGGTGTGGCTGCGCCGGGTGGCCGACGGCACCGAGACGTTCGTCCGCGCCTGCTCCGGTCCCGGTACCGTGCCGGGCGTGCGCGTCCTCGGAGGTCGGCTCCTGTTGTTCACCGAGAGCCACGGCACCGGACACCGCACCGACCTGTGGTTGGCCGACCTGGGCGAGGGCCCGCTCGAACGGCCCGTCTTCCGCCCGGTCCAGGTGGACGTGGAGGCCGAGACCGAGGCGGCCCTGGGCCCCGACGGGCTCCTGTACCTGCGCACCACCGTGGACGCCCCCTGGCGGCGGATCTGCGCCGTGGACCCCGCCGATCCCGGGCCGGCGGGCTGGCGCGAGGTCGTCCCGCAGGAGGCCGGGGCGACCCTGGACGCCTTCACCCCCTGCGGGACCGCCGACGCACCCGAACTGCTGGTCGTGTGCACCCGTCTGGGGATCGACACCGCCACGGTGCACGACGCCCGCACCGGTGCGCCGCTGCGCGATCTCGACCTGCCCGGGGAGGGCATGGTGAGCGGGCCGGTCGCGGCCCCCGACGGAACGGTGCACCTGGGGTACGCCGACGTCACCGCCCAGCAGCGGGTCCTGTGCCTGGCCCCGGGTGCGGCGCGCCCGCTGCCCTGGCCCCCGGGGGACGCCGCGCCGCCGGAGGCGCCCGAGGTGGAACGCACCGTGCTGTGGTGCCGGTCCGCCGACGGCACCCGGGTCCCCGTCACCGTCCTCACCGCGCACGGCACCGCCTCGGACACGCCGGTCCCCACCCTGTTGCACGCCTACGGCGGGTTCGGCCGCCCGCGCCGGTTCGGGTTCAGCGCGACCGTCCTGGCCTGGTTGGCCTCCGGTGGCCGCTACGCGGTGGCGCACGTGCGCGGTGGCGGCGACGCCGGGCGCGAGTGGCACCTGGCCGGCGCGGGGCGCCGCAAACCGCGCGCCGTGGAGGATCTGATCGCCGCGGCCGACGCCCTGGTCGCGACGGACCTGTGCGTCCGGTCGGGGTTGTGCCTGTCAGGGGGTTCGGCCGGAGGTCTGCTGGTGTTGGCCGCGGCGGTGGCCCGCCCCGACCTGTGCGAGGCGGTCATCGCGTCGGCGCCGTTGGCGGACATGGCCCGGTTCGAACGTCTGGGGCTGGGTCGCATGTGGACCCGCGAGTTCGGCACCGTCGCCGATCCCGACGACTTCGCCGCCCTGATGTCCTACTCCCCCTACCACCGGGTGTTGGAGAGCGCGGTGCGCACGCCGGGGCCGCGGTTCCCGAGCGTGCTGCTCACCGGGTTCGACGGGGACACCCGTACCGACGCCGCCCACCCGCGCAAGATGTGCGCGGCTCTGCTGGCGGCGGCGCGGGCCGAGGAGGGGCGGCCACCGGCCCTGCTGCGCTACGAACGCGACGTGGGGCACGGCCCCCGTTCGGTCGGCCGCGCGGTGGGACTGGCCGCGGACGCGCACGCGTTCGCGGCCCACCGAACGGGGCTGGCCCCGCGCCGACCGGCGCGGGGACGGTCCTGGTCCTGAGAAAACGGCACACAGAAAGAGAGGTGCGGCGCATGGACCCCATCGAGGTCGAGGTCGAGGAGCCGACCGAGGTGACCTCCCGTGACATCACCGCGGGCGGAGACAGCGACGGTACCGACTCCAGTTCCGACTTCATCTGATCCCCACGCCCGCCCGGCCCGGCACCGTCCGGGCCGGGCGGGCCCCACGCGCGTGAAAGGCGGGACCCCCGTGTCCGACCCCGGCCACCTGTTCACCGAGGACCTGTGCGACGTCGTGGGCCGGGAGGCCTTGACCGCGCGGTTGTCGGAGGAGTTCGTGTTCGCCGACCTGGGGGCGGAGGCGGTGCGCTCCCTGGTGACGTTCGACGACCTCAACGCCCTGTTGGCGTCGTGCGCGCCCGAGCCGCCCCGGTTGCGGCTGCACAAGGACGGGTCGCCGGTCCCGGTGGAGCGGTACACCGAGGTGGGCACCGCCTCGCGGGTGACCCGCCGGGTGGTGCGCCCCGAGTCGCTGTACCGGGAGCTGCGCGCCGGCGCGAGCCTGGTGCTGGACGGGTTGGACCGGATGCACCCGCCGGTGGCCGCCGCCGCCGACGACCTGATGCGGCTGGTGCGCGAGCGCGTGCAGGCCAACATGTACCTGATCTGGGGGGATTCAAGGGGTTTCGACACCCATTGGGACGACCACGACACGGTGATCGTCCAGGTGGAGGGGAGCAAGCACTGGCGGGTGCACGGTCCCGGTTCGCGCCCCCACCCGATGAAGAACGACGTGGACCACGACCACACGCCGCCGCGTGACCCCGACGGGGAGCTCCACGTGCTCTGGGAGGGCGTGCTGCGGCCCGGTCAGGTGTTGCACGTGCCCCGGGGGTGGTGGCACACGGTGACCGGTACCGGTGAGGTGAGCCTGCACCTGACGTTCGGGTTCACCCGGGCGACGGGGGTGGACTGGGCCGAGGCGCTGGTGCGGCGTTCGTTCGAGGAGGAGGTGTTCCGGCGGGACCTGCCCCGGTTCGCCGACCCGGACGTGCGTCGCAAGCACCGGCGGGAGTTGGCGGCGCGGCTGGCGGAGTTGGTCGAGGCGGTGGACCTGGACGTCTTCCTGGCCGAGCGGGACGCGCGCTTTCCCCGACGCACGTCGTTCGCGCTGCCCTGGCCCATGGAGGAGGGGGTGCCACCCTTGGACGCGCGGTTGGAGTTCGTGCCGATCCTGCCGCCGCCGATGACCCGTGAGGGCGACAGGGTGGCGGTGTCGGTGGCGGGCCGTCGTTACCGGTTCCCCGCGGAGGTGGGGGACGCGTTGGAGGCCCTGGCCGAACGGCGGACGCCGACGGTGGCCGAACTGGCCGACGCGACCGGCGCGACCCCCGAGCGGACCGCCGAGATCGCCGCGGTCCTGGCCCGCCATCACCTGGTCCTGATCCGCTAGCACCGTCCGACGGTCACCGTCCTCCTCGGCGGCGTCGCGCCCGTCAGGGGTGCGGAGCAGTCGTGTCATCCGGCCCTTCCCGGAGCGCCGGCGGCGTCCTTGGCGCGGACGTGGGCCTCGATGCCGTCGAGGACCCGGCGGATGCCGAAGTCGAGTTCCTCGGCGGGGCCGCCCGGCCGGTCGGGGGTCCCGGGCCCGGGTTCCTCCTCCAGGACGGACTCCTCCAGCATGCGCGCGATGGTGGGGAAGGCCTCGGCGGTGACGACCCGGCGCAGACCATGGCCGTAGTCGCGTTCGATCTCGAACATGGTGCCGCCGGTGGCCCGCGCGGCGCGGACCATGTCCGCCTCGATGCGCGTCGTCTCGCGCAGCACGGCCGAGAGCAGCATGAGCATCTGCAGGGCCTCGCCGACGTCCAGGCCCGAGGCGACCAGCTCGCGCAGGCCCGCCTCCATCCAGCGCAGGCCGTTGGGGCCGCTGGGCGGTCCGGGCAGCGAGACGAGCACCGACCAGGGGTGGGCGCGGTACATCCGCCGGACGCCGTGGCACCACTCCTCCAGTCCGGCACGCCAGTCGCCGTCCTCGCGCGGCCCGGGGGGCACCCCGTCCATGGCGGCGTCGAGCATGAGGACGAGCATGTCCTCCTTGCTGTTCACGTGCCGGTACAGGGACATCGTGGTGTAGCCGAGCTCCTTGGCCACCCGTTGCATGGAGACGGCCTCGATCCCTTCGGCGTCGGCGATCTCGATCGCCTTGCGGACCACCGCCCCACGGCTCAGTTTGGGTTTGGGACCGCGACGGGCGGGCGGGGAGTCCAGTCCCCAGAGCAGTTCCACGTCCCGGACCATCCGGCTCTTGGTCTCGTCCTCGGTCGTCATGGGTCACCAGTCGTCGGATTCGTCGTTGACACCATCCTAGAACCGTGTA
Organism: Nocardiopsis lambiniae; assembly: GCF_031845465.1. Classification (NCBI taxonomy): domain Bacteria; kingdom Bacillati; phylum Actinomycetota; class Actinomycetes; order Streptosporangiales; family Nocardiopsidaceae; genus Nocardiopsis; species Nocardiopsis lambiniae. The sequence continues at coordinate 2,474 of NZ_JAVREP010000034.1, read as the reverse complement.
TTACTTACACAGGTAAGTATGCGCCATAAACAGTTGGGGGGGTACACGCCATGGCACGGGAATCCCTCGCCGTTCGGGCCGAGGACCCGCGCAAGGACCACGGCGGCACCGCCGTGCGGGCCGGTCTCGAACCGGGGCCGCCCGCGGGCACCGTGCCCGGGCCGTCGGGACCCTGCGGTGCCGGTGAGACCACCCTCCGGGTCCCGGCCGCCCTGTGGTGTCCCCCACCGGCACCGCCCGTCCCCGTGCGCCGCCCGCGAACGCGCACGGGAATCACCGCCCCCCGACGGGTGGTGCGTCCTCCCCCGCGCGAAAGGCGCCCGCGCACCACCCCTGTCGGGTGAGCGCACCCTCGTTCCCGCGCCCGCCCGGCACGAGACTGCCGACATCGGCCCGCCCGGCCTCGAAGCCCCCGACCCACGGGGGCCGAGGGGCACTCGCGCCGAGACCACCCGCGTCCGTCCCCGAAGCGTCGAGATCACCGATCGGGGGCTCGGCCGGCCCCCGCTCCGGGGCCGCCCGGGGCGGGGGACCATCAACCGCACCCGGCCCGCCCGGGCCGCCCGACGACTCACGGAGAGACCATGGCACCCCCCGTGTCGACCGACACCGCCGGGCCCAGGCCCCGCCCGCGCCCGCCCCTCGAACCCGTCCGCTGGTGGCGACGGCCCTGGATCGTGCCGCTGGCCCTGTTCAGCGTCACCTTCCTGCTCTACTCGGTCCCGCCCTACGCGAGCCTGGACCCCGCCGACGCCCGGCTGCCCATCCCGGAGACCCCCGCCTGGTACTTCCCGGTGATGCTCGTCCACATCTTCGGCGGCACCCTGCTGACCGTGCTGGTGATCCTCCAGGTGTGGCCGTGGCTGCGCTCCCGGTACCCGGTCGTGCACCGCTGGAGCGGCCGGATCTACGTCCTGGCGGGGATCCCCCTGGTCGGGGTCCCGGCGCTGCTCATCGCGCCGTTCAGCAGCACCGGTCTGGGCACCCAGGTCAGCAACACCCTCTGGGCGGTGCTGTGGTCGACCTTCACCCTCCTGGGCTACGTCATGGCGCGCCGCAGACGGTTCGCCGACCACCGCGAGTGGATGCTGCGCAGCTTCGCCCTCCTCTACGGCATCGCGTTCAACCGGGTCGTCATCCTCCTGCTGCTCCCCCTGGCGATCCTCCAGGCGCAGACGGGGGCGATCCCGAACACCGAGGCGGCGATCACCCTGGCGATCGCCCCGGCGTCGAGTTTCCTGTCGTGGGTCGTGCCGTTGCTGTTCGTCGAGTGGTGGATCAAGTACCGTGGGCCGCGCCGGCGTCGCCGCCCGGTCCCCGCCTGAGCCGGACCGTGCCCCCGACCCCGGCACGGAGATTCCGGGACGAACGCGCACGGAACCCTGGATCGCCCCCGACCTGCGCCTTCCCGTTCTCGGGAAGGATCCTCCTCACGTGCGGGGATCATTGCGGGAACACCGATCGTTAGGGTAGCCTCACTTAACGAGGCGCAGACGTACCCGTTCCACCGGTGGTGGGCTGCGACCGAACCCCGGACATGACGGTTCCGCTGCGACGAAGGGGAGGTGCACACGGTGACTCCGGTGACTCCTGATCCACGTGAGGCTCTCCGTGACGTCTGCGCGCCCCTGCGTTTCTCCCCCCTGCCCGAGTTGCTCACCTTCGGGGAACTCCACGCGCGCCCGGCGGGCACCGTGCAGTGGCTCCCGGTCGGCGCGATGGCCGCCGAGGGCTGGGTGCCCGTCCTGTTCGACAAGCTCCGCACCGAGCACGGGCCCGGTCACCGGCTGCCCGCCGCCACCAACTTCCTGCGGGTCACCCTGCGCGAGCCGATCTTCATGGTGTCGGCGTCGCTGTACCTGACCGGCCGGGCACCCCTGCTCGACGCCGACACCCTGTACCTGCCCTGGGACACCGCCTCCGCCCGGTTCGCCACTCCGGTCTCGGTCGACACCCGGCTGGCCGTCCTTCCCGACGACCCGGCCGCCCACCACCCCGACACCGTGGTCGTCCGCGACCTCGACGAGCAGATCGGGCTGACCGCCGAAGCGCTGTTCGCGACCTTCGAACCGCTCATCGACGCCCTGCACGAGCACTCGCGGGCGGGCAAGCGCACCCTGTGGGGGTGGGTGCTCGACACCCTGCACTTCTACATGCTCAACCCGGCCCGCTACCTGGCCCGGGACGCCGAGGCGGCCTGGGACCTGGCCGGTCGGCTGGCCGACGCCGTGGTCGAGGCCGGCGCCGTCACCCGCAAGCGCCCGCGCCTGTTCCCCTTCGCGCCCGGACATCCCCAGGGCACCTGGGCGGTGCGGGGCACCTGCTGCTTCGACTACAAGGGCGACCCCGAGCACGGGTACTGCACCACGTGCCCGCTCAAGTGCGACACCGAGCGCGCGGAGAGCCTGTCGGAGTGGCTGCGCGATCCGGCGCTCGCCCCCTGACCCGCACCCCCCGAACGCGCGACGGGGCCG
>NZ_JAVREP010000033.1:0-37663 GCF_031845465.1 Nocardiopsis lambiniae | reverse complement strand
ATCGAGGAGGTGTTGTTGTCGGTGATGTACGAGGTGCCCTCGCGTGAGGATGTGGGTCGGGTGATCATCGCGCGGGAGACGGTGATCGACAACGTCAATCCCACGATCGTGCCCCGCGCCCAGATCGCCCGGGAACGCCGCGAGAAGTCCGCCTGACCCTCCTTCTCGGCGACCGAACGCAGGGGCTCTCCCGTAGGGGAGGGCCCCTCGTGCGTGTCGGCCGGGAGGGGAGGAGGCGGACCGGTCACCCGTCCTCCAGGACGGCCTTCATCCGATCGATCTCGACGTTCTGCTCGGCGATGAGGTCGTTGGCCATCTTCATCACCGTCTGGTCCTTGCCGAACTCCAGGACCTCCTCGGCCATCTCCACCGCGCCCTGGTGGTGGGCGGTCATCAGCTCCACGAAGAGGTGGTCGAAGTCGTCGCCCTCCGCGGCGGCCAACCGCTCCATGTCCTCCTCGGAGACCATGCCGGGCATGTCCTCGTGGTCCACCCGGAGGTCGCACCGGGGAACGTCGCCCCCCTCGTCGTGGTGGGCGGTGTCCTCGCCCAGACCGCAGAAGTTCTGGTGGGCGGGGTTCTCCCGGGCCGGGCCGAAGACGTTCTCCTCCAGCCAGCCCTCCATCGCGGTGATCTCGGGCTCCTGCGCCGCGGAGATGCGCTCGGCGATGCCCCCGATCCCGTCGCGCTCGTGGCGCTCGGGGGCCAGGTCGGTCATCTCCAAGGCCTGAGCGTGGTGCTCGATCATCTTCACCAGGTAGAAGACATCGGCCTCGTTGTGACCCTGTTCTTCGGCCAGTGCCGCGATCTGGTCGGCGGTGGCCGGTGACGACGACTCTCCCGGGGCACCGGGGGCGATGACGTTCGCCGACTCCTGCGGCTCGTCCTCCCCGGTGCAGGCCGAGGCTCCGAGGAGCGCGAGAACGGTTCCTGCCGCGAGTGCCAGGCGACGCACGGGATGTCCTCCAAGAACGGAAGTGTGGGGCGGGCCCGGGGCTGTGCGCCGCCTCCGGGGGCCGCGCGGCGTGCGCGGTGGTCCCGGTCGGAGGAGAACGCTCTGGTGGGCTTTCTACTCACTCCCGAGGTGTTCTGTCCACCTTTGGGGCCGTGTCGGCATCGTTTCGTTCACTCCATGTGTCTTGAGTGCGCGGTCTGTCCGATGTGGGCACTCTGCATGCCTCGCGGTGTTTCTCCTGGTCCACGGCTTACGGGAGGAGTACAACACAAAGTATTCAATATGTTGCTTCATGTGTTCATCGGGGGTGTGCCGTGGGCGGGGGGAACGGACGAGGAGGGCGGCCACCGGGCGTCCTCCTGCGCTGGGGCGGGGTCGGCGCGACCCTCGTCCTGCTGCTCACGGCCACCGCGGCCCCCCGGGCCCGGGCCGGAATCGAGGACGAGGTCACGGCCGAGGGGATGATCCATGTGGCCGGGCTGCCCAAGCCGACGCCGCTGGACCGCGAGGCCGCCTTCAACTCCGACCTGGCGTTCACCGGCGACCACCTCATCGGCGGGAACTACGACGGGTTCGTCGTCTACGACATCTCCGACCCCACCCGGCCCTCCGTCGTGTCCACGGTCGTGTGTCCCGGCGGTCAGGGCGACGTGTCGGTCAGCGGAGACCTGCTGTACTTCTCCGTGGACTACCCGCGGGCGGGCGAGGAGTGCGGCGCGCCGGCCGTTCCGACCACCGACCCCGACGGGTTCGAGGGCGTCCGGATCTTCGACATCTCCGACAAGGAGAATCCGCGGTACGTGGCGGCGGTGCGCACCGACTGCGGCTCGCACACCAACACCCTGGTCCCGGGCGAGGACGGCGAGCACGAGTACGTCTACGTCTCCTCGTACTCGCCCTTGGAGCGGTTCCCGAACTGCAAGCCGCCGCACGACAAGATCGCCGTCATCGAGGTGCCACTGGCCGATCCGGCGTCCGCCCGGGTCGTCGCCGAACCGATGCTCTTCCCCGACGGCGGGGCGGACTCCACCACCGGCTGCCATGACATCACCGTCTATCCGGAGCACGGCATCGCCGCCGCGGCCTGCCTGGGGGACGGCTTGCTGCTCGACGTCTCCGACCCGGTCGCCCCGCAAGTCCTGGACCGGGTCCGGGACCCGAACTTCGCGTTCTGGCACTCTGCGACCTTCACCAACGACGCCGACACGGTGATCTTCACCGACGAACTCGGCGGTGGGAGCGGGGCGGTCTGTACCGAGGAGATCGGACCCGAGCGCGGAGCGAACGCGATCTACTCGGTGGACCGTTCCGGGGACCGGAGCGAACTGCAATTCAGGAGCTACTACAAAGTGCCGCGTCACCAGACCGAAACCGAGAACTGCGTGGCGCACAACGGTTCGCTCATCCCGGTTCCGGGCCAGGACTTCTTCGTCCAGTCCTGGTACCAGGGCGGGGTCTCCGTCATCGATCTCACCGACCCCGACCGCCCGGTGGAGATCGGCCACTTCGATCGGGGGCCGTGGGATCCCCAGACCCTGCGCACGGCCGGTTCCTGGTCGGCCTACTACTACAACGGACACGTCTACTCGTCCGACATCCGGCGCGGGCTCGACGTTCTGCGGCTCACCGACCCACGCCTGGAACCGGCGCGCGAGGTGGTCATGGAGGAGTTCAATCCCCAGTCCCAGCCCTCTTTCTCCGGACCCGAGGGGCACCCGTGACAACGTGGCGGTCAAGGACCGAACCGGGGTGGTGACGCGGTCCGCCGGAGGGACCCGTCATCGCCCTCTCCGCGAATCTAGGCGCCGTGCGCAACAGGAACGGGACGTATTGACAGTGTGTTAACCGGCCTGTTTCTTTTGTTCCCCCCTATACAGATAGATGTTGAAGTGTGTACTTTTTTCCTGTTCAGCGCCAAACCCGAACAGGAGCCCCCATGGCGTCGTCCCCCACGCACACCTCGTCGCCGCGCTCGCGGAGATCCAGACTGAAGAGGGGATCGGTCGCCCTCGCCGGCGCCGCCGCCCTCGTCGGTGGTCTCCTCGCTCCTTCCGCCGCCGTCGCCGACCAGACCTTCGTCAGTGACGCCGACACCAGCGCCAACGTCACGCACGTCGCCAACGTCCCCAAGACCGAGGCGATGAGCGACTTCAACTCCGACCTGGCGTTCACCGGTGACTACGCCATCGGCGGCAACTACAACGGCTTCGTCATCTACGACATCTCCGCTCCGGAGGACCCGCAGGTCGTCTCCGAGGTCCTGTGCCCCGGCGGTCAGGGCGACGTGTCGGTCAGCGGAGACCTGCTGTACTTCTCCGTCGACTACGCGCGTGCCAGTGACGAGTGCGGTGCGCCCTCCGTGCCCACCAGCGACCCCAACGGGTTCGAGGGCATCCGGATCTTCGACATCTCCGACAAGGCCGCCCCGCAGTACGTGGCGGCGGTGCGCACCGACTGCGGCTCGCACACCAACACCCTGGTCCCGGGCAAGGACGGCGAGCACGAGTACGTCTACGTCTCCTCGTACTCGCCCTCGGTGAACTTCCCGAACTGTCAGCCGCCGCACGACAAGATCTCCATCATCGAGGTGCCCCTCGACGACCCCGCCTCGGCGCAGGTCATCGAAGCCCCCGTGCTCTTCCCCGACGGTGGCAACACCAACACCAGCGGTTGCCACGACATCACCGTCTACCCCAAGCACGACATCGCGGCCGGCGCCTGCATGGGCGACGGCATCCTGATGGACATCTCCGACCCGACCGCCCCCGTCGTCACCGACGTCGTCCGCGACACCAACTTCGCGTTCTGGCACTCGGCGACCTTCACCAACGACGGCGCCACGGTCCTGTTCACCGACGAGCTCGGCGGTGGTGGCGGCGCGGTCTGCACCGAGGCCATCGGCCCGGAGCGCGGTGCCAACGCCATCTACACGATCGACGGCTTCAAGGGCAAGAAGAAGGACCTCCAGCTGGAGTTCGAGGGCTACTACAAGATCCCGCGCCTTCAGAGCACCACCGAGAACTGCGTGGCGCACAACGGTTCGCTCATCCCGGTCCCGGGCCAGGACTTCTTCGTCCAGTCCTGGTACCAGGGCGGCGTCTCCGTCATCGACTTCAACGACCCGGCCAAGCCGAAGGAGATCGGCTACTTCGACCGGGCTCCGATCAACGAGGACCGCCTCGTCCTCGGCGGCTCCTGGTCGGCCTACTACTACAACGGCTACGTCTACTCCTCCGACATCACCCGAGGACTCGACGTCATCAAGCTCACGGAGCCCCGGCTCCGCCCTGCCGAGCGCGTCGGCATGGACGAGTTCAACCCGCAGTCGCAGCCGGAGTACCGCCCCGGCCGCCGCTGAGCCGCACCGAAGCCCCCCGGCCCGCACCGGGCCGGGACGGGTGACGTGAGAGGGGCCGCGGCCGTGCACGCCGCGGCCCCTTCGCGTACCCCCCGTTCACCCCCTAGTGCACAGGAGTCCCCATGCCCACAGCACCCAACAGGAGAGGTCCGCGTCGCGCCACCGCTCTGGCCGTGACCGCCGCGACCTCCCTGCTCGTGGGTCTGCTCGGCCCGGCGACCGCCCACGCGGACACGCCTCCGGCCGACGCGATCCACAGCTCCAACATCGAGCACGTGGCCCACGTGCCCAAGCCCTCCACCGTCCGTAACGTCAACTCCGACCTGGCGTTCACCGGCGACCACGCCATCGGCGGCAACTACGACGGCTTCGTCATCTACGACATCTCCGACCCGGAGAACACCACCGTCCTCACCGAGGTCCTGTGTCCCGGCGGCCAGGGCGACGTGTCGGTCAGCGGAGACCTGCTGTACTTCTCCGTGGACTACCCGCGGGCGAGCGAGGAGTGCGGCGCGCCCGCCGTTCCGACCACCGACCCCGACGGGTTCGAGGGCGTCCGGATCTTCGACATCTCCGACAAGGAGAATCCGCAGTACGTGGCGGCGGTGCGCACCGACTGCGGCTCGCACACCAACACCCTCGTCCCGAGCGAGGACGGCGAGAGCGACCTCATCTACGTCTCCTCGTACTCGCCCTCGGAGCGGTTCCCGAACTGCAAGCCGCCGCACGACAAGATCTCCATCATCGAGGTGCCGCACGACGACCCGGCCTCCGCCGCGGTCGTCAACGAACCGGTCCTGTTCCCGGACGGCGGCAACCACGGCCAGCCCGGCCTGCTGCTGCCCACCCAGGGATGCCACGACATCACCGTCTACGCCGAGTACGACATCGCCGCGGGCGCCTGCATGGGCGACGGCATCCTCATGGACATCTCCGACCCCGTGAACCCGGTGGTCACCGAGGTCGTCCAAGACCCGAACTTCGCGTTCTGGCACTCGGCGACGTTCACCAACGACGCCAAGAACGTGCTGTTCACCGATGAGCTCGGCGGCGGCGGCGCCCCGACCTGCACCGAGGCCATCGGCCCGGAGCGCGGTGCCAACGCGATCTACCGGATCAAGGGGAAGAAGGCCGAGCCGGTCCTGGAGTTCGCCAGCTACCACAAGATCGACCGGCACCAGGGCGACCAGGTCTGCGTGGCGCACAACGGTTCGCTCATCCCGGTCCCGGGCCAGGACTTCTTCGTCCAGTCCTGGTACCAGGGCGGCGTCTCCGTCATCGACTTCAACAACCCGGCCAAACCGAAGGAGATCGGCTACTTCGACGTGGACTCCCGCGTCGAGGAGGGTGTCCTGGACAACGACACCTGGTCGACCTACTACTACAACGGCTACGTCTACTCCAACGACATCACCCGTGGACTCGACGTCCTGAAGATCACCGACCCGCGTCTGCGGGCCGCCGAGCGCGTTCGCTTCGACGAGCTCAACCCGCAGGGCCAGCAGGGCTACCGCCCCGGCCGCTAGGGCGGACACCTCACCCGGGCGGGGGCGGCGCGGACGCGCCGTCCCCGCCCCTTCGCGTCCGGGGCCGACCGTACGGAGAAGTCGCCGAGGGGCGCCTCCGGAACCCGGATCGCGCGGCCGGTCGCCTCGGGGAGGCCGACGCGAGGGCCCTCCGGTGGCCGGAGACCGGTCAGGAACGGAGAAGCCCTCCACCGTTCCGAGTGTCCATCATGGTGGTGGACCCCATGGTCGCCGACCATGGGCGGAAAAGGGTCGTCGGCGATGGCGACGGCATCGCGATCCGCGAGGAAGGGTGACGGGACGCCATGACGAAGGGTTTCTCCGAGGAGGAGCGCGCCGCGATGAAGGCGCGCGCGGCCGAGCTGAGGACGCGGGAGCGGCGCGGCCGGGCCGCGGACAGGGCGGCGGCCGACGAGGCGGACGTGCTGGCGAAGATCGAGCAGATGCCGGAAGGGGACCGGGCACTGGCGGAGCGCGTGCACGCGATCGTGACCACCTTCGCCCCGGACCTGGCGCCGAAGCCGTACTACGGGCAGCCGGGCTACGCGAGGAAGGGGAAGGTGGTGTGCTTCTTCCGCAGCGGGCTCCTGGACAAGGAGCGCTATTCGACGTTCGGGTTCGCCGCGCAGGCGGATCTCGATGAGGACGACGGCCTGTGGCCGACGGCGTACGCGCTGACCGAGCCGACCGAGGAGGCATGGGAGCGGCTGGCCGGGATCGTCAGGCGGATCGCCGGTTGAGGGGTTCGGCCTCGCCGCGGTGACGCGGCTCCCGGAGCCGCGTCACCGCCCACGACCACCGAGCGCCACGCGCCCCCGACCGGGTGGACCAGCGCCGCCCCCGTTCCCGGGATCAGCCGAAGAGACGGTCCGTGGGCACGTCCAGGACCTCCGTCATCCGGCCGGTGAAGTAGACCGTGCCCAGTGCCAGCACCCGATCGCCCAGGGCGGCCACCCGCGCCGGGGACAGCTCCTCGGCGTCCGCCCGACCCCAGTGCGCGGGCGGGGCGTACTCGAAGCGCAGGTGCGCCTCGGGCAGACGCACCATGGTCACCGGCAGGTCGCCCAGCACCCCCACCGCGCCGGAGACGTCCTTGTGGTCGGGCAGGCACAGCAGCACGTGGTCCACCCCGCCCCAGACCGCGTGGGCGTGCGCCAACGCGGTGGCCACCCCCACTCGATCGATCGCCGAGTCCACGATGACCTCTGCCCCCGCCGCCCCCGGCACCGGATGCCGCGAGAGCCGGGCCGGCAATCGCAGCGTGCGCAGGGTCGCGTGCAGCCGTTCCGGATCCGGCGGTCGGTGGCCCAGGCACTCCAGCGTCCGCGCCGCCGCGGCCGTGCCCAGCACCCCGGACGCCGCCGACAACCCCGGCGGGCGCAGACCCACCGGCGGCTCCGCCCCCGGACGGTCGGGGTCGGCGACCTCGGCCACCACACGCCCCCCGGTGACCTCGACCAGGGCGGCGTCCACGGCGGCGGCGACCTCCGGGGCCTGCGGCAGGCGCACCAGGGCCCGGGTGCGCTCCCCGACGACCCGGGTCTTCTCCCGGGCGATCTCGGTCACGGTGTTCCCGAGGATCCCCACGTGTTCGGCGAAGATCGCCCCCATGGCCACGACCTCCGGGCCGATCAGCCGCAACTCGTCGCGGTGGCCGCCCATACCGGCCTCCAGCACGCACACGTCGGCACCGATGTCGCGGGCGTGCAGCAGGGCGGCCACGAGGAACAGCCCGCTCGGCGCCAGGTACCCGCCCGCCTCCTCCGGGGAGGGCAGGGTCCGTCGGGCCCGGTCGATCCGTGTGCCCAGGGACTCCAGCACCGCGTCGGTGACCGAGGTCCCGTCCACCCGCACCCGTTCCCGGTAGGAACGGAAACTCGGTCCGGTGGCCAGCACGGTCCGCAGCCCCGCCGACGCCAGCACGGCCGCCGCCGTCGTGGCGGTGGTGCCCTTGCCCTTGGAACCCACCACGCCCAGCACCGGGGGCCGATCGCCGTCCAGTCCCAGGGCGCGCAACAGCTCCAGGGCGCGGGGCAGATCACGGGTCAGACCGGGGGCGCGGTCGGACCACTCGACGAAGAAAGGGTCAATGACGGGCATGGTTCCAGTATGGTCCGGGTGATATCGCGGACCGGACTCCTCGCTCGGCGTCCGAGGCCCGGTGAAGCCGCGTACACTGACGCGGTGTGTACACCCCGACCTCCGAAAAGTCGTGAGTGAGGACGGCGCCGCAGGGCGCTACGCCGAGGTGACGGCGGAGATCCTCTCCCGAACTCCCGAGACCGACATCGACCCGCGGCTGGATCGCGTCCGCACCCTCCTGGACCTGCTGGGCGATCCGCACCGCAACTTCCGGGTCATCCACGTCACGGGAACCAACGGCAAGACCTCCACGGCCCGCATGATCGACGCGATCATGCGCGCCCGCGGCTTGCGCACGGGCCGCTACACCAGCCCGCACCTGCGCACCGTCCGCGAGCGCATCGTCATCGACGGGGAGCCCGTCTCCCAGGAGCGGTTCGTCGAGATCTACGACGACATCCGCCCCTACATCGAGATGGCCGACTCCATGAACGACGCACCGCTGTCGTTCTTCGAGATCCTGACGGTCATGGCCTACGCGGTCTTCGCCGACACCCCGGTCGACATCGCCGTCGTCGAGGTGGGCATGGGCGGTCGATGGGACGCCACCAACGTCGTCGACGGAGACGTCGCGGTCGTCACCCCCATCGGCATCGACCACACCGAGTACCTCCCCGACACCGTCGAGGGCATCGCCGACGAGAAGGCGGGCATCATCAAGCCCGACTCCATCGCGGTCGTCGCCCAGCAGCCGGTGGCCGCGGCCGAGGCACTGCTGCGCAACGCCGCCGAGGTCGGTGCCCGCGTCGCCCGGGAGGGCCTGGAGTTCGGAGTCCTGAGCCGCGAGGTCGCGGTCGGCGGACAACAGATCGCCGTCAAGGGCCTCACCGGCAGTTACGACGGTCTCTTCCTGCCGCTGTTCGGCGCCCACCAGGCGGGCAACGCCGCCGTCGCCATCGCGGCGGCCGAGGCGTTCGCCGCCACGGGCGAGGACGCGGCGGGCCTGGACCCGGCCATCGTCTCCGAGGCGCTGGCCGGGGTGGACTCACCCGGCAGGTTGGACGTGGTGCGCACCAGCCCCACCGTCGTCGCCGACGCGGCGCACAACCCGGCCGGAATGATCGCGACGGCCGCGGCCGTGGAGGAGGCCTTCGGCTTCTCCCGACTGGTGGGCGTGGTCGCGATCATGGCCGACAAAGACGTCGAAGGGATCCTGGATCCCCTGGAACCGTTGCTCGACGAGATCGTCGTCACCCGCAACTCCTCACCCCGCTCCCTCGAACCCGAGGACCTGGCCGCCCTGGCGGTACGGGTCTTCGGCGAGGATCGCGTACACGTGGCGCCCCGGCTCGACGACGCCCTCGACCTGGCCGTGGGCCTGGCCGAGGAGAGCGGCGAGTTCGGCGGTACCGGTGTGCTCGTCACCGGTTCGGTGATCACCGCCGGAGACGCGGTGCACCTGCTGCGCGGCGCGGGGGAGTGAGCGGGCCGACGACCTCACTGACGAAGGGAAACCCATCGTGCGTGTCGTCTGCGCCGTCGTACTCATCTTCGAGGTCATCGTCATCGGCCTGTTCATCCCCGTGGCCATCTCCCTGGAGGGGATGGACCCGGCCCTGGCCGGCGGGCTGTGGGGCGGTATGGCCGCCGCGGCCCTGGTCCTCGCCGGGCTCCAGAAGTACCGCTGGGCGCACTACGCCGCCTGGGTGTTGCAGGCCGCGTTCCTGTTCAGCTCGTTCCTGGTCTCGGGGGCCATGCTCATCGCGGTGGTCTTCGTCTCCCTGTGGGTCACCGGCGTGATCATGGGGCGGCGCACCGACCAGATGAAGGCCGCGCACCTGGCCCGGGCACGGGCCGAGGAGGAGGCGGAGGCGGAGAACGCCGTCAGTGCCTCGTCGGGGTCCTGAACGCGATAGTGTGACGCACGTTTCCGCGTGCACAGACGCCGTGGGCGTGGGCCCGTGTGCGCCACGCGGAGTCCAGTGAGGAGTTGAATCGCACGTGGAACGCACTCTCGTTCTCATCAAGCCGGACGGCGTCCGTCGCAACATCGTCGGAGAGGTCATCTCGCGCATCGAGCGCAAGGGCCTGAAGATCGTCGCGATGGAGCTGCGCACGCTCGACGCCGACACCGCCAAGACCCACTACGAGGAGCACTCCGAGCGGCCGTTCTTCGGTTCGCTGGTGGAGTTCATCACCGGTGGTCCGCTGGTGGCCCTGGTGGTCGAGGGCGAGCGCGCGGTGGAGGCCTTCCGTGCCCTGGCCGGCGCCACCGACCCGGTGACCGCCGCCCCCGGCACCATCCGGGGCGACTTCGCCCTGGAGGTGCAGCAGAACATCGTGCACGGCTCGGACTCCACCTACTCCGCCGAGCGCGAGATCAAGCTGTTCTTCCCCGACCTGGGCTGAACCCGGTCGGACGCCGAACACCGAAGGGCCGCCCCCCCAGGGGGCGGCCCTTCGCGGTGTCCGCGGGCGGGAATCCGGCCGAACCCCGGACGCGGTGAGGGGGCCGCGGTTACACTTTCCTCTCCGCGCGGCCCGGTCCTCGGCGTGGTGGCCCCCGAACCGGTTCGATCCGCATGCGTTCGCGGCGTTATCACCGGACTTTCGCGCGTCGCGCGGACTCCGGAGACAATAATTCGGTGTGTTTGCGTAATCATGTAAGTGCGTACCGTTACGATACGGGAGACTGGATACCTATCGTGCCGGAACGACTACGTATGGTCGCCCTGTGTAACCACGTCCGACACGGCGCCTCTGAGGACGTTACATGCCGAACAACCTTGCTTTTCTCGGCCGGGACATGGCCGTTGACCTGGGAACCGCCAACACGCTCGTGTACGTGCGTGGCCGCGGCATCGTCCTGAACGAACCCTCCGTCGTCGCACTCAACACCTCGACGGGCAAGATCGTCGCCGTCGGCATCGAGGCCAAACAGATGATCGGTCGCACGCCGACCAACATCACCGCCATCCGACCCCTGAAGGACGGCGTCATCGCCGACTTCGAGATCACCGAGCGGATGCTGCGCTACTTCATCCAGAAGATCCACCGGCGTCGCCACTTCGCCAAACCGCGCATCATCGTCGCGGTGCCCAGCGGGATCACCTCCGTGGAACACCGCGCGGTCAAGGAGGCCGGTTACCAGGCGGGCGCGCGCCGGGTCTACATCATCGAGGAGCCCATGGCCGCCGCCATCGGCGCCGGGCTCCCCGTCCACGAGCCCACCGGCAACATGGTCGTCGACATCGGCGGCGGCACCACCGAGGTCGCCGTCATCTCCATGGGCGGCATCGTCACCTCCCAGTCCATCCGCGTCGGCGGCGACGAACTCGACCAGGCCATCATGACCTTCGTCAAGAAGGAGTACTCCCTGATGATCGGGGAGCGCACCGCCGAGGAACTCAAACTCGCCATCGGCTCGGCCTACCCGACCGGCGCCGAGGAACTCCACGCCGAGGTGCGCGGTCGCGACCTCATCAGCGGCCTGCCCAAGACCATCGTCATGTCCGAGTCCGACGTCCGGCAGGCCATCGAGGAACCCGTCATCGCCATCATCGACGCGGTCCGCGCCAGCCTCGACAAGTGCCCGCCGGAACTGTCCGGCGACATCATGGACCGCGGCATCGCCGTCACCGGGGGCGGGGCCCTGCTGCGCGGCCTCGACGAACGGCTCCTGCACGAGACCGGCATGCCCATCCACGTCGCCGACAACGCCCTGGACTCGGTCGCCATCGGCTCCGGCACCTGTGTGGAGAACTACGAGCGCCTCCACCAGGTCCTCGTCCCCGAACGGCGGCGCTGATGCTGCGCGACACCCCGAGGTCCCGGATCGTCCTCGCCGTGCTGGTCGCCCTGTCGGTGATCCTCCTGGTCCTGGACGGCCGTTCCGGCCGGAACCCGTTCACCGCCGCCGCCCGCGCGGGCGGCGAACTGGTCTTCGCTCCCGCCGCCGCCGGGGTCGGGCACCTCACCGCTCCCGCCGCCGACCTCTACGGAACCCTGCGCATGGCGCCCCGGTCCGCCGACCGGATCGCCGAACTGGAGGAGGCCAACGCCGAACTGGAGGAGGAACTGCGGGCCGCCCGTCTCGACGAGGGGCGGGCCGAGCAGCTCGACGCACTCCTCCACCTCTCCGGCCTGGGCGGTTACGAGATCGTCCCGGCGCAGGCGGTCACCCGCACCACCTCACACGGCTACGCCGATGTCGTCACCGTCGACGTCGGCACCGAGTCCGGAATCGGTACCGACATGACCGTCGTCAACGGGGCCGGCCTGGTCGGCCGCGTCATCGAGGCCGGGCCGCGCACCGCCACCGTGCTCCTCGCCACCGACGTCACCTCGGCGGTCGGCGCCCGGCTGGAGTCCACCCGCAAGATCGGCGTCGTCACCGGCGGCACCGTCCCGGGCGGCCCCAAGGCCGACCTGACCCTCGAACTGTTCGACATGGAGGCCCCCGTCGAGGCGGGCGACCGGGTGGTCACGCTCGGCTCGCACGAAGGCGCCCCCTTCGTGCCCGGGGTGCCCGTCGGCACCGTCGAGGACGTGCAGGCCGCCCCGGGCGCGCTCAGCCGCATCGCCCGCCTGTCCCCGGCCGTCGACTTCGCCTCCCTGGACCTGGTCGGCGTCGTCGTCGCCGGTCCCGCCGAGGACCCGAGGGACTCCGTGCTCCCGCCCAAGCCCGACGCGCCGGAGAAGGAGAAGTGACGATGAGGTCCGCGCTGACCCTGCTCTCGGTGACCGTGATCGTGCTCGCCCAGACGGTCGTCGTCAACCGACTCCCGTTCGGAGCGCTGTCCGACGGCGGCCCCGGACCCGACCTGGCCGTGGCCGCCATCGTCGCCATCGCCCTGACCACGAGCCCCTCGGCCGCCGCCGGCTGGGGCTTCGGCATGGGGTTGGCCCTGGACGTGCTGCCCCCGGCCGACCACGCGATCGGCCGTTACACACTGGTCCTGTGCCTGGCCGGCTACCTCGTGGCCCTGGTGCACCGCAACACCGGCGCGCCCGGCGCCGTCGCCGGCCGCACCTCCCGGTGGTTCGCCGTGGGCGTCGTCCTGGTCACCTCGGCCGGGGTGGGCCTGGCCTACGCCGGCCTGGGCCTCTTCGTGGGGGATCCGGGGACCGGCCTGGCCGACATCGCCGTCACCACCGTCGTGGGGAGCGCGCTGACCCTGCTCGTGAGCCCACTGGTCACCCTGCCCCTGTTGTGGCTGCGGGAACTGATGGTCGACCACGAGTTCGCCACCGTCCAGGGACCCATGTCCCCCCGGGGGTGGTGACCGTGCACCGACCGCCGACGGACCCCACCCTGCCCGGCCCCCGCATGGGGCGGGCGGGCCTCGTCCTCGCCCAGGTCCTCGCCGTGGCCCTGTTCGCCGTCCTGGGCGCGCGCCTGTGGTACCTCCAGGTGCCGATGGCCGACCACTATCGCGACCTGGCTGTCGCCAACCACCACCAGCGTCTCGTCGTCCCCGCCACCCGCGGCCAGATCCTCGACGCCGCCGGACGACCCCTGGTGAGCAACCGCACCGAACTCGTCGTCTCCGCCGACTACCACGAGATCATGGGCATGAGGGACGGCGGGGAGAAGGTCCTCACCGACCTGTCCGAGACGCTCGACGTGCCGGTGGAGGAGCTGCGCCAGCGCATGCGCCTGTGCGGCCCCGAGGTGGAGCGGCCCTGCTGGCCCGGCTCCCCCTACCAGCCCGTCACCCTCGCCGAGGACATCGATCCGGCCATCGCCCTCCAGATCATGGAGAGCTCGGACGACTACCCGGGGATCACCGCCCAGGCCCACGCCGTCCGCGAATACCCCAACGGGGCCGAGGCGGGTCAGATCCTCGGCTACCTCCAGCCCGTCACCCAGGAGGAACTGGAGGCGCGCGAGGAGCTGCGCACCCAGTTCACCGGCATCGACCAGGTCGGCCGGGACGGCCTGGAGGCGATCTACGACTCCGAGCTGCGCGGCACCGCCGGTCAGCGCACCTTCGGGGTGAACAACCACGGCGAGGTCATGGACGTCATCGCGGACCGGCCGCCCCGGGCCGGGATGCACATCATCACCCACCTGGACACGCGCGTACAGAAGATCGCCGAGGAGGCGCTGGCCTCCGGCATGAAGGCGGCCCGCCCCCGGTACAAGGCCGACTCCGGGGCCGCCATCGTCCTGGACGTGCGCACCGGCGGCATCGTCGCCATGGCCAGTCTGCCCACCTACGACCCCGGCATCTGGCAGGGCGGCATCGATCAGGAGACCTTCGACGAACTGCTCAGCGCGGAGGCAGGGGAACCGCTGCTGTCGCGGGCCGTGCAGGGCCAGTACCCGCCCGGTTCCACGTTCAAGGTCTCCTCGTTGTCGGCGGCCGTCGAGAACGGCTACTCGCTGCGCAGCACCTACGCCTGCCCCGGCTCGGTCAACCTCGCCGGACAGAACTACGCCAACTACGCCGGCGGCGGCCACGGCACCATCAGCCTCCACCAGGCCATCGTCGTCTCCTGCAACACGATCTTCTACAACTTCGGCTACCAGCTGTGGGTCAAGGACGGCGGTCTCGAACCCGAGGGCGAGCCGAAGGAGGCCATGTCCGAGATGGCCCGCGGGTACGGCTTCGGCGCCCCGACCGGCATCGACCTGCCCTACGAGACCGGCGGCCGTATCCCGGACCGGGAGTGGAAGCGCACCTTCTGGGAGGAGACCCGCGAGAACAACTGCCGTCGCGGTGAGGAGGGCTACCCGGAGGTCGCCAAGACCAACCCGTCCCACGCCTCCTACCTCAAGCGCCTGGCCTACGAACAGTGCGTCGAGGGGTTCCAGTGGCGGGCCGGCGAGGCCGTCAACTTCTCGATCGGCCAGGGCGACGTGCTCGTCAGCCCGCTCCAGCTGGTCCGCGCCTACGCCGCCATCGCCAACGGCGGCACCCTGTACGAACCGCGTGTGGCCCGAGCGCTGGTCTCCGCCGACGGCGAGGTCGTCCGGGAGATCGAGCCCGTCGTCGCCGGGAAGGTGCCGGTCAAGGACGAGACCATCCGCTACCTCCAGGACGCCCTGGAGGAGGTGACCAAGTCCGGTACCGGGCGCGGCGCCTTCGCGGACTTCCCGCAGGACAAGGTGTCCATCGCCGGAAAGACCGGTAGCGCCGACGCCCAGAACCGACAGGTGTCGTCGTGGTTCGTGTCCTACGCGCCCGCCGACGATCCGCAGTTCGCCGTCGTCGTGTTCGTCTCCCAGGGCGGCACCGGCGGTACGACCTCGGCGCCCATCGCCCGGAAGATCTACGACGGGATCTACGGGTTCGGCGAGGGCGACGCGGCCGAGCCCGCGCTGCCCGACGGTCGGCCCCGCGCCGAGCTGCCCACGGTGCGCCCCGACGGTTCCATCGACCCACTGGACCGGTGACCCATGACCGTACACGCGCCCCGCGCGCGCGGGATCGACCTGGGCCGCACGGCGGTGACCGCCGCCGGAGCCGCCCGCAGGCTGGACTGGGTCCTGCTCCTGGCGGTGATCGCGCTCTGCGCGATCGGCTCCCTGCTGGTGTGGTCGGCGACCCAGCCCGGCGACGGCGGGAACCCGCTGGACGCCACCGAGCACCTGCGCAAACACCTGATCCACCTCGTCGTGGGGTGGGCGGTGTGCCTGACCGTGGCCTCGGTCGACTACCGGTCGCTCCGGGCGTACGCGCCCATCGTCTACGTCGTCACCCTGGTCGCCCTGATCCTGGTGCTCACACCGCTCGGCGCCGTCATCAACGGCTCGCGCGGGTGGATCGTCGTGGGCGGCTTCCAGTTCCAGCCCAGTGAGCTGGCCAAGGTCGGTCTCATCCTGGTCCTGGCCACCCTGCTGGGCGAGCCCCGGGACGGCGAGGTCCGGCCGATGACGCGGGACGTGCTGTTCTGTCTGCTGGCGCTCGCCCTCCCGCTCGCCCTGGTGATGCTCCAGCCGGACCTGGGCACCACCCTGGTGCTCGGCGTCATCTTCCTGGGGATGCTGACCCTGTCGGGCGCGCCCGTCTTCTGGGTCGTCGGGATGCTGCTGGTGGGCGTGGCCGCCGGGTTCTGCGTGTGGTGGTTCGACATGCTGGAGCCCTACCAGCTCGACCGCATCGCCACCCTCGTGGACCCGTCGGCGGACCCGCAGGGCGCCGGTTACAACGCCAATCAGGCGCTCATCGCCGTGGGGTCGGGCGGCTTCGACGGGACCGGCCTGTTCCACGGTGAGCAGACGCACGGCCGCTTCGTGCCCGAACAGCACACCGACTTCATCTTCACGGTCGCGGGGGAGGAGCTCGGGTTCGTCGGGGCGGGTCTGGTCATCGGCCTGTTCACGGTGATCCTGTGGCGGATCCTGCGGATCGCCCGGGGGTGCGACCAGCCCTACCCGCGCCTGCTCTGCGTGGGGGTGGCCTCCTGGTTCGGCTTCCAGACCTTCATCAACATCGGCATGGGGCTGGGCATCGTCCCGGTGACCGGTCTCCCGCTGCCCTTCGTGTCCTACGGCGGTACGGCGCTGCTGGCCAACCTGCTGGCGCTCGGGCTGGTGCTGGGCGTCAACTCCCGGGACCGGGGGTTCGAGTAGGGATCTGTGGAGAACCCGTGACCGGAGGGTTCTCACAGGTAGCCTGAAAGGGCAGTGCGAACGCCGTCCGCCGATCGGAAGTCATAGACCCATGACCGTCGAAAGCCTCTTCCCGCGACTGGAACCGCTCCTGGCCCAGGTGGCCAAACCCATCCAGTACGTCGGCGGAGAGCTCAACTCCGTGGTCAAGGACTGGGACGGCGCCCGTGTGCGCTGGGCCCTGATGTACCCCGACGCCTACGAGGTGGGCGTGCCCAACCAGGGCGTGCAGATCCTCTACGAGGTCCTCAACGAGCGCGAGGGGGTGCTGGCCGAGCGCGCCTACGCGGTCTGGTCGGACATGGAGGCCCTCCTGCGCGAGCACGGGATCCCCCACTTCACCGTGGACGCCCACCGACCGCTCGGCGCCTTCGACCTGCTCGGCGTCAGCTTCGCCAGCGAGATGGGCTACACCAACCTGCTCACCGCGCTCGACCTGGCCGGCATCCCGCTGCGCTCGGCGGAGCGGCGTGAGGGACACCCCGTCGTCCTGGCCGGCGGGCACTCGGCGTTCAACCCCGAGCCCATCGCCGACTTCCTGGACGCCGTGGTGCTCGGCGACGGAGAGGAGATCAGCCTCGCCATCACCGAGATCGTCCGGGAGTTCAAGGACGAGGGCGAGCCGGGAGGCCGCGACGGACTGCTGCTGCGCCTGGCCGCCTCCGGTGGGGTGTACGTGCCGCGCTTCTACGACGTGGCCTATCACGAGGACGGGCGCATCGCCTCGTACACGCCGAACCGGCCGGGCGTGCCCGAGACGGTCCACAAGCACACCGTGATGGACCTGGACCGGTGGCCCTACCCCAAGAAGCCCATCGTGCCCACCGCGGAGTCGGTCCACGAGCGCTACAGCGTGGAGATCTTCCGCGGCTGCACCCGCGGCTGCCGCTTCTGCCAGGCCGGGATGATCACCCGGCCGGTGCGCGAGCGCTCCAAGGAGACCGTCACCTCGATGGTCGAGGAGGGCGTGAAGAACTCCGGGTTCCAGGAGGTGGGCCTGCTGTCCCTGTCCAGCGCGGACCACAGCCAGATCAAGGAGATCGCCAAGGGCCTGGCCGACAACTACGAGGGCACCAACACGGGGCTGTCGCTGCCCTCCACCCGAGTGGACGCCTTCAACATCGATCTGGCCGACGAACTCACCCGCAACGGCCGTCGCTCCGGACTGACCTTCGCACCCGAGGGCGGCAGCGAGCGCATGCGCCGGGTCATCAACAAGATGGTCACCGAGGCCGACCTCATCCGCACCGTCACCGCCGCCTACGCCTCCGGGTGGCGCCAGGTCAAGCTGTACTTCATGTGCGGTCTGCCCACCGAGCGGGACGAGGACGTGCTGGCCATCGCCGATCTGGCCACGGAGGTCATCCGCACCGGTCGCCAGGTGACCGGGCGCAAGGACATCCGCTGCACGGTCTCCATCGGCGGGTTCGTGCCCAAACCGCAGACGCCGTTCCAGTGGGCGGGCCAGAGCCCCTACGAGGAGGTCGACGCCCGGCTGCGCAAGCTCCGCGACCGGCTCCGCGCCGACCGCACCTACGGCAAGTCCATCGGGTTGCGCTACCACGAGGGCCGTCCCTCCATCGTCGAGGGCCTGCTCTCCCGGGGTGACCGCCGGTTGAGCCGGGTCGTCGAGGAGGTGTGGCTCGCGGGAGGCCGGTTCGACGGCTGGAGCGAGCACTTCTCCTACGAACGGTGGATGAAGGCCGCCGAGGTCGGCCTGGCCGATCAGCCGGTGGACGTCGACTGGTACACCACCCGGGAACGGGACGAGGACGAGATCCTGCCCTGGGATCACCTGGACGCCGGGCTCGACCGCTCCTGGCTGTGGCAGGACTGGCAGGACTCGCTGCACGGGGATGAGTCGGTGGAGATCGACGACTGCCGCTGGAGCCCCTGCTACGACTGCGGGGTGTGCCCGAGCATGGGCACCGAGATCCAGATCAACACCCCGGCGGAGGGACGCCCCATGCTGCCGCTCACCGTGCTCTGACGCCGAACGCGCGCGGGCCGGGACGAGGAAGGCCGCCCCGGCCCGGCCGCGGGCGGACCCGACGGGGAGGGACGCGGACGCGCGGTCACGGTGGTCCTCGACGGGCCGGCCCTCGCGGGCGGGTCTCAGACCGTCCACTCCGCACGGTGGTCCGGGTGGTCCGAGTAGGCCCCGGCCAGAGCACCGAGCACCTGCCGGGCGAGTTCGCCGTCGAGCCGTTTCCCGGAGAACCGGGTGTACTCGTCGATCTCCTGGATCATCCGGCGGCGCAGGGCCACCTCCCGCAGCACCCGTTCGGGGTGATGCCGGGCGATGTGCCGGGCCGTGTCCGGCGAACCACCGGCCTCGACGACCGGGGAGCCGGCGCCGTCGAGCACCTTCGCGCCCTCCCCGTCCGCGTGCCACGGCCCGGGACGGGCCTTGCGGGCCACGGCCTGCTCCTCGTCCAGGCGGGCGTTGAGGAACTCCACGATCGTCATGCTCGTCCCCGATCTCCCCAGGTGGGGGTCCGTCCGTGTCATCGCCCCGACCCTAGTGCCGGCGTGTGCGCCTCGGGCCGCAGCCGGTACCGGGGCGGCGGAGGGGGAGAGGGAACGCGCCGCGTCATGCCAGTTCGGCCGGTGGAGGGCGGGTTCTTACCGGCACGGGCCCCGACCGCCTGGCCGGTTCCGGCCACGCGCGCGGGGAGGCGAGGAAGGAGAACGGGGAGGGGCGCACGGAGGGGACCCGGGGGTGGTGGAGTACGATGCGCGCTCCGGGCGCCGTCTCGACGGCGGTCCTCGACCCTGTGAGGGGAGTGCCCGGGAGAGAAGGTGTACGGCCCGGCGCCCCGCTCGCGCCGGGCCGTACGTGTAATAGGACTCGCGGCCTCCCGAGGGGGTTGCCATGGGTTCGGGATTTTCTTCGGATTTTTTTTCCGGAGTCCCGTGTTCTGAAGGTGAACAGGGGTTCAGCGTCCACGATCTTCCCAAGGTGGTCCGCTTCGAGTCCCATCGGGACTTTTCGAGCGCAGGTCAGTGGGGCAGATACCGGATGCGTGGTCCTGTTCGGACGCACGTGCAACGGAGCGCCCGCCGGTTCGCCGGTCCATGTGCACCACCGCGCACCGTACGCTGAACAGGACGAGGAACAGTCCCTCGCCGGTCGCCCCGCGACCGCTCAGAGGGGCACGAGGAAAGGAGTTGAGCTGCCCCCCGCACCCGAGGGCACCACTTCACCCTCCACCGCCGTACCCGGACAACGGCTTCGTGTCCGCTACGCCAAGCGCGGACGCATGAGGTTCGCCAGCCACCGGGACATCGCCCGGGTGCTGGAACGTGCCCTGCGTCGCGCGGACGTGCCCGTGGCGTTCTCCGCCGGCTTCTCACCCCACCCGAAGATCTCCTACACCGGCGCGGCCCCCACCGGGGTCGCCAGCGAGGCGGAGTACCTCGAACTCACCCTCACCGAGGCGCGAGAACCCGATCGGGTCGGGGACGACATCGACGCGGCCATGCCGGACGGCATCGAGGTCGTCGAGGTCGTCGAGGCCCGTCGGCCGGGGTTGGCCGATCGGCTCCAGGCCTCCGAATGGCGGGTGGAGCTGACCGGCGTCGGCTTCGAGGACGCGGAACGGGCCGTGCGGGTCTACCTCGCGGCCGAGAGCGTCGAGGTGGAGAGGATGACCAAGAAGGGCCGTCGCCGCTTCGACACCCGACCGGCGGTGGTCGGCATCGACGTGTGTCGTGGTTCCCATGGGCGTGCCCCGAGGGATCAGGACGACACATATGCCATACTTCGGATGGTCGTACGGCACACGACACCTGCTGTACGACCGGACGACGTGCTGAACGGACTCCGCCACGTGGCCGACCTCGCGCCGCCGTCATCACCGATGATGACCCGGCTGGCGCAGGGGCCACTGGACGAGACGACAGGTGCGATCGCTGACCCGCTCGCCGCGGACCGAAACGACTCCGGAGCTGCGGACGACGCCGATGAGCGGGGCGACAGCGCACCACAGCCGTCGGCGTCCATGACGGGACCGCGCTGATGAACGGTCCCGAAGCGGGGAACGTGGGCGCCACCACAGGACTTTGCCCCGACGGTGCTCCGGCTCCGTCGGCGCTGACACTGCGACGACAGTTCTCGTGAGCCGCGCCGCCGACCGAGAGGTCGCGGCGCGCCCGAGGACTTTGACGGGAGACCGCCCGGATGCTCGACAACGAGCCCAGCAACGGTGCAGACGACACCGTGGGTACAACTGAAACAACCGAAACGAGGGCGGCCACGCCCCCCACGGGGGGAGGCGAGGTGCGCGTGACCACGCCCGCGCCGGCCAAGGGCGTGCGCCGCGCCGCAGGACCGCCCCCCGAACCCGACGACGTGTTCGTGCCCCCCACCAAACCCGTGACCACGCTCGCGGGCTCCGGTGAGGGCGGCACGGTCAAGGTCACCTCCGCCACACCCGTGCGCCGACGCACGGTGCGGGTGGAGGACCGGCCTCCGGCCGAGCCGGTGAAGAGGACCGTCCTGGCGGCGGAGGCCGAGCCCGAGCCCGAGAAGAAGCCGCGCACCACCGCCCGCCGCGCCCGCGCCGCCGCGCCCGACGACGAGGCGGGGGCCCCCGAGGCCACCGGGCCCGCCGCCGACGCGCCGGTCGAGAAGGAGACCCGGACCCGCACGCGCCGTTCGCGCACGCGCGCCGCCGTCACCCCCGAGCCCGAGGCGCCCGCGACCCCGGACGCCGACGAGGAGACCGAGGAGTCCGCCGTGCCCGGGGGCTCCGTCTTCCAGGCGCCCTCCATGCTCTTCCAGCCCCCCGTGGTCGCCGCCGCCCCGACGACGCCCGTGCCCTCCCGTGTCGAGGACGAGGCGATCGACGAGGACGACGAGGAGGAAGAGGAGACCGCCGAGGCCACCGGCGACGACGAGAGCTCCGAGGACCGGCCCAGCCGCCGTCGCCGCCGCCGCGGCGGCCGTGGCCGTGGTCGCTCCCGCTCCGGTGAGGAGGGCGACGACACCGACGCCTCCACCGAGGATCCCGAGCCCGTCGCGGAGGAGACCTCCGCCGAGGACGAGGACGAGGCCGACACCTCCGACGAGGGCGAGCGCTCCGGTAGCCGCCGACGCCGTCGTCGGCGCCGCCGCTCCGGTGGCGCGAGCGGTGACGCCGTCACCGACGACCCGCCCAACACGGTGGTGAGGGTCCGCGAGCCACGCCCGGACAAGCCCATCGAGGACGAGGTCCAGTCCGTGCGCGGGTCCACCCGCCTGGAGGCCAAGAAGCAGCGCCGTCGCGAGGGCCGCGAGCAGGGTCGCCGCCGCGCCCCGATCGTCACCGAGTCGGAGTTCCTCGCCCGCCGTGAGGCGGTCAAGCGCGACCTGGTGATCCGCCGTACCGGTGACCGTACCCAGATCGCCGTCCTTGAGGACGACATCCTCGTCGAGCACTACGTCGACCGCGCCACACACCGCTCCTACGTGGGCAACGTGTACCTGGGCCGGGTCCAGAACGTGCTGCCGTCGATGGAGGCCGCCTTCGTCGACATCGGCAAGGGCCGCAACGCCGTCCTGTACGCGGGCGAGGTCAACTGGGACTCCTTCGGCCTGGACGGTCAGCCCAAGCGCATCGAGTCGGTGCTCAAGTCCGGCCAGTCGGTCCTGGTGCAGGTCACCAAGGACCCGATCGGCCACAAGGGCGCCCGCCTGACCAGTCAGGTCAGCCTGCCCGGCCGTTACCTGGTGTACGTGCCCGGCGGTTCGATGACCGGTATCAGCCGCAAGCTCCCCGACAAGGAGCGCGCCCGCCTCAAGCAGATCCTCAAGAAGGTCATGCCCTCCGGCGCCGGCGTCATCGTGCGCACCGCCGCCGAGGGGGCCAGCGAGGAGGAGCTGGAGCGCGACATCTCCCGTCTGGCCAACCAGTGGGAGTCCATCAAGCGCAAGTCCAAGTCGGCCAACGCCCCGGCGCTGCTCAACAGCGAGCCCGACCTGACCATCCGGGTCGTGCGGGACGTGTTCAACGAGGACTTCTCCAGCCTGGTGGTCTCCGGTGACGAGGCCTGGGACACCGTCCACGACTACGTCGAGCACGTGGCGCCCAACCTCGCCGAGCGCGCCTCGCACTGGACCGAGGACCGCGACGTCTTCGCCGCCTACCGGATCGACGAGCAGATCAACAAGGCGCTGGACCGCAAGGTCTGGCTGCCCAGCGGTGGTTCGCTCGTCATCGACCGCACCGAGGCGATGACCGTCGTCGACGTCAACACCGGCAAGTTCACCGGTCAGGGCGGAAACCTTGAGGAGACCGTCACCAAGAACAACCTGGAGGCGGCCGAGGAGATCGTCCGCCAGCTCCGGGTGCGCGACATCGGCGGCATCATCGTCATCGACTTCATCGACATGGTGCTGGAGTCCAACCGCGACCTGGT
The DNA here is from genome assembly GCF_031845465.1 of Nocardiopsis lambiniae. NCBI lineage: Bacteria > Bacillati > Actinomycetota > Actinomycetes > Streptosporangiales > Nocardiopsidaceae > Nocardiopsis > Nocardiopsis lambiniae. The sequence goes on along the minus strand of NZ_JAVREP010000033.1, from coordinate 14,720 downwards.
GCTGCGGCGCATGCTCGAATGCCTGTCCCGCGACCGGACCAAGCACCAGGTGGCCGAGGTCACCTCGCTGGGCCTGGTGCAGATGACCCGCAAGCGGGTCGGTCAGGGCCTGCTGGAGGCCTTCTCCCACACCTGCGAGCACTGCAGCGGCCGGGGCCTGGTCCTGTCCTCCGACCCCGCGGAGGGCAAGGGCGGATCCGGTAACGCCAACGGCGGCGGTGGCCGCAAGAAGAAGGGCAAGGCCGACAAGGGCAAGGCCGAGGCCGAGCAGTCCGAGGTCGCCGTGGCGGAGGAACCCGTCGCGGAGGAGCCCGAGCCCGTCGCGGAGGCCGAGGTCCAGGCCCCCGAGCAGCCCGAGAGGGCGGCCGAGGAACCGACCGAGAAGCCCGAGCCCAAGCGGACCCGCAAGCGGGCCTCGCGGGCGCGCAAGACCACCGACGACAAGCCCGCCGAGGAGACCGCGGAGGTCGCCCCGGCGGAGTCGGACCGGTCGGCGTCCGCCTCGGAGGCCCCGGCCGCCGAGGCCGCCACGGAGCCGACGACGGAGGAGGCCCCGGCCGCCGAGGCCGCCACGGAGCCGACGACGGAGGAGGCCCCGGCCGAGGAGCCGGCACCGCGGCGCACACGGCGCACCGGTGCCCGTCGGACCGCTCGCGCGGCGGCCGAGGCGACCGGTGACCCGGAGGCCGTGACCGAGACCACCGCACCGGCGGAGGGCGACGAGGAGGCCGCCGAGCGGCCCAAGCGTCGCCGCACCCGGCGGACCAAGGCGGCGGCATCGTCCACCGCCGTGGACGCCGGCTGAGCCGGGGCGGGACGTGGGCCCGGTCCGGGTCGGGATGTGATCCCGGCCCGGACCGCGGCACGTGTGCAGGCCCGTGGCGGGTCGATGGTAATCTGATGGACGGTGCGTCGGCGCGCTCCGAGTGATCGCGCGCCCCGACACCAAGTGCTCTCACGCAGGGTTTGTTTCCCTCGGATCCCCGCGCCCCGCTACAGGCAACAGTGGATCGTGGAACGAGGGCTCCCCAGTCCCACCTGGGTAGTCCTCCCGGCCGAGACCCGTTTCGGGCCACGGCCGGACCCGGACCCCGAACACATGTCTCGGGGATGGCCCCGAGCATTATTCGTTGAGCGAGCAGGAAGAGAGTTACGCGGTGTACGCGATCGTGCGAGCGGGCGGCCGTCAGGAGAAGGTGTCCGTCGATGACGTCCTGAACATCGACAAGGTCTCGGCCGAGACCGGCGCCACCATCACGTGGCAGCCCATTCTCGTCGTGGAGGACGACAACGTCGTCAGCGACGTGGACAAGCTGAGCGGCTACACGGTCACCGCCGAGGTTCTCGGCGAGACCAAGGGCCCCAAGATCAACATCCTGAAGTACAAGAACAAGACCGGTTACAAGAAGCGCCAGGGTCACCGCCAGAAGCACACCCAGGTCCGCGTCACCGGCATCTCGGCGAAGTAGGAGGATCTGAGAGATGGCACATAAGAAGGGCGCATCGTCCAGCCGTAACGGCCGCGACTCGAACGCCAAGCGCCTGGGTGTCAAGCGCTTCGGCGGGCAGGCCGTCCAGGCCGGTGAGATCCTCATCCGTCAGCGCGGCACCAAGTTCCACCCCGGCGCCAACGTCGGCCGTGGCGGTGACGACACGCTGTTCGCGCTCGTCGCCGGTCAGGTCAAGTTCGCCAACTTCCGCGGCCGTAAGGCCGTGAACATCGTTCCCGCCGCCGCAGAGTAGGGCCGCGCACGAACGTTGTGGTTTTTTCGGAGGCGGGCCAGGGAACACTGGCCCGCCTCTCGTGTTGTCACCAGATGACGCACGCATTCGATCGGGTCGCCCCCGCGGGGCGACCGCGCAGTGACACTGAGGAGAACCATGCCCGACTTCGTCGATGAGGCGGTCTTGCACGTCAAGGCCGGGAACGGCGGGCACGGTTGCGCCTCCGTGCACCGTGAGAAGTTCAAGCCGCTGGGCGGCCCGGACGGCGGCAACGGCGGACGGGGCGGCGACGTCGTCCTGGAGGTCGACTCCCAGGCCGCCACCCTGCTCGACTTCCAGCGCCGCCCGCACCGCAACGCCCAGAACGGCACCCCCGGCATGGGCGGCCACCGCAGCGGGGCCAACGGCTCCGACCTGGTCCTGTACGTGCCCGACGGCACCGTGGTCACCCGCATGAACGGTGAGGTCATCGCCGACCTGGTCGGCCACGGCACCCGCCTGGTGATCGCCGAGGGCGGCAGCGGCGGCCTGGGCAACGCCGCCCTGGCCTCCAAGAAGCGCAAGGCCCCCGGCTTCGCCCTCAAGGGCGAGGAGGGCGAGGGCTTCGACGTGCGCCTGGAGATGAAGACCATCGCCGACGTCGGCCTGGTGGGCTTCCCCAGCGCCGGCAAGTCCTCGCTCATCGCCGCGATGTCGGCCGCCCGGCCCAAGATCGCCGACTACCCCTTCACCACGCTCGTCCCCAACCTCGGCGTGGTCGAGGCGGGCACGGTGCAGTACGTCATCGCGGACGTGCCCGGGCTCATCCCCGGCGCCAGCGAGGGCAAGGGCCTGGGCCTGGAGTTCCTGCGCCACATCGAGCGCTGCTCCACCCTGCTCCACGTCCTGGACTGCGCCACCTATGAGCAGGGCCGCGACCCCATCAGCGACCTGGAGGCCCTGGAGGCGGAACTGTCCGCCTACGGGGAGAACACCGGCATCGACCTGTCCGACCGCCCGCGCCTCGTCGCCCTCAACAAGGTCGACGTGCCCGAGGCCCGAGACCTCGCCGAACTCGTCACCCCCATGCTCGTGGAGCGCGGCTACCGGGTGCTGGAGGTCTCCGCGGCCTCCCGCGAAGGGCTGCGCGAGCTCTCCTTCGCCCTGGCCGAGCAGGTCTCCGCGGCCCGAGACGCCGCTCCGCCCGCCGAGCCCACCCGCATCGTCATCCGACCCAAGATGATCGGCGACGTGCCCTTCGAGGTCGTCCCGCTGGGGAACAACGCCTTCCAGATCCGCGGGGAGAAGCCCGCCCGCTGGGTGCGTCAGACCGACTTCTCCAACGACGAGGCCGTCGGCTACCTCGCCGAACGCCTCAACCGCCTGGGCATCGAGGAGCAGCTGGCCAAGGCCGGCGCCACCGAGGGCGCCGAGGTCCACATCGGTACCGAGGAGGACTCCGTGGTGTTCGACTGGGACCCGTCGATGGACGCCGAGGCCGTCCCGTCCGGCCCGCGCGGGACCGACGCCCGGCTGGGCTGAACCGCGCGGGGACGCATCGCCCGGCCGAACAAGCAAGACGGGCGCGGATCCGCCGCCCGGTCCGCGCCCTCGGATGGAAAGCCCCCTTACGGTGCACAGCGCAGAACAACTCGAAGAGACCGCGTCCCGCGAGGCCCGCGGGCGAGCGGCCGTCGCCGCCGCCCGCCGGGTCGTGGTCAAGGTGGGGTCGTCGTCCCTGACGACCTCCGACGGCCGGATCGACTCCGGCCGCATCCGCGACCTGGTCGAGGTGCTGGCGTCCCGCCGAGCCCTCGGCCAGGAGGTCATCCTGGTCTCCTCCGGCGCGGTCGCCGCCGGCATGACCCCGCTGGGGATGCGCGCCCGCCCCCGCGATCTGGCCTCGCAGCAGGCCGCCGCCAGCGTCGGCCAGGGGCTGCTGCTGGCCGCCTACACCGCCGAACTGGCGGGATACGGCATCAACACCGCCCAGGTCCTGCTCACCGTCGAGGACCTGATGCGCCGGGTGCAGCACCGCAACGCCCAACGGACGCTGCGCCGCCTGCTGGACATCGGCGCCCTGCCGGTCGTCAACGAGAACGACACGGTGGCCACCCACGAGTTGCGCTTCGGCGACAACGACCGGCTCGCGGCCCTGGTCGCCCACCTGATGAAGGCCGACGCCCTGGTGCTGCTGTCGGACGTGGACGCCCTCTACGACGGGAACCCGTCCGACCCCGCCTCCCGGGTCGTGGGGCTGGTGAACGGGCCCGACGACCTGGAGGGCATCGACATCGGCTCGGCGGGCAAACGCGGTGTCGGCACCGGCGGCATGGTCACCAAGGTGGCCTCGGCGCGCATCGCCACCGAGGCGGGCGTCAACACGCTGCTCACCTCGGCCGCCAACGCCCGCGCCGCCCTGGCGGGGGAGGGCGTGGGCACGCTCTTCGCGGCGGCCTCGGGGCGGCGCCCCTCGGCCCGCCAGTTGTGGCTGGCGCACGCCACCGCCGGACGCGGCAGCCTGGTCCTGGACCCGGGCGCGGTGGCCGCCGTGATCCAGGAGAAGGCGTCCCTGCTGCCCGCCGGGGTGGTGGACGTGCTCGGCGAGTTCAGCGCCGGGGACCCGGTGGACCTGCGCGACGAACAGGGCACGGTGGTGGCCCGGGGGCTGGTCAACTACGACTCCGTCGAGGTCCCCGACCTCATGGGCCGTTCCACCCGCTGGCTGGCCCGGGAGATGGGTCCCGCCTACGAGCGCGAACTCGTCCACCGGGACGACCTCGTCGTCCTCTGACACGCCCCACCCGCCTCGGGCCGTCATCGCGGGATCGTGAAAGGGTCCTGACAGGACTTCCCGAGGAGGGTGACACCATGCCGAGCCTGGTGGCGCGTGTGCTGGCGTTGGCGTTGCGCGTGGTGCGCAAACGCCCGATGGAGTCGGTCGAAGGCGCCCGAGAGTGGCTGCACCGGCCGAAGGAGGACCCCGCGCCTCCCCTCTGGGTCACCCAGAGGCACTGGATCACCCTCCGGGAGGTCGGCGGCTTCCCGGTCTACACCGTGCTCCCCGGAGAGGTGCCGGAACCGGAGAAGGCCGTGCTGTACGTCCACGGGGGGACTTACGTCAGCGAGATCTCGGCGTGGCACTGGGTGCTGATCTCCCGGATGGCCGACACGGGCTGCCGGGTGGAGGTGCCCCTCTACGGTCTGGCCCCCGAGCACACCTACCGGGAGGCCTTCCCGTTCCTGACGGAGGTCTACCGGGAGCTGTCGGACGACGTGGCGGCCGGGCGGACCGTGTTCGCGGGCGACTCCGCCGGCGGCGGACTGGCCCTCGCGTTGGCCCAGACCCTGCCGGGGTCGGGACTGCCGGAACCGGCGCGGTTGATCCTCATCTCCCCGTGGGCCGACCTGACGATGTCCAACCCCGACATCGCCGAGGTGGACGAGCACGACCCCTGGCTGAGCCCCGTGGGGATGGTGGAGGCGGCGAAGTCCTGGTCGGGCGGGGACGACCTGGCCCTTCCCCGGCTGAGCCCGGTCTACGGGGAGCTGGCGACCCTGCCGCCCCTGGACCTGTACATCGGCACGCGCGACGTGCTGCTGCCGGACACCCGCCGTCTGCGGGACCTGGTGACCGAGGTCGGTGGCACGGTCCGCCTCAGCGAGGAGGAGGGGGCCTTCCACATCTACCCGCTGGTCCCGGTCCCCGAGGGCGGCGAGGCGCGGGCGGAGATCCTGCGGACCGTCCGGGACCTGTGAACGCCCACGGCGCCCGCCACCGGGCGCCGTGGGGCCGGATCACGTCAGCCTGCGGACCACCGAGAGCGGCAGACGCCTCATCAGGAAGCCGATCGGCGCCCACGGCCACGCCGGCACGTAGGCCCTCACCCTGCGCTTCTCGATGGCCGCGACCATGGCGCGCACGCCCACCTCGGTGTCGACCATGAACCGGGTCCGGTGCGCCACGTGCTCGTTCATCTCCGAGCGGATGTAACCCGGGTGGATCACCGACACGTCCACGCCCGGGACACGCTCGGAGCGCACCCCTTCGGCGAGGGCGGACACACCCGCCTTGGTGGCTGCGTAGACCGTCATGGCCTTGCGCATCCCGCGCAGCGCCGACATCGACGAGATGATCACCAGGTGGCCGCGGCCCTGCGCTCGGAAGATCTCCAGCGCCGCCTCCGTCTGGGCCAGCGCCCCCACGAAGTTGGTCATGGCGGTCTGCCGGTTGGCGTCGAAACGGCCGGTGCCCAGCGCCGCGCCCTTGCCCAGCCCGGCGTTGACCACGACCCGGTCGACACCGTCCAGCGCGGCGGCCAGTTCGCCGAACACCCGGAAGACGGCCTCGTCGTCGGTCACGTCCAGCGCCCGCAGTACCACGCGCCGTCCGGGGTGGGCGGCGGCGATCTCCTCGCGCAGCCCCTCCAACCGGTCCACGCGCCGGGCGCACAGCCCCAGGTCGTAGCCGAGCGCCGCGAACTGTCGGGCCATCTCCGCGCCCAGACCGGAACTGGCGCCGGTGATGACGACGGTGCCCTCGCTCACGCGTCCTCCTTGGCGCCGACGTGCCGCAGCATCCGCCCGGCCACGGCCCGCATCGCCCGGTCGTACAGGGGGCGCGCCAGACGCTTGCCCCAGAACGCCGCTCTGGCCTGCGCGTCGGGGATGATCAGGTGGGTGCCCCGGTCGACGGCCCTCACGACCCGGGCGGCGATGTCCTCGGCGCCCAGGCGCGACCCGTTGATGAGCCTGACGGCGCTCTTCTCCACCTCGGAGTCGCTGCCGCGCAGGGACGACGCCAGGTTGGTGCGGAAGAACGACGGGCACACCACCGACACCCGCACCCCGTAGGGGCGGAGTTCGTGGTGCAGGGTCTCGCTGAGCGCCACCACGGCCGCCTTGGTCGCGTTGTAGGAGCCCATCGCGGGCGGGTGGATGAGACCGGCGGCCGAGGCGGTATTGACGATGTGCCCCGATCCCTGGCGCTTGAACAGGGGGGTGAAGGTCCGACAGCCGCGCACCACACCGAACAGGTTGATCTCGGTGATCCACCGCCAGTCGTCCATGTCGAGCACGTCGATGCGACCGCCCGCGGCCACACCGGCGTTGTTGATCAGCAGGTCCAGGCCCTCCCAGTGCTCTTCGACCCAGGCCAGGGCGTTCGCCCAGTCGTCGTCGGAGGTGACGTCCAGGCGCAGGTACTCCGCCTCGGCGGGCAGGCCCGCGGGGGCCTCGTCGGCCAGGTCGGTGGCGAGGACGCGGTCGCCGCGCGCGGAGAACGCCGCGACGAGCGCGGCGCCCAGCCCGGAGGCGCCACCGGTCACCAGGACGGTGCGGCGGGTGAAGGAGGTGGTCATGTCCGGCTCCGTGTTCCATCGGTTCGCTGACGACCGACGGGAACCCGGTGCGCCAGGTCGGGTCCGTCGGCGGACGCCTCCGCCCTGCGGCGGCGCGTCGCACCGACGATCCTAGTGAACGGTGTTCGGTATCTCCTCGGCCGGTACCGCGCACCATCCCGGGTACCGTCCTCGGACCCCTATCATTCCCGCATGAGCGAACCCACGATTCAGCGCGGCGACGACCACCCCCACCGAGGCGAGGTGCGGGAGGTCCCCACCTCCGAGAACGCCACCAGGCTCGCCTACGCCCCCGAGCGGGACGGCCTGGCCGACGCCGGGGAGATCGTGTGGACCTGGGTCCCCTTCGAGGAGGACCCCTCCCAGGGCAAGGACCGGCCGCTGCTCGTGGTCGGCCGCAAGGGCCGACGACTGCACGGATTGATGCTGTCCACCCAGCGCCCCGAGCAGTGGGAGCGTGAGGACTGGCTGCCCATCGGACCGGGCCCCTGGGACCGTGAGGGCCGCGACTCCCACCTGCGCATGGACCGTCTCTTCGAGTTCGACGAGGACGACATCCGCCGTGAGGCCGCGGTTCTGGACGAGCGGACGTTCTGGCTGGTCGCCGACGTCCTGCGTGCCCGCTACGGCTGGAGCTGACCCGCGCCGGGGCCCGCGCCGACGCGGGCCCCGTGCCCGTCCGCGCTCTCGGCGCGGGGCGACCCGGCCCGATAGTCTGGACGGACCACCCCGGCCAGGTCCTTCGACGCGGCGGGCACCGGCACTCGGGGGTGGCCCTCCCGACTTGCGAGAGAGAACGCCATGAGTGACATCGAGCGCGAGGTACACGCGGCAGCCGAACGTGCAGGGGACGCGGCGGCCGACCTCGCCCCGCTCAGCCGGGCGGCCAAGGACGCCGCGCTGACGGCGATCGCCGACGCCCTGGTCAAGAGGGCCGACGAGATCACGGCCGCCAACGCCGAGGACGTGGCGCGGGCCCGGCTGGACGGCACCTCCGAGGCCATGATCGACCGACTCACGCTGACCCCGCGGCGCATCGAGGCCATCGCCGACGCCGTGCGCGAGATCGTCGACCTCCCCGACCCGGTGGGCGAGTCCCTGCGCGGCGGTGTGCTCCCCAACGGCCTGGACCTGCGCCAGATCCGTGTCCCGCTCGGCGTGGTCGGCATCATCTACGAGGGCCGGCCCAACGTCACCGTCGACGCCGCCGCGCTGTGCCTCAAGAGCGGCAACGCCGCCCTGCTGCGCGGCTCCTCCTCGGCCTACGACTCCAACACCGCCATCGTCGGCGTCATCCGCGACGCCCTGGCCGGCACCGAGGTCCCCGTGGACGCCGTGCAGCTCGTGCCCGGCCGCACCCGCGAGTCCTCCCTGGCCCTCATGCGGGCCCGAGGACTCGTCGACGTCCTCATCCCGCGCGGCGGCGGCTCCCTCATCCAGGCCGTGGTGCGCGACTCCACCGTCCCGGTCATCGAGACCGGCGAGGGCCTGTGCCACGTGTACGTGGACGCCGAGGCCGACCTCGACAAGGCCGTGGACATCACCGTCAACGCCAAGGCCCAGCGCTGCTCCGTGTGCAACGCCGCCGAGACCCTGTTGGTGCACGAGGCGGTCGCCGAGGAGTTCCTGCCCCGGGTCCTGACCGCGCTCGCCGAGGCGGACGTGACCGTGCACGGTGACGACCGGGTGCGAGCGATCGCCGCCGCCCACGACTCGCCCGCCACGGTGGTCGAGGCCGGCGAGGAGGACTGGGCCACCGAGTACCTGTCGATGGACCTGGCGGTGCGGGTCGTACCGACCATCGACGAGGCCCTGGCGCACATCCGCCGGTACTCCACCAAGCACACCGAGGCGATCATCACCGACTCGCTGAAGGCCTCCCGGTATTTCGTCTCCCGGGTCGACGCCGCGGCCGTGATGATCAACGCCTCCACCCGTTTCACCGACGGTGGCGAATTCGGGTTCGGGGCGGAGATCGGCATCTCCACCCAGAAACTGCACGCCCGCGGTCCCATGGGGTTGACCGAGATGACCTCGACCAAGTACATCGTCACCGGTGACGGCCATGTGAGGTGAATCGCCCTCGCTCGGGGCCGCCGCGGACATCCGTTCCGGGGCGGCCCTCGGCGCACCCGGGGCGCTGAGGCGGGGCACGTCACCGAGGGTGCCGGACCGCCATTGGCACCTCGTCCGTTTTCCAGGCGGAAACCTGGACAGAAGGGAATCTTCTTGTAGCAAGTATTCCCAAAGCGGCGAGAGGTCGGTACTTTCACTGGGGTGTCTTCCCGAAGCTCTTCCCCGCTCGGAGAACCGGAACGTCACCCCCACGGTCACGATGAAAGGAATCCCCCCGCATGAAGATCCGGAGTACGGTCGCGGCCGCCGCCACGGCGGCCCTGGCCGTCGGTGGTGCAACGCTCATGGCCGTTCCCGCCCAGGCTGACCTGGTCACCCTCTGCTCGGGCCACGGCGGCGCCATCACGCTGCCCACGGACCTCGCCGTTCCCGCCGGCAAGAGCTGCTTCCTCGACGGCACCGTCATCCAGGGTGACGTCACCGTCCGCAAGGGTGCCAACCTCCACATCCTGGGCGGTGAGATCCAGGGCAAGGTCATCGTCCAGCAGGACGGTTACTTCGACGCCTCCGACACCTCCGTCGACGGTCAGGTCGTCAACCGCGGCTCCTACGGCACCTACCTGGAGGAGAGCACCGCCGGCGCGGCGCTGCGCACCGTCCCGGTGGACGGCGCCTCCAACGACGGGTTCGCGTTCGTCGTCGACTCCTCCGTCAAGAACATCAACGCCGAGACCGGCGCCGTCTACGTCGAGGGCTCCCGGATCGGCGGTGCCGTGAAGGGCACCGGCGTCGAGTACCTCGACGTCTACGACTCGGTCGTGCGCGGCGCCCTCACCGTCAGCGGCTCCACCAGCGGTGGCATCCTCTGCGACAGCGAGGTCCTCGGCGCCGCCTCCTACACCGACGGCGCCGGCCCGGTCGCCATCGGCGCGGGCGAGCAGGAGGGCTTCTGCTCGTCGATCAACTACATCGACGGCAAGCTGACCGTCACCGGCATCACCGGTGGCGTCTACATCGACAACAACATCATCGGCGGCGACCTGGCCGCGTCGGGCAACAGCCCGACGGCCCAGATCGGCGACGCCAACCGCGTCCGCGGCGACATCCTCACCCAGGAGGTGGCGCTGCGCTCCTTCAGCGCCGCCGTGGTCGAGGAGTTCGAGGCCCACCAGGAGGACCTGGTCGAAGAGGTCGAAGAGGCTCGCGCCGAGACCGTCGACGAGGCCATGGCCGCCGGTCCCGCCTTCTAGGACGACGACAGCGGTTCACCCCTCCTCGCGCATCGGCGCCGCCGGCATCCAGTGCCGGCGGCGCCGAGCTTCGTGACGGGGGTCGGCGGACCGTCGTGTCGGGCCGGTCCGGTCACCTCCGTGCCGGGGAGGAATCCGACGGCGGAGCGGTCGGCGGAGGAGGAACCGCTACCGTGTGGGCGACGTGAAGAGGCGTCGTACGAGGAGAGGGCCCATGCCGACCACACCGACCACCGAGTCCTACGGCGACCACCCGAGCACGATCGTCCACCGGTGGGAACCGGAGGGCGGGGGCCCGCCCGCACCCGTGGCCGTGCTGCTGCACGGGGGATGGTGGCGCGACCTGCACGACGCCTCGCTCATGGACCCCCTCGCCCGCGACCTCGCCGAAGCCGGATGGGCGGTGTGGAACGTCGAGTACCGGCGCACCGGCACCGACGGCGGCGGCTGGCCGCGGACCCTGGAGGACGTCGACGCCGCCCTGGCCCGCCTCGGCCGGGTCCTGACCGCCGCCCCCGACCGCTACGACGCCTCCCGGGTGGTGAGCGTCGGACACTCCGCCGGCGGACACCTCGCCCTGCTCAACGCCCTGTCCCCGGACACGCCGGTCACCGAGGTCGTCGCCCTGGCACCCATCACCGACCTGGAACGGTGCGCCCTGGCCGGACTCGGCGAGGGGGCCGTCGAGCCCTTCCTGGGCGCCGACCCCGAACCGGGGCTCCACTCCGTCGCCTCGCCGTTGCACCGGGTCCCGATCGGGCGTCCCCAACTGGTGGTGCACGGCGACGCCGACCAGCGCGTCCCCGTCGAGCACACGCGCGCCTACGTGAGCGCGGCCCGCGCCGCCGGCGACCGGGTGGAGTTCTCCGAGCCGGCCGGGGCCGACCACTTCGCCGTCATCGACCCCGGGCACCCGGCCTGGGCCGGGGTGCGCGCCCACCTGGCGCGCTGAACACGTCGGGAGGGGCGGGGCCCGAAGGCCCCGCCCCTCCCGACGACCCCGCGGTGGGGGTCAGGTGCCGGAGTTCTGCTCGCCGCGCGCTCCGCCGCGCCAGCGGTCGGCCACCGTGTCGAAGATCTTCCCGCCGGCGCTGGCCGCGCTGCCCGCGACATCGCGCAGCGTGCCGAGCAGCGGGTCGCCGGTGCGCTCCCACGACTCCTTGTACGACTTGGCGGCGTTGCGCGCCTCCTCGCCGACCCGGGCCTCCTTGTCGGTGGAACGGCGCGGGTAGTCGCCGTCGAGGATGCGCCGGTAGGAGCCCTCCTCCACCCAGCGGTCCAGCTCGGCCAGGCGCACCACCGCGAACGGGTGGGTCTGGCCGACCAGGCTGAGCAGCTTGAGCAGGCCGTCCCGGGCGTCACCGCCGCTCTCGTACTCGCGGGCCTGCTCCAGGAAGGCGTCGGGGTTCATCTCCGCCAGACGCGAACCGCCGGCCAGCTTCATCAGCGCGCGCTTGCCCGCCTCGGGGTCCTGCGCCGCCAGGATCCCCGCCCGGTCGCAGGACAGCTCCGACTTGCGGTACCACTCCTCCAGGGCGGCCACGATCGCCTGGAGACCGATGTAGCCCAGCGGTACCCACGCCACCCGGGTCGCCAAGCGGATCAGCGCCAACAGCATGGTGCGGTAGACGGCGTGACCGCTGAGGATGTGGCCGACCTCGTGCCCGACGACGAAGCGCTGCTCGTCGGCCTCCAACAGGTCGAACAGCCCCGTCGTCATCACGATGAACGGCTTGTGGCTGCCGATCGCCATCGCGTTGGGCTTGGGGTTCATCTGGATGTACAGCTCCGGTACCTCGTCCAGGTCCAGGACGTAGGCGGCGTCGCGCACGTAGTCGTACACGTGCGGGAACTGGGTGGGGCCGACACGGACCGCGCTCGACAGGAACATCAGCCGCAGGGAGCGCTCGTTGAACAGCCCGGAGAGGCGCTTGAAGACCTCGTCGAACCCGCGCAGCGACCGCAACGCGACCAGCGCGCCACGGTCGGCGGGATGCTCGTAGGCACGGGGCGAGATGTCGGAGAGCCGGACGCGGACGCGATCTGGTGAGTTGGACATACCGGCATGCTATGCGGCGGCATGACGCTTGGCCACGGTTTCGGGCCATCGAGATATGACGCGAGCCTCGTAACCGTCGAGGTCGGCGGGAAGCGCTCCGGGGAACCTCGGGGAAGGGGCCCCGGGGAAGATCAGGGACGCTTCGGGGAAAGGCCGGGGACGGACCGGGGACATCGGAGGGCGCGTCGGGAGGATCGATGGGAAGGAAGCGTTCGGAAGCGTCGTTGTCCCTGTACTACGGGACGAAACCGTGAAAATGGATGAACAGGGCAAAGCGTGCGGCGTTCGCGTGTGGCGTCGGCTAATCTCGGTTGGCCGATTCCGGCGCGCGACACCGAGGAACGGAGCACGCGAGTGGCGCACGAGGACAACAAGGGGAGCGGCGTCCGCACCCCGCCGACCCGCGTCGGCATCATGGGCGGCACCTTCGACCCCATCCACCACGGCCACCTCGTCGCGGCCAGTGAGGTCGCCCACCTCTTCGACCTCGACGAAGTGGTGTTCGTCCCCACCGGGATGCCCTGGCAGAAGGACCCCGCGAAGGTCACCCCGTCCGAGGACCGCTACCTCATGACGGTCATCGCCACCGCCGAGAACCCCCAGTTCCGCGTGGACCGCATCGAGATCGACCGGCACGGGCCCACCTATACCATCGACACCCTGAGGCAGTTGCGCGCCTCCTACGGGCCCGACGTCGAACTGTTCTTCATCACCGGGGCCGACGCCCTCGGCGCGATCCTCGGCTGGCAGAACGCCGACGAACTTTTCGAGCTCGCGCATTTCGTAGGCTGTAACCGTCCCGGTCACCGGCTCAGTGACTCCGGACTACCCGAGGGCAAGGTCTCCCTGGTGGAGGTCCCCGCGCTGGCCATCTCCTCTACCGAGTGCCGCGAGCGCGTGCGCAAGGGCGAACCCATCTGGTACCTGGTCCCGGACGGCATCGTCCGCTACATCAACAAGACCGGGCTCTACCGAGACAGCTGAAAGGCAGCAAGCACAACGTGACAGTCACCGACAGGGCGCTGGAAATGGTCAAGGTCGCCGCAGAGGCCGCCTCCGACAAACTCGCCCAGGAGATCATCGCCTACGACGTCAGCGAACAGCTGGCCATCACCGAGGCCTTCGTGCTCTGCTCGGCGCCCAACGACCGCCAGGTCCGCGCCATCGTGGAGGAGGTCGAGGACCAGCTGCGCCTCAAGGCGGGGGCCAAGCCCCTGCGCCGCGAAGGCGAGCGCGACGGTCGCTGGGTGCTGCTGGACTACGCCGACATCGTCGTGCACATCCAGCACGAGGAGGAGCGCGGGTACTACGGCCTGGAGAGGCTGTGGAAGGACTGCCCGACCATACAGCTCCCCGAGAGCGCGCGCGGCGCCGAGCGCACCCCGCTGGACGAACTGTAGGAAGCGGGTTGTCCCGATACCCCCGAGTGGAGAGACGCACCAGGTGAGCGACACCCGTCGTGTGCTGTTCTGGCGGCACGGCCGAACCGCGTGGAACGTGGAGAACCGGTTCCAAGGCCAGACCGACATCGAACTCGACAAGGTCGGACACGCCCAGGCCGAACGGGCCGGGCGATTGCTCGCCACGATGGGTCCCGACCTCATCGTGGCCTCCGACCTCAAACGGGCCGCGGACACGGCGGGCTACCTCGGTCGGGTCACGGGGATGCCGATCGAATTCGACAAGGGGCTGCGCGAGCGCTTCGGCGGATCCTGGGAGGGGTTCACCGGCAAGGAACTCGCCGAACGGTGGCCCGAGCGGCACCCGCGCATGGACATCCCCGACGGGGAGCCCATCGGGGACGTGGGGGACCGCATGTACGCGGCGATCCACCGGGCGCTGTCCCGCACCCCCGAGGGTGGTCTGCTCGTCGTCGTCAGCCACGGCGCCGCGCTGCGGGTCGGCATCTCCCGGTTGCTCGGGATCCCCGACGAACAACGCGAGATCCTCGGCCCGCTCAGCAACTGCTGCTGGTCGGTGCTCCAGCAGCGGAGGGACCGGTGGCGGCTCATGGAGCACAACGCCGCGAGCCTGCCCGAACCGGTCGTACTCAGCGACGACGCGTAATCCGTTTCGACGTCCGGGCGGGATTCCGCTATGGTGTGGGAGTCGGCAGCGCACACAGTGCGCGACCGACTCCCACAAGGGGCTATGGCGCAGTTGGTAGCGCGCCTCCATGGCATGGAGGAGGTCTGGGGTTCGAATCCCCATAGCTCCACTCGACTCGGGACGACCCTGCTCGGGGGCCTTCGGCCGCCTCGCAGGGTCGTC
>NZ_JAVREP010000032.1:0-44485 GCF_031845465.1 Nocardiopsis lambiniae | reverse complement strand
ACGCAGATGGGGCAGGAGCGCGCGTAGGGGGACGTAGTCACACGAATCGACATCCTGACAGCCGGAGTCACTCTGTGTGGCGGCTTCACAGAGATTGGATCAGAGCCAAACACACTGGCCATTGACAATGGACCGGATGCCCCTATACGGCACATGGTCCTACCGGGACCGCCCCTGGGTCACATCAGGGTCTCCTGGCCTGCTTGTGTGTTGGGCCTGCTCGTGGCCAGGCTGTAGTTGGGTTTGCGGTCTCTGGTGGTCTGCGGGAACTTGACCCCTGTGGCCGCCAGTTCGCTTGCAGTGATCAGCGGACCGGAGAGTACCCGCTCCAGAAGAGCGGCCTGGGCCTCTTCCAGTTCGGTGACGCGGCGCAATGCGGTGAGCAACTCGTTGAACTCGGTGATCCACTCCCGCGGCCAGGTCTGAAGGTGCAGTTCATCGAGCGGGCTGGTCTTCTTCCCGCCCGGGTTGACCTTGCGGTAGGAGAACCAGTTCCTGATGACGTTCATCCCGCCCACGTCGTAGGCCCACATGCGTGCCGTGACCGGACCGAACGAGCCCTGGCCGACGTGAAGGATGCCTTCGCCGTCCGGGCTTTCGGTATAGGTGAGCTTGTCGGGCAGGCCCTCGCCCAGGGGGGTGAGGCTCCTGGGCCTGCGGGGGTCTGAGACGTCGAAGGTTATGTCTCCCTTGGACCGACCTGCGGCGGGGTCAGTGAAGGCTTCGCCGTAGGTGCAGGCCCAGACCAGCTCGCGCCCGATCCTGACGGCTTCGTGCCACACCTTGCCGTCAGCGGTCAGGGGGATGCGGACGCCGGGGGTGGTGAGCTCATCGGTGAAGCGCTGGGTGAAGGCTGGGTGGGAGCTGACGGCGGCGACGTAGGCGGCCAGGTCCCCAGCGGTAACGGGTGCTCCGAGCCTGTCGGCGAGACAGGCAAGGAGACGGGGGGCTGTGTTGTCTGCTCCGGAGGGATGCAGCAAGGGCAGGACTCGGCCGCCGCGGACGTTGAAGTGGTGCATGTCTGGGATGAGCGTGGAGAAGACCACCGCGGGACCGGAACTGATGGCCTGGGAGTGCTGTTCGTTGAGGAAGAGCTGATCAGGGGCCAGACGACCTCGCCACAGGTCAGGACTAGGCCCATGAAACAGCCGGTTGTCCGGAATGACCCACTGTCGGTCAAAGGAGCGGTAAGCCACACGGACTGGTTCGGCCACAGGCCCTTTCTCCTTCTCGATCGTTGACGAGTGGGCAGGAAAACCAGGAAGGGGGCCCACCACCGTTCCCAGCTTCCTGTCACGGCTTTCCTTGAAGAGCACGCGCTTCCTCTCCCTGTCCTTCTCGTCCACCAGATGCTGCCAGCGCTGTACCAGTAGCTGTGGGGAGGGGGCGTAGACCCAGGTCCGGTTCGGTTTCATCCCGGGCGCGGTCCAGCAGAACAGGTCGCCCAGGGCCGGGTAGTCGTCCCAGGCCGATTCTGCTGCGGGCAGGAAGGGCGCTTCCGCCTCGGTGCGCGTCCAACGCCAGGAGCCGTTCTCCAGGCTCAAGTTCGCGAGTTGGGTGTACTTGTCCTCCCTCCGTCCGGTGACCTCGGTGTAGCGGACCTGGGCCGGCACGTTGGGGTCGGTGTCGGCGCGGCGCACGAAGATCGCTATGGCCAGAGGATGCTGCACGCCTGGGAAAATCCGGGTGGGCACGTCCGGTCGCATCCCCTCGGGGGAGACGTTGATGACCCACCCCTGCGAGCACGTCTTCCTCAGGTAGCGGCGCATGCCCTTGAAACCGGGCCCCTTGAGGTAGCCGCTGGTGGTGATGAAGCAGATCACGCCGTGCCGGTCCTGGTCGTGGGCCTCGAAGACCTTCCAGGCAGCCCAGGCCCAGAAGTAGACGTAGAGGTTCTTCAGCACGTACTCCAGACGCCCGTTGCCCTCCTTGCGGAAGAGCTCCAAAGGGGCGGGGCCGGTGGCGTTCTTGGAGCCCGACTCCACCCAGCCGCCCAGATCTTCGGCGCGTTCACGGTAGGGCGGGTTGCCGATGACCACGGTGACGGGGGTGTCGGACTTGATCCGGTTGGCCTGCTTGTGGGACTTGGACAGTGCGGTCAGCCCCGGCAGAGCCACCGTCTCCTCATAGGGGTCATCCAGGGTGTTGGTCACGTGCAGGCGCAAACCCTCGGGGGGCAGTCGCGCCTGGTGGCTCTTGAGCAGGTCCACCGTGCGCATCTCAGCGACCGTGTAGGGGCCCATCTGCAGCTCGAAACCGATCAGGCGCCGGGCCAGGTCGCTGATGGAGGGGCCTACCGCCCCGGGTCCCTGGTCCTGGGCGGCCCGGCGTGCGGCGTGGTCGATGACGGAGTGCAGGTAAGTGCCGGTCCCCATCGCCGGGTCGACGGTGGTCACCGAGGGGGACAGGTAGCCTTCCGAAGCGCCCAGATGGGCGGTCAGTACCTCGTCGGTGAGGCGGACCATGGTCTGGACGACTTCGACGGGCGTGTAGTAGGAGCCCGATTCCTTACGCAGGTCGGGATCGTAGACGCCCAAGAAGGATTCGTACAGGTGCAGATAGGCATCGTCGCGGTTGTCCCAGATGGGTCCCCAGTCCACCGCGCCGATCACGCGGCGCAGCAGGTCCAGGGTGACCTGGAAGGTCTCCACGGCGCTTTCAGAGAGCAGTTTCAGCGCCTGGCTCATCAGCGAGTGGGCGCTCTTCTTTCCCAGCAAGAGGGCGATCTGGTGGGCGGGCAGCGCAGCGACGTCGATGCCTTCGGTGCGGGCCAGAAGCAGGGCGAAGGTCAGGGTCTGGGCGTAGCCGTCGGCGAAGACCGCGTCGGTGGCGCTGGGAAAGAGCAGGTTGCGCCAGCTCTTGGCGAGCAGGGAGAAGGGCTGGTCGTCGGGGTCGGAACCGGCTTCAACGGCTAGATGTTCGACGGCGAGTTGTTCTAGCACGGATTCGCGCAGAAGACGGCACAGCGGGGCCACGGCGTGAACCAGTTGGTCGGCGGTGGTGATGGGCGGCGGGCTCCAGCGGAGAAACTCGCGCAGGAGTGGTTCGGCGCTCAGGTCTTGGGGAGCCAGGTCTGCTCCGGCCGTATACAGGTCCGGGACGAAGGAAGCGCTGAGGGCCAATTCTCCGTGACGGTAGAGCCGCCAATGAGTGCCGTTGGTGTAGAGCAGGTTGGGCAGGTCCTGGAGCTGCTCCCACTGGCGTTTGTTGTGTCCGGTGAAGCGCTCCGGGGCCAGGCTCTCACCTGGCTTTTTAAGCTCGACGTGGCCGGTGATCGCCCCGTCGACGCGAATCGCGAAGTCGGGACGGGCCCGCGTCTGCTTCATGCGTGCTTCGTCGTGCGCGATGACTGGGAGTCCGAGTTGCCTGCCGACTGTCACCAGGAATCGCTCGCTGGGGCCGCGGATCGCCGCCTCCGGCTGACCTGCGCTTTCTTGCAGCTTCTGAGCACAATGCGTGCCGAACTCTGATACAGCATCCAGCAGCCACTTGGGCCCCACGCGCCACCTCGCTCACACACCATATTTGGTCATGAGCGGTCATTCTCTTATGAAACCAGAATTATGGCCATAGTGTGATTTTTTTGAAGTGGTAGGCATAAGGTCCTGATCTTCGTATTGGGTGTTATTTGTGACTATCTGATGGTGGTGCTCAGAGTGACATTTTGAGACTTGGGGTTATTCTCGCAGCTCATCGGCTGGTATGTCTTCGGTGAGCTTCGTGAACAGGTGGTGGAGGCAGAGCTTGAATCCCGTGACCTTCGGAGCGCCGCAGTAGCGACTGCCCGCCGGGGTCCCGTACTCGGTCTGCTCGTCGCATTGGCCTGGGCGTAGGTATCGGTGGGGTATGTTCCTGTGCTGCACTTCGGGAACAGGACCATCGACGAGTGCCTGTAGTTCCGCTTCGTTCATATCGTCTCTTCGTGTTGGTGTGCCTGGGGTCGGTGTGTACGGGGCAAAGCCTTCACCCGCCGATGTGGTGGGTGGTGCCAACTCTGTGTCGAGCCCGATGGTGGGGCCCGTGAAGGATGGTTGGCCAGGCCCATCCTCTATTTTCGTTCACCAGTACGACAAATGTGCGCTGTAACGTACCAATCGGCGTGTTTCGGTAGAACTTGGCTGTAGGTCACACGTCGCAACGCGCCTTCGCGGAACACCGTGGGCCCAGCCGTAAGCAGAGGTGCGTCATCGCGGTAGTTTCGGGGCATGGACGGGACCGAGGACGGCCGGGGCCACTGGGTAGTGCACGGTGAGTGCACACTTTATGACAGCCCGTGGGTGCGGTTAGGCAAGGCGGACATCACCACGCCCTCCGGGGACAGGTTCGAGCACCACACGGTCACGCTGCCCTCGGCCGCGGTGATCGCCATCCTGGACCGGTCCGGTGAGCACGTCCTGATGAGTTACCGGCACCGGTTCGTGCCCGATGTGTGGGGGTGGGAGTTGCCCGGTGGCCTCCTGGACCCCGAGGAGACACCGGAGCAGACGGCCGTGCGTGAGGCCTTGGAGGAGACCGGCCAGCGGGTCGGCTCGGTGGAGCACGTGGCCACCTTCGAGCCGATGATCGGCACGGTCCGCAGCCCCCACCATGTGTTCGTCGGCCGTTGCGCCGAGCTGGTAGCGGAGCCGACCGAGTTCGATGAGGGCGTCTACGAGTGGGTGCCTTTGGCCAAGGTCCGCAGCCTGATCTCCGAGGGGCGCATCCAGAGCTCAGGCACCCTCATCGCCCTACTCCACATTCTCGCCTCCTGAGGTTCTTCTCTGCGGGAGCAGGCGGGCCAACCGGGTCCGTTGGCGGACGGAGCCGGACTTGTCCGACAGCTCTGCGGCGCGTCGTGCCTGGCGGTGGGCCTGGGTGGTGTCGCCATGGGCGGCGTAGGCCAAGGCCAGATCGGTGCGCAGTCCGGCCTCGGCACGTCCGAGTTCCAGCGGGGCGATGCCGTCGAGCGCGCGGGTGAGGTCCTCGATCGCCTCATCGTGTCCGAGGTGTGCCAGGCAGTGCCCGCGCCAGCGGAGCAGGTGGGTGTGGTCCAGCATGAGGAATGGCAGGGAAGGGTCGTGGGGTTCTGGGGGTAGCAAGGAGAACGCGTGCTCCAGGGCCCGCTGAGTCTCGGCTTCGTGTCCCAGCGCGGCGTGCACCTCGCCTTCGGCGGCCCACAGCCACGAGGACAGCAGGGCGGGCAGTGACGTTCCCGATCTGTTGCGCGCGGCCCTGAGGGTGGCGAGGGCTTCGCGCTCACGTCCGCTGTCCAGGAGAACGTAGACCTGTTCGGCGCTCACATGCGCCAGGACGGTCGCATCGTCACTTTCCCGGGCTGCTGCCTTGGCGATCTCGTAGTAGCGCCAGGCGGTGGAGGCGCGCCCGGAGTCGAGGGCCTGCCACCCGGTCAGGGACGCGGCCTCCGCGAGGGCCTGGGCGAGGCCGCGTCGTACGGGGCCGGGGAGCGAGTGCCGCAGCAGGTCGTGCATCTGCCGGACATGCGCCTGGCTCTGGGCCAAGAGGTAGTGTGCCCCCAGTTTGCGGTCGATCAGGCGCAGGTTCTGCGTCTGGGCCTCGAAGAGCCCGATGAGCGACTGATCGACGGAGGCGATGTCCAAGCGCTCTCGCAGGGGCCCCGACAGATCGGAGTCGGCCGCGCTGGCCGCTGCCGGAGACCGGGGCGCCAGCCCGAACAGGATCCGTGCGTGGTCGGGCATGCCGAGGCCGTCGGCGATCCTTTCGATCAGCTGGAGCGAGCCGACCGTCCGCTTTCCGCTCAGGATCTCGCTCACCCGCCCCTGAGCGATGCCGGTCGCCGAGGCGATCCGGGTCTGACTCGCACCGTGCGCCTGAGCCAGTCGGAGCAGGCCGGGCACATCGCGGTCCCGCAGTAGCCGCTGCGTCTGCGGCCTCTCCCACGCCCATGCCGGAATGTCGATGTCCTCCCAGGATCGACCGGGCACGGCTTCCCCTTTTCCTTCGCGGGGCGGATCGGATGGGACCCCGATTATCCCGGGAGGGGATACCCGCAAGGGATGGGAGAGCCACTATCCGTGACGGAATCGTCGCTTGTGACACACGACCCCGCCCGATCCTGGCACCGTCACAGGAGCCCCCATGGATGCCCTCCCCGCCGCGAACCCGCTGCCGACCTTCATCGACACCGACACCACCCTGCGCGTCAAGATCCTCGACGCCTGCGGGATGACCTGCACGTTCTGCCACAACGAAGGAACCCCCGTCGTGGTCGACAACCGCAACCTCGGGCCCTTCCAGATCACCGGCAGCTCAGGGCGGACGTCGATCTACGCGGCCACCAACGGCGCCGCCTTCTTACCCGCGACCATCCCGCCCGACCGGGAGTTCGCCCGGACCCTGCGGCTCATGAACGAGTGCATGGGCTGTACCGAACTCCACCTCACCGGCGGCGAACCCACCCTCCATTCCCGCCTGCCGGACCTCGTCCGGCTGGCCGTCGACCAGGGATACCGGGTGTGCATGACCTCCAACGGTGAGAACGGCGCCAGGCAGATCCCCGCCTGCGCCGATGCCGGGCTCGACCGGGTCAACTTCTCGATCTTCGGCACCACACCCGAAGAACTCGCCCAGGTCCAGCACTCCCGGTTTCGGGACACCGCCAGGGCCGCGGCCAAGATCGACGCTTTGCGCGTCTCCATCCGGGCCTGCATCGACTACGAGGTCCGGGCCGGCGCCAACATCGTCGTCCTGGACCGGACGCACATCGACCGCGTTCACCGCCTCCTGGACACCTACGCCCCCGAAGTCTCCGTCCGCCTGCTCAACTCCCTCGACCACGGGCAAGCCTCCATCGACGCCATCAACGACGTCCTCGCCCAGCGCGGAGCCGTCGCGGAGTCACATCACCTCACCGCCGGGGCCTCCGGGTCCCGGACCGTCTACCGCATCGACGGCGGGAAACGCCGCGTCCACGTCAAGTGGATCCGCCCCGTACGCCCACCCGCCCTGTGCCGAGGGTGTCGGTTCAACAACGACACCGACTGCCAGGAGGGGTTCTACGGGCTGCGGCTCTACCGCGACCGCCAGGGCGCCTACCTGGTGGGTGTGTGTCTGCAACGCATGGACCTGTGCCAGCCGATCGGGGACTTCCTCGACGGCCCCTTGAGCACCGAGATCCTCCGCTTCCGCCGGACCGATCGTGACAGGCTGGACGCCGATCACCACCGCACCCCCACCGCCTTTGAGACGAACACACACCACGAAGGGAATCCGACGGCATGAGCGCGATCGAGTACGAGGCCAAGGTTCTGGACATCGACCCCGACCGGGTCACTCGGCTCATCCTCGACAAGGGCGGTGAGGACCTAGGTGAGGTGCTCCAGCGGCGCTACGTCTACGACATCGAACCCGGGGACGCCTCCCGGTGGGTGCGACTGCGCGACACCGGTGGCCGGGTGACGCTCGCGGTCAAGGAGATCGGTTCCGACGCCATCGACGGCACCCGGGAGACCGAGACCGAGGTCGGCGACTTCGAGACCGCCAACGCGCTGCTGGGCAAGCTGGGGTACACGCCCAAGGCGTACCAGGAGAACCGCAGGCACAGCTTCGCACTCGACGGGGCCAGGTTGGAGATCGACACCTGGCCGCGCATCCCGGCCTACCTGGAGATCGAGGCCGACAGCCGGGAGGAGGTCGTGCGGGTGGCGACGCTGCTGGGGTACTCCGAGGCGGAGCTGACGGGGGAGAACACCACGAAGGTGTACGCCCGTTACGGCATCGACCTGGCCACGATCACGGATCTCCGCTTTCGGGATGAGTGAGGGGCACAGGCGTGGTGCGCCCCGACGTTCTGGCGGCGGGGCGTGCCACGGTTGTCAGGTGCGCTGGTGGGAGAGCGAGGAGCGGAGGAAGGCGGCCCACTCGGGGGAGGGGAAGGGAAGATGGCCGTCGTCAGGGTTCTTGGAGTCCCGAACGGCGGCACCGGATGGCAGGTCGGCGACCTCGACGCAGTCCTGGTCCCGGCCGCTGTAGCTGCTCTTGCGGAAGTCGAGTCGGTGACTCATGTCTGCTCCTTCAGTGACGCGGCGATCTCGCCGATGAGCTCGGCCGATCGGGCTGTGGACAGGGATATGCCCTGGAGGTTGCCGAACGCCACGTTATATTCCTCTATCTCCTCGGGGCGTTCCAGGAAGAGGCCGGTGGTTGCGGTTCCCACGTACACGATCGGGGTGTCCCTGGGTTCGGGGAAGTCCAGGATGGTGAACGACCCCTCCATGCCCAGGTGTTCGCCCGCCTCGTAGGGCAGCACCTGGATGTCGATGTTGTGCCGCATGGCCAGGTGGCCCAGGTGTTCGAGCTGTTCCAGCATCACCTCACGGCCACCGACCAGGCGTCGCAGGGCGGCCTCGTCGATGACGGCGGTCATGCGCGGCGGCTTGACCCGGTTGAGGATGGCCTGCCGGTTCATGCGGGCCTCGACCGGGCGGGCCACCTCCTCCTCGCCGATGGCACGGCCCCCGCGGAAGACGGCGGCGGCGTAGCGCGGGGTCTGGAACAGGCCGGGGACGAGTTGGGCCTGGAAAGCGCGGATGGTCGCGGCTTCGGCCTCCCAGTCCGGGAGGGCGTGCTCGCCGAACACGTCCTTGTAGCGGGACCACCAGCCGCTCTGCTTGGACTGCCGTGCCAGTTCGTGCATGCCCTCGCGGGTCTGGGTGTCCACCTCGTAGAAGTCGGCGAGCGCGTCCAGGTCGGTGTGGCGCAGACGTCGGGCTTCGGCGGTCTCCATCCGGCCCAGGGTGGAACGGGGGACGCCAGAGCCCTTGGCCGCGGCTTCCAGGGTGAGTCCGGCTTTGTCGCGGAGGCTGCGCAGGACGTGTCCGAGGCGGCGTCGCCGGATGTTGGGGCTGTGCGAGGTCATGGGGGCATCCTAACCGGACATTATGGGAATCTCGTTTGATTCGCTTGACTTGTGGGATTCCCATTCTAGGGTGGATGGTGATCAGCCGAACACCGACTGTTCCTCGAAGCGAACGCTATGTCCCGCCCGCGTCTCCGTGCGCGACTTCGCGAAGGTCGACGGGCGGTCGGGGCCCTGTTCCCTCCACCCTGAGCAAGGAGTTGGTTCGTCATGCCCGAAACCGTCCACGACCCCCGCCTGCACCCGGCCCCGGTGGCCGGGACCGCGACGGTGCCCTTGGCCGCGTTTGTCCGGCCCGGCCACCGCCACTACTTCACCGGCACTTGCGAGCGCGCCCCCTACCGGCTGCGCCGCTACGCCTTCCCCGGCCTGGGCGAGGTGATGCCGCTGGTGCGCGCGTTCCTGGACACCTGCGCCGCCCACCGCGACCCCGACTACCGGTACCTGTTCACCCTGCTGGGGTCGGAACTGGCCGCCAACGCCGTGTGCCACTCGCTGTCCGGACGCCCGGGCGGCCACTACACGCTGCTGGTCCACCGCAACCGCCACGGCCTGCGCCTGACCTGCCGCGACCTGGGCGCCGCCACCGGCGAGGACACCCGCCTGGCTCCCGAGCGGCTCCCGGCGGAGGCCGAGACGGGGCGCGGTCTGGCCCTGGTCGACGCCCTGGCCACGGACTGGGGCGACAACGGCTACGCCCGCTATCGCACCGTGTGGTGCTACCTCGCCTACGACCTCCAGGGAAGCCGCTGGAAGGAGCCCGCCCCCGTGGCCTGACATCTCCACCCGGCCCCCACGACAAGGGGCCCGGTACGAAGACGGGCCCAGAAGGCGCGCCAACGCCTTCTGAGCCCTTGATCCCGAACTCCGATCTGCGACAACCAAGAAACCAGGATCCGATGCGCCACCCTATCCCGCGGCCGCGCCGCTGTGACGACACCCGGCCCGCTCCGCTCCTGCCGCTGCACCGGAGGCGGCCGCTCGTCGGACCGGTCTGCCCGGCCTGCGAGCACCCCTCCTGCCGGGCCCGCCGCGCCCAACGCCTGCCCCGCCTGGGCGGGCACCGCACCGAGTTCGCCCCCGAACACGCACGCGCCGCCGCCGTCCAGGCACGGCACCCCGACCTGATCGCCTACTACGGGGAGGCCACCGGGTCCTTCTGGGCCATCACCCCCACCGGCCTGCTGGAAGCACACGACACCGACGCCCTACTGCTCGCCGTGCGGCGGTACACGGCAGTCTCCGAACGGGTTCGGGTGCTGGTCCTCACCTGAAACGGTCGGTCATCCCGACCGTCGACGGGGCGGTGCCGCGCACGCGCGGTATCGCCCCGTTTGGTCGTGTCTGAAGGCTATTTGAGTACGGTTTGAGAGTCCCGTGAGAGTGATCTGATCACCACGGCCCACCCCCAGGCCCAGGGGGTCTTCGATGTCGCATCCCCGCCCCGCGCCGACTTCTTAAGAGAACAGAAAGCAGGAAGAAGGCAAGACCACTTCGGGAGGGTGTGCACGGGTGACGGGGACGACTACGAGCAGGCGTTGATGCGTTTGCTGCCGCGGATCACCGTCACGTGGCGGAACCGCCTCTACGCGGGAGCCTCCGGGCCCGGGATTGCGGGAGTCGCTCCGAGGGTGGAGATGAGGCGTTCGCGCATCCGCTGCTTGCGCTGCTCGAAGAACGCGGTGAATTCCTCCATGCCGAGCGGCAGACCGTCGAGGTCGTTCTCGGAGAGGTAGGTGGCTCGCTTTTCCTCGCTGGGGAACGCGGCCCCGATCCAGTCCCCGGGGAGGGTGTTCTGCTTCTCGATATTGGCGGTTCCCGCGAGGAGCTGGAGATTGGGCAGCAGGTTCACCGCTGCCAGGTAGTCGTCGATCCTGTCGAGAGGTATCCCGGCCGCGGCGAGCTTCTTCTTCGTGAAGCGGGACTTGGGAAAGATGTGATCCTCGTGGAACACCTTGCTCAGGTCCAGGCCCGGGTACAGCACAGACAACACGGAGAAGGTGCGCTGTCCGGCGTACTTGAGATTGAGCAGTTCGTCGATCTCACTGTTGTCGAAGGTGAGGCTCTTTCCGACCGCGGCCATCGCCTCCTCGACCGCGGCGACCGGGAAGGAGCCTGTGGTATTGGCGCTCAGCACGTCGCGGATACGGGTGAGCAGGGTGTCCAGCCCCGAACCCCAGACGCCGCGCTTGACGAGTGATCTAGTGACCCACCGCTGCAAGGCGAGCCGGTCGGCGGCGTCGGCGGTCGAGTCGAGGTAGGTGTCTTCCGCGCCCCGCAGGTGCAGGTAGTAGGCGATCGGTGTGATGACGCTGTTGGCGGTGAGGTTGCGTTCGTTGTAGCCGAACGTCTGGAGCAGCGTCGCCGCGCGAAGGAGCGCACTCCTGGTCTGGGGCCAGGCCGCCTCCACCTTCGCCATGTTGGCCTGGGTGAAGTTGGTGACCTTGAACTTCACGTCAACGGCGGCGATGGTCAACGCGGTCTTCAACACCGTGTCCTTGGAAAAGGAGAACTGCCGTCCGGCGTTGCCGTTGATCTCACCCACCAGTGAGCGGACCTCCTCGCGGGCGTCGAGCTCCTTCCACTGGTTCGTGGCCATCGACATCAGCAGGTCGGAGTAGGACAGGGTGGTGCCGCCGCTGTTGACCCGGACGAAGATCTCCAGCACCTTGTCGGGGTCCTGGTCGGTGACCAGGAAGTAGTTCATCGGCTTGTGCACTCGCACCGCCTCATAGAGGTCGTACAGCCGCTGGTACGCCTCGCTTGACGGGGGGATGCTCCGCCGCTCCAGTTCCTGCATGATCGCGGGTCCGCCATTGGCGAGGTCGAGCACCGCCCCGACACGGAACCACTTGTGCGGCTCGCCTTGCTCGGGTGCGGCGCCATCATCGGTCAGGAAGCGCAGATCGTACTTGGCCCCGAGCTCCTCGTCCTCGGGAGCGTCGACCAGGTTGAGATAAAGGCGCTTGACCGGGAACGCGTCGGGACTGTTCCACCAGGCGTACTTCTTCTTCTCCGCGAAGCTGCCGTACAGCGCGATGTTCAGGGAGGTGAGGCGCTGTTGCCCGTCGAGAACGGCTGTGGTGCCGCTGCCGTGAGGGAGGGTGGCCCTGTCGGCGTGGGGCTTGTCGCGCTCGTGGTAGTTCGTCAGGAACTCGTAGAAGGTGTACGTCTTCGCTGTCTCGGGGCTGACCTCCCACAGCAAGAATGAGCCGACGGGGTAGCCGCGCATCAAACTGTCGACGAGCTTGGTGATCTGATCGGCGCTCCAAACGAACTCGCGCTGGATCGCGGGCATCAGGTACTCGCGCTTGTGGACGGTGGTGAGCATCTCCTCGACGGTGCGGGCGGTCTGGAAGGACATCGGGACACCTCTTGTCGGCGGGGGGTCGTCCTGGTGGCCGTGGTGGCTGGGACCGGATGGCTGCGGCGTCGGCGGTGAACAAGGAGTTGTCCGGACCGTAGAAGCGTGGTTCCTGGTCGGATTCGTCTCTTGTACGGGCCAGGGGAGTGCTCCTGGCAGCCGAACGCGAAGACGGGCGGGCCCCATGCCTGCCGTAGGCCGCTCTCAGGCCGCGGTGGACAGCGGCTGCCCTGGAAAGATACCAGCGTGATCGGTGCCGCCTCGGCCTTCTTCGGCGCTTTTGCTGCTCTGCCCTGTTCCGGTGCCGAAGCGCTGTTGTTAGCGGCCGTCCTCGAACTCCGCCGACGGGACCGGTCCGATTTCGCTCTGTCGGCGGCGTTGGTCGAACCAGGCCACATACCCGGCCCTGCGACCTCGGTCTCGCCCGGGGCCCTCTACGGGTCGGGGCGCAGGCCGGTGTGGTGATTCCTTGCGAACCACAAGGTCCAGCGGGGGTGCCAACCGGGCGGTGAAGCGTGAGTGACGGGATGGGCGGTGCACACTCACCGGGCGGAGCTTCTGCCCCCGTGCACCCGCCGGTGCACCCCCGGGAACGCGAAAGCCCCTGACCACATTGCGTTTCCGCTGTTCAGGGGCTTTCGCCAGTGGGGTGAGTGACGGGACTTGAACCCGCTCAGCTCCAGCGACGCCGTGAGCAACTCCAGGATGTCGTGTTCGTCCTCGACTATCAGGACCCGGGCCCCTCGACCCCGGTGGGTGGGCGCGCCATCGGCCGCTCCTGCCCCGATCGTGCCGTGCGGCACGGTACGCCTCCCGGGCGAGAGGCCGGTGAGAACGCGCCGACGGGCTCTGACACTCTGGAGGCAGGCGCGAAAGGCAGGCCGACGAGAAGGAGAGACATGACGGTGCTGGACGACATCCCGGTGACATTGATCGACGGACGCGAGACGACGTTCGGGGAGTGGGCGGGCCGGGTCCGCCTGGTGGTGAACGTGGCCTCCCGCTGCGGGCTCACCCCCCAGTACGGGCAGTTGGAGGAGTTGCAGAAGACCTACGGCGAGCGCGGGTTCACCGTCCTGGGCTTCCCCAGCAACCAGTTCCTCCAAGAGTTCGGCGACGATGACAAGATCGCCGAGTACTGCTCGATGACCTGGGGCGTGACCTTCCCGATGATGAGCAAGACCAAGGTCAACGGCAAGGGCCGCCACCCCCTCTACGAAGAGCTCACCCGTACCCCCGACGCCGAGGGCAAGGCGGGCAAGGTCAAGTGGAACTTCGAGAAGTTCCTGGTCATGCCCGACGGCGAGGTCCACCGTTTCCGCCCCACGACGCCGCCCTCCGACCCGGCGATCGTCGACCTCATCGAGAAGCACCTCACCTAGGAGCGGTACCGGGTGTCCTCCCGCGCCCGCTCCTCCGGGTGCGGGAGGACCGGGTGGCCGGCGGTGTCCCGGACCCCGTTGGGGAGCCGCACGGTCGTCCCCGGCTCAGCCCTCGCGCAGGACGCGGACGAGGCGGGTGACGCGTTCGGGGGCGGTGGTCTCGCGCACGCCCGTCTCCAACGCGCCGTCGGTGGCGTCCACCAGGGACACGTGACGGACCGCCCGGGTCAGCACCGTGTACACCTGGGGTCGGGAGACCGGGACCCCGGGAGGGAACACCCCCACCACGGCCGGCCACCGGCCGCCGTGGGCGGCGGCCACGGTGAGCGCCCAGCCCGGGCGCAGCGCCGCCGGGTCGGTGACGGTGACCTTCGCGCCGCCGGTCAGCTCCACCTCGACCCCGCCCTCGACCGGGCCGCGCAGCACACCGGTGTCACCCGGACCGAACCCCGGCCCTTCGGCGACCAGCAGCACCGCGTCCCCCGGGTCGAACCCGCCCAGGGCGCCCGGACCCGGGTTCAGCCGCTCCTTGCAGGCGACGTTGAGCGCGCGGGCCCCGGCCGGCCCGTCCTCGCGGGCCGCGACCACGCGCACCTCCTCGGCCGGGACGCCCAACGCCCGGGGGATGGAGTCGGTCACCAGCTGCACGACCCGGTGGGCGGCCTCCTCCGCCGAGGCGGCCGGGACCCGCACCACCTCGCGGCCGGGCGCGTCCACGTGGGGGACCTCCCCCTCGGACACCGCCAGCGCCAGCGCGGCGATGGGCCCCGGGCCGGCCTCCTCCTCGGGGGAGGCGACCTCGGCGGTGTGCGCGGTACGGGAGCGGACGATGTCCTCCGCGACCCGGCCGGGGGTGGCGGACGGGGCCTGGCGGGGGTCGGCGAGCAGTACCAGGTGCGCGCCGTCGGAGCACAGCGAGGCGAGCGCCGCCGCGCGGGTCACGCCCACCGCCATCGACTCGCACAGCACGACCAGGCCCGAGGTCAGGGGTCCCTCCCGCACGGCGCCGGCGAGGGAGAGCACGCGCGTCCCGGGGTCCCCCTGACCGACCTCGGCCAGGTCGGCCGCCACGGCGGCGGCAGCCTGCGCGGTGGGCGCCACCACCGTGATCCCCACCTGGCTCTCGTCGGCGATCGCGGCCAGGCACGCCAGGGCGCGCGCCGTCTCGGCGCTGTCGCCGGGCCCGTGCCACAGCACCGTCACCGGGCGCAGGGCGACCGTGACCAGCGCCGCCCGGGTGTGCTCCGAGACGGTGAAACCGCCCTTGCCGCAGGCGGCGTCGACGGTCTCGGCCGCCGTGGCCGAGTCCATGATCGGGTCGTTGGCGGAGATCAACCGCACCAGCTGTTCTCCCAGCCGCTGCTCCGCGTGGCCGAGGTCCGTGAGCGCGTAGAACCGGTCGGGGTCGGGCAGGTCCGGCACCCCGTCCTCGGCGAAGTCGAAGTCGTCGTCGGAGTCGTCGGTGCTCTCGAACACCGCCACGGCGCCTCCGGCCACCGCGGCCTCCAAGGCCTGCGCGGGGGCGTTCACCCCCAGCCGCCCCACCAGTGAGGCCAGCCGTTTCTCCTCCACGGCGGTGTGCCCGCGCGCGGCGGCGGTGCGCAGCGTGTGCTCGGTCAGCGCGGCCGTCCGGCGCGGGTCGTCAGGGTGGGCCCGCTCACCCAGGGCCCGACGGGCGCAGAAATCGGTCTGTTCGACGGTCACCTGCGGCAACCGCAGCAGCAGCCACGGGTCGGCGGTGAGGTCGGTGGCGGCGGTCGGGCCCAAGGCGGCCAGCAACCGCGGGGCCAGGGCGCGCGGCGCGCCCATTCCGTCCAGGACGGCACTGACCTGTTCGACTGCCTCGGACACCTCGGCCGGTCCCCCTCGTTCGCGCGTGCGTCGTTCCCCGGCAGCCTATCGAGAGGTGACGACGTCCGGTGGCGGACCGTGGACGAGGTCCGCCAGGGGCGGGGGCGGCGGCGCGGGGCCGACCACCGCGCACGGCGGCGCACCGGTTCCGGCGCGGCCCGTCGGATGGCGCCGGCGGCCTGCCGGGCGGAGGCGCGGAACAGCGCTCGGCCGGCGCCGCCCGGGCGGGCTCCCCGGACCCGGAGCACGCGACGGACACGGGGTGGCCGGCGGGCCCGTCCTCGTCGCTCCGGGCCACGCTCGGCCACGGGGTCAGCGACCGCCCCCGGACGTCGCGTCGTCCAGGGCGTCCCGGATCTCCGAGGGCAGCTCCACGCCCTCCACGCCCAGGACCTCCTCCAACTGTGCCAGGGTGCGCGGCCCCACCACGGCCGCCGCCACCCCCTCCTGGTCGCGCGCCCAGCTCAGCGCCACCGCCAGGGGAGACACGCCCAGGCCCTCCGCGGCGGTGCACACCGACTCCACGACCCGCCGGCTGCGATCGTCCAGGTACGGCTCCACGTACGACGCCATGTGCGGGAAGGCCGCGCGCGAGTTCGCCGGTGTGCCGGTGCGGTACTTGGCGCTGAGCACCCCCCGACCCAATGGCGCCCACGCGATCAGGTGTGCCTCCGCGGCGGTCGCGGCCGGCAACAGATCCCGGTCCGGACCCCGGTTGAGCAGTGAGTACTCCGCGCCCACACTCACCAGCGGCACCCGCCCCGGCCTGGCCCGCTGCCAGGTCGCCAACGTCGCGAACTGCCACGCGTCCAGGTTGCCGGTCCCCACGTAGCGGGCCTTGCCGGCGGTCACCGCGGCCTCCATCGCCGCCAGGGTCTCCTCCGGCGGCGTCACCGGATCGAACACGTGCAGTTGCCACAGGTCCACGTAGTCGGTCTGCAACCTGCGCAGCGACGCGTCCAGGGAGGCCAGCAGGTGCCGGCGCGAGGCGTCCACCGGTCGGTAGCCCTCGGGGGTGTGCCCGCTCTTGGTGGCCACCACCATGTCCTCGCGGCGCACCGAGGAGCGCAGCAGCCGCCCCAGGATCCGCTCGCTCTGCCCGCCGGTGTAGATGTCCGCGGTGTCCACGAGCGTGCCGCCCGCGTCCGCGAACGCGGTGAGCTGCTGCCCGGCCTCCTCCTCGGAGGTGTCCTTGCCCCAGGTCATCGTGCCGAGGGCGGTGCGGGACACCCAGAGTCCCGATCTGCCCACCTGTCGCTGTTCCATGCGGCGGAGAGTACCGTGTTCATGCGAAGTCGTCCCGACGTACATCCTCACGGCGTATCCTCGTCGAAGCCCTGACCGGGGACGTTCACCACGCCGTCAGTGCGGCCCGGACCGGTTCCATCCGGCCGGGACGCGATCCCCGAGGCCCCCGCCCCCGGTCCTCAGAGGGAGATCCCCAGCGGTGCTCCGGCGCCCCCTCCGCGCCGGACCTTCACGAAAGCCCGAAACCGAGTGTCCATCTTCGAGGCGGTCGTTCTCGGCCTCATCCAGGGACTCACCGAGTTCCTGCCCGTGTCCTCCAGCGCCCACCTGCGCGTGTTCGCGGCCTTCTTCCAATGGCCCGACCCCGGCGCGGCCTTCACCGCCGTCAGCCAGATCGGCACCGAACTCGCGGTGGTGGTCTACTTCCGGAAGAGGATCTGGGCGGTCACCTCCACCTGGTCGCGCTCCCTGGTCGACCGCGACCTGCGCGGTGACATCAACGCCCGCATGGGCTGGTACATCATCCTGGCCACCATCCCCATCGGCGTCCTGGGCCTGCTCCTGGAAGACCAGATCGACAGCACCTTCCGGGATCTGCGCCTCATCGCGCTGACCCTCATCGTCTTCGGCCTCATCCTGGGCGCGGTGGACCACTTCGCCCGCCGCGAGCGCGAACTGGAGGACCTCACCCTGGGGCGCGGCATCGCGTTCGGCCTGTTCCAGACGCTGGCCCTGATCCCGGGCGTCTCCCGGTCGGGCGCCACCATCACCGGTGGCCGGCTGCTGGGCTTCACCCGCCCGGCCGCCGCCGAGTTCGCGTTCCTCATCGCCCTGCCCGCGGTGTTCGCCTCCGGCCTGTACAAGATGCTCGACATCGGCGGCGGCGAGTACGCCGGCTGGGGCGCCACCATCGTCGGCACCATCGTGGCGTTCGTGGTCGGCTACGTCGTCATCGCCTGGTTGATGAGGTTCATCTCCACGCACAGCTTCATGCCGTTCGTGTACTACCGCGTCGCGCTCGGTGTCCTGATCCTCGTGCTCGTCTTCTCCGGCGTCCTGGACCCGCAGGGCGGCGCCGGGGTCGGCTGACCCCCTCGCCCCGTCACGGGCCGGCCCCTCCCGGGGGCCGGCCCGTGCGCGTTCCGGCCGCCGCGCGGGAGAGGACGTGGGCGGTGCGGGCGACACCGCTCTAGGCTGGGGCCATGGCGACACCACCATCCCAGGACACCCTTCCACAGGCGGTCACCCTCATCCTCGTCCGGCACGGGATGACCGACGCCACCGGGCCCCGACTGGCCGGTCGCGCCCCGGGGGTCCACCTCAACGACACCGGTCGCGCCCAGGCCGCCCACCTGGCCGTTCGGCTGTCCGGGGTGCGTCCCGCCGCCCTGCTCTCCAGCCCGCTGGAACGCTGCCGGGAGACCGCCGAGGCCGTCGCCGAGGTCCTCGGCGTCCCCATCACCACCGACGACCGGCTCATCGAGTGCGACTACGGCTCATGGACCGGCCGGGCCCTGACCGACCTGGCCCACGAGCCCCTGTGGCGGGTCGTGCAGGACCATCCGGCCGCCGTCCGCTTCCCCGGCGGAGAGGCGCTGGCCGCCGCCTCCGCGCGCGCGGTCGAGGCCGTCCGCGACTGGAACTCCCGGTTGCTGCTCACCCCCGCCGACGCGCCCCCGGTGTACGTGGTGTGCAGCCATGGCGACATCATCAAGGCCATCGTCGCCGACGCCCTGGGCCTGCACCTGGACCTGTTCCAACGACTGCGGGTGGACCCCTGCTCGGTCACCTCCATCACCTACACGCGCACCCGCCCCTTCCTCAACGTCCTCAACGACACGGGGAAGGGCCCCGGCCCCGTCCTGCCCACCTCCGCCGAGGCCACCGGAGACGCGGCGGTGGGCGGTGGAGCCGGTGCCGAACACAGCGTCACCGACATCCCTTAAGGTTCTAGGCATGCCCGTCTTTCAGTTCAATCCGCCGGAGCGGTTCATCACCGGGACCGTGGGCCAGCCGGGAGAGCGCACCTTCTTCCTCCAAGCGGTGGGGGAGGGCCGCATCACCAGCGTCGTCCTTGAGAAGGCACAGGTCGAGGCGCTGGCGACCCGAATCGAGGAGCTACTGGAAGAGGTGCACCGACGCTTCGGCGCGCCCCCGGGGGATACGACCGTCCCCGAGGACGACGGCCCCCTCGAACAGCCCATCGAGCAGGACTTCCGCGTCGGCACCCTGGCCCTGGCCTGGGACGCCGAGGCCGCCCGCGTCATCGTGGAGGCCCAGGAGATCGACGAGGGCGCCGGCGAGGACCTCGTCGACGACGAGAACGAACTCGAAGTGTTCACCGAGGAGGGGCCGCCGCACCGCGACGTCCTGCGCGTCTACCTCACACCCGGGGAGGCCCGGGCCTTCGCCGGCCGGGCCCTGAAGGTGGTCGCCGCCGGTCGGCCCGACTGTCCGCTGTGCGGTCGCCCCCTGGACCCGGCCGGGCACATCTGCGTACGCCAGAACGGCTACCGCCCCGACCGTCTGGTCTGATCCGGCCTTGACGCACGACGACACCGCCATCGAGGGACCCTTCGAGGGGCTGACCCCCGCCGAGGGACTCGACCTGCTGCGCACCGGTGGGATCACCGTCGAGGGGCGGCTCACCGCCGCCTCCAACGCCACCCTGTACTGCACCGTTTCCGACGGATCCCGTTCGGCGGCCTGCGTGTACAAACCCGTGGCCGGGGAGCGGCCCCTGTGGGACTTCCCCGACGGCACCCTGGCCGGCCGGGAGGTCGCCGCCCACGCCGTCTCCGAGGCGCTGGGCTGGGCCGTCGTCCCGCCCACCGTCCACCGCGACGGGCCCTTCGGCGAGGGCATGGCCCAGCTGTGGGTGCACGGCGACACCACCGTGGACCTGGTCGCCCTGTCCCGGGAGACCGACAACGCGGCCCTGCGCCGTATGGCCGTCTTCGACGCGGTCATCAACAACTCCGATCGCAAGATCGGCCACCTGCTGCCCACCCCGCAGGGACATCTGTACGGCTGCGATCACGGGGTGTCCTTCGCCGAGGACTACAAACTGCGCACGGTGCTGTGGCAGTGGCAGGGGTCGCCGCTGCCCGACGAGGCGATGGCCGGGCTGGAGAGGCTGCGCGACCTGATGGCCGACCCGGACAGCACGGTCGCCCGTGAACTGGACCGCCACCTCACCGGCCCGGAGGTCTACGCGGTGCACGCCCGGGTCGACCTGCTCATCGGGCACCGCATCCACCCCTACCCGGCCCCGGACTGGCCGGCGGTGCCCTGGCCGCCCGTGTGACCCCGCCGTCCCGGTCCGGCCACCGGCCGAGTCGCGCAGGCGGCCCGGGAGCGCCTCGGCGCGGTGCCGGTCGGGGAGGGCCCGCAGGTCCCCCGGTGTGAGGAGTATCGACTACCCGGGAGTAGGAATGGCGTGTTCCGCCTCGTTGTGGGCACAATGGGGCACGTGAGCAACGAATGGAACTACCTTTTCGACATGGACGGCGTTCTCGTCCGTGAGGAGCACCTCGTCCCGGGCGCCGACGAGCTCATCTCCGAGCTGCGCGAGCACGGCACCCCGTTCATGGTGTTGACCAACAACTCCATCTACACCCCGCGCGACCTACGGGCCCGGTTGCTCAACACGGGACTGGACATCCCCGAGGAGTCCATCTGGACCTCGGCCCTGGCGACCGCCCAGTTCCTCCAGACCCAGCGCCCCAACGGGTCGGCCTACGTGGTGGGCGAGTCCGGTCTGACCACCGCGCTGCACAACGTCGGCTACGTCATGACCGAGCGGAACCCCGACTACGTGGTGCTGGGGGAGACCCGGACCTACAGCTTCGAGGCCATCACCCGGGCGATCCGCCTGGTCCGCGCCGGGGCCCGGTTCATCGCCACCAACCCGGACGAGACCGGCCCCAGCGCGGAGGGGCCGCTGCCCGCCACCGGCGCGGTCGCGGCGCTCATCGAGAAGGCCACCGGTCGGCGCCCCTACTTCGTGGGCAAGCCCAACCCGCTCATGATGCGCTCGGCCCTGCGCCGGATCGGCGCCCACTCGGAGAACACGCTGATGGTCGGCGACCGGATGGACACCGACGTGCTCAGCGGACTGGAGGCCGGCCTGCAAACGGTCCTGGTGCTGTCGGGCATCTCCGATCGGGACACCGCCGAGCAGTTCCCCTACCGCCCCACGCGGGTCATCGAGTCGGTCAAGGAGCTGGTGGGCTCCACCCACGACCCGTTCGGCCACTTGGGGTAGGGGTCCGGAGACGACGAAGGGGCGGTGGACACGGATCGTGTCCACCGCCCCCCGATGCGCGCGGCGTCAGGCGCTCTGCCGCTGCTTGGCGATCTCCTCCACCTTCGCCGCCTCCTCGCGACGGCGGGCGCGGAGCACTTCCAGACGCTCGGCGAGGACCTCTTCCAGGTCCTCCATGCTCCGGCGCTCCAGCAGCATGTCCCAGTGGGTGCGCGTCGGCTTGGCGGTCTTGGGCTCCTCGCCGGAGCCGTCGCGGCGCAGGGCCCGGTCGCCGCAGAAGCGGCACTCCCACTCCACGGGGATCTCGGCCTCGGTCGCGAAGGTGACCGAGAAGCGGTGACCCCGGGTGCAGTCGTAGGTGACCTCCTGCCGCGGAGCCAGGTCGGTGTTGCGGTCGTTCTCGTAGCTCGTCGCCCCGAGTCGGGTGCCGCGCAGTGCTCGCTCGGCCATCGTGTGGGTGCCTCCCAGGCGCTTGTGCGGTCTCGCGGGGTGTAACACGCGCGTATACGTCAAGATTCCCCTGCGTCCGTGCTCGAACCACGGGACGGATCCCCGCGGGCCCGACGGATCGCCGTGGAGCCGACCGACGCGATGCCGTGCGTGTGACCTGTGGCACTCCTTCCCTCTCTCCTCCGGGCGCACACCCCGGGGTCGGCACGGAGTGTGGAAAAACCTTCCGGTGACGTTCCGTATCCGATCGATGAAGACTGATCCCTTTTTGGGTACATGATCGCTTTTAGCATGTTTCGTTATTGATATGAAAAACGTGAAGAAGGTGGTGTCATGTCCGGTATAACTTCTCTGTGGTTCTACTGAAGCTCCTTGAGAAGAGCGTTGAGAAAATCGCGGAACGCCAGGTCAAGAAGGCGGGTATCACCTTCGGTGACATCTGGCGCGATCAGGATCTGGCCGCGGCGCTGCCCGCCGTCCGCGCGGGCGATCTCGCCAAGGCCCGCGAACTCCTGGACATCGACGACCCCCCTCGGGCGGATCTGCGCCTGCACGTGCTCTCCGACGCGTGCCTCCCCCACCTGTCCGCCCTGGAGGACCGTTACGGCGACGACGACCCCCTCCTTCTCCTGCTGGGCGGGACCACCCGCCTCAAGGCCTCCTGGGAGGCCCGTGGCTCGGGCTGGGCCTCCGGGGTGGGAGAGGACCGCTTCCGTCGCTTCTTCGAACTCCTCGAACCGGCGGTCCGGCCCCTGACCCGGGCGGCCGAACTCGCTCCCGAGGACCCCCGCCCCTGGAACAACCTCCAGTGGTACGGCCTGGGCATGCAGGTCCGTCGAGAGGAGCTCGACCGCGTCTGGCTGGAGCTGTGCGCCCGGGACTCCTGGCATCACCGCGGCCGCTACTCCCGGCTCCAGGTCCTGTGCGAGAAGTGGCAGGGCTCCCACGAGGAGATGTTCGCCTTCGCCCGGGAGAACGCCTCCCTGTCCGGCCCCGGCGACGCGTGCCTGGGGTTGCTGCCCGCGGCCCACAAGGAGCACATCATGCTGCTCATCAGCGGCAGCGACGAGTTCCAGACCTACGGCGACGTCAAGGGTTTCGTCGAGGCGTACCTCTCCGACCCCGGCATCCGCGGCGAACTGACGCAGGCCGCCGACCAGTGGCTGGCGGGGGACGTCACCTCCGACCCCGAACACGCGAACGTCGCGCACCTGTTCGGCGCCTTCCTCTACTACGCGGGCGACATCGAGCGGGCCGCCCGCGCCCTGGCCCACGCCGGACGCGTGATCCCCGAGACCTCGCTCTGGGGGCACGTCTCCGCCTGGCCGGCGTCCGACTACCGTGACGCCCTGAAGAAGTGCGGCCTGCTCGACGGTCCCTCCTCCTGACCCTCCACCGGCGTCCGACCGGCCACCGCCCCCGGTCGGACGCCGCCCGGCCCCGGCAGCGTCACTCGCGGAACACCGTTCCCGCAGTTCAGCGCGGTTCCCCAGGAGGGCGAAAAGCGGATCGGGCTCGGTGCATTCACCTGTTCGCCGTTCCGCAATACCCTTTGTGTGAATCTGG
Source organism: Nocardiopsis lambiniae (assembly GCF_031845465.1). Classification (NCBI taxonomy): domain Bacteria; kingdom Bacillati; phylum Actinomycetota; class Actinomycetes; order Streptosporangiales; family Nocardiopsidaceae; genus Nocardiopsis; species Nocardiopsis lambiniae. Next base: position 21,482 of record NZ_JAVREP010000032.1, on the reverse strand, counting down.
TGATATGTTGACTCGCTGTGCGTCGAAAAGAACGCGTTGCGGAAAAGCGTCCCTTCTCGTATTCGGTGCGCGCCTGACCCCCCACCCCTTCGGTCCGACCGGTGTGGCCACCGGAACGACCAGGGGATATTCCGCAGTCGGACGTGAGACATGACTACCACCACCCCCCGAGACGCGGGCTCCCCGCCGCTCTCATCACCCCGCTGGGCCCACCTCCCGGCGGTGCTGCTCGTCCTCTGGGGCGGGACCCTCCTGGTGTTCCCCGACGCACGGCACCCCTGGGCCCTGGGCGTCGGTGCCCTCGCCCTTCTCCTGGTCCTGGTCCTCGCCCTGTTCCTGGACCGGCGCGACCGCGCGGTCCGCGTCCTGCGCGCCGAACTCGACGAGCTGCGCGTCAGCACCGAGTCCCTGGCCCGCGATCACCTGCCGCGCCTGGTCGAGCGTCTGCGCGAGGGCGACTCCGCCGAGACCGCCCTGCACCGCATCCCGCTGCCCGAGGACACCGCCCGGCGGAACGTCGTCCGTGCCGTCGCCGTCGAGATCGCCACCGCCGAACGCCGCCGGTCGGCCGCCATGGTCGCCTGCGCCACCGCCGCCGGACGCATGCAGGCCCTCACCACCACGATGCTCGCCGACCTGCGGCGCATGCAGGAGCGGTACGGCGACGGGGACACCGACTCCGGGATCCTGGGCGACCTCATGCACCTGGACCACAGCACGGCCCAGGCCGGGCGCATCGCCGACAGCATCGCCGTCCTCACCGGGGCCCGCTCGGGTCGCCGCTGGAGCCGGGCCATCGGCGTCGAGAGCATCCTGCGCGGAGCCATGGCCCGCATCGGCGCCTACCGGCGGGTGCGCCTGCACAACGTGCCCCGTCAGGCCATCGCCGGATTCGCCGCGGAGGGCGTCATCCACGCCGTCGCCGAACTCCTCGACAACGCCGCCAAGTTCTCCCCGCCCACCTCCGAGGTCCACGTCCACGTGGAGGAGGTCCAGGCCGGCATCGCGATCATGATCGAGGACAGCGGCCTGGTCATGGGTGAGGAGGCGCTGCGCCGCGCCCGCGAGGGCGTCTCCGGCGACGCCGACATCACCACCATCTCCGGCAGTCGCCTGGGCCTGTCCGTGGTCGGCCGCATCGCCCGCCGCTACGACCTGTCGGTCTCCTTCCGCTCCTCATCGCGCGGCGGTACCGCCGTCGTCCTGCTGCTCCCGAACAAGCTCATCAAGCCCCTGCCCACGGCACCCGTCCCGGCCGCGCGGCCGGGACCGGTCGCCGCGGCCGACTCGGAACCCGTCCGGGCCGCTGCCCCGGACAACGCTCCGGACAACGCCACCGACCCGGACACCGGCCTGCCCCAACGCCGCCGGGGGCAGACCCTGGCGGCGGCCCAGGCCACCGCGCCCCGCCCCGTCGAGGACAGCGGACCGCCCACCTCGCCCCGCGGCTTCGGGGCGTTCCGTGCGGCGGTGCGCGGCCAGGACCAGAACGGAACACCGAAGGACGCATGATGGACCTCGCACGATCGACCTGGCTGCTCGAAGGACTCCTGGAGCGCACACCGGGCACCCGGCACGCCCTCGTGCTCTCCCGTGACGGCCTCAAGTTGTGCCATACCCCGAGCCTGAAAGCCGACAGCGCCGACCATCTCGCCGCCATCGCCGCCGGGGTGCAGAGCCTGGCCCACAGCGCCTCGGTGGAGTTCGGCAACGGCGGCGGCGGTGTCCGTCAGGCCATGGCCGAGTTCTACGGTGGACTGCTGTTCATCGTCGAGGCCGGTGCCGGCGCCCACCTGGCCGTCATCACCTCCGACGAGGCCGACCCCGGACTGGTCGGCCACAACATGAACGAACTGGTCGAGCAGCTGGGCGAGCACCTGTCCACCCCGCCCCGGGCCACCACCGGAACGGTATGACCCGCTCCCACCGCCACGAGACGCCCGACCGCCTCTACGTCATCACCTCCGGGCGCAGCGACGGTGCCGACGAGTCCCTGGACGCGGTCACCCTCGTCGTCGCCGAGAGCGAACCCACCCCCGACATGCAGTCCGAGCACGCCGCGATCCTGCGGACGTGCCGCGGACCCATGGCGGTGGTGGAGGTCTCCGCGCACCTCGGCCTCCCCTTGACGGTGACCCGCATCCTGCTCACCGACCTGCTGGACACCGGACGGATCACGGCGCGCCACCCCCGGCCCGCCCCCTCGCCCGCCCATCCCCTCGCCTCCCCGGACGTGTTGGAGAAGGTCCTCGTTGCACTCCACAACCTCTGAACCCACCGCGGACCCGGTCCGGCCCCTGCCCCCGACCGTCGACCAGGCCCTGAAGATCGCCGTCGTCGGCGGGTTCGGGGTCGGCAAGACCACCCTGGTGCGCTCGGTCAGCGAGATCCGCCCCCTCAACACCGAGGAGACGATGACCCGGGCCGGCGACGGCATCGACGACCTGAACGGTGTGGAGGACAAGCACACCACCACCGTCGCCTTCGACTTCGGTCGCATCACCCTGGACGCCACCTCGGTCCTGTACCTGTTCGGAGCCCCCGGCCAGCAGCGCTTCTGGTTCCTGTGGGACCGCCTGTTCAGCGGGGCCCTGGGCGCGGTCGTCCTGGTCGACACCCGCCGACTGGGCGACTCCTTCTACGCGATCGACCACCTGGAGGCCCAGCGCACCCCGTTCGTCGTCGCCCACAACGACTTCGGCGAGGGCGACCACCGACTGGAGGACATCCGCGCCGCCCTGGACCTGGACCCCGCGGTGCCCCTGCTGCGCTGCGACGCCCGCGACCGGACCTCCGCCAAGGGCGTCCTCATCGCCCTGATCGAACACGTCCGCTCCCTGGTCGCCGAGGCCGCCCGATGAGCACGGAACCCGTCGTCCTCCACGGCCCCGACATCGGCGCGGGCGGCGGTGGTCTCTACGACCGCCTGCGCTGCGAACACGGTCCCGTCATCCCGGTGCTCCTGGAGGGGGACGTCCCCGCCTGGCTGGTCATCGGCTACCGCGAACTCCAGGACGTGCTCACCCGTCCGGACACGTTCGCCCGCGATTCGCGCCGCTGGAACGCCTGGGACCGGGTCCCCCCGGACTGGCCCCTCATGCCCCTGGTGATGCCGATGCCCACGGTGCTCAACGCCGAGGGTGACGAGCACCGGCGCCGCGCCGGCGCGATCGCCGAGGCCCTGGCCGCCATCGACCAGCACGAACTGCGCACCGTGACCACCCGCTTCGCCGACCGCCTCATCGACGGTTTCTGCGCCGCGGGCTCCGCCGACCTGCGCGCCGCCTACTCCTCCCGCCTGCCCGCCCTGGTCCTGGCCTGGGCGTACGGCCTGGAGGAGGAGCACGGCGGCGCCCTGGCCACGGTCATGACCACCATGCTCGACGGCGGGCCGGACTCCATGGCCGCCCAGGGCACCCTCCTGGCGGAGATGACCGCCCTGGTCGCCGCACGCCGGGCCGCACCCGGGCCGGATGTCGTCTCCCACCTCATCGGCCATCGGGAGGAGTTCACCGACGAGGAGCTGATCCCCGAACTCATCGTGCTGCTGGGCGGCGGCCACCAGCCCACGGGGGAGTGGATCGGCAACGCGCTGCGGCTGATGCTCACCGACGACCGTTTCGGCGCCTCCCTGTCCGGTTCCCGCCTCAGCGTCTCCGAAGCACTCAACGAGGTGCTGTGGGAGGACACCCCCACCCAGATCTACGCGGGCCGGTTCGCCGCCCACGACGTGGACCTGGGCGGGCGCCGCGTCCGTACCGGAGACCTGATCCTGCTCGGCCTGGCCGGGGCCAACCGCGACCCTGCCCTGCACCGCGCCCCCGGCGGACACCAGGCCAACCGTTCCCACCTGTCCTTCTCCCACGGAGACCACCGGTGCCCCCACTCGGCCAGGGAGATGGCCGAGATCATCGCGGTCACCGCCGTCGAGGTCCTCCTGGACCGCCTGCCCGATCTCGAACTGTCCGTCCCGGCCGGAGAACTCCGCTGGCGACCCTCACCGTGGATGCGCGGGGTCACCGGCCTGCCGGTCGTCTTCTCCTCCGCGCCTCCGCTCCACCTCCCTCCCCTCTGAGCCCGGGGCGCCCTCCCCGCGACCGCGGCGCCCCCTACCCCCGCACCCTCGACGAGGAGTCTGCATGCCCTGCCCCGTGCCCCACGGTTCCCCCGCCGCCGTGGTCCTGGACCCCTACGTGACCGACCTGCGCGCCGAACGGGAGACCCTCCACGCCGCGGGTCCCCTGACCCGGGTGGAACTGCCCGGCGGCGTGAACGCCTGGTCGGTCACCCACCACGAAGAGGCCCGCGCCCTGCTCACCGACCCCCGGCTGGTCAAGGACATCGCCCACTGGGCGGACTTCCAGGAGGGCCGGATCCCCCACACCTGGCCGCTGCTGAGCACCATCCCGCCCACCCCCACCAACCTGCTGGGCACCGACGGCGCCGAGCACAGGCGCCTGCGCCTGCTCACCGCGAAGGCGTTCTCCGCCCGCCGCGTCGAGCGGCTGCGCCCCCGCGTCGAGGAGATCACCCGCGGACTCCTCGACTCCCTGGAGCCCCGGGCCGACGCGCCGCTCGACCTCAAGGCCGAGTTCGCCTTCAAGCTCCCCATGAGCGTCATCGGCGAACTGTACGGCGTGCCCGAGGACGAGCACGGCGTTCTGCGCGACCTGTACGTGAAGTTCTTCAGCTCGGTCACCGCGCCCGAGGAGTTCCTGGAGACCTACGCGACCCTGGAGCGCTACTACGACGACATGATCGCCGCCAAGCGCGCGAACCCCGGTGACGACCTCACCACCGCACTGCTCGACACGGGCGAGGACGGCGACTCCCTCAGCGACCTGGAGGTGCGCGGCACCCTCCAGGTGGTGGTGGCCGCCGGCCACGAGACCACCGTCAACCTGCTGTGCAACGCGGTGCGCGCCCTGCTCGCCCACCCCGACCAGTTCGAGCTGGTGAGGAAGGGCGAGGTCGACTGGGACGCCGTGGTGGAGGAGACCCTGCGCTTCGACCCGCCCACCTCCAACTTCATCTTCCGGTTCGCCACCGAGGACGTCGAGGTCGGCGGGGTCGTCATCGCCAAGGGCGAGGCCCTGATGACCTCCTACGGGGCGATCGGCCTCGACCGCGCCGAGCACGGCGAGGACCCCCGCCCCGACACCTTCGACCTCACCCGCTCCCAGGGCCGCCACATGTCCTTCGGATACGGCCCGCACGTGTGCCCCGGAGCGCCGCTGGCCCGCATGGAGGGGCGGATCGCCCTCCCGATGCTCTTCGATCGCTTCCCCGACCTGCGACTGGCCGTCCCCGACGGGGAACTGGGCCATCACCCCTCGATCGTGGTCAACAGCCTCAAGGAACTCCCCGTTCTCCTGCGCCCCTGATCCGGCGATCGGGCCGCCCCGCCGGGGCGGCCCGCCCCGTTCGTCGTAACCGCCCCCCAGAACACGTGAGGTGCCCGGTGGACACCACGACCCCGGTCCGGCTCTACGATCCCGCCTTCAACGCCGACCCCCAAGGCTTCTACCGGAAGATGCGCGCCGCGCACGGACCGGTCGTGCCCGTCCTCATGGACGGGGACGTCCCGGCCTGGCTGGTCATCGGCTACCGCGAACTGCACCGCGTCCTGGGCGACTCCGACACGTTCGCCCGCGACCCCCGCCGCTGGAACTCCTGGGAGAAGGTGCCCCCGGACTGGCCCCTGCTGCCGGTGCTCGCCCCCCTGCCCAACCTCCTCTCCGCGGAGGGGGAGGACCACCGGCGGCGCACCCGCGCCGTCAACGAGGCCATCAACGGAGCGGACCCGCACGAGCTGCGCACGCTCATCTCCCGCATCGCCGACCGCCTCATCGACGGGTTCTGCGGTGCGGGAGAGGTCGACCTGCGCTCCCGGTACTCCGAGCGCATCCCCGCCCTGGTGCTGTGCCGGATGTTCGGCCTGGACGACGCCACCGGCGACGCCGTCACCTCCGACATGAACACCGTGTTCAACGCCGGTGCCGACGCCGTCGCCGCCCACGGGCGCATCGTCGCCGTGTTCACCGGGCTGATCGCCGCCCGACGGGCCGACCCCGGCCCCGACATCGTCTCCCGGATGATCGACCACGCCGTCGGGTACGGCGACGAGGACCTCAACGCCGAACTCATCGCGATCCTGGGCGGCGGCCACCAGACCACTGGTGAGTGGATCGGCAACGCCCTGCGGTCGATGCTCACCGACGACCGTTTCGGCGCCTCCCTGTTCGGTGCCCGCAGCAGTGCCCGCGAGGCCCTCGTGGAGGTCCTGTGGGAGGACTCGCCCTCCCAGATGAACGCGGGCCGCTTCGCCGCCCACGACGTGGAACTGGGCGGGAACCTCATCCGCCGGGGCGACCTGCTCCTGCTCGGCTACGCCGCCGCCAACAACGACCTCCGGCTGCGGGCCGAGGCACCCGAGGCCGGCCACGGCGTCAACCACGCCCACCTGTCCTTCTCCCACGGAGAGCACAGCTGCCCCCACGCCGCCCGCGGACTCGCCGAGACGATGGCGGTCACCGCCATCGAGGTGCTCCTCGACCGGTTGCCCGACATCGAGCTCTCCGTCCCCGCCGAGGAGGTCCGCTGGCGGCCCTCCCCCTGGGTCCGGGGCGTCGTCGCGCTCCCGGTCACCTTCACCCCCGCAACCCCCCAAGGAGTGCTCTGATGTCCTGCCCCCACCAGGCGGCCGACGGCGTCCCCCTCATCCACGCCGTTCCCGACGACGTCCAGGCCGACCGCGAGCGCCTGTACCGGGCGGGCCCCGTCACCCGGGTGGAGCTGCCCGGCGGTGTGCGGGCCTGGGCGACCACCCACCACGAGGTGAGCAAGGCCACGCTCAACGACCCGCGGTTCCGCAAGAGCGTCGACCACTGGGCCGACTACCAGGAGGGCCGGGTCCCCGAGGGGTGGCCGCTGCTGGGCACCATCCCCACCGACAACACCAACATGCTGGCTCTGGACGGCGCGGCCCACCGGCGGCTGCGACAGCTCACCGCCGGCCCGTTCTCCGCGCGCCGGGTCGAGCGGCTGCGCCCGCGCATCGAGCGCATCACCCGCCTGGCGCTGGACGCCCTGGAGCCCAGGGCGTCCGAGACGCTGGACCTGAAGTCGGAGTTCACCTTCCGGGTGCCGATGGCCGTCATCGGTGAGCTGTACGGGGTGTCCGAGGCCGAGTACGAGAACCTGGGCGAGATGTACGCCAAGCTGTTCTCCGGCACCACGGAGGAGGGCGAGCACCTTCGGATCTACGGCACCCTCTTCCAGTACTTCGGCGAGCTGGTCGCCCGCAAGCGCGCGACCCTCGACGAACACGACGACTTCACCGCCGACCTCATCCGTGCGAGCGAGGACGGTGACGGTCTCGACGACACGGAGATCGTCCTCACCCTGCTGACGGTGGTGGCGGCCGGGCACGAGACCACCGTCAACCTCCTCACCAACGTGGTGCGCGCCCTGCTCGCGCACCCCGAGCAGTTGGAGCGGCTGCGCGGGGGCGAGGTCACCTGGGAGGCGGTCGTGGAGGAGACGCTGCGCTACGACCCGCCCAACAACCTCATGATGTTCCGGTTCGCCACCGAGGACGTCGAGATCGGGGGACGGACCATCCAGAAGGGCGAGGCGCTGCTCACCCACTACGGGGCGGCCTCGCGCGACCGCGCGGAGTTCGGCGAGGACCCGGAGGTGTTCGACCCCGACCGGGAGAAGGGGCGGCACATCTCCTTCGGGTACGGCCCGCACATCTGCCCGGGAGCGCCCCTGTCGCGTCTGGAGGCGGGGATCATCCTGCCGATGCTCTTCGAGCGCTTCCCGGACCTCGGGCTCGCCGTACCGGACGAGGAGCTCGAAGTCGCCTCGGCCCTGTCGGTCAACAGCCTCAAGGCGTTCCCGGTCGTGCTGCGTCCGTGAGACGGTGGGGCCGTCCACGTGACGGCCCCATCGCTCCGTGTGAACTCCTTGCCTTCGCAAAAGCCCCTTTTTACGACATAAGGCCATAAGCTCCCCGCGTCGTGTGTTCTCGACGAAGAGGGGCGGACATGGTCGCGACGAGGTTCCTCACCCTGCCCCTCGCCCTCCTCCTCGCCGGCTGCGGCGGCGGTGCCGAGAGCATCGATCCCACCGACGGCGGCACCCGGGAACCCGGGATCACCGATGCCCCGGCCGCTCCGCCGAGCCCGGAGGGGGAGGTCGTCCCGCAGGCCCCCGCGGTCACGCCCTCGCCCACCGGGGAACCCGCGCCGCCGCCCTCCGCTCCGGCCACCGACGCCACCGAGCCCGCCACCGGCGAACCCCCCGCCGAGACCGTCACGGGTTACCTGGAGGCGCTCGCCGCCACCGACGACCCGGACCGCGTGCGCGAAGGGCTCCACCTGACCGTGGAGGGCTCCGCCGCCCACCAACTCCTCCTGCACACCTCCTCCATCGCCCAGGCCTGGAGCGACGGGGGCGTTGCCGCCCCTCCGACCTCGCTCAACCGCACCGACGACGGCGCCGAGCTGTGCCCGGCCCTGGGCAACGACCCCGACTGCGGCGAGTACACCGGATTCACCGGCCGCGACACGCTGATCACCGGTCTGCGCATCAACGGCTCCGACCCCGGGCCGTCCCTCATCGTGGGCGAGGACGTCACCGCCGACTCCGAGGGGGTCAACGCGACCCTCATCACCGCCTACCGCTCCGTCGTCGACCACGTCCTCGTGGTGACGGTGGAGTTCGAGGCCGCCGAGGACCTCTCCCTCGACCTGGAGGGGACCGCCTACCGGGCGGAGGACGGGAGCGAGCAGCGCGTGGAGGACGCGGCGGGCCGACGCGAACTCGACGCCGAGACCGCCACGCACGCCGTCTTCCACCTGCCCGACGCCCTCCCGGGCGGAGAACTGGTCGTCGGCGGCTGCCTGGCGGAGTGCTCCGCCCTCGTCGACCTCCGACTCCCGGTCCGTTGAACCCGAGGGGTTCCCTCACCTGGCGCGCCGCACCCGACCATCGTCCCATACCGGTTCATCGGCCTCGTAGACCCGCCCGTCCGACCCGAACACCACGAACCGGTCGAACCCCCTGGCGAACCACCGGTCGTGCGTCACCGCCAGGATCGTCCCCTCGTAGGCGTCCAACGCCGCCTCCAACGCCTCCGCCGACACCACGTCCAGGTTGTCCGTCGGCTCGTCGAGCAGCAGCATCGTCGCCCCCGACAGCTCCAGCAACAGGATCTGGAACCGCGCCTGCTGACCACCCGACAACGTGTCGAAGGTCTGCTCCGCCGACCGGGCCAGCTCGTAGCGGTCCAGCGCCCGTCCGGCCTCGTCCCGGGGCACGCCCTTCCGGCTCCCCTCGCCCCGGTGCAGGATGTCCAGCATCGTCCTCCCCGCGAACTCCGGGTGCTCGTGGGTCTGCGCGAACCACCCCGGCAGCACCCGAGCCCCCAACCGGGCCCGTCCCGTGTGCGGAACCGGCGCCACCTTCGCCCGCTCCTCCTCCGACAGCGGCGTCTCCTCCGGATCGGACCCGCCCCCGGCCAGCAGCCGCAGGAAGTGCGACTTGCCCGACCCGTTGGAGCCGAGCACCGCCACCCGCTCCCCGTAGTGCACCTCCAGGTCGAACGGGCGCATCAACCCCGTCAACCCCAGACCCGCGCACACCAGGGCGCGCTTTCCGGTGCGCCCGCCGCGCAGCCGTATCCGCAGGTTCCGGTCCCGGGGCAGCTTCTCCGGCGGCCCCTCCTCCTCGAACCGGCGCAGCCGGGTCTGCGCCGACTGGTACCGCGACGCCATGTCGGAGTTGTACGCCGCCTTCTGCTTGTACATCACGACCAGCGCCCTGAGCTTGGCGTGCTCGTCGTCCCACCGCCTGCGCAGCTCGTCCAACCGCGCGAACCGCTCCCGACGCGCCTCGTGGTAGGTCCCGAACGCGCCGCCGTGCGTCCACGCCGTGTTCCCCGCCGCCCCCAACTCCAGGGTGACCATCCGGTCGGGCACCCGGCTCAGCAACTCCCGGTCGTGGGAGACCAGCAGCACCGTCTTGGGGGTGGCCAGGATCGCCTCCTCCAACCAGCGCTTGCCGGGCACGTCCAGATAGTTGTCGGGCTCATCGAGCAGCAGCAACGGCGCCGGTCCCCGCAGCAGGGCCTCCAGCACCAACCGTTTCTGCTCACCGCCCGACAGGGTGCGCACCTCGCGCCACCGGCACCGCTCGTAGGGGACACCCAGCGCCGCCGTGCAGCACCGGTCCCACACCACCTCGGCCTCGTACCCGCCGGCGTCCCCGTACCGGGCGATCGCATCCGCGTAGCGCATCTGCGTCTTCTCGCCGTCGTCGACCATCATCGCGGCCTCGGCCGCCTCCAGGTCGGAGTGCGCCGCGCGCACCGGCGCCGGTGACACCGACACCAGCAGTTCGTGCACCGTGGTCCCATCGCGCACGTGCCCGACGAACTGGTCCATCACCGCCAGATCGCCGTCCAGGGTGACCGCGCCGGACCGCGGGCGCACCTCACCGCGCACGATCCGCAGCAGGGTGCTCTTGCCCGACCCGTTCGCGCCGATCAGAGCGGTGGTCGAACCCTCACCGACCCGGAAGGAGACCTCGTCCAGCAGCACCCTCCCGTCGGGCAGGGTGTGACCGATCCGGTTGACGTCGATGTGGCCCACGGCCGTGACTCCTCCGGGGATCGGCGACAGGGCCCGGCGCCCGTCCCCGGTCCGGCCGCACCCCGGCAGGCTGTCACGCGCCCGAGCACACGGGCAACCGGTTTTCCACCGCCCGTACACCTTTGAAACCCCAGGTCACGACCGCCCAGAGAGCGCTTGTCCACAGGTTCCCCCGCTCCGGGACGGAACGCCGTCACACGCTGCGATAATGGCCAATGCCCGGCGGCCGGGCGGGGGCGATTCCGACCGCGCGGGGCGACCGCCGTCGCGCGGTCGCGACGACGTACGGGAACACGGGAACGGGGAACCACGGGTGGCCGAGCGCAGCGCTCTCGACCTGGACGCGCTCACGATCAGCGACCGCTTCCAGCTGTTCAACTTCACCCGGCGCGACGACCACGTGACCTACCTGTGGATCCTGCGCGCCCTGGACCGGCTGCGCGAGGTCCACCGGGTACAGGCCGGCGCCGAGGACCTCGCCGCCACCCTGCGCGAACTCGCCGCCGTCCACGACGGGGCGCCCTCCCCGGACGCCGCCGACCTGCGCAACCGCCTCGACGAGCTGTACGCCGACCGGGTCGTGCACCGCTTCGACGACGCCTCCCGCGCCGGCAACCTCGCCCGTTACCGCAACCGCCAGTCCGTCTACCAGTTCAGCGAACTCGGTTACCGGGCCTACCGGGCGGTCGAAAGCGTCCTCAACGCCCGCAGCGAGGACGTCAACCTGTCCCGCCTGGTCTTCTCCGACGTCCTGGAGGACCTGCGCGCACTGGCCGACGCCAACCTCACCGGCCGCGCCGAACAGGTCTACCGTCGGCTGTCCCGCCTGGACTCGGTGATGGAGGACATGGGCCGCCGCTCCGCCCAGTTCCACGTCACCCTGGGTGAGATCCTGCGTTCCACCGACGCGTCCCCGGACACGTTCCTCAAGTACAAGAACGCCCTACTCGTCCACATGACCGAGTTCATGGCCGAACTCGATCGCTACCAGCCCCGCCTGGAGCGGGCGGTGCGCGAGGTGGAGGACACCGGCCTGACCACGCTGCTGGCCCGTGCCGCCGACACCGACGAACGCCTGTTCATGGACCGCGAGGAGCGCCTCGACGACTGGCGTCGGCGTTGGGCGGCACTGCGCGCCTGGTTCACCACCGAGGGCGGCGCGCCCACCCGCGCCGCCGAACTGCACGCCGCCACCCGCTCGGCGACCTCGGGGGTCATCGCGCTGCTGCGCCAGCTCACCGAGGCCAGACGCGGCGGCGTCAACCGCGCCACCCAGCTCCGCCACCTGGCGCAGTGGGTGTTCGACACCCCCGATGACGGGGCCGCGCACGCCCTCATGGGCGCCGCGTTCAACGTCCGCTCCGCCCGCCACCTGGGCGTCGCCCACGAGGACGACGAGCAGATCTCCCCGAACACCACCTGGTGGGACGCCCCCGGCGTGGAGGTGTCGGTGACACTGTTCCGCAGCGGCAAGGCGCCCACCGCGGGGGTGCCCAAGCCGGTGCGCCGCAACCCCGGCGCCCGCGCCGAACTGCGCCGCCGCCAGGCCGCCGACCGCGCCGCCGACCGGCAGGCCGCCGCCCGGCTGGCCGAGGAGGGCGCCCACGACCGGGTCCTGGACGAGGTCGACACCCGGGTGCTGCTGCGCCTGATCACCCGCGCCCTCGAATCGCGCGCCGTCGTCGCCGGCCGGCTGTCGTCGGCCACCGGCACCGACGAGGGAACCCTGGTGCGCCTGGTCCCCAGCGACACCGGCAGCACCGTCCGCACCACACGGGGCCTGCTCCACCTGCCCGGCATGCGCCTGGAACTCGCCCCCCGCGCCCGTATCCGCGGAGCCGCCCGATGAGCCCCGCGCACCCCGTCGCCTCCGCGCACGAAGGCGACCCCCGGCCGGTGCGGGGGTGTCCCACGGCCGTCCGTCCGATGCGCGGGCGTTCCACCGCCGCCCGAGCGGTGTGGAGACGTTCCACCGCCGTCCGTCTCCCGGCCTCCGCCGGACGGCGCCGATCCTCGGTGCCCCTCCACCCGATCCGTGTCCCCGGGGAGGGCCGATGAGCCGACGACGCCGCCCCGCGCACCGGATCGACCCCGCCGACCTGGGCTCCTACCAGCAGGCGATGCGCCGGGTCCTCACCTGCGACCTCATCACCCGCTCGCGCCCCCGGCCCGGTGTGCTCTCCCACGTCCTGCGCTGGGCCGACGAACTCTCCGACGACCTGCGCGAGCTGTTCGGCCACACCCTCATCGCCACCACCGAACACGTCCGCCTGGTCCGCGACCTCGACGTCCTCGACCCCACCCAGCGCCAGGTCTTCGCCCGCGCCGGCCGTCCCTTCGATCGACGCCGCCTGGCCTACCTGTGCCTGCTGCTCGCCTCCTTCCAGCGCTCCCAGGTCGAGGTGAGCCTGGCCGACCTCATCCGCCACTTCGCCCCCTCCGCCAACGCCATCGAGGGCCTGGGTTACGACCCCACCGACGGCACCCACAAGGCCGCCCTCGTCGACGTGTGCTCCTGGCTCGTCGACCACGGCGCCCTGCACGTCTCCGACGGCTCCCTGGAGGCGTGGGCCGGCGGCCACGGCCAGGCCGACGCCCTCTTCGACATCGACCACGAGATCTGCGAGGTGCTGTTCCGCCCCTCGCGCCCCGTCCAGCACGTCACCGGTGTCGCCGGCCTGCTCGCCCACCACCCCGACGAGCCCACCCGCGAACAGACCGCCCGCCGCGCCCGCCGACTCCTCGTCGAACACCCCGTCGTCCACTACGCCGACGTCACCCCCGACGTCGCCGACGCCCTGCGGGTCCCCGGCGTCGCCGAGGAGGTCGCCCACCTCACCGGACTGACCGTCGAACGCCGATCCGAGGGCGTCCTGCTCGCCGACTCCGGCGGCCTGTTCACCGACCGCCCCTTCCCCGGGCGCGGCAGCGCCGTCAACCGCACCGCCGGGCTCCTGCTGGCCAAGATCGCCGACCGCATGGAGACCGCCCGGGCGGCCCTCACGCACCTGCCCCTGCCCGCCGCCCCGACCGCCCACGCCGACCTCATCACCCGCGTCGACTCCGCGCTGCCCCGCGATGGTGTGGTCGAGGCCCTGGCCTGGACCGCCCCCGCCCCCGCCACCGCGCCCCCCGAACCGGCCACGGCCCCGCTCATCGAACAGGGTCGCCTGGAGGCGATGGTCGACGACCTGTTCGCCGAGTTCGGCGCCGCCTCCTTCACCGCCGCCTGGCAGCGCGACCCCCGCGGCCTGCTCGACGCCGCCCTCGAACTGCTCACCGACCTGTCCCTGCTGCGCCCCGTCCCCGGCGGCGTCCTCGTCCTGCCCGCCGCCCTGCGCTACCGCAACATCCAGGGCGCGCTCCCACAGCGTCCCGACACCGGCATGCTGCCCCTGGGCCTCGAACCGGAAGGAACCTGATGTCCCACGACCGCTTCAAGCCCACCCGGGCCGGGGTGATCAACGTCTGGGACTACCTCGACGAGGAGTTCACCTTCGCCGACGGACGCCTGGTCCTGCGCGGCCACAACGGTTCCGGCAAGACCAAGGCCCTGGAGGTGCTGTTCCCGTTCGTCCTGGACGGCCACACCGACCCGCGCCGCCTGGACCCCTTCAGCGGCCAGAACCGCACCATGAAGTCCAACCTCCTCTACCGCGGCCAGGACGCCGAGTACGGGTTCGTGTGGATGGAGTTCGCCCGCCCCGGCGAGGGCCCCCGCCCCGAGACCGTCACCCTCGTCATCGGCCTGCGCGCCCAACAGCACCGCGACGGCGTCGCCACCTCCTTCTTCGTCACCGACAAGCGCCTGGGCGTCGACTTCGGCCTGCTGGCGACCGACAACCGCCCCCTCACCGAACGTCAGCTCAAGGCCGCCCTGGGCGAAGGCTCCCACCACACCTCCGCCGCCGACTACCGGGCCGCCGTCGACGCCCGCCTGTTCGGTCTCGGCGACCGCTATGTCCAACTCCTCGACCTGCTCCTGGCCCTGCGCCGCCCCCTGCTCGCCAAGGACCTGGACCCCGAGAAGGTCTCCGACACCCTCACCGCCGGGCTCAGCCCCATCGACGAGGAACTCATCGACCAGGCCGCCCGCGACTTCGCCAACCTCTCCGCGGTCCAGCGCCGCTTCGACGACGCCACCACCGCCCACACCGCCGTCGAGGCCTTCACCACCTCCTACACCGCCTACCTAACCGCGCACGCCCGCCACCGGTCGGCCGGCATCGCCACCGCCCTGAACCGCGCCGAGGAGCACGTCACCACCCTCGCCGGGCACACCGGCGCGCTGACCACCGCCACCGCCGAGACCGAACACCTCACCGCCGAGGTCCGCCGCGTCGAGGAGGAGGTGAACGGCCTGGAGGCGGTGCGCAAGGGCCTGGAGGAGAGCGAGGCCCTGCGCGACGCCCGCGCCCTGGAGATCGAACTGCGGCACAACGACCGCATCGGTCGCGACCTCACCGAGGAGGCGCGCCGCCTCCAGCGCCAGAGCGAGGAGATCGACCACCTGACGGCCGAGGCCCGAGGCGTCGGCCTGCACATCGACCGCCAACGGGCCGCCATCGCCGACCTGGTCGCCGAGGTCCGGGAGAGCGCGGACCGGGCCGGCGTCACCGTCGACGGCGAGGGCCCCGCCGACACCGACCTCACCACCGCCCGAGCCCGCGCCGCCGCCCGCGAGGCCGACGTCCACGAGATCCGCGCGCACCTGACCGAACTGCACCGCGTCGAGGCCGAACGCGCCCGCGCCGACGCCGACGCCGCCCGCACCGGGACCGACCTCGACGACGCCGAGGCGGCGTGCGCCCGCGCCGAGGCCGGGCTCGCCGACGTCCGCGCCCAGGTCACCGACGCCCTGCGCGCCTGGGCCCACCGCTGGACCGACGGCCCCGACGGCGTCTGCGCCCCCGCCGACGCCGACACCCTCATCGGCGTCCTGGACACCTGCGGCGAGCCCGGCGCACCCACCCTTCCCGAGGTGTTCACCGAGATCACCGACCCGGCGCGCACCGAGGCGATCCGCCACGAACACCGTCTCACCGCCGACCACGAAGCCCTGACCGCCGACCTCGCCGACGTGCGCGCCGAACACGCCGAGATCGCCGCGGAACGCGATGACGCGCCACCCGCCGACCGCGCCCGCACGGCCTCCCGCGAGGGCCGCCCCGGGGCTCCGCTGTGGCGCCTGGTCCGCTTCGCCGATCACCTCGACCCCGCGCACGCCGCCGCCGTCGAGGGCGCCCTGGACGCCGCCGGACTGCTCACCGCCTGGGTCCACCCCGACCCCGACCTCACCCGTGCCGCCCTCGCCGACGGCACCTCCGACGCCTACCTGCTCCCCGCCCCGGCCGGGCACGCCCCGCGGACCCTCGCCGACGTCCTCCTCGCCGAGGAACAGCACCACGTCCCCACCCGGACCATCGACGCCCTGCTCGCCTCCGTCGCCCTCCTCGATCCCGCCGACGTCCCCACCACCGGCACCCCCCACGTCACCCTCGACTCCCGCTTCGGCCACGGCGTCCTGGTCGGCGCGGGCCCCAAGGCCGCCCCCGAGTTCATCGGCGCCACCAACCGGGCCGCGCGCCGCCGCGAACGCCTCGCCGCACTCGACGCCCGCGTCGAGGCGCTCACCGCCGACCTCGCCGACCTCGGGCGCCGCCTCGACCGGGCCGCCGACCGGGTCAAGGTGTTCGCCATCGCCCGGGGCGACCTCCCCGAGGTCACCCCCGTCGCCCGCGCCGTCAAGACCGTCGAACACCACGCCACCCTCGTCGCGGGCGCCCGCACCGCACGCGCACAGGCCCGCCTGCGCCTGGACTCGGCCACCGCCGACGTCGACGCCCACCGCACGCGGCTGCGCGCGGTCGCCGCCGAACGCTCCATGCCCACCGCCCCCGCCGACGTGGACGCCGTGGCCGCCGCCCTCGACGTGTTCCGGGCCGCCCACCGCACCCTGCACGAGACCCGGGCCGACATCGCCCGCACCGAACACGACCTCACCGAGCGCACCTCCACCATCGGCCGTCTCACCGAGGAACACCGGAGCGGCACCCGGGCCCACGAGGAGCGCACCGCCGAACACGCCGAGACCCTTCTGCGCCTCCAGACCCGCAGGGACGGTATCGACGCCTCCGCCCAGGAGATCATCGACCGGCTGCGCCGCACCGAGGACGACCTCGTGCACGGCCGCTCCGTCCTGACCGACCTGCGCGAACGGGCCGCCGCCGCCCGGGACGGCGTCGTCCGCGCCGAGGCCGGCATCGAGAGCGGTCGCTCCTCGCTCCTGCTCGCACTGGAGTCGGTGCTCGATCACTGCGCCGGGCTGACCCCCCTCACCCGACCCGGGCCGCGCGTCCTCCTGGGCGTCGACGGCGACCACGCCTGGCCGGCCCCGACCCTGTGGCCCGACGCCCAGGAGGCCGCCGACCGGATCACCGCCGCCGTCACAGCCGGGGGCGACCCCACCGGGACGCTGCGCGCCGTCCTGCCCCCGGGGGTCCCCGCGACACTGGACGCCTTCGCCGAGAGCGTCGGCACCGCCCCCGTCACCGACACCGCCCTCAAGACCGCGGCCACCCGCATGTCCGAGGCGCTGCGCGTGTTCACCGACACCCTCGCCACCACCGTCGACGGCTACCGGGTCGACCACGAGGCCGACCCGGGCGGGATCATCACCGTCCACGTTGGGGACGAGACCGGACGCAACCCGCTGCCCGCCTTCGCCCGCACCATCGCCGAACGCGTCGAGGAACAGGACGCCCTGCTCCGCCGGGAGGAACGCGGCGTCCTGGAGGACGAACTCCTCTCCGCCATCGCCCAGCAGATCCACGAACGCGTCCGCACCGCACGCGACCTGGTCCGCAGCATGGACGCCGACACCCGGTCGCGCCCCATGACCTCCGGTACCCGGATCGGCATCCGGTGGACCCGCGCCGACCACCTCACCGACCGACGCCGCGCCGTCGCCGACCTCCTGCGCCGCGACTCCGTCGGCCTGGGCCAGGGCGGCCTGACCGAATTGCGCGGCCTGCTGCGCGAACTGATCCGCGAGTACCACGCCGCCCACCCGCGCGCCACCTACAAGCAGGTCCTGGCCGCCGTCCTCGACTACCGCGAGTGGTACCGGTTCGAGCTGCGCAAGTCCGTCCCCGGCCAGGACGAGGCCCGGCTCACCAAGGCCAAGCACGAGGAGATGTCCGGCGGTGAGAAGTCCGCCGCCATCCACCTGCCCCTGTTCGCCGCCGCCAACGCCCTGTACTCCTCCGCCCGCGCCACCTGCCCGCGCCTCATCGCCCTGGACGAGGCGTTCGCCGGCATCGACGACCGCTACAAGCCCGAACTCATGGGCCTCACCGTCACCTTCGACCTCGACGTGTTCATGACCGGGCACGACCTGTGGGTGCACTACGACAGCGTCCCCATGGCCGCCCACTACGACATGCACCACGACAAGGCCTCCCACACCGTCTCCGCCATGTTCATGCTGTGGGACGGCGCCCAGGTCGTCGACGCCGACGCCGGGTTCTCCGGCAACGACGCCCTGTCCTCCCACCTGCTCGGCATCACCCCGAGCCGGTTCGTCCCCCTGGCCACCGAGGGCACGCTGCCCGTGGCGGTCGACGACGCCCCCGAGGCCCTCGACCCCGTCTGATCCGAAGGACCCCCATGTCGCCCCACCCCCTGGGCCGTCCCGATTACGCCCGCCTCCTGGAGTCGGCCCGGCGCACCCTGGAACGGCGCAACGCCGAACTCGGAGGCAGGGCCACGGTCCCCGCCCCCACCGACGCCGAGTGCGCCGCCGTCAGCGGCCTCCTCGGCAGCGATCACCTCCCCGGCGCCAAGAGCATCGTCGTGTCACTGGACCGCCTGGACACGAGCGTGCGTCGTGCCACCGGGCAAGGGCTCATCGAGATCCTGGAGACCATCGGCCCACCCCTGCGCCGTCCCCGCGACGAGGAGGGGGAGCGGCGACGGCTCCGTGAGGAGATCCTCGCCCCCGCCCGCGACAGCCCCCTCAACGACGCCGACTGGTACCGGACCTGGCTGGAGCGGATCTCCGGGAACGGCACGGTCACCAAACTCGTGAACCGGGGCGACACGGATCGGCTGTGCCGGGCCGTGCGGATCCTGGAGGTCGTCGACGCCCGCACCGACACCGCGCCACCGCTGCCCCTGCCGTCCCTGGCGGCCACGGCCACCGGCGACACCAAGGCCCTGGAGCACCGCACCCCGCTGGCCACCCTCGTCCTGAGCGCTCTCGCCGAGCGCACCGGCCTGCCCCGGACCGACACGGCCGAGGCGACCCGCGCCCTGTGGGAGGCCCACGGTGTCGTCGGCGACGACCTCGCCAGCCGTGTCCTGGTCCTGGGCCTGCCCGCCGAGGGAGCCGGACTGGGGGAGTGGCTCACCGACGCCGCCGCCCGGGGCGTTCCCTTCCAGGTCACCCTGCACCAGCTCGTCACCCTGCCGATCACGGTGACCGCCCCGGTCGTGTTCGTCTGCGAGAACCCCGCGGTTCTGCGCCGCGCCGCCGACGGGCTCGGCGCGGCCTGCGCCCCGCTGCTGTGCACCGAGGGCTGGCCCTCGGCGGCCTTCCACCGCCTGGCCGCCGCCATTCGCGCCGGCGGGGGCCGACTGCGCTACCACGGCGACTTCGACGCCGCCGGAATCGCGATGGCCCGGTACGCGATCGACCGCCACGGCGCCTCCCCGTGGCGCATGTCGGCCGCCGACTACACCGCCCATGTGGACGACGCGTTCCCCGCCCTCACCGGCGCCGGGCCCACCCCCTGGGATCCGGAACTCGCCCGGGCCATGACCCGACACGGACGGGCCGTCCACGAGGAGTCCGTCGACGACGACCTCCTCCGGGACCTGGTCCGGGATCCGGCACCGGCTTTGCCCGCGCCGGAGGATGCGACGTGACCCCACCGGGCATGAGTCCCTGAGCGCGGAGTACAGGGAAGGCGGGCGCATGGACGGACACCCACCCCCGGAGGGGGGACCCGGAGCGGGTCGGCCGCCACGCTGGGCCTCGCCGCCGCCCGTCACCCCCTCGGCCCCCGGTCCGGGCTGGAGCGTCCCGCCGCCGCCCGGCGGACCGGTACCGGTCGGGGGACCGGGCGGGGTCCCGGCCTCGCCCCTTCCCCCCGCCAGGGGCGTGCCCCCGCTGCTCACCCTCGTCATCGGACTCCTGAGCGGTGTGCTCCTGGGCGTGGGCGCCACCCTCCTGTTCACCTCCCTGGACCTGCGCCCACGTCCCTTCGAGGCGGCCCTGGACACGTGCGGCCTCACCGATCACCCCGACGCCCAGGTCGGTGACGAGGGGCGCTCCCTGTTCCTCCAGCACCAGGGCGCCACCGACGTCACCGGTCTCACCGACGACGAACTCGACTGCGTCCTCACCGAACTGGACGCCCCCGACAGCCTCTTCGTCGAGATGGGCCAGACCCGTGCCCTGGACGGCCGCCAGCGCCTGGAATGGGACGGCATCGAGGCGACCTGGAGTTACCACCCCGACGACGGACTGGACACCCAGCTGGTCGCCCACTGACCCCCGAGGACTACCCTGACGTGGCGGTGTCGACCCCGACCGGGGCGGCGACCGCCCGGGGGACGTCCCGTCCACCCCGGGGAGCACACTGGGAAGCGAACCGATGACCCTCATCAAGAACATCGCCGACTTCACCGGCCGATGGTTCGCCCTGCTCGTCCTCGGCGGGGCCGTGCTCGGCCTCCTCCTGCCGGGACAGACCGCGCACATCGCCCCGTACACGCCGCTCCTGCTCGGCGTGATCATGTTCGGGATGGGCCTCACCATGCGCCCGTCCGACTTCGCGATCGTCGCCCGCCACCCCAGGGCCGTCCTTCTGGGCGTACTGGTGCAGTACACGGTCATGCCGACCCTGGCCTGGGGCATCGCCCACCTGCTCGACCTGCCGCCGATGCTCGCCGTCGGCATGATCCTGGTCGGCGCCGCCCCCGGCGGCACCGCCTCCAACGTCATCGTCTACCTGGCCCGCGGAGACGTCGCCCTCTCGGTCGCGATGACCTCCGTCTCCACGATGCTCGCCCCGTTCCTGACCCCCCTCCTGGTCCTGACCCTGGCGAACTCGACCCTCCCGGTCCCCGCCGGCGCCCTGTTCCTGTCGATCCTCCAGATCGTCCTGGGCCCCGTCATCGCCGGCCTCCTCCTGCGCATGGCCGTGCCCGCCCTGGTCGAACGCCTCCTGCCGGCGATGCCCCTGGTCTCGGTCTCGGGCATCGTCATCGTCGTCGCCGGCATCGTGGGGGCCAACGCCGACGCGGTGCTGGGCACCGGCCTGCTCGTGGCGCTCGCCGTCATCCTGCACAACACGTGCGGTCTGGGCCTGGGCTACCTGGTCGCCGTGATCGGCCGTCTGCCCGACACCGCCCGCCGAGCGGTCGCCATCGAGGTGGGGATGCAGAACTCCGGCCTGGCCGTCGCCCTGGCAACCGCCCACTTCTCCCCGCTCGCCGCCCTGCCGGGGGCGCTGTTCTCCGTCTGGCACAACATGTCGGGTTCGGTCCTGGCCACCTACTGGGCCCGCCGCGCGCCGAGGAACGCCCCGGT
Source organism: Nocardiopsis lambiniae (assembly GCF_031845465.1). Taxonomy (NCBI): domain Bacteria; kingdom Bacillati; phylum Actinomycetota; class Actinomycetes; order Streptosporangiales; family Nocardiopsidaceae; genus Nocardiopsis; species Nocardiopsis lambiniae. The sequence goes on along the minus strand of NZ_JAVREP010000032.1, from coordinate 227 downwards.
CCCGTCGCCGTGATCACAACCGCCTACCCGGGCACGATCACGACCACACCTGTACTCGATGTCCTCAACCGGACAGTATTCTCCGGGTGATCACCTAACGTCGGAGAGTGATGCTTGGCAGGCTGGTGCCCATGCCTCGCATCCTCTCCGGCCTTCTCGCCCTGTCCCTGACCACGACCGGCGCCCACGTCCCCCTCACCCCGGGCCCCCCCCCCCCCCCCCCCCCC
>NZ_JAVREP010000031.1:0-48617 GCF_031845465.1 Nocardiopsis lambiniae | reverse complement strand
CCCTGACACTGCCGTACGCCGTCGACGCCGAGGCCGCCTTCGCCCACCTGTACGGCGACGCCGAGTACGCGTTCTGGCTGGACAGCTCCCGCCCCCAGGGGCCGGCCCGCTTCTCCTTCCTGGGCGCGGCCACCGGCGAGGTCCTCACCTACCGGGTGGGCGGCCCGGTCCACGTGCGCACCCCCGACGGATCCGCGCACGAGGAGCCCGGCACCGTCTTCGACGCCCTGGAACGCCGCCTGCGCGAGCGCGCCCCGAGCCCGCTGCCGTTCGACTTCACCGGCGGGTACGTCGGCTACTTCGGCTACGAGCTCAAGGCCGACTGCGGCGCCGCCGCGGCCCACACCGCGCCCACCCCCGACGCTGTGTGGCTGCGCTGCGACCGGTTCCTCGCCATCGACCACCACCGAGGCCGCACCCACGTGGTCTGCGCCGACGACCTCCCCGACGGCGACACCTGGCGGGCGGACACCGCCGCCGCCCTCGCCGACCTGGCCCCCCTGCCCGCACCGGAACCGGCGGCCACCCCCGTCGACCTCCCCGGACTGCTCCAACGCCCCCGCGAGGGGTACCTGACCGACGTCAAGGAATGCCTGGGCCACCTGGCGGCGGGGGAGAGCTACGAGATCTGCCTGACCAACCGCCTCCACCTCCCCTACACCGGCGGTGACCTGGACTTCCACCGCCGACTCCGGGCCGCCTCACCCGCCCCCTACGCGGCCCTGCTGCGCCTGGGCGGGATGAGCGTCCTGAGCGCGTCCCCCGAACGCTTCCTGCGCGTGAACGGCCACGGCGACGCCGAGAGCCGCCCCATCAAGGGCACCGCGCCCCGCCACCCCGACCCCGACATCGACGCCCGCGTCGCCGAGGAACTGCGCACCGGCGCCAAGACCCGCGCCGAGAACCTGATGATCGTCGACCTGCTCCGCAACGACCTGGGCCGGGTGTGCGAGGTGGGCAGCGTCGAGGTGCCCGCGTTCATGTACACCGAGTCCTACGCCACCGTCCACCAACTGGTCTCCACGGTCCGCGGCCGGTTGCGCCCCGAGGTGTCGGCGGTGGACGCGGTCCGCGCCTGCTTCCCCGGCGGATCGATGACGGGCGCGCCCAAACTGCGCACCATGGAGATCATCGACGCCCTGGAGGGCTCGGCGCGCGGCGTCTACTCCGGAGCCCTGGGGTACCTGTCGCACCACGGTGCCGCGGACCTGAGCATCGTCATCCGCACCGCCGTGCGCCACGACGGAGGGCTGACCGTCGGCGCCGGCGGCGCGATCGTCCTGGACTCCGACCCCCAGGACGAGTACACGGAGATGCTCCTCAAGGCCGCCGTCCCCGCCCGTGGCCGCTGAAAACGGTTTGCGGACCACCGACACCGCGGTCCAAGGTGTGCGTCGTGCACACCAACGTTCCCCGCTACCGGATCCGCGCCCGGCACACCGACACCACGGTGACCGTGTACCAGGCCTACGCCCCGCGCCTGGGACTGCCCGCCGCCCGCGAGGGCCGCTTCCCCGCGACGTGGAAGCGCGACCGCATGACGTGGATCAAACCGTCGTTCCTGTGGATGATGTACCGGTGCGGGTGGGGCCTCAAGGAGGACCAGGAGACCGTCCTGGCCGTGGAGATCACCCGCGACGGGTTCGAGTGGGCGCTGCGCAACGCCTGCCTGTCCCACTACAAGGCCGACGTGCACGCCGACCGCGCCGCCTGGAAGCGCGACCTGCGCCGGGCCCCCGTCCGCGTGCAGTGGGACCCCGAACGCGACCTGCGCCTGAACCCGCTGGAGCACCGCTCCCTCCAGCTGGGGTTGGCGGGCGAGGCCTCCACCCGTTACGCCGACGAGTGGGTCGTCTCCATCACCGACGTCACCGCCACCGCGCGACGGATCCACGCCCTGCTACAACGGGAGGACACGGAGGGGGCCGCCGCGCTGCTGCCCGCCGAACACCCCTACCCCGAGACCCCCGGCCTGCTCGACCGCCTGCGCCCCGCCCCCTGAGGAGCCACGCGCGTCGTCGACGGTGACCGTCCCGGGAACGGCGGCCCCCGCTCGGGATACCTGCCGCGGGCGGGGGAGCGGGCGCACCCGACCGGAAAACACGAAAAGCCCTGGACTCCGGGAGTACCGGAGTACGGGACTTCGTGGTGTGGCAGGGTCCGGCGGGGCCGTTGCCCCTTTCGGGCTTACTTGGTTCGCCCCCTACAGGAGGATCCGGGCGGCCTCGGCGGCCAGCGGGGACGCGGCGGCGGCCAGTAGCAGCAGGGCGCACCCGCCGCCGCCCCTGCGGGGGCTCCCGCCCGCGCCGGTCGCGTAGTGGTCACGCTCGGCCTCGTACTTGCGACGCTGGATCTCGGCTCCCATCGCCCGTCCCAGGCAGTAGCCGCACTGGCTGTCGGTCTTGTGGCGTCCGCAGGTGTTGCAGGTGCTCACGCATCCTCCAAAGGCGCACTGGGGGTGGGGGCACGACGATAGTCGGGCAGAGCTGGAGCGCCTAGTGCTGTGTCCGGAAAGGTTCGCCTGGGTGTTCTCACGCCGCGAGGGGTAGCGGTCGGCCTCCCCGGGAACGGCCCGCTCACCCCGACCGGGCGGGTCGACCAGGGGAGTCACCGTCGTTTGCGACTGGTGCCACGTTCATGAGCGGCACCCCCTCTCGGGCCGCCCCGAGCCCCGGCAGCCTCTCAGATGGTCTCAGCGCCGGATCCTGTTCCGATGTTCCTCGCCCCCGAACACGCCTTGCGCGTCGCGATTTGCCCCTGACACCGGTGTCAGGTTCTAACGTGGGCGGGTGCTCCGTGCGCCAACGTGCGCACGGACGCCGGACGGCCACCACGAGGAAGAGGAACAGACGATGTCGTCTCTGGGGATTATCGGAAGCGGGAACATCGGAACCGCGATCGCGCGGCTGGCGGTCGCGGCGGACATCGACGTGGTGATCGCCAACTCACGGGGCCCGCAGAGCCTGACCGCTCTGGTCGAAGAGCTGGGACCGCGCGCCACCGCCGCCACCGTGGAGGAGGCAGCCCGTGCGGGAGAGGCGACCGTGCTCAGCATCCCGCTGACCGCCTACAGCTCCCTCCCCGAGGGACTGCTGCGCGGGCGGACGGTGCTGGACACCGGCAACCACTATCCCTTCCGCGACGGTCGCATCGCCGAACTCGACTCCGAGGAGATGACCACGACCGAACTCGCCCAGCGGCTCCTGCCCGGCGCCCTGCTGGTCAAGGCCTTCAACAACATCCTGGCCCACCACATCCCCCAGCTCGCCCGCCCCGCCGGGGCCGCCGACCGCAGCGCCCTGCCCATCGCCGGTGAGGACCCCGACGCCAAGGCCCGAGCGGCCGTGCTGATCGACCGACTCGGCTTCGGCACCGTCGACGCCGGAACCCTGGCCGAAAGCTGGCGCTTCGAACCCGAGTCCGATGCCTACACCCGGATCTACCTCGCCGACCCCGAGGTGCCGCCCGAGCAGATCATGCAGGCCCCGGCCGCTCCGGTATCGGCTGAAAAGCTGCGCGCCGCCCTGGAGGGGAGTCGACGGGTGAAGGTGGCCGAGCGCACCTTCTGACCACGCATGACGGAAGGCCTCCGCCGCAGAACCGGCGGAGGCCTTCATGTGGGCCCAGGCCGCTCCGGCGAGGACGCCGGTGGGACCGCGCGCCCTCCCGAGGCCGGCACGTCGGCCTCGATGGTGTGCGGGCCGCGTGAGTTGGCCACCTTCACGTCGTGTCCGGCGGCGCTCAACCGCTGGGCCAGGGTCTTGCCGATGTGTCCGACTCCCACAATGCCGACCTTCACAGTGGATCTCCTTCGCAGTGATGTGTGTGGTGAAACGGAACTGAGCGGCCCCCACGCTGTCGTTACGCCGACGCCGGGACGGTGGCCGCCGGCGACACACCTGACCGGCACAGGAGCAGGCGCCTGCGCGGGGCCGGTCAGAGCCCGTGATGAGGGCCTTGCGTTGGTCCCCGGCGCGCCCCGCCCAGGACGCCGGGGGTCTCGTGGCACAACGGTTCCTTCTGGGCAGGGTCGGCTCACGCGCACACCGCACGACCACGTCCCGGTGGTGCGCGGTGGCCGCGCCGCTACACTAGAACCTGACATCGGTGTCAGGGGCAAATCGGAGCGGAGGCCGCTCGTGCGGATCGGAGAACTGGCCGAGCAGACCGGGGCCAGCGTGCGTTCCCTGCGCTACTACGAGAAGCAGGGCATGCTCTCCAGCGAACGCAGCGCCAGCGGGCAGCGCCACTACGGCGAGGACGCCGTGAGCCGCGTGGTGTTGATCCGGCAGTTCTTCGCTGTGGGGATGAACAGCACGACCATCGCCGCGCTCTTGCCGCACATCAAGAACAACGGGGAGCGCTGCCCGCCACAGGTCCTGCGCCGGCTCGTCTCCGAACTCGAACGCATCGACACCCAAGCGGAGGACCTGGCCCGCGCACGCCGGACCCTGAAAGGCATGGTCGAGGCCACCCAGGAAGCCATGCGCGGCGAGTGAACACCGACTGAGCCACGGCTCTACCGCTCAATCCCGTAGCAATCCTCCTCGCCCCCCTCCTCACGCGCACGGGTCCGCACCCGCCTTCGGAGGCGGCGGTCGCCCGCGCCGGGGCGGTCTGGGGCGGGCGGGCCGAACGCGCCCGCGAGGGGAGGCCCCATGGATGTGACCCCCACCGAACTAGAACATGTTCTACAACGGTGTTAGGTTCCGGCCATGCGAGTTGACGAATACCTGCACCATGACGCCGTCGGCCTGGCCGCACTCATCGACAAGGGCGAGGTGAACGCCCTCGAAGTCCTCGAAGCCGCCATCACCCGCGCCGAACAGGTCCAACCCCGGCTCAACGCACTCGTCCTCACCATGTACGACGAGGCCAGGCGCATCGCCGCCGACCCCCCGAAAGGCCCCCTCTCCGGAGTCCCGTTCCTGCTCAAGGACCTCTTCCAGGACTACGCCGGCTTCCCCACCTCCGCCGGCAACCGCGCCCTGCGCCACATCCCCGCCCCCCACCACGCCGAAATCGTACGCCGCTGGCTCGACGCCGGACTCGTGCCCTTCGCCAAGACCAACGTCCCCGAATTCGGAGCCAAGGGCATCACCGAACCCCGCGAGTTCGGCCCCACCCGCAACCCCTGGAACACCGCCCACACCCCCGGCGGCTCCTCCGGCGGATCGGCCGCCGCCGTCGCGGCCGGAGTCGTCCCCGCCGCCGGCGGCAACGACGGCGGCGGATCCATCCGCATTCCCGCCGCGTGCTGCGGCCTGTTCGGCCTCAAACCCGGACGCGGCCGGGTCCCCTTCGGCCCCTCCTGGGGCGAACCCATGCACGGCGCCTCCGTCAACGGGGTCCTCACCCGCACCGTCCGCGACAGCGCCCTGCTCCTGGACGTGATGGCCGGCCCCGAGGCCACCTCGCCCTACCCCATCGCCCCACCCGAACGCCCCTACACCCGCGAAGTCGGCCACGACGTCGGCCGACTGCGCATCGGCTTCACCGACCGCTCACCCCTGGGCACCCGCGTCCACCCCGAGGCCGTACGCGCCGTACGCGACGCCGCCGCCCTCCTGGAGTCACTCGGCCACGACGTCGAGGAGGCCGAACCCGCCATCGACGGCCGCGCCCTCACCGAGGACTTCCTCAACCTCTGGTACGGATCCATGGCCGCCCTGGTCGATGGCATCAAGGCCGACACCGGCTGCTCCGACGACGACTTCGAAACCGACACCCTCTTCCTGGCCGCCATGGGACGCGCCCGCACCGCCTCCGACTACGTCCGTGGCCACGACCGCTGGAACGCCCACGTCCTGGCCCTGGCCGACTTCCACTCCCGCCACGACCTGCTGCTCACCCCCACCATCGCCGGCCCGCCCCTCACCATCGGCCGCCTGGACCCGCCGACCTGGCTGCGCTCCGCCGAACGCCTCCTGGTGCGCACCCGCACCGAACGGCTCGTGACCCGCACCGACCTCGTCACCACCGAGGTCATGAACAACCTCACCGCCACCCCGTTCACCCTGGTGGCCAACCTCACCGGCACCCCCGCCATGTCGGTGCCCCTGCACCGGACCCCCGCCGGGCTCCCACTGGGCGTACAGTTCATCGCCCCCGCCGCGGGGGAGGGCCTGCTGCTCCGCTTGGCCGCCCAACTCGAACAGGCCCGCCCCTGGGCCCACCACCGCCCCACCGGGGTGCCCTTCCCCGACCCCGCCGACGCCTGACCGCGCAGCGAACAAAAGGGGGCGCCGCCCCACGGCGGCACCCCCCTTCACGACCTCACCCGGCGTCCACCACCAGCACGACCTTGCCGGTCACATGACCGGTGTCACCCAACGCGTGCGCCTTGGCCGCGTCCGCCAGCGGAAACGCCTCCTCCACATGCGCCCGCAGCAGACCCCGCTCCACCAGATCGGCCACGGCGACCATCCCCGCGTGGTCGGCCTCCACCAGCAACGTCCGGGCCCGCACCCCCAGCCCGTCGGCCTTCGCGGCGTGCTCGGGCGTCGCGGCCAGCAGCGACACCGCGATCCCACCCGGCCGCAGCACCTCCAACGACCGGCTCAACGTCTCACCCGCGAACGGGTCCAACACCACGTCCACCTCACCGGCCGCCTCCACGAAGTCCGTGCTCCGATAGTCGATGACCTCATCGGCGCCCAGCCCCCTCAAGAACGCGTGCTTGGGCGCGCTCGCCGTACCGATCACATGCGCCCCGAGCGCCTTGGCGATCTGCACCGCCACGTGCCCCACCCCACCCGCGGCAGCGTGGATCAGCACCCGCTGACCGGGACGCACCCCGGCGGTGTCCACCAAGGCCTGATACGCGGTCAACGACACCAACGGCAGCGCCCCGGCCTGCACATGATCGATCCCGGCGGGCTTGCGCGCGAACGCCCGGGCCGGACCCACCGCGTACTCGGCGTGCGAGCCCACCCCGTACGGATAGGGCAACATCCCGAACACCTCGTCGCCGGGTTCGAACAGGGTGACCCCGTACCCGACCGCCTCCACCACACCCGACACGTCCCAGCCCAGCACCAGCGGCGTCCGGTTCAAGAACCCGGCGTGCTCCCGATGCTTCCAGTCGGTGGGATTGACCCCGGCGGCGCGCACCCGCACCAGGATCCCGCTCGGCCCGGCCACCGGCCGGGGCACGCGCACCTCCCTCAGGACCTCGGGGCCGCCGTGGACGTCCTGGGAGATCGCCCTCATCGTCATCTCATCGGTTTCGCTCATGGATCCCAGCCTGCCCAAAGCCCCCGGGCCACGCCATGGCATGATCGCCATCTTTCAATAAGATCGTGCCATGAGCAGCCCCGTACACCACGTGGCCGTCCTGGCCCTGGACGGCGTCTACCCCTTCGAACTGGGCATCCCCTCCCGCGTGTTCGGCGCCGCCGACGGCCGCTACGAGGTGCGCACCTGCGCCCTGGACGGACCCTCGGTACGCACCAACGCCGACTTCTCCGTCACCGTCGACCACGGCCCCGAACTCCTCACCCACGCCGACACCGTCGTCATCCCCCCGTTCGACACCACCCGCATCACCCGCCACCCCCCGCCCACCCTGCGCGCCGCCCTGGACTCCCTGCGCCCGGGCACCCGCCTGGTCTCCATCTGCACCGGCGCGTTCGTACTGGCCGCGACCGGCCTACTGGACGACCGCCCCGCCACCACCCACTGGGCCCTCACCGACACCTTTCGCGCCTGGTTCCCCCGCGTGCGCCTGGACCCCGACGTCCTGTTCGTCGACGACGGCGACGTCCTCACCTCCGCCGGGGCCGCCTCCGGCGTGGACGTGTGCCTGCACCTGGTCCGCCGCGACCACGGCAGCCGGGTCGCCAACCACGTCGCCCGCGTCTGCGTCGTCCCACCCTGGCGCGACGGCGGCCAGGCCCAGTACATCGAGCACCCGGTACCCGACCCCGACCGGACCGGCACCGCCCCCACCCGCCAGTGGGCCCTGGAACACCTGGCCGAACCCCTGTCCCTGGCGGACCTGGCGGCACACGCCCGCATGAGCCGACGCACCTTCGTACGCCGGTTCAACGAGGAGGTGGGCCTGAGCCCGGGCCGCTGGCTCACCGCCCAACGCGTGGAGCGCGCCCGCCACCTGCTGGAGTCCACCGACCTGACCGTGGACGAGATCGCCGGCCGGATCGGGTTCGCCACCGGCACATCCCTACGCCAACACCTGCGCACCGCCCTGGGCGTGTCCCCGATCACCTACCGCCGCACCTTCCGCGGCGCCCCGGACCCCGTTCCCTCAGGCGAACCCCCTATTCCCACCAGAGCAATAGGATTTCCGATACCGACATCCAGAACATCATTGGATATCCGGCGCACGCCGTCCTAACGTCGAGGACACCGCACCACACAACGAGAGGACGGTCCCCATGAGGATCGGCATCATCGGCGCCGGCAACATCGGCGGCAATCTCACCCGCGGACTCACCGCCCTGGGCCACGACGTGAAGGTAGCCAACTCCCGCGGACCACAGACCCTGACCGACCTGGCCGCCAAGACCGGCGCCACCCCGGCCACCACCGCGGAGGCGGCCCGAGGGGCCGAAGTCGTCGTGGTCACCATCCCCCTCAAGAACATCCCCGACCTGCCCACCGACCTGTTCGCCGAAGCGACCGAAGGCCTCGTCCTCCTGGACACCAACAACTACTACCCGCGCGAACGCGACGGCCGCATCGCCGCCATCGAGGACGACGGACTCACCGAGAGCCGCTGGGTGGAACACCACCTGCGCCACCCGGTGATCAAGGCCTTCAACGGCACCTACGCCTCCGACCTGCTGGACCGACCCCGCCCGGCCGGAGACCCCGAACGCATCGCCGTACCGGTCGCCGGCGACGACGAAGCCGCCAAGAAGGTCGTACGCGACCTCGTCGACGCCCTGGGCTTCGACACCGTCGACGCCGGAGGCATCGACGACTCCTGGCGCCAGCAGCCCGGCACCCCCGTCTACGGACTGCGCGGGGGAGTGGAGGCCGTGACCGAGGCCCTGGCCCGAGCCTCCTCGGACCGCCCGGCGGACTTCCGGGGCTGAACCCCGGACACCGATCCCGCTCTCGGCCCGCCCGGCGACGGCCTCACGCCGGGCGGGTCGACCGGCCATCACCCTGCGTAGGATCGGCGGCATGGCGATTCGGCTTGTTCAAATTCATATGAGTGCTCAGGACGACTCCGCGCTCGGCGGGTTCTGGGCACAGGTGCTGGGCTGGGATGTCTCCAGTGAGGGACCCGGCGTGACGAACCTGGAACCCGAGGGCTTCGTCTATCCGGACCCCGTCGCCGTCTGCCTCGACGTCGTCGCCGTCCCCGAACCCAAGACGGTGAAGAACCGTGTGCGCATCGACCTCGCCACCACTTCCGTGACCCATCAGACGGAGTTGGCCGCGCGCCTTGAGGATCTCGGCGCGACACCCGCCGACCTCGGCCAGGGCGACGTGCCGTGGACGGCCCTGGCCGACCCCGAGGGCAACGAGTTCCGCGTGCTGGAGCCTCGGGAGATCTACCGGGACACCGGGCCGATGGCCGCGGTGACGGTCGACTGCGTCGACCCCCGGGCCATGGCCCGGTTCTGGGACGAGGCGATGGACTGGACCCTGCACGAGGTGACCGACGATCGTGCGGTCCTGCGCTCCGCCAAGGGCGTCGGCCCGTATCTCGAATTCCTCCGCACACCCGACGCGAAGACCGTGAAGAACCGCGTCCATCTGGACCTCCGACCGTACCCCGGTGAAGATCAGGCGGAGGAGGTGGACCGGTTGCGGGCGCTCGGCGCCATCGCCGTCGACATCGGTCAGGGCGACGTGCCGTGGACGGTCCTGGCCGACCCCGAGGGCAACGAGTTCTGCGTCCTCACCCCGGCCTGACGCGGACTCGCGCCGACCCTCCCGGCATCCGGTCGGGCGTCACCTCCGAGCCCGGCGGGTCACGTTGACGTGTACCGTTCCGCCACGGGATCGGCGGGGGAGTGGCGCACCCTTCCCGGCTCGCCGGGGCCCACGCCGCCCGGTGGCATCGCCTGATCGTCCGGGCCGAACCGACCGTGGGGGAGAGGTCCTTGGAGGTGGAGGGTCTCTCCTCGGCCCAGGCTCGGGAGCACGAGCAGCCGCGCGGTCAGCGCAGCACGTACAGGTCCGCGAGCGGGTCCAGTGCGGTGACAGAGAGTGATTATGTGCGTTCCCTGGTACCGCCACGTCGCCTCGGTGGCCGCAGAGGGCGTCACCGTGGCGGCGCTCATGGGCGCGCCGCCCGAGAGGCAGGCGCCGGCCCATCGCGGTGCCGGCCACGAACCACGAAAGGATTCTGCGCATCGGTCTCTCCGCGTCCTGTGTTCTCCACGCTGTGAGGTGAGAGCCAACCCGCCCGAGCCGATGCGCACGGGGGTCACAGGAACGCCCAGGGGAAGGGCGATTCCAAGTTTAACTTGACATAATGTGCATTATCGGCGGTGGGCCGGTGAGGGCGGAGAGGGGCTGGAACGCCTGGTGCGCCGGGACTTTTCACGCGCATCCCGTTCTCCGCGCGCCCCAGGGCCCTCCGGGCATCGCACCCGAGGACGCTCCCGGCGGCCGTGCTCCGAAGGCCTGAGGTGACGACCGGCGACCCCGAAGGCTGATCCCGGTGTGGGCGGTCACTCCGAGTCACCAGGATTCTTCGGGTGCCCGACGATGCGCGAACGCCGGAACGAGCCTCCCGCCGCCGCCCGCCGGAGCCCCCGCCCGCGAGAACGCTCGGACCCTCGCGGGTGTCTCCCCTGTTCCAGGGGTTTCTCCGGCCCTCGCCCCCGAAGGATCGACCCGTGTCCACCCTCACCCCCGCCCCCACCGGGCGCGGACCCCGGAGTGCGCAGGGCCCCTGCCCCGATCGGTCGAGTTTTGATGCATAACATGCTTTATGCATCATTTGCGTGTCTTTGTGAAGTTCAATGTCTTTCGTCATCTGAACAGAAACTATGACCGTTTAGTGACGACTTGCCCTCAGCCCCGGGACCCCCGCCTCAAAGAGATCCGATTCGGCTCGGCGTCTGGAGTTCGGCGATCCCCGGCGGTTACCGTGGCCCTTGATCGACGCGCCCCTCCCCCACCCCGGTGGTGAACGCCGACCCCGGAGTCCCCCGTTGACACGACCATACGGATCCATGTTCAGGGAGGAACAACGGCATGGGAATCGGGCAGGACGAAATCGACCTCATCGACGCCTACTGGCGCGCCGCGAACTATCTGTCGGTCGGCCAGATCTACCTTCTGGACAACCCGCTCCTCCGCGAGGAACTGCGCCCCGAGCAGATCAAACCCCGCCTCCTGGGCCACTGGGGCACCACCCCGGGCCTCAACTTCTGCTACGCCCACCTGAACCGGGTCATCAAGGCCCGCGACCTCGACATGATCTACATCATGGGCCCCGGGCACGGCGGCCCCGCCGCCGTCGCCAACGCCTGGCTGGAGGGCGGCTACGGCGAGATCTACCGCGACGTCAGCCGCGACGAGGAGGGCATGAGGCGGCTGTTCCGCCAGTTCTCCTTCCCCGGCGGGATCCCCAGCCACGTCGCCCCCGAGACCCCCGGCTCCATCCACGAGGGCGGTGAGCTCGGCTACTCCCTCTCCCATGCCTTCGGGGCCGCCTTCGACAACCCCGACCTGGTGGTCGCCTGCATCATCGGCGACGGCGAGGCCGAGACCGGGGCGTTGGCGGGAAGCTGGGACGGCAACAAGTTCCTGGACCCCGAACACGACGGCGCGGTCCTGCCGATCCTGCACCTGAACGGCTACAAGATCGCCAACCCGACGATCACGGCGCGCATCCCCGAGGACCAGCTCCTCAAACGGTTCGAGGGCCACGGCTACCACCCGATCATGGTCAGCGGTGACGACCCCGTGTACATGCACGGTCGGATGGCCGAGGCGCTGGACGAGGCGTTGGACCGGATCTCCGACATCCAGCGGTCGGCGCGCGTCCCCGGGGCGGGTCCCCGGCCCACGTGGCCGATGATCATCCTGCGCTCCCCCAAGGGGTGGACCGGCCCCAAGGAGGTGGACGGCGTCCGGATCGAGGGCACCTGGCGGTCCCACCAGGTGCCCTTGTCGCAGGTGCGCGCCAACGACGAGCATCGGCGGATGTTGAAGGAGTGGATGCTCTCGTACCGTCCCGAGGAGCTGTTCGACGAGAACGGCGAGCCCGTGCCGGAGTTGCGCGACCTGCCGCCGGTGGGTCCGCGTCGGATGAGCGCCAACCCGCACGCCAACGGTGGTCTGCTGCTCCGGGACCTGCGGCTGCCGGACTTTCGGCGGTACGGGGTGGAGTTCCAGGGGCACGGCGTCCACACCAGCGAGGCGACCCGGGTGCTGGGGCACTTCCTGCGCGACGTCATCCGCCACAACCCCGACAACTTCCGGTTGGTGGGGCCCGACGAGACGGCGTCGAACCGGCTCGCGGCGGTGTACGAGGTCACCGACAAGGTGTGGGACGCGCAGATCCTGCCGGTGGACGAGCACCTGGCCCGGCGGGGGCGGGTGATGGAGGTGCTCAGCGAGCACCTGTGCCAGGGCTGGTTGGAGGGGTACCTGCTGACCGGGCGGCACGGGCTGTTCAGTTGCTATGAGGCGTTCGTGCACATCGTGGACTCGATGTTCAATCAGCACGCGAAGTGGCTGAAGGTCACGCGGGGGTTGGCGTGGCGGAGGCCGATCGCCTCGTTCAACTATCTGCTGACCTCGCACGTGTGGCGCCAGGACCACAACGGTTTCACGCACCAGGACCCGGGGTTCCTGGACGTGGTGCTGAACAAGCCGTCGGAGGTGGTGCGCGTGTACCTGCCGCCGGACGCGAACACGTTGTTGTCGGTGGCCGACCACTGCCTGCGGTCCAAGGACTACGTCAACGTGGTGGTGGCCGGCAAGCAGCCGGCGTTGGACTACCTGTCGGTGGAGGAGGCCGTCTGGCACTGCACACGCGGGATCGGGATCTGGGAGTGGGCCAGTACCGACGGGGGCGGTGAGCCCGACGTGGTGCTGGCGTGCGCCGGTGACGTGCCGACTCTGGAGACGTTGGCCGCCGCCGACCTGTTGCGGCGGTCGTTCCCGGAGCTGCGGGTGCGGGTGGTCAACGTGGTGGATCTGATGCGGTTGCAACCGGAGAGCGAGCATCCGCACGGGCTGCCGGACGCGGAGTACGAGGCGCTGTTCACCTCGGACAAGCCGGTGATCTTCGCGTTCCACGGGTATCCGTGGTTGGTGCACCGGTTGGCGTACCGGCGTCGCAACCATCCGCACCTGCACGTGCGGGGGTACAAGGAGGAGGGCACCACCACGACGCCGTTCGACATGGTGATGCTCAACGATCTGGACCGGTTCCATCTGGTGATCGATGTGATCGACCGGGTGCCGGGGCTGGCGGAGAAGGCGGCGCACATCCGGCAGCGGATGGTGGACGAGCGGTTGCGGCATCGGGCCCACACCAGGGAGCACGGTGAGGACCCGGCGGATATCAGGGATTGGGTGTGGCCGTACTGATGCGGGTCCTGGTGGTCAACGCGGGGTCGTCGACGTTGAAGTCGAGCATGGTGGACGGCGACGACACGGTGCTGGGGTCGGAGACGATCGAACTGGTGGGGGGTGCCTGGGATCCGGTGGCGGTGCGGGGTTTCCTGGACCGGTTCCCCTCCCCCGACGTGGTGGGGCACCGGGTGGTGCACGGCGGGCGGGAGTTCGTGTCCCCCGTGCGGTTGGATCCGACCGTCGTGGGGCGGTTGGAGGAGTTGACGCCGTTGGCGCCACTGCACCAGCCCAAGGCGCTGTCGGGGATCGCGGCGATCACGGAGGCGTTGCCGGGGGTGCCGCAGGTGGCGTGTTTCGATACCGCGTTCCACGCGTCGTTGCCGGCGGAGGCGTTCACCTACGCGGTGCCGGTGGAGTGGCGGGAGCGGTTCGGGGTGCGGCGGTACGGGTTCCACGGGTTGTCGCACGCGTACGTGTCGGGGGTCGCGGCGGAGCGGACCGGTGGGCGGCGGATCGTGACGGCGCATCTGGGTGCGGGCGCGTCGCTGGCGGCGGTCCTGGAGGGGCGGTGCGTGGACACCACGATGGGGTTCACGCCGTTGGAGGGGCTGGTGATGGCGACGCGTTCGGGGAGCGTGGACCCGGGGATGGTGCTGTGGTTGCAGCGTCAGGGCGGGTTGGACGCGGACGAGGTCGCGGAGGGGTTGGAGCGCGGCGGGGGTCTGACGGGGTTGGCGGGGACGGCGGACATGCGGGAGGTGCTGGCGGGGGTCGAACGGGGCGAGGCGCGGTCGGTGTTGGCGTTCGGGGTGTACGTCCACCGGTTGCGGGCGTCGGTGGCGGCGATGGCGGCGGCGTTGGGCGGGTTGGACGTGTTGGTGTTCACGGCGGGTGTGGGTGAGCGGTCGGCGCCGGTGCGGTGGGCGGTGGCGGAGGGGCTGGGTTTCCTGGGGGTGGCGGTGGACCGGGCGGCCAACGAGGGGGTGGACGGGGAGGCGGACATCTCGGGTGCGGGGGCGTCGGTGCGGACGTTGGTGATTCCCGCGCGTGAGGACGTGCAGATCGCGCGGGGCGCTCGGGAGGTGGTGGGGGGCTGATCGCCTCTCCCCCGGGTCGTCGGGCGGGCGCGGGCCGTGGGGTCCGCGCCCGTTCGTGTGCGCGGGGTCAGGTGGGGAGGCCGGGGAGACCGTCGATGCTGGTGGCGTTGCGGGTGCGGTGGTAGTCGGTGAAGTAGGCGGTGTCGTGGCGTTCGTGGTGGCGGTCGAGGAGGTCGCGGTCGGCGCGCAGGTCCATGAGGGGCACGGAGAAGCCGCAGGAGTCGGAGACGCGGTGGACGTCGACGACGATGATGGCGCGTTGGCCGAGGGTGCGTTGTTTGGTGAATCGGGGGCGCAGTGCGGTGAATTCGGGGTCGGTGGGCAGGAGGGTGCGGCCGGTGCCGTGGAGTCGGACGATGGTGGGCGGTCCGGTGAAGGCGCAGAACATCAGGACGATGCGGCCGTTCTCGCTCAGGTGGGCGATGGTCTCGGTGCCGGATCCGGTGTAGTCGAGGTAGGCGACGCGGTGTTCGTCCAGGACGATGAAGGTCCCGGCCATGCCCTTGGGTGAGACGTTGACGTGGCCGTGGGGGTCCAGGGGTGCGGTGCCGACGAAGAAGACGGGTTGGTCGAGCAGGAGGCGGGCCATGCGGTCGTCGATGGCGTCGTAGATCTTTCCCATGAGGGGGATTCTGGCACCCCGGGGTCCGTCGGCGCGTGGTGGGTGTCGTGGGCTCGTCCGTCGTTTCGGGGGAACCGGTGTTCCCCCGTGCGGTCCTGTCGGGGGCTCGACGCGCTCGGATCGGGGATGCTGGGGGCATGAGCGGTGAGCGGGGTCTGATGGCGGCGGTGGAGGAGTATCTGGTGGCGCGGCGGGCGGCCAAGCCGTCGGAGCACACGGTGGCGGCCTATCGGCGTGATCTGTTGGGTGTGTTGGGGTGTGCGGCCCGGGTGCGGGGGGTGGGGCCGGAGGAGCTGGGGTGGGCGGAGTTGGACGTGGCGACGTTGCGGGGGGCGTTCGCGGAGTTCGCGTCGACGAGGGCGGCGTCGAGTGTGCTGCGGGCGTGGTCGACGTGGAACGGGTTCTTCGGGTTCTGGGTGTCGGAGCGGGTGATCTCCGGTAATCCGATGTCGGCGGTGCCGCGGCCGAGGGTGCGGCCGTCGGGTCCCAAGCCGTTGATGGGCGAGGACACGCCGGAGCGGTTGTTGGAGGCGTTGGCGCGGGGGGCGCGCAAGGCGCGGGACCCGTGGCCGGAGCGGGATCTGGCGGTGTTGGCGTTGGCGTTGTTGACGGGGATGCGGTCCGCGGAGATGTTGGCGTTGCGGGTGGATTCGGTGTCGGGTCGGGCGGGTGAGCGTCGGGTGCGGGTGGTCGGCAAGGGGGGCGGTGAGCGGGTGTTGCCGATCGAGCGACCGTTGGAGGTGTTGTTGGAGGCGTACCTGGCGACGCGGCGGGAGCGGTTCGGTCCGGTGGGCGGCGGGGATCCGTTGTTGGTGGACAACCGGGGTGAGGGGTTGCGTCGGGGTGGGTTGCAGTACCTGGTGAAGCAGTGTTATCGGCATGCGGGGGTGAACGATCGGGTGGCGCGGGGGACGTTGGTGCACGCGTTGCGGCATACGTTCGCGACGCGGTTGGCGGAGGACGGGGCGTCGGTCACCGAGATCATGCATCTGTTGGGGCATGCGTCGGTGGCGTCGTCGCAGGCCTATATCGAGGTGACGGCGCGGGCGCAGCGGGAGGCGGCCTCGTCGAACCGGACCTATGGGGTGGTGCGCAGGTTGGTGGCGCAGGGCGAGCGGGAGTGAGGGGGTGGCGCTCGACCTGGACCGGTGTCCGCTCGGGGAGGAGGGTTCCGG
Source organism: Nocardiopsis lambiniae (assembly GCF_031845465.1). NCBI lineage: Bacteria > Bacillati > Actinomycetota > Actinomycetes > Streptosporangiales > Nocardiopsidaceae > Nocardiopsis > Nocardiopsis lambiniae. Next base: position 32,208 of record NZ_JAVREP010000031.1, on the reverse strand, counting down.
CCGTCGCGGGTCGGTCGGTCCCGGATCGTCGCCCGGCCCGAAGGCCTTGGTGTCCTCCCGGAGCGGGGGTGACTAGTCTGTGTGCGTGCAGACGACGATGACGATCTCGACGGTCAATGTGAACGGGTTGCGGGCGGCGGCGAAGAAGGAGCCGGGGTTCTCGGACTGGTTGGCGGCCTCTTCGGCCGACGTGGTGTGCCTTCAGGAGGTGCGGGCGGAGGCGTCGCAGTTGCCGTCGGAGGTGGTCGATCCGGACGGGTGGCATGTGGTGTTGGCGCCGGCCGAGGCCAAGGGGCGGGCCGGGGTGGCGGTGTATTCGCGGGTGGAGCCCGACGCGGTGCGGGTGGGGTTCGGCGAGGCGGAGTTCGAGGGGGCGGGCCGGTACCTGGAGGCGGATTTCGGTCGGGTGTCGGTGGCGAGCCTGTACCTGCCCTCGGGTGAGGTGGGGACCGAGCGCCAGGACGAGAAGGAGCGCTTCATGAAGGCGTTCCTGCCCTATCTGGTGAGGCGGCGTGCCGAGGTGGAGGCGCAGGGCCGGGATCTGGTGGTGTGCGGGGATTGGAACATCGCGCACCGGGAGGCGGATCTGAAGAACTGGCGGGGGAACGTGAAGAACTCGGGGTTCCTGCCCGAGGAGCGGGCATGGATGGACCGGGTGTTCGGTGAGGCGGGGTACGTGGACGTGGTGCGGGGGTTGTTCCCGGATCAGGAGGGTCCGTACTCGTGGTGGTCCTACCGCGGTCGTGCGTTCGACAACGACACGGGGTGGCGTATCGACCTGGTGTGCGCGACACCGGGTATCGCGAACCGCGCGGTCGAAGCACATGTCGAACGCGCGGCGTCGCACGCGGAACGGTGGTCCGATCACGCGCCCGTCACGGTCGTTTTCGGCGTGTAGGGCGTCTCGGCCGGATCCGGTGCCTACCGGCGCCCCCGCGCCCGTACGGGGATGTGGGGGCGCTCGTGTGGGGCCGGTACCGCGGTTCGTCGATGTCCGGGGCGCGCGATGTGTTCACGGCTCGTCCGGGTCCGTTCCCTGCGGTTCCACCGCCCGGGCGTTCCTCGGCCACGACCACTCGGGGCATCGCGTGCCTCTCGCCGGTTTCCACGGTCTCGGTTCGGGTTCCGGTGCGGGGTGTTGCTTCGAGGGTCGCGGCCTCGCGGCGTTCGTGTGCGGGGTCGTCACCCTTGTGCGTGTGTCACGTGGGCGGTCCGACGTCGGGCTCGTCGTGTGGAGCGGGTATCCCGTATCGTGCGGGGCGTTGGTCCGATCATGCGCCGGTGACGGTGCGCTACCAGGTGTGAGGGGTGGGGTGCGTGGGCGGTCCGGTGGGTGTTCCGATCGTGTTGGTGCACGGGTTGCGGGTCTCGGGGAGCATGTGGCGTCCCCAGGTGGATCTGTTGGTGGAGCAGGGGCGTCGGGTGGTGGCGCCGGATCTTCCGGGTCACGGGGCGCGGCGGGGTGAGGAGTTCTCGCTGGGGCGTGCCGTGGACACGGTGTTGGAGGCGATCGACTCCGTGGGGGGTCGGGCGTTGGTGGTGGGGTTGAGTCTGGGCGGTTTCGTGTCGATCGCGACGGCGGCGGCGGCTCCGGCGAAGGTGGCGGGGTTGGTGGCGGCCAGTTGCACGGCCAAGCCGGCGCAGTCGCTGGCGCAGGTGTACCGGATTCCGGCGGTGTTGATGGATCGGTTGCCGGACAAGGGGGCCACGCTCAATGAGCGGTTCCATCGGTTGACGTTGCGCGACACCGCGGCGGACGCGGTGTTGGACGGCGGGTTGGCGGTGGAGGCGGCCACGGCGGTGATCGACGCGGTGGCGGAGATGGACCCGTTGCCGGCGTTGGCGTCGTATCCGGGCCCGGTGTGGTTGATCAACGGGGCGCGGGATCATTTCCGGATCCATGAGCGGCAGTTCTTCGAGGCCTGTGTGGAGGGCCGGTTGTTGAACGTGCCGCGTGCGGGTCACATGGTGAGCCTGGACCAGCCGGTGGACTTCACCCGGATCGTGTCCGATGCCGCGGATGTGGTGTGGGTGCGCGAGTTGGGGGTGCGGGGGCAGGGGTCGATGGAGTCCGACGGGACCTGATCCGTGCCGGTGTTCCGTATGAGGGGGTGGCCGTGGGCCGCCCCCCTTTTTCGTGTCCTCAGGCGGTGGCGTGGGCGCGGGGTCGGGTGGGTGAGGGTGGTGCGGGTCGGGCGGGCAGGTGGAAGAAGATCGCGGGGTCGGTGCGGGTGGCGGTGAGGGGGGTGTTCAGCGTCAGCTCGGTTTTGAGGTCGGTGAGGGCCTGGTGGGTGTGGGGGGCGCGGGCGGCGGAGGCGGTGAAGTAGCCGGTGGTGTTGTTGGCGAGCCAGGACAGGACGAGGGCGCCTTCGGTGAAGGGCGCGGTGCGGGGGTGGCGGAAGACGCCGTGGACGGCGATGGGGGTGTGGGGTCGGAGGGTGGGCAGCAGGTGGTGCAGGTACCAGCGGGCGAACCAGCCGCCGTGGGCGGTGTCGAGGGTGAGCAGGCCGGTGTGCGGGGGCAGGTGGGTGAGTTTGGCGCGGACGTCGCCCTTGGTGTGCTTCCAGCGGTCGGGGTCCATGCCGGGCGGGAGGTGGTGGGGGTCGGGGTCGTGGGTGTCGAAGGTGTGGAGTCGGCCGGCGCCGTTGTCGCGGAGGGCGGCGAGGGTCCAGGCGGTGGCGGTGCTGTGGGCGGTGCCGATGCGCACGACGTGGTCGGGGGTGTGGTGGCGGATGAGGAGGTAGGTGATCTCGGCTTCGATGTCGTCCAGGGCCGGCGCGGGGGCGGTGGCGGGCAGGGCGCGGATGTGGTCGCGGGCGCGGGCGAGGTCGTCGCGGTGGGTGCGGTAGAGGGCGCTGATGTGATCCAGGTCGATGGTCGGCACGTGCGGCTCCCGGGTGGGTGTGTCGGGGTGTGAGTGCCGAACGTAGCAGTGGTTTCACCTGTTGTTGGGGCGGTTGTGGGCGTGTCGTGTCGGTGGTCGGGTGATGGGGGTGGGTTCGTCGTGGTTCGTCCGCTCCCCCGGGGTGGATCAGCGGCGGGCGCGGACGAGTCCGGCGTCGTAGGCGGCGATGACGGCCTGGGTGCGGTCGCGGACCCCGAGTTTGGTGAGGATGTTGGAGACGTGGGTCTTGACGGTCTCGTTGCCCAGGTGCAGCCGGGTGGCGATCTCGGTGTTGGTGAGGCCCTGCGCGATGAGGGTGAGGGTCTGTGACTCGCGTGGGGTGAGGGTGGTGACGGCGCGGGCCGCGGGGGTGGGTGCGGGTGGCCGGGTGGCGGCGAGGTCGCGCAGGGCGGTGGGGAACAGGAGGGTGTCGCCGCGGTGGGCGATGCGGACGGCGGCGAGGATGTCCTCGGGCGGGGTGCGTTTGAGGAGGAATCCGGTGGCGCCGGCGCGCAGGGCGTCCCAGACGTGGGCGTCGTTGTCGAAGGTGGTCAGGACCAGGACGCGGGGCGGGTGCGGGCGGGCGGTGAGGGTGCGGGTGGCCTGGATGCCGTCGAGGCGGGGCATGCGCACGTCCATGAGGATCAGGTCGGGGCGGGTGCGGGCGACCATGTCGGGGACGCCGGTGCCGTCCTCGGTCTGGCCGACGACGCCCATGTCGGGTTCGGCGTCGATGAGGGCGGCCAGTCCGGCGCGGATGAGGGCTTCGTCGTCGACCAGGGCGATCCGGATCATGGGGTTTCTGTGTCTTTCCAGGTCAAGGTGAGATCGAGGGTCCAGTGGGTGGGGTGGTCGGCGGGTGCGGGTGCGGCGGTGAGGGTGCCGCCGAGCAGGTGGGCGCGTTCTCGCATGCCGGTGATGCCACGGCCGCCGGTGCGGCGTCGGCCGAGGGGGCGTCGGGGTGGGAGGGGGTTGGCGGCGGTGAGGTGGAGGTGGCCGGGGGTGATGGCCAGGGTGAGGGCGAGGGGGCGGCCGGGGGCGTGGGTGAGGGCGTTGGTGATGGCCTGTTGGGCGATGCGGTAGGTCTCGCGGGAGAGCAGCGCGGGGACGGTGGTGGGGTCTCCCGTGGTGTCCAGGCGCAGGTCGGTGCCGGTGTGCCGGGTGGTGTCGGCGAGGTGGGGCAGGTGGGTGAGGTCGGGGGGCGGTGCGGTGGGGGCGGGGGTGTCCTCGCGCAGGATGCCCAGGGCGTGGTCGAGGTCGGCGGTGGCGGTGCGGGCCTGGTCGGCGATGTGGGTGAGGGCGCGGCGTGCGAAGTCGGGGTCGGTGTCGATGAGGCGGGCGGCGGTGGCGGCCTGGAGGGTGACGACGGACAGGGCGTGGCCGAGGGAGTCGTGGAGTTCGCGGGCCAGGCGGTTGCGCTCGGCGAGGGTGCGGGCGCGGGCCTGGGCGTCGGCGAGGAGTCGGGCGGGTGAGGGGCCCAGGAGGCGGGGGGCGAGGGCGGCCATGAGGTGGCCGGTCAGGGCGATGGTGGCGATGAGGGCGAGGAGGAGGGTCAGGCCCAGCAGGGGGCCCAGGAGGCGTTGGGCGCGGGTGAGGGTGTCGTGTCCCAGGATGGTGAGGGGTCCCTGGGAGACGGTGTAGGGGTCCACGGCCAGGGGCGCGATGGCCAGGAGTGCGGCTTCGGTGAGAACGGTCATGGTGGCCAGGCAGACGGCCATGCCGATCAGGCCGTGCAGGCAGGCCCAGAGGGTGGCGCGGGGGCCGGGTGCGGGGGGTGTGTCGGGCAGGTCGGTGAGGGGGCCGCGCAGGAGGGCGCGGGCGAGTTGGTGCTGGGCGGCGGCCACGCCGGGGATGCGGGCGGTGGCGGCGACGGCGGTCAGGGTCAGGGCCGGGCCGAGGAGCCAGGCGGCCGGGCCGGGTTGGGCCAGGGTGGAGCCGCGTTGGGTGAGAAGGCCCGCCAGGACGAGACCGGCCATGGCGTAGGGGGTCAGGAGCGCGCCGCCGATGACCAGGTGGACCCAGCGCCGGTAGGTGTGGGCGCTGGTGAGGGGGCGGATCGCGAGGGTGATCGTCGGGACGAGGTGGCGCACAGGGTGATGGTGGCACAGCGGGGCGGTGGGGCGCCTCCCCCGTGGTGGGGATGGCGCGGGTCGGCGTGTCGGTGGGCGTCACGCCGGGGTGGGCGGTCGCCGATCAGGCGGGCGAAGGTCGTCGGGCTCGCCCCGTGGCCTGTCCGGTGATGGGTTGACCGGGTGTTTTCCGTGGGGCGGTGCTCTCACCGGTGGTGTGAGGCTCTTAGTGTTGACCGGGTGACGAGAAGTACGATGCCGCCCGACCCCGCGGCGCACACCCCACAGTCCACCACCACCGGACTGGCCCACACCCTGCGGCGCCGGCACATGGCGCTCATCGCGATCGGCGGATCGGTCGGGGCGGGCCTGTTCATCGGCTCCGGAACGGTCGTCCAGATGGCCGGACCCGCCGCCGTGCTCTCCTACGCCATCGCCGGCGCCCTGGTCTTCCTGACCCTGCGCGCCCTGGGCGAGATGGTCGTCTCCGTGCCGGCCGGTGGTTCCTTCTCCGACTACGCGCGCCTGGCCTTCGGCCCGCGCGCCGGTTTCACCATCGGCTGGGTCTACTGGTGGATGTACGCGGTCCTGGTGGCCGCCGAGTCCGTCGCCGGGGCCACCATCCTCGCGGGATGGGTCCCCGGGGTGCCGGCCTGGGCCCTGGCCTTGGCGGTCCTGCTGTCGATGACGGCGGCCAACCTGATCTCGGTGCGCGTCTTCGCCGAGACCGAGTCCCTCTTCTCCATGATCAAGGTCGCCACGATCGTGGCGTTCCTGTTCATCGGGGGCGCCTGGGCGTTGGGGCTGTGGCGGGGCGCCGACGGCTCCTCCATCGCCAACCTCTGGGAGCACGGCGGAGTGGCGCCCCACGGGTGGACGGCCGTACTGGCCGCCACCGTGGTGGTGCTGTTCGCCTTCGGCGGTGTGGAGATCATCACCGTCGCCGCCGGTGAGAGCGCCGAACCCGAGCGCGGTGTGGCCTCGGCGGTCACCAACGTCCTGTGGCGGATCGGTCTGTTCTACGTGGCCTCCATCCTGGTCGTGGTGATGGTGGTGCCGTGGAACACGGTCGAGCCGGGGGTGAGCCCCTTCGTGATGGTGATGGAGTACATCGGGGTGCCGGGTGCGGCCCTGATCATGGAGATCGTCGTGTTCATCGCCGTGTTGAGCGTGCTCAACGCCGCGATGTACACCTCCTCGCGGATGCTGTTCACCCTCACCCGCCAGGGCGACGCGCCGCACGTGCTGCGCGGGGCCAACCGTCGCGGTGTGCCGGTGCGGGCCATCTTGGCGGGCACCCTGGTCGGATACGTCGCCGCCGTGGCCGAGTACCTGTTCCCCGGGCGGGTGTTCCCGTTCCTGGTGGCCTCCATCGGCGCGATCCTGCTGGTGTTGTTCGTGACCATCTGCGCCTCCCAGTTGGTGGTGGGGCGCCGGGTGCGCGAGCGCGAGCCGCGGCGGCTGGGCTTCGCCATGTGGCTCTTCCCCTACCTGACCTGGGCGACGTTGGCCGGTCTGGTGATCATCGCCGTGGCGATGCTGATCATCCCCGACCAGCGTCCGGCGCTGCTGACGTCCTTGGGGGCGGTGGTGGTGGCGCTCGCCGTTTACGAGGTGCGCCGCCGGGTCGGCACGCCGCCCACCGACCGGGTGCTGGCGGTGGGGGGCCGTCCCGACGCGGACGGGCTGCGCCGGGACCCGGCGGCCCCCTGACCGGGGCGAGGTCGTGAGCGCGGGCGCCGCTCCCCCACCGGGGGTCGGCGCCCGCGGCGCGTCGGGAGCGGGTCGTCGCGGCAGGACCGGTCCGAGGGGTCGGGGAGGTGAGCGGGGCACCGCCCCCTCCGGCGGCGGGGGCGGAGGGGTTCCGAGACCGCCCGAGTAGTGGGGTTTCGCGACTTTCGTGTGCTGAACTCGTGGTTTGTCGCTAAGGTTCTCCGCAACCCCTGAGAGGAGCACCCCCGTGCGACATGTCGTCGGCTTCCTGTCCGGTCTGATCCTCGGCCCCGTCCTGGTGCTGGCCTGTGGTTGGGCCTTCTCCCACCTGCGCACCCTGCACGCGTCCGAGCGCGGCGTACTGGAGGGCACCGGTCCCCTGGTGCTGGCCGGACTGGTGGGCGTGGGGGTGATCGTGGCGTTGATGGCCGTCCCCCCGCGGCTGACGCCGATGCTGCCGCTGTCGGTGGCGTTGGTGCTGGGCTTCCTGACCGCCGTGGCGCTGGTGCGCGTCCACCTGTTGGAGCGACTGCCGCCGGTGCCCGGGTTCGAGGGCGCCATGGACCTGTTGCCGTTGGGCGTGTTCGTTCCGGTGGCGCTGGTGCTGGGGGCCACGGTGTTCGTGGGCGGGCGCTGGCGACGCCCCGAGGAGCACGAGGTCACCGAGGAGGAGTACTTCCAAGGCCTGTACGAGGAGGGCGGCGGCCCGCAGGAGGCGCAGACCCGCGCCGAGGCACCGCACGTGCCCCGGCACCGGGCCTGAGGCCGTTGCGCGCACGGACCCCTGGGGCCGGTGAACGGCCCCGGCCGGGGTCTCAGCGCCAGGTGGGTCCCCACGCGGAGCTGTTGGAGACACCGGGCGGCAGGGGCGGAAGCCCGGTGCCGCCGGAGGACGGCTCGCCCGTGCGCCGGGGCTCGGGCCGCGAGGGCTCCGGACGCGGGGCGGGTTCCCCGACCATCGGCGTGGGGGCCGGCGGGGCCTGGGGTGGGGGTTCGGCGGCGCGGACCGGATCGGGCTCGGGGGGCAGGAACCCGCGGATCCGTTCGGCCCCCTGGTCGTCCCCGGCCAGGATCGGCTCGGGGATGGGGGTGGCGTCGTCGGTGGGGTCGGGGATGGCGGGTTCGGCGGGGGCGACCCGCTTCCACCACAGGTCCGCCTCCTCCTCGGTCAGCTCCTCCTCGACCTCCAACCAGCCCCGCACCTGGGGGTGGCGCCGTCGGGCGTTCCAGGAACGGGGATAGGGCTGCTCGTCCAGGACCACGATGTGTTCGCCCCGCAGGGTGGGGATCTCGGCGGGCACGCCCTCGTTCCACACCCAGGTGCCGTCGTGGGCGACCAGGTTCCACCAGCCGCGCACGGTGCGGGCGGCCGGGTCGGGTTCGCCGTCGCGGAAGGCCCTGACCCAGCGCGGGTCGGGAGGGTCTCCGTCCAGACCCCGACCGGAGGCGCCGACGAGGGCGTCGGCGAGCAGGGTGTGGAGCTGGAAGTTGTCGCCGATGCCGTCGAACAGGACACGGAAGGCGCGGCCGGAGCGGCGGTCCAGGATCAGGGCGGAGCCGGCCTCGGCCATGCGCAGCAGGGCGCGGACCTGGTGCAGGTCGGGCAGGTGGTCGCCGAGCTGGTTGGTGACGGCGACGAGTTCGGCGTGCAGGGTGGGGTCGCGGCGCACGTGGGAGCGGACACCGGACCGGCTGAGCATGGTCTTGGCGGCCAGGCCGTGGCGGGCGACGGTCCACCAGCACATGGTGGCGCCGGGGGCGTCGGCGCCCAGGGCGCCGGCCACGCGGGCCTCGTCGTCGGCGGTGACCGAGTCGGGGTCGGGCGGGTGTCCGCCGCCGGTGCGCTGCCAGGCGCGGGCGAAGACGATGGCGCCGCGGCCGATGGCGCGCAGGCGGCGCAGGACCTCGGGGCCGCTGGGGCCGGGGTCGGTGCCCATCTCGACCAGGGCGCCGGCCACGACGCACAGGTCGGCGGTGATGCCGGGGGCGGCGTGGTCGCCGGTGAGCAGGGGGGCCAACGCCTCCAGGGCGAGTTCGCGTTCGGAGACGGGGATCCGGGAGGCCAGGGCCAGGACCCGGTTGACGGCCGAGGGGAATTCACGGGGGTCGGCGGCCACCGAGGCGTCGATCAATCGTTGGAATGCGTCGCGGAATTCGTCGACCATGGCCGTCCCCTTTCTCACGCAACCAACCTAATGTGTCGTGAGGGAAGGATCGCACGTTACGTGCTGTTTTCAGTGTCTACTGGTGGGTTTGTTGACGATTCGAGATTCGCGACGCGCCCGCCTCCCGGGTCTCACAACCCCAGCCGGGTCACCGCGTTGTCGTCCAAGGGGTCGGCGCTGCGAATGTAGTCGTGCACCGTGCGCGCGTTGGTCCACCGCCCCTGACGCATGATCTCACGGTCGGCGGCCCCGCCCAGGGCCGCCTGGGTGGCGAAACCGGCGCGCAGCGAGTGCCCCCCGAAGTCGTCGGGGTCCAGCCCGGCGCGCGCGGCGTAACGTTTGACCACGTCCCCCACCGCCTGCCCGGTCATCGCCCTGACGCCCAGGGCGCCGTGGCGTGAGACCGACACCAACAGGGGGCGGCCGGTGCCGTCGGCCAACGGCGCCAGGTCCGCGGCGGTCAGCGACCCGCACCGGTGGACCGGGGCGACGGGCGCGCCCGAGGTCCCCACGAGCAGGGCGCGCACCGCCTCGGCCCCACCTCCCAGGTGCGCGACGCGCACCTGGGCCCAGTCCGCCAGCGCGCACACCGGACACGTGTGGCGGTGGCGGCCCCGGGGCAGCGCCACGCTGTGGCCGCGCCGGCCCTCCTGGTCGGTCTTGGTGGCGCCCAGCTCCACCACCAGCGTGGTGGCCCCGCCGACGGGGTCGGTGCGCACGGTGATGTCGTCGAAGGTGACACCGGCCAGCTCCGATCGGCGCAACGCCCCGGCGAACCCGGTCAGCAGCAGCACCGTGTCGCGGCGGCGGGCGATCCCGCCGGGGTGCCCCTCGGGCGGGCGGTGGGACAGCAGGCTCTCCAGGGTGGCCAGCACCACCGGGTCCTTACGGCGGGGGCGGGCCCGTCGGGTGCGGCGGATACCGCGCAGCGTCAGGCGCACCACCTCGGCGCGGGTGGGCGATTCCAGACCGTGGGCGCCGTGCACGGCCGCGATGGCGGCGGCGCGGCGTTCGATACTGGCCGGGGCCAACGCCCACCGGCCGTCGGGGGTGCGGGCCTCGGCGCAGGCGGCCAGGTAGACGGCGACGTCGACCGGGTCCGCGGGCAGCGACGTGCGCTCCTCGGCCAGGCACCAGGCGATGAACGCGGTCCAGTCGGTGCGGTAGGCGCGCAGCGTGTTGGGCGATTGGGCGTTGGCCAGGAACCGGCCCAGGGCGCGGGCCTGGTCGTCGTCGAAGCGGTCACGGACCCGTTCCAGGGCGCGGGTGTCGATCAGGACGCTGTGGGTGCCCGCCTCCAGGCGGGTGCGCACGGCGGCCGGCAGGGCGGGGGCGCGATCGGGGACCCGCACGGTCTCCTCCTCCACGGGAAGCGGCCTCAACCGAACAGGTGGGTGCGCAGCGCGTCCCACAACTCGGCCGGGGGCATCACCCAGAACAGGGGGACCGCCGAGACGATCAACGCGGCGGTGAACCCGATGGCCGCGATCGTGCGTTTGAGGACCGCGGCGGCGATGGCGGCGGACGCCGGCACCACCAGGGCCAGCACCAGCAACCAGATCAGGGCGTTGCCGATGGAGTCCACGGCCTCCCGCGCCCCGGGGCCGGTGGGATCGACCGCAGCGGCGTCCAAGGTGGTGAACAGCAGGATCGCCAGCGCCAGCGGGGTACCCAACCCCCAGAGCAGCGCCAGGACCACCCACAGGGCGGTCACCCGCCGGTCGGGCGGGTCCTCCACGGCCACCGGGGTGCGCGAGACCTTGCGCTCCCCCGCCGCCGGGGCGGGGGGCACGGCGGTCTCGCGGGGCCGGTCCTCCTGGCGTTTGCGCTGCCTGCGCTTCTTGGGTGACACGCCCGGAGCCTATCCGCCCAGCGGGGTCAGATGGATCAGGGACACGAACACCAAGGGCCAGGCCAGCAACACCAGGGACCACAGGGCGGCCTTGCGGTCGCCGGCGACGGTGGCCACGGCGGCGGCCAACAGGGGGATGCCGACGAACGCGCCGAAGGCGAGGGTGAACCATTCGGCGGCGGAACCGGCGTGGGACTCGGCGTCGGCGCCCATGAGGTACCCGACGGGACCCAGGACGAGGGCCATCAGGGCCAGGATGAGGACGACGACGCGGATTCCGGTGGGGTGGCGGGTGTTGCGGCCACCGCCGGAGGCGGAGGGACTGTCGGACACGGGGGCCGGGGTGCCTTTCGAGAACGGGTCGAGGGTGGGCCGTCGCGCACGCGCGGCGGACGGGCCCCGGTGCGCCAGGGCCGCCCGTGACAGGGGGCGTGCTCTGTAAAACGTACTCCACCCCGAGGGGGCCCGAAACCGGTGACGGCGTGTCGTCAGCGGTGGTCGGGCCAGGGGCGGGCGGCGGTGGACAGGCGGGTGAAGGAGGCCAGCAGCCGCAGCTCCTCGATGCTGCGCGGCGCGGTCGCGGCCAGGTGCGGGGAGTGGACGAGCACCGCCGCCGACTGGGCCCGGGACAGGGCCACGTTGAGGCGGTTGCGGTCCAGGACGAACGCGGTGCCGCGGCTGGTCTCGGCGGCGTCGGAGGTGGTCATGGAACAGATGACGGCGGGGGCCTCCTGACCCTGGAAACGGTCGACGGTGCCGACCCGGATCCCCTCCAGGGCGGGGTCGGTCTCGGCGGCGCGGGCCAGGGCGCGGCGCAGGGCCCGCACCTGCAGGTTGTAGGGGGCCACGACGAGGATGTCGTGACCGGTCAGGGGTCGGGGCGCGGCGTCGGGTCCGGTCGTGACCTTGTCGGCGACCAGGGAGGTGGCGATGGCCACGACGGCGTCGACCTCCTCGGGACTGTGGGTGGTGCGGCCCCGGTGGTCGACGACGTGCGCGTACAGGCCGGGTTCGTGGACGGTCAGACCGCGCAGGGCGGTGGTGGGGTGGGCGTGCAGACGCCCCTGGTAGGACAGGTCCGACACGGGGGCGCACACCGCGGGGTGCATGCGTCGGGTCTGGTCGAGGAAGTAACCGCGGGCGGGGTCGATGATCTGACGGCCGCCCATGAGGTGTTGCAGGGCCGAGGCGTCGGCCCCCTCCCCGTGGGTGCCCTGGACCACCTGGGGCAGCTGCTGGGGATCGCCCAACAGGACCAGGTTGCGGGCCGAGGCCGACACCGCCAGGGTGTCGGCCAGGGCGAACTGGCCGGCCTCGTCGATGATGAGCACGTCCACGGGGTCGGCGACCATGGTGGCGTTGGCCATCGCCCAGGCGGTGCCGCCGATGAGGACGGGGCGACCCTTCGCGGTGTGCCCGGTGCGCCACCCCGCCAACGCCTGGGGGGTGGTGGGCTGGTCCCAGGGCAGGTCGGGGTCGGCGTCCTTCTTGGACTTGGCGCGCTTGGCGGCGGCCAGCTCGACGCCGGCCTCCTCGGCGGCGCGCAGCGCGGCCGACATCACGTTCTCGACGGCCTTGTGGCTGGTGGAGCACACGCCCACGCTCTTGCCCTGTCGGGCCAGATGGGTGATGAGACGCCCGGCCAGGTAGGTCTTGCCGGCGCCGGGCGGGCCCTGCACCGCCAGGTAGGAGCCGTCCAGACGGTCCACGGCGGCGATGGTCGCGGCGATGAGGTCGCCGTCGTGGTCGGCCGGATCCGGGAGCGGGCCGGGCGGGTCCAGGCGCGGGGGGATGCGGCGCAGCAGGTCCAGCCCGGCGTGACGGGGCCAGGCGGGCAGGTCCTCCAGGGCGCGTCCGGCGACCAGTTCCAGCGCGCCGTCCTTGGGGGCGGGGTTGACCGGAGAGCCGGGCAGGACCGCGACGGGGTGGCGAAAGTGCAGGACGTCGGCGTCGCAGGTCTCCACGATGGTGAGGGCGTCGGGGCGGGCGTCGGTGACGGTGGCCTGGGCGGCGGTGGCGGGCTGCCCGGGGGCGCCGGGGTAGAGCAGGTGGACGTCCTGACCGGTGGTGAAGGGGTGGGGGTGGGAGGTGTCCAGGCGCAGGTCGAGTTCGCGGCGGGCCTTCCTCTGACGGCCGGTGGGTTCGATCCACTCCCCCGCACGGACCCGCCAGGGCACGGCGCAGTCGGTGTCGGTCTCCAGGTCGGTGAGGGGCGCGTTGGTGCGACGGTGGTGCTCGCGCCAGGGCGGCAGGTTCTCACGCTGGTAGTAGCCGACCAGGGCGGCCAGGGAGGCGCGGGCGACGTCCTCCTCGGTGCGCAGTGCGGGGTCCTCGGGGAGCTCCTCCAGCAGCGGGCCGGTGATGGCGGCCTGGCGGGCCAGGCGTTCGGCGCGTTTGCGGGCGCGTTCGGCCTCGGCCTCGGTGAGTTCGAGCTGGACCACGGGCCGCTCGGTGATGCCCTGGAGGGTGCGGTGCTCCTCCAACCAGTCGCGCAGGCGGGCGGTGGAGTGGCAGTCGTCGCGGTTGTAGGCGGCGATGTCGGCCAACACCCGGGCGGCCTCGTCGTGGTCTCCGGCCTCCGCCGCGGCCAGGTGGGCGGCGTAGGCGTCGATGCTGGAGGTGGCGGTGGTGACGCCCCCGGAGCGGGCGGCCGGCAGATAGAGCGGTTCGAGGTACTTGATGGAGTAGGAGCGCTGGGACACGCGCAGGCTCTTGCGGACCACGGTGTACAGGTCGACGAGACGGTGTTCGCGCAACAACCGGTTGACCTCCTCCTCCCGGGTGGCGAACTCCGAACTGAGGTGCTTGAGGCGGTCCACCTCATAGGAGGCGTAGTGGTAGACGTGCGCGTCGGGGTCGGCGTCCACGCGCGCGCACACGAAGTCGACGAAGTCCTCCAGGGCCTTCTTCTCCTGGGCGCGGTCGTGGGCCCAGAAGGTGTGGAACGTCTCGGCGCCGTGCTCGTCCTCGGTGGTGGCGCCGAACAGGTACTCCAGGCCGCGACCGCCCTCGCGCGAGTGGTACGGGTAGCCCTCCATGTCGAAGAACACGTCACCGGTGGCCGGGGCGGGCAGCCCGGCCAGACCGTCGTGGGAGAACACCTCGGCGGTGACGGTGCCCTGGGGGTTGTCGGGGGTGCGGGTGGTGTCCTGACGGACCTGGAGGCAGGCCTGGGCGCGCAACTGCTCGAAGGAACGGCGGGGCAGGGTGGGCGGACGGTGCTCGTCGTCGGCCTCGGCCAGGGCGTCGATGGTGGTGATCCCGACGTCGGCGAGTTTGGCGGCCTGGTCGGTGCGCAGACCCGCCACCAGGGACAGGTGGCGGGCGGCGGTGCGCCCCTGGGAGCACCAGGCGCTGTAACCGCAGCCCTCGCAGGAGGGGCGGGGCGGACCCCAGGTGGGTGAGGGCAGGGTGGGGTCGGTCGCCAGGGAGGTCAGCAGCCGGCCGGTGACGGTGCCCAGGATGGGGGTGAAGTCGGTGGTGTCCAGGCTGTGGGTGTGACCGTCGCCGGTGAGCAGGTGCATACGGCGGGGGGTACGACCGGTGGCCACGGCGACGGCGTCGGCGTAGGCGGCGAGCTGGACGACCGCACCGGGTCCGGGGCGGCGGGCGAGTTTGGTGTCCCAGGGTTCGTAGGTCCAGGGCTCGTCGGGGTCGGCGTCGGCGCGGGTGCCCCCGGTGGCGGGGTCCAGGTCGGAGCGGATGAGGAAGTCGGCGCGACCGTGGAAGGCGACGGGGATCCGCCCCCGGGCGGGCAGGGGGTGGTGGAAACAGCCCTGGTAGATGACGGGTGCGCCCTCGGCCATGGCGCGGATGGTGGCGGTGGCCGCCTCGGCCAGGGAGGCGTCGTCGGGGTGGGGGTCGGGGATGTGCACGACGCGGCCGAACAGGGCGGTGAGACGTTCGAGTTCGGCCTGTTCGTGCAGGTGGCCGTGGTGGGCGACGAGGGGGTCGACGGGTTCGGGGGCGGGGGCGCCCTCGACACGGGCGGCCAGGGCGGCCTTCAGGGCGCTGCGGTGATCGCATTCGAGGGTGTCGACGAGGTCGGTGGGTGAGACGACCCAACCGGTGGTGGTGCGGAACAACGCCCCTGCTCCCTCGCGTGTCGGCGGTGATGATCTTCGATTGGTGGGGATTGTGCCACGGGGTGGGGACGTGCGGGGGCTCACACGCGGGGTCGCGGTCCCCGACAGAGCACGACGCCCCGCCCTCCCCAGGGGAGGACGGGGCGCCGCACGGGGTCGCGGGCGGCTACGACACGACCTGCCACCGCACCTGGCCGACGCCGGCCCCGGTGCCGATGATCTGGTCGAACGCGACCGTGGACAGGTCCAGGCAGCGTCCGGCGATGAAGGGACCGCGGTCGTTGATGCGCACGGTCACCGACTTGCCGTTGTCGGGGTTGGTGACCTGGACCATGGTGTCGAAGGGCAGGGTCTTGTGGGCGGCGGTCATCGCGTTGGGGTCGAAGGTCTCCCCGTTGGCGGTGGTGCGACCGGCGAAGTCGGCCCCGTAGTAGGAGGCCTCGCAGGTACCGCCCTCACCGGTGGGCTCACCGCCGCCACCGCCGGAGGTCCCGCCTCCGGAGGAGGACTCCGGCTCCGGTTCCGGCTCGGGCTCCTCCAAGACGTCGGAGGCGTCGACGCTGGTGGTCTGGGTGGCCCCGGCGACGGCGGTCTCGGCCCCCTGGGCGGCCTCGGCGTCGGGACCGGCGGAGCCCTCCTCCTGCGGGACGAGCGGATCGGGGTCGGCCTCGGGGACCACGATGGCGTTGCCGGCCGAGTCGGGTCCCGCGCCGGAGGTGATGACGGCGGCGGTGGCGGTGCCGCCCACGATCAGGGCCAGACCGGCGGCGCCGGCCAGGATGAGGGTGCGCTTGCGGCGTGCGCGCTTGGCGGCCACGCGCGGGCCCGCGGGTGCGGGCCCGGGGCCGGGAAGGGTGGCCCCTTCGTCGACCGGTGGGGTCTGGGGCTGGTGTTCGCCCACGTCGAAGTCCTTTGAACGGGAACAGGGCAGGGCGGGCCGCTCGGCGACCCGCGCACGGCATCGCCCATCCGGAGGGCGGGGGGTGCGCCGGGTACGCGACCCCGGTCGTCCGGGCCGTACAGGGGCCCGGTGCGGGGTCGGAGGGACCGCCGTGTGGCATCACGCGGGGTCTGAGCGCAGAGCCTAAGGGGTAACGCTGGGGTCACGGTACCGGAAAGCGGGGGTTTGTGGAACTTCTCACCGTCCCTGAGCGATGGACCGATACCCGCCCTCTAACCGGTGGTGCGCGGATCGGGCAGGTCGGCGCGGCGCGGCGGAACCCCCTCGGGGAACAGGGACCGGGCCGGATCGGGCAGATCGTGTCCGCTGAGGCGGGCGACGGCCCGGGCCAGGGAGGGGTTGTCCAGATGACCGCCGACGGTACGGATCAGCAGGGTCAGCGCGGGCAGGACCGGCGCGCCCAGCCCGGCGGCGGCGTAGCGCGCGGCCACGGCCGGGGTACGCGAGGCCCCGGCCCAGCAGTGCAGCAGGACCCGTTTGCCCTCGGCGCGCAGGGCGGCGACCGCGGCGGCGGCCTCGTCGAGGGTGAAGTGCAGGTTGGTGTTGACCTCGGGGCTGTCGTGCAACCACACCCGGATCCAGTCCACGGGCGCCAGGTGAGGGGCGTCGCTGGGGTGGGTGCGGCACAGCGACACCACGGCGTCGACGCTGTCGGGGTGGGCGCGCAGGTGGTCGATGTTGCCCAACAGGACCTGAGGGTCCAAGGGATGGGGGACGGCGAAGGGCGGCAGCCGTCGCGGTTCACCGACCAGGACCGACGCCCGGGGCCAGCGGTCGGGGCGGGCACCGTCGGCGCGGGTGAGGGCGTCGGTGACCAGGACGTGGGGGTCGACCGTCTCCGACAGGACCCGCAGAGCCTGGAGGGGGATCGCCGACAGCCCCCAGCGGGCGCCGGCCAGGGCCCCGGCGTACACGGCCGCCAGGTCGCCGGCGGTGGTGTAGGCGGCCCAGACGGTGTCCACGAGGTGGGTGCAGGCGAAGGACCCCAGGTGGGGCCGGTGGTCGGGCACCGGGGTACGGGCCAGAGCCCGCCAGGAGACGCCGAGAGGGTCCTCGGAGGGCGCGTGTTCGAGGGCGTCCGCCCGGCCGGGGGCCGCCCCGGTCCGGACCAGCGTGCGCAGCACCTCGACCCAGGCGCGTTCGAGGGGATCGGCGGACGGCTCACCGGTGCCTTCGAGGGCGGTGCGGGTCAGGTGGGCCGCGCGGGCCACGGGGGAGGGCTCCGGGGCCAGGAACCGGGTGAGCAGATCGGGGCCGGCGCCCACCAGCGCGGTGGCGGCGGCCGCGCCGCTCAAAGCGCCCATGGCGCGGTCCCGGGCGGGGGCACGGATGTCGTCGGGGGTGTGAGGGAGGGTGACCATGATCTGCCTCTCGGGCACGGGGCGGGTCCACCGGGATGTCTTCCCCGCCGGCGGGCCGCCCGCACCCGGTTGCCGCTTCCGGCCACCCCCGGCCCGACTCAGGCCGGCTGGGGGATCGCCGCCCCGTGGTAGCGGGCGGCCACCGCGTGGGCGACGGCCGCGTCCGGGCACAGGGGATCGGCGACCACATCGGCGCCGCAGTCGGCCAGACGCCGCTGGAACAGGCCCGGCGCCAACAACCACGACGCCACCGCCACCCGCCGGTGCCCCCGCGCCCGCAACTCGGTGACACGTTCGGCGACGGTGGGGCCGCACGTCGCGACGAACCCGAGGTGGACCGGGGCGCCCAGACGGGCCGCCAAGGCGTCGGCGGCGCGCTCCAGGTCGCCCATGGCGCGCGTGTCCGAGGTCCCCGCGCAGCCCAGCACCACGGCGTCGCCGGGCCGGTACCCGGCGCGGCGCAGACGGCGCACGGCCACGTCCCGCACCGCGGGGTGATCGCCCAGGGCGGGGGTGATGACGGCGTCGGCGCGCCCGGCGCGGGCGAGCTGCTCGGGAATGTCGGCGCGCACGTGGTAACCGGCGGCCAGGAACGCCGGGACCACCACCAGCGGCCCGGGGCTGTCGGCGGCGACCTCGCCGACCGTGGGGGCGAGCACGTCGGCGAAGGCCAACCGGGTGGGGACCCGCGCCAGTTCGGCCACCCGCAGCGCCAGGGAATGGGCGACGGCGGTACCGCGCGGGTCACGGGTGCCGTGCACCGCCAGCAACAGGGTGGGGTGTCTGTTCACGTCCCTCACTCGCATTCGAAGGTGTCCAGGGCCAACCGGTAACCGCGTTTGACGACCGTCTGGATGATCTTGGCGTCGCCCAGGGCGGTGCGCAGCCGCGCCACGGCGGTCTCCACCGCGTGGGCGTCGGCGTCCTCGCCCAGACAGGTCAGCAGACGGGTGCGGTCCATGACCTGGCCGGGGCGCCGGGCCAGGGCGCGCATCAGCCGCATGAGGGTGGGCGAGAGGGTGTGGACGGTGCCGTCGACCAGGACGGCGTGGCCGCGCAGCCGCAGCCGGTGCCCGGCCACCGACAGGGTGGGGAAACGGGCGGGCAGCTCCTCGGCGAGCGTGCGGACCTGGGAGCCGATGCGTGCGCGTTCGGGCCACACCGTGGGAACGTCGTGGGCCATGAGCGGGCGGGCGGTGACCGGACCCACGCACATGGCCAGCACGTCGCGGCGCAGGGCCTGCACGAGGGCGTCGGCGTGGCCGATGGTGCGCGCGCGCAGCAGGAGCCCGGCGGCGGCCGGGGCGCTGGTGAAGGTGACGGCGTCCACCCCCCCGCCCACGATGGCCTCGATGAGGCGGTCCAGGGGCGCGGTCTGCTCGGGCTGGGTCCACCGGTAGACGGGGATCTCCACGACCTCCGCGCCGGCCAGACGCAGGGCCGCGGTGAAGTCGGGCAGGGGCTCACCGTGGAGCTGGATGGCGACCCGCAGCCCCTGGACGCCGCGTTCGAGGAGGTAGTCCAGGACCTCGGCGGAGGACTCCGAGGGAGGCGACCACTCCTCGGTGAGCCCGGCGGCGCGGATGGCCCCCTTGGCCTTGGGGCCGCGCGCCAGCAGCCGTGAGGTGCGCAGGGAGCCGAGCAGACCCTCGACGGTCCCCCAGGTCTCACAGGCCTCCACCCAGCCGCGAAAGCCGATGCCGGTGGTGGCGATGACGACGTCGGCGGGACGGCGCACGAGCTCCTCGGAGACCGCCGCCAGACGCTGGTCGTCGCTCAACGGGACGATGCGCAGCGCCGGGGCGGCGATGACCTGGGCGCCCTTACGGCGCAACAGGGCCGACAACTCGTCGGCGCGGCGGGCGGCGGTGACCGCGACGGTGAACCCGGCCAGGGGCGCGATGGTGGGCGGGCCGGCGGCGCGGGCCGCCGACGTGGTCGTCGAGGCGGCGTTCACGGTGCGTCCTCCACACGGGTGTCGATGCGCACCGTGGTGCCGTCATCGTCGACCCGCCACGTGGTCAGTCGGATGTCGGGGTCCTCCAGGCTGCGCCCGGTGCGCAACGAGAAGACGTTCTTGAGCAGCGGCGAGGCGATGGTCGGTTCGCCGGCGCGGTCCCCCACGATACCGCGCGACAGGACGGCCGCCCCGGTGTAGGGGTCGATGTTGTCGACGGCGTACAGCTCTCCGCCCCGGGTGCGGAACAGCGCGGCCTGACGCCCGTCGGGCAGCAGGACGGCCACACCGTCGTCGGGGCGCAGTCTCGCGCTGGGGCAGGCGTCGATCCGGGTGGCGGCGGCCTCGGTGGCGAAGGTGGTCATCGTGCACTCTCCCGGGTGCGCAGGGCCGGCATGCCGAGCCGGACGGGTTCGGTGGGGACGGGCTGGTCGCGGGTGGTGGTGAAGGCGACGGTCGGGTCGGGGGTGTCGGGGGCGTTGGCGAAGGACTGGAACCGGGAGAGCTTGTCGGGGTCGGCCAAAACCGCGGCCCACTCGTCGGTGTAGGAGGCGACGTGGCGTTCCATGGCCTCCTCCAGTTCGGCGCCGATGCCCAGGGAGTCCTCCACCACGACCTCGCGCAGGTGATCCAGGCCCCCCTCCATGGCCTCGATCCAGGGGGCGGTGCGCTGGAGACGGTCGGCGGTGCGGATGTAGAACATCAGGAACCGGTCGATGTAGCGGATGAGGGTGGCCTCGTCCAGGTCGGAGGCGAGCAGGTCGGCGTGGCGGGGGGTGAAGCCGCCGTTGCCGCCCACGTACAGGTTCCAGCCCTGGTCGGTGGCGATGATGCCGAAGTCCTTGCTGCGGGCCTCGGCGCACTCGCGGGCGCACCCGGAGACGGCGGACTTGAGCTTGTGGGGTGAGCGCAGACCCCGGTAACGCTCCTCCAGACGGATGGCCAACCCGACCGAGTCCTGGACGCCGTAGCGGCACCAGGTGGTGCCCACGCACGACTTGACGGTGCGCAGGGACTTGCCGTAGGCGTGCCCGGACTCGAACCCGGCGTCGACCAGGCGGGTCCAGATGGCGGGCAGTTGTTCGAGGCGGGCGCCGAACAGGTCGATGCGCTGACCGCCGGTGATCTTGGTGTACAGGCCGAAGTCGCGGGCGACCTCACCGATGACGATGAGCTTGTCGGGGGTGATCTCCCCGCCCGGGATGCGCGGGACCACCGAGTAGGTGCCGTTGCGCTGCATGTTGGCCAAATGGCGGTCGTTGGTGTCCTGGAGGGTGGCCTGCTCGCCCTCCAGGATGTGGCCGTTGCCCAGGGAGGCCAGCACGGAGGCGACGGCGGGCTTGCAGATGTCGCAGCCGGCGCCGGTGCCGTGGCCGGCGATGAGGGCCGAGAAGGTGGTGATGCCGGTGGCGCGGACGATCTCCAGCAGTTCGGCCCGGGAATGGGCGAAGTGCTCGCACAGCGCCTTGGACTGGACGATGCCGGCCTTGTCCAGCAGGTTCTTGAGCATGGGCACACAGGAACCGCAACTGGTGCCGGCCCGGGTGCAGGCCTTCAGGGCGGGCACGTCGTGGGAGCCGTCGCAGATCGCCTGCGTGATGGCGCCCTTGGTGACGGCGTTGCAGGAGCAGATCTGCGCGCTGTCGGGCAGGGCGTCGGCGCCCAGGGGTTCGCCGCCCTGGGGGGTGATGAGGGCGAGCGGGTCGCCGGGCAGGGGCGAGCCGACCATGGGCCGCAGGGTGGCGTAGGCGGTGGCGTCGCCGACCAGGACGCCGCCCAGAAGGGTGGTGGCGTCGTCGGAGAGGACGAGTTTGGCGTAGCGGCCGGTGGCGGCGTCGTTGACGACGACGTCCAGACAGTTCTCGGTGCGGCCGTGCGCGTCACCGAAACTGGCCACGTCCACGCCCATGAGCTTGAGCTTGGTGGAGGTGTCGGCGCCGGTGAAGGCGGCCCCACCGCCGACGAGACGGTCGGCCAGGACCTCGGCCATGGCGTTGCCGGGGGCGATGAGCCCGTAGACGGTGCCCCGGTGGCAGGCGGCCTCGCCGATGGCGTGGACGTGGGCGTCGTCGGTGGTGCAGGTGTCGTCGATGACGATGCCGCCGCGCTCACCCACGGCCAGGCCGGCGTCGCGGGCGAGTTCGTCGCGGGGGCGGATGCCCACGGAGAAGAGGACCAGGTCGGTGTCCAGGTGGGAGCCGTCGGCCAGGCGCAGACGGGCGACGCGGCCGTCGGGGCCGGCCTCGACCGCGGTGGAGGCGGTGCCGGTGTGGATGCGCACGCCCAGGTCCGAGACCAGTCCCGCGAGCAGGGCGCCGGCGCCCTCGTCGATCTGGGCGGGCATCAGGTGCGGGGCGAGTTCGACGACGTGGGCCTCCAGCCCCAACAGGCGCAGGGCGTTGGCGGCCTCCAACCCCAGCAGGCCGCCGCCGATGACCACACCCGTGCGGGCGGTGCGGGCGTCGGCGGTGATGGCGTCCAGGTCCTCGATGGTGCGGTAGACGTGGCAGCCGGGCAGGTCGCGGCCGGGCACCGGCGGCACGAAGGGGGAGGAACCGGTGGCCAGGACCAGCCGGTCGTAGGTGAGGGTGCGGCCGGTGGAGGTGGTGACGGTCCGGGTGGCGCGGTCGATGGCGGTGGCGCGTTCGTCGACGTGGACGTCGACGGCCGGTCCGGACAGGTCGCCCAGGGACAGGTCGTCGGCGGTGGCGCCGTCGAAGTAGGAGGACAGGGCGACACGGTCGTAGGCGGTGCGAGGTTCCTCGCCCACGACGGTGATGTGCCAGTGGCCCGCTCCGTCGCGGTCGCGCAGGGCCTCGACGAGTCGGTGACCGACCATGCCGTTGCCGATGACGACGAGTTCTTCCATGGGGTGGTGGGCTCCTCCCGGTGCGGGGTGGCGGGTGGTTTCAGGCAACCGCCGGGGTGTTACCCGCGCGTTGGGCGACGGTGTCGGGAATGTTTCGTTGTGCTGTCGCCGCAGGTCGGAGAGGAGTGATGGATGCCGACCGCTCGGGAAAGACCGGGTGGGGCGTGGTGCGCGCGATACCGCGCGCCGCCGGTGGGAGGTCGGTCACACCCGCCCGGCCCCTCGGTCCGGGGACGAAGGGGCGTGGACGCGGCCCCGGGCGCCGGGGAGGATGAGGGGAGATGAACACGACCACCACCTCCGAGCGCGCCCGCCGCGCCCTGTCCAGCCTGTCCGCCCTGGCCGTGGGCGATGCCTTCGGCTCGCAGTTCTTCGTCCCCGACAACCGCCGCTTCCACCGCGGGCGCGAACTCCCGCCCGGCGTGTGGGAGTGGACCGACGACACCGAGATGGCGGCGTCGGTGTACCTGGAGGTGACCCGGTCCGGGAGGGTCGACCCGGACCGGTTGGCGGTCTCCTTCGCCGCCCGCCACGACTTCGACCGCGGGTACGGGCCGGCCACGGGACGACTGCTGCGCCTGGTGCGCGAGGGCGCCGACCACCGGCCCTTGGCGTCCGGCCTCTTCGACGGGTCGGGGTCCTGGGGCAACGGCGCGGCCATGCGGGTGGCACCGCTGGGCGCCCACCTGGCCGATGACGTGGAGGCGGTCGCCGAGCAGGCGGCGGTGAGCGCGCGGGTGACCCACACCCACCCCGAGGCGGTGGACGGCGCCGTGGCGGTCGCCGTGGCCACCGCGCTGGTGGGGCGAGGTGAGGCGGTGGCGCCGGGCCCGTTCCTGGACCGGGTCGCCGCGACGCTGCCCCCGGGAACGTTGAGGGAGGGGGTGCGCGTCGCCCGCTCCCTGTTGATCGTCTCCGACCCGGTGGGGGCGGCCCGGGAGTTGGGCAACGGGTCGCGGGTGCGGGCCCTGGACACGGTGCCGTTCGCGTTGTGGGTGGTGGCCAAGCACCTGCGGGGGACGCTGGCGTCGGCGCTGTGGGCGGCGGTCGCCCCGGGCGGGGACATGGACACCGTCGGCGCGATCGTGGGCGGTGTGCTGGGCGCGGGCGTGGTCGGCGCGGTGGACCCGGAGTGGGCCGCCCGTGTGGAGGCGCTCCCGGAGTGGGCGCTGACCCGAGGCCACCGGCGACCCGCCCCGTGACCCGTTTTGAAGGTTCTCCCCTCCCTTCTCCCGCTCTGGGGGGCGTACGCGGAGCCAGGGTTCAGAAAGGAGTTCAAGGCCACGATGGAAGGTACGGGCCACCGACCGGGGCCCGGGAACCGACCCTGAGAGGTCTTGGGATGACCCTGGACGAGATCATCGGATTCACGACGGCGCTGCCGCAGGTGGGCGTGTTGCGGGCCGGACCCGAGAACGGGGCCCCGGAGGCGGCGTGGGGGGACGTGTTCTTCTTCCACGACCCCGACGGGGACGCCTACGAGCGGCGGCGCATGCCGTTCGCGACGATCGTGGTCAAGGACCACCCCGGTTTCGACACCGCCTCGGAACTGGACCGGCCCGGGGTGTTCCGGGTCAACATCGCGGTGGGGCGGCGCCTGTTCGAGGAACTGGTGGGCCACCCTCCCGCCGCGCACCCCGAGCACGCCGCCGAGGTGGACCCCGCCGCGGCGGACCGGATCATCGGCCATCCGGTCTACGCCGCCCAGGGGTGGGTGGCGGTGGTCTGCCCGGGCGAGGCGACCTCGGCCCGGGTGCGCGAACTGCTGACGGCGGCGCGCGAGCGCGACGCGGCCCGCCACGGCGGACGGGCCCGGCGCGACTGAGTCGGTCGCGACGCGGGGGGCGCCGGCGGGCCGTGGGTCGGGGAGCGCGATCGTGGCGTTGGCGGGCGTCCCGGATGTCCTGGCGGTGCTCGGCGGCCCACCGGTCCAGCGCGGTGAGGGGTTCGAGCGGGGTGCGTCCCGATCGGTCAGGGCGTACTCCACGCGCGGGGGACGTCGGCGTGCGCGGGTCCCCCGAACGGGGGAGGCGGTTCCCCTGCGGGGGTGAGGACCGGGCGGGGCCGTGCCGACAGGCTCAAGGGAGCAGGAACGAGAGCCCTGGAGGAGCCCGCCATGAACACCCGAACATCCCCCGTACCACCCCCCGCCGCCGCCGTGCGGCCCGCACCGACGACCTGGGCCGTGCTGGCCTGGTCGGCCCTCGCCCTGGCCCTGGGCCCGGGATGGATCTTCGGCCTCCTGCCGTCGGGCGTCCCCGAGGGGGACGGATTCGGGTCCCTGTTCGGAACCTGGGGGCCGACCTGGGCCGCGTGGCTCACCCTCGCCCTGGGGCTGGTGGGCACGGTGTGCGCGGTGGTGATGACGCGCCCGGGCCGGGGCGGCCCGGCGGTGGCGTACACCGCTTGGGGTCTGTCGGCGGCCATCGTGGCGTTCTTCCTCACCGGAAGTCTGCTGGCGCTGTTCGGCTACACGATGATCATGCCGGTGGCCGCGTGGTTCGTGCCCGGCCTGGCCGGGCTGTGGATGGAGCAGGTCCTGAAGCCCGAGACCCTGACCCTGATGTTCTTCACGGTGGGAGCGGCGCTGTGGGCGGTGGCGGGACTGGCGGCCCGACGGGCCGCGAGCGCCGCCTGCCCGGACTGCGGTCGCGCACGTGACTGGACGCCGCAGGTGGAGCGCACGGTGCGGGCGCGGGCCCTGAGGGTGGGCCGCGTCGCGGTCCTCATCGCCTGCCTGAGTTCGCTGGCCTACCCCGCGCTGCGGTTCCCGTGGCTGCTGGGCATCACGCCGGGGATGGGGGCGGACTTCTCCGAGGAGTTCGCGGCCACCCCCGGGACCCTGTTCATCGGGGTGGGCCTGGGTGCGGCGGGTGCGGCGGGCACCCTGCTGATGACGGGGCTGGTCCTGCGCTGGGGCGTGCGCTTCCCGTTCTGGGCGGTGGGGCTGAGGGGACGCCGGGTGCCGATCCCCCTGGCGGTGGTGCCCGCGACGTTGGTGGCGCTCGCGCTGATCGCGATGGGTCGCAGCGTCCTGGTGCAGATCGTCCTGGGACAGGCGGGCATGCTGACCGCGTCGGACCCGCACGCGTGGGTGTTCCTGGGCATGGGGGTGTGGGGTGTGGCGCTGGCGGTGGCCACGGTGGCCTACGCGGTGCGCCGGCGCGCCGAGTGCGACACCTGTGAGCGGGGCCTGCCCGAGGTGGACCCGCGCGGCCCGCGCGCCGCCGCCTGACCCGCCGGCGGCCCCGGGCGGGGTCGGGGCCGCCCCCGCCCGGGGCCGACCCTCGGAGCGGCGACGGAATCCCGTGCGGTCGCGATCGCGCACGTGAGGGGCGGCGGGGCGGACGGATCCGGCGATGCGCCTTTGAACTGCGATGACCCTCCCTCGACGGAAGCCGGTCCGCTACCCCCCGAGCGCCTTCCGGAGAGCCCACTCGAACAAAGACGCATCAATACCCCATGCAGGGGTAGTAGGCCATAGAACAAGAAAAAATTGTTCGATTCGTGATCATCGACCGGGTTTTCCAGACCGAACACCACGCGTGTTCCGAGCCGGTCGCGCGAGATCCCGGTGCCACCGACGTCAGGTGGGGCCCGACGCGGTGCCGCGCAGGACACGGACTTCGACATCGACGAGGAGATCGACATGAGGAACCCTCTGAAGAAGGCACAACGCCTGGCGAAGTCCCCTTCGACGAAGGGGCGCTCGAAGCCCGGTAACCCCCTGTCGGGAGGCCGTACCGCTGGGCCCAAGGGCAAGGGGAACCCGCTCACGGGCCCCGGAGGCGGGAGCCGGAACCCCCTGAAGAGGCTGGCGAGCGGCAAGGACCCCTTGAAGGGCCCGGGCGACCGCACCTCCCCGGGAGGACGACGGAACCGCAAGAACCCCCTTCAGTGGCTCGGCGACCTGGGCAGGAAGCGCAAGACCCTCTGACCCCCGGGCGGGATCGGACCCGAAGGAGGGGCCGGGGCGGGCGAACCCGACAAGGGCGGTGCCCGACCCCGGGCCACGACGAAGGCCCCCGCCCGGGGGCCTTCGTCGTCCGTGCACACGGCGCGCGACCCGCCCCTGGAGGGGCGGATCCGTTCGTGCGGGGCGGCCTCGACGCCGGGGGCGCCGGTGCCCGGCGGGGTCAGCCGAGGGTGTCGTGGCGGTCGCGCCAGGCGGTGTCGGGGACCCGCTCCAGCAGATCGATGAGGGCGTCGGCCCGACCCACCACCCGTTCGGGGTCCAGTTCCCGGTCCTCCCACGACAACAGGTGGGTGCCGGCGAACCGGAACGGCACCGGCACGTCGGCACCGCGTTCGGACAGCGCGGCCCGGACCCGCTCGCCCAGCACCGCGCGGGCGAAGTCCGCGTCGTCGGTGGCGATGAGGAACCTCCCGTCGAAAACGGGATCGCCCACCTTCAGGTCGTGCGCCCCCACGGCCCCCGGATGCGGGCTCCCCGTGTCCTCGGTGCGCACCTCCACCATCGGGGAGCGCGCGGGCAGGGCCACCGCCACGATGGTGTGGACGTGCGCGGTCGTGGTGGTCCGCCGGCCGTCGTGGTGGGAGGTGTTGTAGGAGTACTCGTAGGCCATCACCCGGCGACCGCGCACCTGGGCGCACAGCACGTGCCGGGCGTGGGCGTTGGAGCGGCGTTCCACGAAGGGGTACCCCGCGAACCGGTCCACCAACTCGGGGCGTTCGCGGTCGTAGCTCCACCCCTGACGGCGCGCCCGGGCGGCCAACCTCTCACAGTGCCTGCGCTCGGGGACCGTCCCCACGACACGGAAGGCGATGACGGCGACGGCCAGAACGACCACCGCCCCCAGCACGACGGCCTCCACGACGATATCCACGGGGAACTTCCTTCCACCCAACGGCTCTTGTCAGTGAGACGACCGTCACCGCCCTTCCGGTTCCCGTTCGTTCTCCCCCCGCTTGCGAGAGGACTCGGTGGGCCGCACCCGGACATGGGCACGTTCCCCTTGCGGACCGAACAGGCCCAGGTAGGAGACCGGCCCCGGTCCGGGGTTGAAGAAACCGTGCGGGATGCGGGTGTCGAACTCGGCGACCTCCCCGGCGGTGAGGACCATGTCGTGCGGCCCCAGCAACAACCGCAGCCGCCCCTCCAGCACGTAGACCCAGTCGTGCCCCTCATGGCTGCGCTGCTCGGCCTCGACGTACCCCTTGGGCGGCGGGATGGTGATGCGAAAGGCCTGGATGCCACCGGGGTTGCGCGACAGCGGCAGGTACTCGACGCCGTCGCGGGTGAAGGGCGGGGTCCGCACCCGCGGGTCCCCCGTTCGGGCGCCGACCAGTTCGTCCAAGGGCACCCCGTGCACCTTGGCCAGCGGCAACAGCAGTTCCAGGGTGGGGCGCCGCCCGCCGGACTCCAACCGGGACAGGGTGCTCACCGAGATGCCGGTGGCCTCCGACAGCAGGGTCAGGGTGACGCCGCGTTCGCGCCGCAGCTCGCGCAGCCGCGGTCCGACCGAGGCCAGCACCGGGGCGAGTTCATCGTCCATGGGCGCCAATGTGCCACAGACCACCCCGCCCCCGAAGAACGGACGGTGGTCGGGTGGCGGGCCTGGGGTCACCGCGGGCGCCCCCAACGGCGCCGGTGCCCCTTCGGCGAGGACCGCGCGCGGCATCTCACGGGCGCGCGGTCGACGGCGGACGACGACCCCCACTGGGGATGCAAGGGGGTTGGCCGAACCCCAGTGGGGGTAGTGCGGGGTGACAGAATACCCCCATAAAAGGGCGATTCGATACCGAAGATCAACGTCTACCTGCCCGAAGACCTCGCCGACGCCGTGCGCGAGAGCGGGATCCCCGTCTCGGCCGTGTGCCAGCGCGCCCTGGAACAGGCGGTGCGCCGCCTGTTCACCGCCCGCGAGGCCGTGCGCGGCCCGATCCGAGCCGAGGACCTCGACGCCCTCCCCCTGTTCACCGCCCGCACCCGCACCGTACTGCGCCTGGCCGCCGCGCGCCGCGACCGGGACGCCCACATCACCACCGCCGACCTGCCGGCCGCCCTGGTACAGGAGGGCGACGACCGCTCCCTCCAGGTGCTGCGGGCCATGGAGATCGACCCCTCCCACATCACCCGCGCCCTCACCGGCCGGGACGCGGCCGAGCCGCCCGGCCCCAACGCCCCACCCTCCTTCAGCGTCCCCGCCACCCGCGCCCTGGAGGCCGCCCTGGGCGAGGCCACCGCCCTGGGCCACCACCACGTGGGCTGCGAACACCTGCTACTCGGCCTGGTCGCCGAGGAGGAGGGGGCGGGCGGTGACGTCCTGCGTTCCCTGGGCGCCGAGTCCCGATCCACCCGACGCGCGCTCACCGCCGCCCTGGCCGGGTACGTCCACTCACCACAGGCCGGCCCCGGGCCGGGTGCCCCGCCCGACACGCTCGACGCCCGGCCGGCACCCCTCCTGGCGCGGATCCAACGCCTGGAGGAACGGCTCGACGCCCGGGACCGAGCGGGACGGGTCGCACCGGCGGCCCCGGACGGCCGCCGGTGACGCTCAGGCCTGCTCCGGCCCCTCCGGACGGGCGAGCAGGTCCAGGTACTCCTGAAGGCGCGCCACCCCCTCGGTCAGGGTGCGCGCCCGCGCCCGCAAGGCCTCCTCCCTGCGATGGAGCGCCTCCAGCGGGCCACGGCCGCCGCCCTCCCCGCGCAACTCCTCCATCACCGGACCGATCTGTTCCAGCCCGTACCCGCTGCGCCGCAACTCCCGCACCACCCGCACGTCGCGCACCTGCTCGGGCCCGTACACCCGGTACCCCGTGCCCGCCTCGCGCACCGGCACCACCAGCCCGGCCCGCTCCCACACCCGCAACGCCGAGGGACGCACCCCCACCAGCCGCGCCACCCGACCGATCCGCAGCGCGTCCGACCCCGCCCGCGGCACCCGCACCCCCGCCAGCAGGTCCCCGGACTCACGGGCGGCCACCCCCTCCTCGGAGACGGCCGCGGCCACCACCGCCAACGCCCGAGCCGCCTCCCGCACCGCCCGACGCTGTTCGTACGCCCGCGCGTAGGCCGCCTCCACCGACTCCAGGGCCCGATCCACCCCGGCGGTGTGCAGCGTCCGCATCACCTCCCCTGCCGCGGCCACCCCCATGCCCGACGCCAGCGCCCGATAGGCCACCAACGCCGCCAGATGCCGACGACCGAACCGCCGCTGCCCCGACTCCGTCCACCGCGCCGGCGGCACCACCCCCGAGGCCTCGCAGTCGCGCACCGACTGGGTGGAGACCCCCACCGCCCGCGCCAGGTCCACCGGCCGCAACCGTTCGACCACTCCCCCGCCCCCGTCTCGAAGAACCACAACAGAGAACCCATGATCACGCAGCCGGGCCCAGGCGCCCACCCCGCGACCGCCGCCCAGGAACGGGCCCGCCGCCCGAAGTGATACCGCGACCGCACCCACCGGTGTTAGGATCCCGACCGTTCCCACGAACACGGGGCGAAACGGGAGGTGGGGTCGATGACCGTGGTGCGAACCACCATCGCGGGCGCTATCCCCCACACCCACTTCTCCCGGGTCCCCGTCCGACCGCACCCACCGCGCGCCCGAAGCGCCACCGCCGTCGGACCGGACCCCCGCTCCTCGGAGGGTTCCCCGTGAACACCACCCGCTTGTGGAACACCCGCGTCGAGACCGACGCCGACATCACCGCCGTGCACGCCCTCAACACGGCCGCCTTCGACACCCCGGCCGAGGCCGACCTCGTCGACGCCCTGCGCGCCGACCCGGCCTGGATCGACGGCCTGTCGATGGTCACCGTCACCGACGACGACACCGTCATCGGACACGCGCTCATCACCCGCTGCCACATCGGCGAGGTCCCGGCCCTGTGCCTGGCCCCCTGCGCCGTCCTGCCCGGCTACCGGCGCACCGGCGCCGGCTCTGCCGCGATCCGCGCCGTGCTGGACGCCGCCCGCGCCCGGGGCGAACGTTGCGTCACCGTCCTGGGACACCCGACCTACTACCCGCGCTTCGGGTTCGACCGCGCCTCGCGGTACGGGATCGGGCTGGGCATCGAGGTCCCCGACGAGGCCCTCATGGTCCTGTCGTTGGACCCCGACGACGTTCCGCCCGCCGGCACGATCCGCTATGCCGCACCGTTCGACATCTGAGACGGTAGGGCCCCATGGAGGTCCGACCACAGGGGGTGGGCGGGGACGTTCGCGTCCCCGCACACCCCCGACCCCTACCCGAAGACCTTGCCGGGGTTGAAGACGCCCGCCGGGTCCAGCGCGTTCTTGACCGCGCGGTGCATGTCCAGCACGTCCGGACCCAGCTCCCGGGCGGCCCCGCCCCTCTTCAACAGGCCCACGCCGTGCTCACCGGTGACCGTGCCGCCCAACGCCAGCGCCTCGTCCACGATGACCTCGAACGCCTCCTTGGCCCGCTTCTTCGCCCCCTCGTCCCCGGCCGGGACGACGAACAGCGGATGCAGGTTGCCGTCACCGGCGTGGGCGATGTTGGCGATGTGGACCCGGAGGCGGCGCCCCGTCTCCTCGATGCGCTCCAACATGCGCGGGACCAGCGCCTTGGGCACGCACACGTCCTCGGTCAGCAACGGGCCGAGCCGCTCCAGGGCCGGGTAGGCCAACCGGCGCGCGGCGAACAGGGCCTCGGCCTCCTCGGCGTCGGTGGAGCGCACCGCGTAGCCGGCGCCCTCGGCCTCGAAGCAGGCCAGGATGGCGTCGGCCTCCTGCTCCCCCACCGCGCCCGGCTGGTCGCTGCGCGCCAACAGCAGCACCTCGCCCTCCGCGGACAGACCCATGTTCTTCCACTCGTCGACGGCCTGGAGGCAGAACCGGTCGATGAGCTCCAGGGCGGAGGGGATCACCCCCGACGCGGCCACCGCCGCGACCGCCCGCCCGGCGTCGGTGAGGGAGTCGAAGTAGCCGATCACGGTGTGCTCCACACCGGAGCGCAGCGGGCGCATCCGCAGGGTCACCTCGGTGATCAGGCCCAACGTGCCCTCCGAGCCCACCATCAGCCCGGCCAGGTCGTAGCCGGTCACCCCCTTGGCGGTGCTGCGGCCCAGGCGCACCACCCGGCCCCGGCCCACCACCGCCTCCATGCCCAGCACGTAGTCGCGGGTGACCCCGTACTTGACGCAGCACAGGCCGCCGGCGTTGGTGGCGACGTTGCCGCCGATGGTCGACCAGGAGGCCGAGGCCGGGTCCGGCGGGTACCACAGGCCGTCCTCGGCGACCCGTCGCCGCAGGTCCTCGTTGACCACCCCGGGTTGGACGACGGCGCTCTGCTGAACGGGGTCGACCCTCAGCACCCGGTCCATCCGCTCGAAGGAGACCACCACCCACCCGTCGACGGCGTTGGCCGCTCCGGACAGGCCGGTCCCGGCACCGCGCCCCACCAGCGGGACGCCGTGCTCGGCGCACAGCGACACCACGGCGGCCACGTCGGCGGTGTCACGGGGGCGGACCACCGCCTCGGGCCGCCCGTGGGGGGCCCACTCGGCCTCGTCGTGGGCGTACCCCTCCATGATCTCGGGGTCGGTGACGACCTGGTCGGCGCCGATCGCGGCGACCAACCTCTCGGCGATGGACATGGTCCTCCTCGATGCGATGGGCCGGCCCCGGGGGCCGCCGCTGACCAGCACCCTAACGATCACCCCGGCGGGACCCGCCGCGCGCCCGGGAGGGAGCGGACGACGATCCCGATCACCGGTGGCACGGGCGGGGGTCTTGCGGCGGTGGTGGCCCACCCGGGCGGGCTCGGGCGATCGCGGACGGACCGCGCACCTCTTCTAAACGTTTCGTTGAAAATTTTATGTTGACAACCTCGGGTTGTCCATCGATGCTGGAGACATGACCTCGACCGGACTCACCCCGCCCGACCCCGAGCAGGCCCGCAAACGGCGCACCCATCGGGCCCTGACCCGCATCACCGAACGCCACGCCACCGGCGAGGACCGCGCCCGCTGGGAGACGCACTCCCGACCCATGGCACCCCTGGACGCCCTGCGCCGCGTCTGCGACCTGGCCGCCGGCAGCGCCATCCCCGACGAGGACCGCCCCGGTGTCGACACCGAGGACCTGATGGCCGCGCTCACCCTGCTGCCCCTGGCCCGCGCCGAATTCGACCAACTCGAACTCGGCCTGCTCCAGATGGCCAAGGGACGCGACATGACCTGGCAGGACATCGCCTTCGGCCTGGGCCTGGGCTCGGCCCAGGCCGCCCGCCAACGCCACGACCGCCTCACCCGACGCACCCCGTGACCCCGACCCGAGGACGGCGGTGGCCGCACCCCCCGGG
>NZ_JAVREP010000030.1:0-51330 GCF_031845465.1 Nocardiopsis lambiniae | reverse complement strand
CGCGGGTCCGACGGGGTTGTTGCCCGAGGAGTTCGATCCGGTGAGCGAGCGGGCGTTGGGCAATCATCCGCAGGCGTACTCGCATTTGGGGTTGATCCGCTGCGCCCGCCTGCTGGACCAGGGCTGAGAGGCAGGGACGCGGGGTAGGGGCCGTCTCACCGGACACCGGTGAGACGGCCCCTGTCCGTTGTCCGGGTCAGCCGCGCACCCGCTCCGCGGCCAGGAGCACCACGCGCTCCAGTTCCTCGCGCGGCACGTCCTCGCCGTAGGCGATCGCCGTCACGTACAGCTCGCCGGGCAGGGACAGGTACAGGTGGCGCGTGCTCCCGTCCACCGTGCCCACGTATTCGAGGTCTCCGCCCAGGGAGTCGGCCTCGTCCGTGTGGTAGGTGTCGACGTCCACGTCGATGTCCACCTCCCAGTTCATCTCCTCCTCGGCACCCGGCACCGCCACCACGTCGGGGCTCAGGCTCGGGTCCACGTTGAGGGTGAACACCAGGGTGAACGTGGGCGCGCCCGGAGCCCCGGTGCCCTCGCTGAACGAGCAGGTCAGCTGCTCGGCATCGGCGAACCCGTCGACCTCGCGGCGGTCCTCCGCGAGCACGGTCCCCGGGGCCAGGTCGCCGACGACCTCCGCGGCGCCCGCCTCCGCACACGATTCCGGCAGCGCGTACTCCGCGGTGTCCTCCGGTTCCCCCTCTTCCTCTCCCGGGCTCGGACTCGCACTCGCCCCCGGACTCGGGGAGGCCTCCTCGTCCCCGGAGAAGAGGCTGAAGTCCGTGTCGAACTCGTCGAGATCGACGACGTCGCAGCCGACCAGCGCGAATCCGCCGATCACGACGGCGACGACGGCCGTGCCCAGGCACGACAGGGGGGAAGACGGGATCAGTCGCATGGGTGGCTTTCGGTTTTCGGGAGGGCGCCGGACGAAAGGGGACGCTTCCGGCGGGGGACACAGGGAAACTTAGCAACTCCCGGGCCCGCCCGGCACCGGACCCGCGTCGGCCCGGCCCCGGGAACGGGACGGGCGGCACCCCGGCCGGGGTGCCGCCCGTGGTCCGGCTAGAAGTTGATCATGTGCCCGGACAGGCCGTGCACGGCCTCCTTGACGGCCTCGCTCAGCGTCGGGTGGGCGTGGATGTTGCGCGACACCTCGTGAACGGTCAGGTCCCACTGCTGGGCCAGGGTCAGCTCCGGCAGCAGCTCGGTGACGTCGGGGCCGACCATGTGGGCGCCCAGGATCTCCCCGTACTCGGCGTCGGAGAGGACCTTGACGAACCCGCGGCTGTCGCCGAGGCCGTGCGCCTTGCCGTTGGCCATGAACGGGAACTTGGCCACCCGCACGTCGAAGCCGGCCTCGCGGGCCTCGTCCTCGGTGTAGCCGAAGCTGGCGACCTGCGGCTGGCAGTAGGTGGCGCGCGGGATGAACTTGTAGTCGATCTCCTGGGTCTCGGCCCCGGCGATCGTCTCCACCGCGACGATGCCCATCGCCTCGGCGGTGTGCGCCAGCATGAGCTTGGCGGTCACGTCGCCGATCGCGAAGATGTGCGGCACGTTGGTGCGACCCCGGCCGTCGATGGCGATGGCGCGCCGGTCGGTGAGCTCCACGCCGGTCTTCTCCAGGCCGTAGCCCTCGACGTTGGGCGCGAACCCGATGGCCTGGAGCAGCTTGTCGGCCTCCAGGACCTTCTCGTCGCCCTCGGGGGTGGTGACGGTGACCTTGACGTTGTTCCCGGTGTCCTCGACGCTCTCGACGCGGGTGGAGGTCAGGACCTTCACGCCGAGCTTCTTGTAGGCCCGGCCGAGCTCCTTGGAGATCTCCGGGTCCTCCAGCGGGACGAGGCGGTCGAGGAACTCGACGATGGTGACGTCCACGCCGTAGTTGGCCATGACGTAGGCGAACTCGACACCGATGGCACCCGCGCCGGCGATGATGACGCTGCCGGGGAGTTCGGATTCGAGGATCTGCTCCTCGTAGGTGACGACCCGCTCCGACAGCTCCGTGCCGGGCAGCAGCCTGGTGGAGGAACCGGCGGCGATGACCGCGTTGTCGAAGGTGACGGTCTCAGCGGCGCCGTCCTCACCCGCGACCTCGATGGTGTGGTCGTCGATGAAGGTGCCGTGTCCGTCGATCTCGGTGATCTTGTTCTTCTTCATCAGGAAGTGAACGCCCTTGACCCGGCCGTCCGCGACCTCACGGCTGCGGCTGAACGCCTTGCCGTAGTCGAACTCGACCTTGCCCTCGGTCTTGATACCGAAGACGTCGGCCTCGTTGGTGAAGAGGTGCGCCAGCTCGGCGTTGCGCAACAGGGCCTTGGAGGGGATACAGCCCACGTTGAGGCACACGCCGCCCCAGTACTTCTTCTCGATCACGGCGGTCTTGAGACCGAGCTGAGCGGCCCGGATCGCGGCGACGTAGCCGCCCGGACCGGCGCCGAGGACCACCAGATCGAAGTGTCGCTGTCCCATGACGGGATCTCCTTGAGTGTGCTCGTGACTCACCCAGCGCGTTCGGCCTGCCGGGATGTCGGATTGCCGAACGCCAGCCTAGTCGGGTCGGTGCCCCCTGTGGGCGACCCTCCGCTCCCTCCGTCGCGAACGGGCTGTTCACGAACGTGTTCCGACCGGTCCCCGGGGGACGCCGGGCCGCTCCCGGTCGCGGGTGCGGGTCCGGCGCGAGGAGTCGGGCGGGGTGCGGGACGCCGGGTGGGGGCACGGACCGGGCCGACCACGACGACGTCCGGGCGCGGCCCGCTCCCGGAGCGGGATGTCCCGGGTGGGGCGCCCTGGAGGGGCCGTCGAGTTCGGCTCAGTGGTCCTCGATGTCGAACTCGACGACCACCGGTTCGACATCCGCCTCCAGGCGTTCCCGTTCCGCGTCGACGCAGGCCTGGTCGCACGGGTTGTGCAGGGGCGGGCGTTCCTGCGGGGTGGTGAGGATGCCGTGGAGGATCTCCTTGCGCGGGTCCTCCCCCGTGCCCCCGTTCGTGGTGCCCGTCGGGACGGTGCCGTCGGCGGACGCGCCGTTCGTCCCGCCGCCACCGGCCGGCGGCTCCGCCTCGCCGCCGGGCGCGGGGTCGGTGGCCGTCTCCTGTGCGGTCTCCTCGGCGGGGTCGGCGATCAGGGAGGTGGTGCGCCGCTCACCTGGGTCCCGCGCGGTCTCGGCGGCGGAGACGTCCGGGGAGGTGGTCGCGGGGGTGAACGCGTCGGCGATCTCCACCCCGGCGTAGGCGACACCGCCCACGACCAGACCGGCCGCGGCGATGAGGGCGACGCGCGCCGGCCACGGGTTCGGCCGTGCCCGGGGGGCGGGGGTGTCGGGGCTCTCCGGGTCGGAGGCGATGACGGGGTCGGGCACTGGGAACTCCTGGGAGGGGGAGAACAGGGGGATGTGGGACGTGTCGGAACGCGCCCCCGGGGGTCGAGGGCCGGTCCCGCCCGCACGGGCCGGGGCGCCCGGAGGGACGGAGCCGCGGAGCCACGGAGCCGACCGCGGCCGGTTCCGCGCCGTCCGGCACGGAGGGCCGGGCGGGTCGGTCAGGCGGACGGATCCGGTGCGGGCGGCGGCGGCCACTTCCACTCGGGCGCCCACGCCCAGCTCTCCGACACCCCCGGCGGGAGCGGTGGCATCAGATGGGCGCCGGGCGGGCGACCGTCGTCGGGCGGCAGGGAGCCCCGGGGTTCCGGTGCCGGCTCGGCGGCCCACGGGTCGGAGGACGAGCGGACCGGCCACGATCCGGAGGACGGCTGCGCGGTCCACGGCTCGGGTTCGAGTCCGGACTCGGGGGTCGACGGGGACGACCACGGCTCGGACGACGCCTGGAGAGGCCACGGTTCGGGCTCGGACGCGGGTTCGTCGACCCACCCCACGGCCTCGCGCGGGTAGGCCTCCGCCCACGGCTCGGCACCGCCCTCGGGGTCCGTCTCCTCGGAGGCGACCGTCTCCGCGTCCAGGGCCGAGAACGTCGACGACATCGGCCCCGAGTCGACCTCCTCGAAGTGCGCCGCCACACCGAAGTGGCGGGGCGGCCGGTGCGACCCGGTGTCGCCGTGGTCGATCTCGGGCGCCAACGGGTGGCGCACCGAACCGGCCGGATGCATGCGCGACCACCATGCGGTGGCCTCGTCCGGGTGCAGTTCCTCAAGGATCGTCAGACCACCGGGGATCTGGGGGTGACGGCGTCCCGCCCGCCACGAGTGGGTGAGCGTCTGCGGTTCCAGGACCAGCACCCGCTCCCCGTCCACGAAGGGGATGTCGGCGGGGCACGCCTCGTTGCCGACCCACGTCCCGTCACCGCCGACCAGATCCCATTCGCCGCGCACGACGTCGGCCAACGGGTCCGGCTGGGCGTCCAGACAGGCCGCCGTCCACCTGGGGTCGGGACGGTCGCCGGCGAGCCTGCGCCCTTCCTTGCCGATGAGGGCGTCGGCCAACAGGGTGTGCAGCTGGAAGTTGTCGCCGATGCCGTCGAAGCGGACCCGGAACCCCCGCCAGGAGGACCGGTCCAGCACCAGGACCATCTCCGCCTCGGCCATCCGCAGGAGTTCGCCGACCTCGGTGAACTCGGGCAGACGGGTGGACAGCGCGTGCACGATCTGGCCGAGCCCCTCCAGGGCGCCGGCGTCGGAGCGCACGGCCGCCCGGACCCGGGAGTCACCGAGCATGGCCTTCGCGGCGAGGCCGTACCGCAGGGAGGTCCACCAGCCCACGGTGGCCAGGGGCGCGTTCTCGCCCAGGACCTCCTCGACCCGTTCCTCCTCGGCCTCTCCGACTTCGAGGGGGGACGGCGGCGTGCCGCCGCCGGTCTTCTCCCAGGCGTGCATGAACGCGACCGCGGCCTGACCGTAACTGCCGAGTTGGCGCAGCACCTCCAGACCCACCTGTCCGGCGGGGGCGCCGGCCTCCACCAGGGCACCGGCCAGGACCGCGAGGTCGGCGGCGATGCCCGCCACGGATTCGCAGTCGGCCAGCACCGGGGCCAGCGCCTCCATGGCGGAGCTCAGCTCCTCCTCCGGCACCTGCGAGGAGAGCCGGAAGACGTCGTGCACGGCCCCGGAGAACCCGGGCGCCTGTTCGGCCGCGGTGTCGAGCACGCGTTGGAACGCGGCACGGAACTCTTCAGTCACCCGAGAATCCTTCCATATACACCCGTATTGTCCGTGGTCCGGATGCATACGTCCACATCAGGGCACTGATGAACGATAGGCGCGGATGGGGAGGACTCAGACCTCGGCGAATCGGACCCCGTGTCCCCCGGGTTCCAGGAAGGCCAAAGTGCGCTCGCCTTCGGCGACAACGGCGTCCCGGTCGACGCCGTTGATCGGCGCGAACGGGGTCACCTCCATGTGGGGGACGGCGCCCTTGCCGCGCACGACCTTCCAGGCGGCGCGCACGAATCCGTCCACGAGCACCGTCGCCGGTGGCATGCCGTTGCGCGAGGCGAGACGGGATCGGTACTCGTCGGGCAGGACCCGGCTGCGGTCGAAGTGGCCGCGCAGCACGTTGTCGAAGTCGTAGAGGAACCGCACCGGGGCGGTGACGTCCTCGCCGGGCCGGGGGGCCTCGGGCAGGTCGAACAGCACGGTGCCGTCCTCCGCCCGCAGTTCCACCAGCCGATCGCGCAGGCCGTCGAAGACCCGCTTGAGCCTGGTGAGCGAGGACCAGGCCTGGACGTCCTTGACACTCGCGGGGCCGAACGCCGCCAGGTAACGCAGCACCAGCGACTCGGGATCGGCGTCGGCGTCCATGGTCGACCCGGTCCAGGTCTCGGCGGGCGCGAACGCGGGCGAACCGTTGGCGCCCCAC
The DNA here is from genome assembly GCF_031845465.1 of Nocardiopsis lambiniae. Classification (NCBI taxonomy): domain Bacteria; kingdom Bacillati; phylum Actinomycetota; class Actinomycetes; order Streptosporangiales; family Nocardiopsidaceae; genus Nocardiopsis; species Nocardiopsis lambiniae. Next base: position 45,524 of record NZ_JAVREP010000030.1, on the reverse strand, counting down.
ACTCCGCGCGGGGGGATCTGCACCAACGGGAGCCGGTCCTTGACCGCCTGGGCCAGATGGTCGCCGTTCACCTCGGGCCAGCGCTCCTCCAGACGTTCACCGAGTTCCCGGGGGGTCATCGGGCGGGCGAGGAGGAGTTCGTACCCGGCGCGGGCGATGGCGTCGAGGTCCATGCCGCGGGTGGCCTGGCCGTGTTCGCTGCCCGAGAAACCGCGATCGATGGCGGGTTGCACGGTGGGACGCAGGATCCGGCAGTCCCGAGGGGTGACGAGGTGGATGGTGCCGCGCATGAGGGTGATCCGCACCAGGTCGCCGTCGGTGAGCATCCGACCGACGGCGTGGGGGTCCAGGCCGTCGATGCGGTTCTCCAGGCCGAGGTACCAGGTGTGGGTGGTCTGGGCCTGGAGGCCGACCAGGTGGGTGACCACGTCCTCGACGGAACGGTCGGTGCGGGCGAGGAGGAGCTGGCGGTCGAGCGTGGCCCGATTCAGCGCGCGGGTGCTGAGGACGGTCCCGGCCATGGCTGGCTCCCTCGACGGACTCGGCAACGGGGGTTCCCCGGCACTGTATCGGTCGAATCCGACATTCCTCGTCTCACGGACGCATGGGTCCCCACGTCCCCTACCCGTGCCCCCGGGCCCGTTCCCCGCGTGGCGCACCGGTGGACCCCACGCCACGGACCGGCCGAAGGAACGGGCCGGCCGGACGTCACGCGGTGAGGAGAGCGCGCACCGCGCGATCGGTTCCACACCGGTGAGGGCGGACGAGACCACCGCCGACCGCCCCGGCCCGGAAAGAGACCCTGTGGACAACGGCCTCGCGTCTCCGTTCTCCGGCAAGCTGAGGGCATGAACGTGGACGAGGTGTTCGAGTGGCGGGGACGAAGGATCGCGTGGGGCAGGCGGGGCGAGGGACCGCCCGTGGTCCTGTGCCACGGCACGCCGTGGTCCTCCCGGCTGTGGTCGCCCTTCGCCGACGCGCTGGCCCGGGACTTCACCGTCCACCTGTGGGACATGCCCGGTTACGGCGCCTCCTCGAAGGACCCGGAACACCCCGTCGACCTGGGCGTGCAGGGTGAGGCGTTCGCGGCGCTCCTGGACCACTGGGGGCTGGACCGCCCACGTGTCATCGCCCACGACTACGGGGGCGCCGTGGCGTTGCGCGCCGCGCTCCTGCACGGCGCCGGGTACTCCGCCCTGTGCCTGGTGGACGTGGTGGCGCTGCGGCCCTGGGGATCGCCGTTCTTCACCCTGGTCAAGGAGAACGCGGAGGTCTTCGCGCTCCTCCCCGACGCCGTGCACGAGGGCGCCCTGCGCGCCTACATCTCCGGTGCGGGCCATCGCGGTCTGCGCGACGACGACCTCGACACGCTCGCCGCCCCGTGGCTCGGCGGGGAGGGGAAGGCGGCGTTCTACCGGCAGATCGCCCAGGCCGACGAACGCTTCACCGAGCAGGTGGAGCCACGGTTGGCCGACCTGTCGTTCCCGGTGCACATCGTCTGGGGCACCGAGGACACCTGGATACCCGTCGACCGCGCCCACCGCCTGCACGCGGCGATCCCGCACAGCACACTGTCGCTCGTCCCCGGGGCCGGACACCTCATCCAGCTCGACGCACCGGTCGCCCTCGCCGACGAACTCCGCCGCTGGCTCTCTCCCCGACCACCCGCCGGGTGACCGCGTCCCGACCGCGCATCACCGAAGGAGCACACGCCCACGAACCGGCACACCCGCACACTTCCGGCTCTTCTCGGATGCCACCGCCGTGAGAACGGGGCGGACGCTCGGGGGTCAGTGGTGGGCGGAGCGGGGGTCGGGGGCGAGAGCGCGGAGGGTGCGCAACGTGCGCACCAGGTAGAGGATCGCCTCGGCGTCCTCGGCCGTGCCTTCGGCGAGGTCGTAGACCATCTCCAGGGACGCGATCACCTCGCACAGGGTCGGCTGCGCGATCGGCCACTCCCAGCCGGTCGTCCGCTCGCCCGTGTCCCGCCGTCCCTCCTGCAACATGAGCAGTGCCTCGTACACCGAGGCCGGATCGGTTCTCACCACGTCGGACCTCCCACCGGGACGTCTCTCGCCCCCTCACGCACGGAGGACCCCACCGGACACGGATGCGACATCGGATTGACCGACGTCCACGAACACGCCTGCGCCGGACAGGTCCAGTAGCCGTCCGCCGTCTCCTCGCCCGGGACCGCCACCGTTCGGGTGCCCGCCCGCGGTCCGCGCAGGCGGACGGTCAACGCCCGGCGCGCCGGGACGGCCCCCTGGACGAGGTGACCGCTCTCCTCCTTCGGCGCCCGCCGATGCGCGCCGCCGCTCCCCCTTCGAGACACCGGAAGCCGCGGACTCGTCCCGTCACGACCGATTCCGCGTTCCGCCTCCCTCAACCGTTCCACGAGCCCCTCCGGGGTGGGCGCGCCCTGCCAACGGACCGCTTCACTCCCCCGGTAGAACGCCACGTACGCCCGGAGCGCCGGGGCCCACATCACCGTCCACCACGGCCCCGCCTCGGCGTCGAGCCGCCGCGCCGCCCCGTACTGTTCACCGTCGTCGGCGCTGTTCCAGCCCATCGCCCGCGTCACCCTCGATCCAGCTCGAACCAGACCGTGGTCCGCCCGCCCTCGGACAGGGTCCCCCACCTGTCCGCCTGCATGGCGACCAACCTCATCCCGAACCCGCCTTCGCGTTCCAGGTCCTGCTCGCGCACGTGCGGGGTCCCGGGAACGTCGCCGTAGGGCCCCTGGTCGGTCACCCGGACCTGTACCCGTCCCCGCAGCCGGTGCAGTGTCGCGACGACCTCGCCGCCCGGCAGTCCACTGCGCGAGTGCCGGACGGCGTTGGTGAACAGCTCACTGACCAGCCCTTGGAGTACATCGCTCTTCGGGGCGGGCAGGAGCGCGAGCGCCGCCATGTACCGACGCAGGACCGCGGTCTGTTCCGGGGTGCCCGGCAGTGTGAGCGAGTGCCCGAGTTCCCCGGTCCCGACGTCCACGATGATCGCGGCCCGGTCCCGCGCCTCGATGGTGCGCCGGGGCAGCGGCACCGGCCCGGACATCTCGGGACAGGGTGGTCGGGGCGCCACCCCCCCGATGTCGTCGGCCGTCTCCGGTCGTTCTCGACGGGGGTCCATGCGGGTCACCGATCCCATCCGTGTTCTTCCGCCTTCCGCCTCGCTGTCCGACGACGCCGCGAACCACTCGGCCCGAACGTGAGGGGTCCAAAGACCCTTTCGGTTTCGGTTACCGTGCGGCTTCGTGACAACACCTTGGGGCAGGACTTCACGGAAACACCAGTGAATCAACCACAGGGACAACATTTCGGTGAATCGGTTGCGAGCGGTTGAGAAGCCGTTGCATCGTGGTTCTCTCCGGTTTCCCCCCTTGGTTGAGCAGGTGACGAATGACGGATCGCCGCAAGCCCGAATGGGCCAGGGTGGGCAAGGAACTCAAGGCCCTCCGCAGCAAGGCCAAGCTGACCCAGGCAGAGCTCGCGCCTTACGCCAGCGTGGTTGCCGCGCACGTCTCCGCTTGGGAGAACGGCAAGCGGGGCATGAGCGAGGACCAGGCGTCCAAGCTCGACCGGGCGTTGAACGCCAACGGTCAGCTGCTCCGGGCATGGGAGAGAAACCAGGCCTCTGGAACCATCCCACCCTGGTACAAAAAGGTCCCGAAGCTGGAACAACAATCAACCGAGCTTCGGGAGTACCAGTCCCAGATCTTCCCCGGACTGATTCAGACCCCCGAGTACGCCCGAACCACGATCCAGCACACCGCCCCGTGGGCCACCACCGACGAGGTGGAAGAGATGGTGCTGGCGAGAAAAAAGAGGCAAGAGATACTTGAGAGGGACCATCCTCCGCTAGTGTCTGTCGTGGTAGAGGCGTTCGTCCTAGACCTCATTATGGGTGACGAAACCACCCAAATCGCCCAACTCGATTGGGTGTTGCAACTTGTCGGGGAAGGCAAGATCCGCTTCCAGGTCACACCCCCGAGGACCCTGTATCACCCCGGCGCCGCTGGCCCGTTCCGGATCTACACCTTTCCCGACAATCCGCCGCTGGCCTCCGCCGAGTATGCAAGCGGCGAAGTGCTCATCGATGACCAAGAGACCGTGCAGAAGTGCATGACCATCTTCGGTCTGCTGCAAGCCGAGGCACTACCCATGGGGGCGAGCGTTGAATTTGTCAGGAAGGTCAGGGAGAGCATTGAAGAGCAAGCACGAGCGCGGCGAGCTCCTGTGGCACAAGAGCAGCTACAGCGCGGCGCAAGGCAGCTGCGTGGAGGTGGCCGAAGGGCGGAGCGTTCTGGTCCGTGACACCCAGAACCGACCCCTCGGACACATCGATTACTCCGCCAGGGCGTGGGCGTCCTTCGTCCAGGGCGTGAAGCACCACGCCTGAGCCCGCGCGAGAGGATCGCCATGGAGGAAACCGACATATGAGCGGCCACAGCGTCGGCGAAGGCAGTCGCGTAGAGGTGACCGAGGGGCCTCTCCCGTCCTTGTCCGTGACACCCGGAACCACCCCCTGGGACACCTCGACCATGACCCTGACGTCTGGACCGCGCTCCTCCGCAGCCTGAAGGTTCGGGCCTCCAAGGTTTCGATCCCGATCAACGGCCGACCGGCACACCCCCGGTCGGCCGTTCTCGTTCACCTGTATCCCCGAAGCGCATTCCGGTCATACACCAACCAATGCACATGAAGTTCGGACAATAAGGGATACTCTTCTGACCTGCGACAACGCCGTTCCGAACATCCCCTCGGCAATTCTCGGAGATCGGTCGACATCCACCCCCCGGACGGCTATAGCTTCTGCCGAAACCACGTTCATGGACACCGGTGAAGCAGAGACCTCGCGACGCCTGTCGAGCGCCCGGGGTCGTGGCCACCCCGCCCCGGGGTCCGGAGACCATGCCGAGTCCGCGCGAGGCCGTCACCGACCTCGCCGACGACGCCCCGTGCCCGGAGTGCGGTCGCTACGGTCGGGTGTATGCGCGACACACGGGTGATCCTCATCGGCGGTACCTCGCACACCGGAAAGTCCACGATCGCCCGGGTGCTCGCCGAGCGGCTCGGCTTCTCGCACGCCCGCACCGATCTCCTCGCCCGGCACCCCGGGCGGCCCTGGCGGACGCCCGAACGGGAGGTGCCCGCGCACGTCGCCGAGCACTACGGCACGCTCCCCCTCGACGACCTCATCGGCTCCGTCCTCGCCCACTACGAACGTCTCTGGCCGCGCGTCGAGGAGACCGTCGCCGCGCACGCCGTCGGCGACGGCCCCGGCCTGGTGCTGGAGGGGTCGGCCCTGTGGCCGCCCCGGGTGGCCGGGCTCGCCACCCCGAGCACCGGGGCCGTATGGCTCACCGCCCCGGAAGACCTCCTGCGCCACCGCGTGTACACGGGCTCGGACCACGCGGGGGCCGCCCCTGAGGAGCAACGGCTCATCGACGCGTTCCTCGCCCGCACGCTCCGCTTCCAGGAACTCATGCGCGCCGAGATCGACCGGCTCCACCTCGCCGAGCCCTACGTCGACGGCTCCCGCGGCACCGAGCGGACCGCCGACGCCGTGGTCGCCGCCGTCACCGCCCAGGGGCGCGCCCCGACCGCCTGACCCGCACACGGTCACCTCACGTTCCGTCCGGGAGAAGGCGACCCGGCCCCTCTCCGTGGCTCGGTCCCGTGCTCCCCGAACCCTCGGCGGTACCGCACGCCACCGACGGGTCCACCGCACCGAGCGGTGCGAGGACACACGCCGAACCGGAACCCACGGTCACCCGGTCCCGCAGTCGACGTAGTCGGCGATGTCCGCCTCGTACTCATCGCGGGTCTCGAACGCATCGCCGTCGCTACCGGGATAGGCGGAGACGAAGACGTCCCCGGGAACCTCGGGACCGCACCAGGTCACCGTGTTCACCCGCATGAAGTCGGCCAGAGCCTGGTTCACGTGCGAGATCAGCGGGCCGTCCCCGCTCAGGCCCTCGTCGGAGAGGGCCCAGTCCGCCGGATCGGACTCCACCCGCAGGCCCTCACCGTCCTCCACCAGGACACCGGCTTCCACCAGCACGTCCCTGGGCCCGTCTCCGGTGTCGGCGGTCAACGTGTCGGGGTCCTGCTCGATGAACATGCGCTCCAGGGTGAACGTCCGCACGACCTGCCTCACCCATTCGGCGTGCGGACCGACCGACGTGACCTCCTCCACCGGCGGATCGCCCTCCCCGCCCGTCGGAGCGCACGCACCGGCGAAGAGGAGCACGAGCATCGCCGCCAGCGGAGGAGGCACGTGCCCGTACCGCCGCACTCCCCCACGGGAACGCCTCATCATTCGTCGCCCTCCGGCTCCCGGCGTCCCAGCTCCTGCACCAGGTCGTACCGGGTGTTGTAAGGGGTCGCGAACTCGTTGTACAGGGTGTTGCCGTTCGCGGGCTCCCGGTTCGAGGGGTCGATCAGCGTACTGTTCAAAGCCGCGTGGAGCGCGTTGGCGGCATCGGTCGTCCCTCCTCCCGGCTCATCGGTCACGTTCCATCTGCCGCGGTCGGTCTCGACCCGAATCGAACCGTCCTCCCTGTAGGAGACGATCCCGTACCTCTCCAGGTCCTCCATGTGCGCCTCGCCCGGCCCCTTCAGGACGGCCTCGTTGCCGGAGTCCAGGATGTGGGCGAGGAACTCCGTCTGTTGGTTGATCCGGCGCGTCTCCTCGTTGTCGTTCCCGTTGCCCGGGACGTGCGGGACGATCTCCACGTCGGACGCGGCAAGGTACTCGACGATCGAATCCGATCCCAGGCCCAGCCCCTTGTTGATGACCGCGCCCATGACCGGGATCTTCTCCGCCAGTTTTCCCGCCTCGCCCAGAGCGAAGCCGTACAGCTCCTCCCTGCGCTCCTGGGCCGCCTTGTCGTCGCCGACCCGGTCGGCGAGTTCCATGGAGATGCCCGTTTCGATGAGGGAATGAAGGGTCGCGGGTCCGAGCGAGGCGACCTCGTTGTCCCCGGTCGCGATGTAGAGCTCGGTGGCCGCGTACTCGTAGGCCGACGCCGAGTTGATGACGCGTGTCGCGGCGGCCTCGTCTCCCATGAGGTACTGCATGTAGGCGGCCCGCTCCTGGATACCGATGTTGAACCCGCCGGTCTCGGGGTTGTAGTCGCCCACACCGGTGATCAACTCGTTGTCGGCGTCCTCGATGACGCTCTCGGCGAAGCTGAAGATGTAGGAATCGAAGACCCCGGCGAACGCGTCCGCGAGTTCGGGGTTGAACTCGGTGAACGACGCGTCCTTGCTGTCGCCCACATCGACACCGGTGTCGGTGAGCGCCTTCTGCATCTCGGCCGTGGTCACCGTCTCCACGAAACCCGCCGCCGCCGTGCCCGCGCGCTCCCGCACCTCGTCGTCCTCGCTGAGGGCGTCCTCGGCCATCCAGTCGACGAGTCCGCGCGCGGTGGCGCCGTCGTCGTGCCACTCGTAGGTGAGGATGCCCTCGACGGCGTTGGTGCGCTCGTGCGGGGCGAGCTCCGGCAGACCCGGGATCTCCGTCTTCCCGTTCGGGTACTCGCCGGTGAGGACGTAGTGGTTGGCGTCCTCGTTGCGGGTGCCGACCTCCACCAGCGGGGCCAGCTCCTCCGACACCACCCAGCCGTTCTCGCCCTCCGCGCCCCAGTAGTGCATGTACGCGCCGGCGCCCAGGGTGAGGTTGGTGGAGAAGGCGTCGCCGCCCCGGAGCTCGTCGTCGGTGTGGCGGAGCAGGTGCGACAGGGCCCGCGCGTCCTCCTGGTAGGAGACCAGGTGGTACGGCATCTCGTTCTCACCCGGCAGGTGGAGGAAGGGTCCCTCCGCCGCCCGGCGCACGCTCTGGGGCAACAGGTCGTAGCCGCCGCCCAGGTCCTCGTCGGAGAGGGTGAGCAGTCCGTCGCCGAGCACGCCGAGGGCGTGGGCGCGTTCCTCGCCGCTCATGTGGTCGCCCTCCATCCACGCCGGAACGGACAGGACGCCCGTGGAGTGGCCCCCGCCCTCCATCTCCAGGTTCGTGTAGAAGGCCTCCAGGAAGTCGATCTCCTCGGAGCGGAAACCGCTCCCGGTGTTCTGGGCCTGCTTGGCGTTGGTGCCGATCATGGCCATCACGAGCATCAGCTCGTGGTACCGGTCGTCCAGCGGCTTGTCACCCGACCAGTAGGCGGCCAGCTCCGTGGACCACTCCTGGGCGTTCTCCTCGGTCAACTCGTTCCGGTCGACCAGCATCGTGTACTTGTTCGGGTCGAGGTTGTAGAACGCCCAGTTGGCCTGGCCGCCGTCGATGAGCTTCTGCACGTTGGCCTTGGTCGGGCCCTCCTCCAGCATGTCGCCGATCTCCTCGACGTGCTCCTGGTAGGTGTTCCACAGGGTGTCGAAGCGGCCCTGGATGTTCTCCCGCTTGTCGACGAGTTCGTCGTAGAGGTCGCGGCAGGTGTTCTCCTCGGCCCAGAAGTACCACTCGCGTTCGGGGAAGGTCGACGTGATGAGACTGGAGGCGTACTTGCCCGGCACCCGCCCCTCCCGCTCGGTGACGGCCGTGCGCCACTCCTCCATCAGCTCGTCGCGGCCGTCCCGGAATTCCTCGACGTGGTCGGCCCACATGTCGCTGACCATGGCCGCGTAGGTGAGGGCGACGGCGGTGTCCACCCACAGCTGCCGGTCCTCGGCGGACAGAGCGCTGATGTCCCAGGCCAGGATGCTCGTGAACTGCCCGGCGGCCCCGTCCAGGCTCGCCTGGAGGTTCTCGGAGTCACCGAGCACCCGCCCGTTGAGTTCCTCGAAGTCGGTGGCACGCGCCCGGACCAGGGCGGGTACGGCGTCGATGGTGCGCAGGCTGAGAGAGAGGTCGAAAGAAGCCACGGGGGTTCCTCATCGGGGAGCGGGGTGGGGGGTCAGTAGAAGTTCACGTTGCCCAGGCCGGGGGGCACGTCCTGGGTCGCGCCGGAGAGTTCGTCGGCACTCTCCAGGTCGTTGAGAGCGATCTCGCTCGCCCCCGCCTGGATGTTGTCGGCCAACTGGAGACCGTGCCCCTGCACGTCCACGAACCCTTGGAGGTGGCGTTCCCGGAAGGACCGCCATCCGGCCTCGACGTCCTCCTCGCCCGCGACCCGGATCGCGTCGTCGACGGTCAGGTCGAAGGCGTCGGCCAGGCCCGCCATGGCCGCGGCCAGTGCCTCCGCGTCCTCACCGCCCTGACGCGCCTCGTTCGGATTCACACCGGTTCCACCGCTCATCGCGGATCACCACCTTCGTCGGAACGGGACCACCGTCATACGTAGATCGCGGGGAGAAGGTAACAGTTGAGGGTTTCACGCATGGTTACCCCTTCGTGATCCCTCGTCCGGGACGCCGTGAACGCGAACGGGGGCCGTCGGCGTGACGCCGACGGCCCCCGTGGTCCGGTCCGGTACCCCTAGTACTCGACCGGGATCTCCTCGAACTCCCCGAACGGGCCGGCGCGCAGGGTCAGCTCCTCCACGCTCGCGGCCGGGGCCGGGAACACCGCGACCAGGTTGTACGTGTTGTCCGGCTGGAGGACGTGGACCTCTTCGGCGAAGCTGCTGTAACGCCCGTCGCCGAAGTCCATCTGCGCCACGTACCGCACCAGGCCGCTCTCCGGCTCGAACAGCTGGAAGCCGCCCAGCGTGCCCTTGCCGAACTGCTCCGGGCCACCGGCGACCACGTCGGAGCCGCCCATTTCGGGGATCAGCGGCTCGTCGGTGATGTTCGTGAACGCGACCGTGCCGATCACGTAGGCGCCGTCGCGACGCAGCGGGTAGACCTCCAGGCGGATGCCGTCCTGTTCGCTCTCGGCCACGACCGAACCCGGGTCGTCGTCGTAGGGGGCCGGCCAGGTGACGTTGCGCTGGGCGGTGTCCAGGCCGTCCTCGTCGTACTCCTCTTCCTCCGTCGCCTCGACGGTGTCGTTGAAGACGTAGGAGAACTCCACGCGCCGGTTCCGGGCCCGGGCCTGTTCGTCGTCCGGGCCGCCCTCACGGGCGACGGGCTCCTTCTTGCCGCGGCCCTCGACCTCCAGGGCGAAGCCCGTGCCGATCTCCTCGGCGAGCAGGTCGCGCACGCTCTCGGCGCGCTGGACCGACAGTCGGTCGTTGTAGGCGTCGTCGCCGATGCCGTCGGTGTGACCGATGATCGTGATGGTCGGCTCGTCCGGATCGACGTTGTTCGCGAGGGTGGTGGCGGCCCGTCGGACGACCTCCTCCGCCTCCGGGGTCAGGTCGGAGCGGTCGAACTCGAACATGACGTCGGAGTGCAGGGAGATGATCTCGCGGTCGCCGTCACGGGTGGTGGAGGCGATCTCGGAGTCGACGAAGCTCTGCACCCATCCCTCGTCGGCGACGGCGTTCTCGTCGGGGCGCCGATTGACGAAGGTGAGGTTCTCACCGCGCGGCGGGGGGTTGTCGAGGGAGAGGTGGTCGGCCCCGTTGGGGGTGTCCGGGTCGGAACGCTCCTCCTCGACGTCCTGGACGGGGATGCCCGTCATGGCGCCGAGGCCGCTGCCGACGAAGGTCACCTGGGCGACCTCGTCCGGGATCCGGGGGAAGTAGCGGACGTACTCGTTGGTGACGCCGTCGTGGACGGGATAGAGGCCGTCCTGGTTGGGGCTCTCGGACCCGTACTTGAGGCCGTCCCCGTCGAGGTACTGCCGGTAGACACGGCCGGTGAGGGGGTCGACGAGGGTGTGGGCCATGCTCAGATTCCGGTTGGGGCCGGCGAAATCGTCGAGATAGGTGATCTCGTAGTACATGACGGTGTACTCGTCGGTGCGCTCCAGGCCGGTGATGGCGAAGCGCATCTCGGCGTCCTGCCCGGTGTCCTGGAAGATGCGGCCCTCACGTACGTACGGGAACTCCTCTTCGACCTCCGGAGGGCCGGACGCGTTCCCGAACGTCTCGGACCACCAGTCCGATATGTCCGCGGTGATCGTGCAGCCACTCAGCAGGAGGCTGCCCGAGACCATCAGCGCGGCCGCGGCGAGGGGCGTCTTCCGCACCATGTGGGGGAACTCCGATCGTTGGGGAGACGTACGGGGAACATCCTCCAGCACTCTGGGAGTCGAACCGACCGTGGTGCCCCACAACGGGCGGAAAGTCCATGGGGTCCGGCGCTCGACTCGACGAAGGGCGATCCTTTCCTCCCCGTCCGCCGGCCCCCTTCTCTCTCCTCCCGCCGGGCCGGCCCGGGTGTCCGGCCTCGACACCCGGGCCCGGTGGGTGACCGAGGTCGCCGTCGAACCCGGCGTGCACGCGGTGGAGGTGCGCGCCACGAACGCCACCGGTCCCACCCGGATCCCGGATCCCGTCGACACCGTTCCCGATGGCGCCGAAGGGTGGCACCACCTGCGGTTCACCGCCGGGTGGGGCTCCCCGAAAAAAATCCGATCCGGGACCCATCCGCCTCTGGACCGGCTCCGAATACCCGGTGTGACCACGAAAACGCAGCGCACCGGGGATCGGAGCCGCAAGAGAGGGCGGCTCCTCCTCGGCGCGTGCGCGGGAACGGTGACCGTGGTGGCCTGCGCGGCCGCCGGCGAACTGGTCGCCGCCCTCGTGGGAACGGCGTCCCCCGTGGTCGCGGTCGGCGACGCCGTCGTCGACAGAACCCCCCAGGCCTTGGCCGAGCTGGCGATCGCGCTCTTCGGGACGGCCGACAAGATCGTGCTGCTCTCGGGGATCGTCATCGTCCTGTTGGTTGTGGGAGGCGTACTCGGAGTGGTCGCGCTGCGGCGACCCCTCTGGGCGTACGCGGGCCTGGGGGTGTTCGCCGCGGCCGGTGTCGCCGCGGTGTTCATCGGCCGCGGCGGGGACACGAGGACCGTGATCCCCGTTCTCGCCGCCGCGGCCGTCGGAGCCCTGTGCCTGGCGCTGCTGCTGCGCGCCGTCCCGGACGAGACCGCCCCCGCGGGGGTCGGGACGGTCTCGGGACCGGGACGGCGCCGGTTCGTGTTCACCGCGCTGGGTGTGGCGGCGGCGGCCGGGACGGCCGGAGTGCTGTCCCGGGTGATCTCCGGTTTCGGCGCGGGCGCGAGCTCGCGGGCGGCGTTCGTGCTGCCGGAGCCGGCCTCCCCGTTGCCGCCGCTTCCGAAGGGCACCGACCTGAAGGTGCCCGGACTGACCCCGTTCACCACCCCGAACCGAGACTTCTACCGCATCGACACCGCCCTGACCGTCCCCCGCCCGGACGCCGCCCGATGGCGGTTGCGGGTGCACGGGCTGGTCGACCGACCCTTCGAGATCGACATGGCCGAGCTTCTCGACCTGCCCCTGCAAGAAGCCGACATCACCCTCGCCTGCGTCTCCAACCAGGTCGGCGGCGACCTCATCGGCAACGCCCGCTGGCTCGGACACCCCCTGGCCGATCTGCTGCGCCGCGCCGGCGTCCATGCCGACGCCGACCAGATCCTGGCCACCTCCCACGACGGCTGGACCTGCGGCACCCCCACCGAGGTCGTGATGGACGGCCGCGACGCCCTCCTCGCCGTCGGCATGAACGGCGAACCCCTGCCCCACGAGCACGGGTTCCCCGCCCGCACCGTCGTCCCCGGCCTGTACGGCTTCGTCAGCGCCACCAAGTGGATCACCGACATCCGCCTCACCCGCTTCGCCGACGATCGGGCCTACTGGGCCGAACGCGGCTGGGCGGTCGAAGCCCCGATCCACACCATGTCGCGCGTCGACGTTCCCGCGCCGCTGTCCCGGGTCCCCGCCGGCGAGGTGGTGCTGGCAGGAGTGGCCTGGGCCCAGCACCGGGGCGTCGACGCCGTCGAGGTCCGGGTGGACGACGGGTCCTGGGTCCCGGCCGAGTTGGCCCGGGTGCCCGGCATCGACACCTGGGTCCAGTGGGTGACCGAGGTCACCGTCGGACCGGGACGCCACGACGTCGAGGTGCGCGCGACGGACGCCACCGGCCGCGTACAGACGGCCGAACGCGCCGAACCGATCCCGAGCGGGGCCACGGGGCGACACCGCATCGCGTTCACGGCCACCTGACACACGACTTCACTCCGATTTCCACGATTACCACGAGAAGAAGAGTCAAAGGAGAGAAAGATGATTCGCAAGAGCATTCTCGCCGGCACCGCCGCGTTCCTGGCCCTGGGTCTGAGCGCTTGCGGCAGCATGGCGGAGGAGACCGAGCCCACCGAGGGCGCGGCCAGCGAAGAGGCGACCGATCAGGGCATGGACGACGGCGGTGCGGAAATGACGGAGACCGCGGGCGAGAACTTCGGCCCGGGTTGCGCGTCCGTCCCCGAGGACGGCTCGGGCAGCTTCGAGGGCATGGCCCAGGACCCGGTGGCCACCGCGGCCTCCAACAACCCGCTGCTGTCCACGCTGGTGACCGCGGTGACCGAGGCCGACCTGGGCGACACGCTCAACTCGGCCGAGGACATCACCGTGTTCGCGCCCACCAACGACGCCTTCGCGAAGATCCCGGAGGAGGACCTCGAAGCGCTGCTGGCCGACAAGGAGCAGCTCACCGAGGTGCTCACCTACCACGTGGTGGAGGGCCGGCAGGCCCCCGACGCTCTGGAGGACGGCACGTTCGCCTCGCTCCAGGGCGGTGACGTCACCACCGAGGGGGCCGGCGAGGAGTTCACCGTCAACGGCGACTCGGAGGTCGTGTGCGGCAACGTGCAGACCGCCAACGCCACCGTGTACATCGTCGACACCGTGCTGATGCCCCAGTAGTCGACCGAACCCCCGGGCGGCCCGCGACTCGGGGCCGGACCGCCCGGGTTCCACACGGGAAAGGGGCCGCGCCGAACGGCGCGGCCCGCGACCGCATCAGGGAGGAACCGAATGGATCGGGACGCGGCACGACCGCAGGGTCCCCGGGCGTCGGAACCGGTGCCGGGTCCGGCGCCCGAACGGGCGCTCGCGGATCTGCTGAGCCGGGTGGCGCGCGGTGACGAGGCCGCGTTCGGAGAGGTCTACGACCTGGTCGCTCCATCGGTGTACGGGCTGGTGCGCCGGGTCCTGCGCGACCCGGCCCAGTCGGAGGAGGTGACCCAGGAGGTGATGGTGGAGGTGTGGCGTACGGCCTGTCGGTACGACGCGCGGCGGGGAACGCCGCGGGCATGGCTGATGACGCTCGCCCACCGTCGCGCCGTGGACCGGGTCCGCTCCGAGCAGGTCGGTTCGGACCGGGAGGTCCGGGCCGCGGCGGCCGAGGTGAGCCGCCCCTACGACGAGGTGGCCGAAGAGGTCACCGACCGCTTGGAACGGGAACGGGTGCGTCGTTGTCTGGACACCCTCACCGATCTACAGGAACAGTCGGTACGTCTGGCCTACTACGGCGGTTACACCTACCGTGAGGTGGCCAGGCTGTTGTCCACTCCGCTGGGCACGGTCAAGACGCGGATGCGCGACGGGTTGATCCGGCTGCGCGACTGCCTGGGGGTGGAGTGGTGAGCCGGCGACTGCGACAGGACCCGCACACGTTGTCGGGGGCCTACGCCCTCAACGCGCTGCCACCGGAGGAGACCGTCCGCTTCGAGGACCACCTGGCCCGGTGCGACTCGTGCGTGCAGGAGGTGCGCGGTTTCACCGAGACCGCGGCGAGGCTGGGGACGACCGCGGCGGCCGTCCCACCACCGGGTCTGCGCGCCCGGGTGCTGTCCGAGGTGTCCCGCACCCGCCAGTTGGCGCCGCCTCCGGTCCGCCTGGCCGAACCGGGCCGCCGCTGGTGGACACGCGGCTCGACCTGGGCGATCGCGGCCTGCCTGGCCGTGGCGGTGGCGCTGGGCGCGGTCGCGTGGGATCAGGCCCGGCGCATCGAGACCCTCCAGGAGAACGAACGCATGGTCGCGGCGGTGCTGTCGGACCCGGCGGCGGAGTACACCACCGCCGAGCCCATGGAGGGCGTGTTCGTGGCGGCGGTGTACTCCGAGGCCCACGGCAACCTGGTGTTCAGCGGTCACGGACTGGAACCGTTGAGGGACGAGGACTACCAGCTGTGGTTCACCCGCGTCGACGGAACCGTGTACTCGGCCGGTGTGCTGCCGGTGGACGAGCAGGGTGTGGTCGCGCCGATCCCGGCCGCCCCGGAGGGCGTCGACACCCAGGGGGTCGCGGTGACCGTGGAGCCGTTGGGCGGCTCCGAGCAGCCCACCTCCGAGCCGATCATGGCGATGCCCATCCAGGGGTGAGCCCCGCGGGGCCCGACCCGGTCAGGAGACGATGACGTCCTCGGGCCGGGGCAGGTCCCGCATCACCGGGGAGAGGCTGAACAGCGCGGCCAGCGCCGACACCACGGCCATCGACAGGAACACCCAGGTGGGTCCGGCGGCGTCGAACACCAGGCCCACCCCGAGGATGCCGATGGGCTGGGAGACCAGGCACATGAACATGACCGCGCCCAGGACCCGACCCTGGTACTCGTCGGTCACCGACGCCGCGATGTAGCCGTAGAACACGGCGTTGACGCACGGCACGATCGCGAACACACAGCCCACGAGAAGCCCCAGGGACAGCAGGTTGGGCGCGATCACCAGCGCCAGCGCGCAGATCGGGGCCGACCAGGCGGCGGCCAGGAACGTCGACGAGGGACGCACCCACTTGATGATCGGACCCGCCACCAGTGCGCCGACGAGCCCGCCGGTTCCCGCGAGGGACACGGTGAGGCCGATCTGGAAGTGGCCGGCGCCCTGGCTCTCGGCGGTGGCGATGAGCGCCAGGAACGCGCCCGTGTGGGTGAAGGCCACGTTGAACCCGACGATCCACATCAGCATCGGCCGCAGGAGGGGGTGCCGGGCCAGGAACACGAACCCGCCGACCGTGCCGCGCAGCGTCCAGGGCTCCCGGGTGCGATATCCCGCCGCCTGCATGGGGCGCCGGATGCACAGCACGAGGACCGCCGACACCAGGTAGGTCACGGCCTCGGCCAGGAACGGGAAGGCCCGGCCCAAGCCGAACAGGAACCCGGCGACCGGCGCGCCCAGGGCGCTGGTGCTGAAGAACCGGATCTGGTTCTGGGCGGAGGCGGTGGACACCTGGGGCGCGGGCACCAGCTGTTTGATGGCGGCCATGGCCACGGGGTTGGAGACGCCCATGAGCGCCGAGGAGCACACCGCGACGGTGATGATGATGGGGAAGGTGATGTCGCCGCTGAGCAGCACGGCCCCGAACACACCGAGCAGGACCAGTCGGCCGACGTCGCAGAACAGGAGGACGACCCGCCGGTTGGAACGGTCGGCGAGCGAACCGCCGACCACGGCGGCGAGCATGGTGGTGACCACCTGGGCGGCGCCGATGACGCCCGCCTGGGAGGCGGAGCCGGCGAGCATCAGGCAGAGCAGCGGATAGGCGACCTCCCCGCTCTCCTTGCCGAGTCCGGCGAAGAAACGGCTGCTCCACAGGGCCTGGAAGTCGCGATTGCGGAGGAGCGGAGGCGGGTCGCCCCCGTCGGTGAGCGGAAGCGGGCCGAGCGTGTCGGGAGCGCGGAGCACGTCGGCCGTGGAGGGCCGCCGACCGTCGGCGGTCGGGTGGGGACGGGGTTGGTCCGCCGCCATGATGATCGACTCCCCTGAGGGTCCCACGGGTACCGGGGGCGTCACGATGTCGGCCTGGTCGACTAGAGGTGCGTGTGCGGGGCCGCCCGTCGGTCGACGGACGCACGCTCTCGGGGTCAGCGGAGTCTCCCGGGGGTCTGGCCGGGGGGTGAGGTTCTCATGCCGCCATTATGCGCGCGTTATTCACTTTAAACGTCTTTGTTGGGATGTATCACATACATCAGAGATTCAGGTAGGAAACCTTCGCATCGCAGGTGGGGAAAGCCCTCCCGGGCCGGATTCCCGGTCTCCCGAGCCCTTCCGAGTGGGCGATTCGAGCGCCTGGCCACGTCCGGCCACGGGAACCCCGAAAAACCATCCATGGACTCTTGACCGGCGCACGGGAACGCCGTTCACCTGGCGCGGAAAAGGCTCATGAGAATGCAGATGCACGTGAAATCCGCGCGACCCGTGAGAGGCGGGGAGAAAGGAGAGCCGCGCGGGGTTCCTCGGTGAGAACCCCGCGCGGTGGTCGCCGCCGCGCGTGTCACCCTCGGGCGGGACGGTGACCGGCCGCCGCCGCCTCGATCGTCCACGGGGTGCGCTCCAGGTAGGCCATCAGGGTCGCCCCGACGAGCGAGCCGCCCGCGACGAGCAGATAGGACGGCGCCCATCCGCCGGTCAGCTCGGCGAAGAGACCGAACAGCAGGGGTCCGCCCAGGGCGATACCGCTGCCCACCCCCTGGACGAAACCGGAGAGCGCGGCCGAGCCGCGGGCCGTGGTGGCGCGGGTGTTGATCATGGTCATGACGACCACGAACAGGCTGGTGCCCGCGCCCAGGAAGCAGGTCCACAAGGGGGCCAGGTGCGCCGGCCCCAGGGCCAGGCCCAGATAGCCGACGGCGTATCCGGCCACCCCGAGGGCGACGATCGGGAACGTGTTCGCGGCCCGGGCGGTGACGGTCGGCGCGACCAGACCGAACAGCAGACTCACACCGACCATGAGGGACACCATGGTCCCGGCGTAGGCCGAGGTGTGCCCCGCGTCGGTGAGAAGGGCCGGCAGCCAGGTGAACAGGGTGAAGACGTTCCAGGTGACCAGGCCGAACAGCGCGGCCATGCGCCAGGCCATGCCCACCCGGTACAGCGGCCGGGCCAGGGGCGGTCCCTGATCGGCGCCCGCGGCGCGGTCGGCACGGCGGGCACCCGGAGACGACCACTGCGCGACCCAGAGCATCCCGGCGACGAGGGCGACGAGCGCCCACGAGCCGAGGGCGACCCGCCAGCCCAGGAGCTGTGCGAGGGGCACGGCCACCAGCGGCGGGAACAGCGCGCCGACGTGGATCGCGACCATCTGGACGGTGCTCAGCGCGGCCAGGCGGTCCGGGAAGTACCGCTTGATGAGCGGCGGTAGGACGACATTGCCGAGGGCGGCGCCGGTGAGCGCCACGGCGGTGAGCACCAGCAGGGTGCCGGTCCCGGGCGCGAAGGCGCGCAGCGCCTGCCCCGCGGCGGTGAGGGCCATGCTCAGCACGACGGTGGCCTCGGGGCCGATCCGACGCATGATCAAGGGGGTGACCAGTCCGAACACGGCGAAGGCGACCAACGGCAGTGTCCCGAAGACACCGACGACGGTGGCACTGAACCCGAACTCGGCGGAGATCGTGGTGAGCAGAGGCGACAGTGAGGTGACCACCAGGCGCAGGTTGAGCGCGGCGCAGGCGATGGCCACGAGGGCGAGGATGCGGCCCCGGCGTTCGATGGTGGGTGCCGGGGCGGGCCGTGCCGACGGTCGGTCGGCGATGGCCGTCATCGTCGAAGGTGTCATAGCGGCGACGGACGTCCCTTGTTCAGCGGTGGTGCGGCGTTGCACCGATGCCCGGTCGACCGGCGAGCGACATCGCCTGCCCTCGAAGGATCACTTCCCGGGCGAGCCAAATACGACCTTTTCGCTCAAATGTTAATCATAACCCGGGTGTATACACAACTTTCCGTATTTAATACGGGTATCATGCACACATGGCTGATCTCGACGAACTTGATACGGCGATCCTGGCCGAACTCCAGTCGGACGCACGGAAGACCAACCGCGATGTGGCCGCGGCGGTGGGCGCATCGCCCACGACGACGCTGGATCGGACCCGCGCGCTGCGAGAAAGAGGTGTGATCCGTGGCGCATTGCTGGACGTGGACCTGGAACTCATCGGCCGACCGGTACAGGCGCTCATCACGGTGAGCGTCGTCAAGCCCTCCCGGCACAACATCGAGGCGTTCCGGGACTGGGTGCGCTCACTGCCGGACACCCTGTCGGTGTTCGTGACCTCCGGCAGTGAGGACTTCCTCATCCACGTGGCGCTGCCGGACAACAACAGCCTCTACGCGTTCGTCATCGACAAGCTGACCGAACGCCCCGAGGTCGCCGACGTACGGGCGTCGATCGTCTACGAGCACCTGCGCAACGACCGCATCGCCCCGACCAACGCCCAACGACGCCGCCCCTGACCCCGTCGTGGACGCCCGGGGCGGCGGTGGCCCCGGGCGGCGCGCTCGCCGGTATCGCCACGCCGTGGGGAACCCTGCCGTTCGGGGAACCGTGCGGGGCGGTGCGGATCGCCGCCTCCGCGCTCGTCGTCACCGGGCTCGTGCTCCCGACACCGTGACCCCGCGATCACGGCCCGCCCCGGCTGGTCGACCCCCGGTCCCCCTCGTATCGTGTCCGTGTGACCGACGTCTCAACGGAGTCCATCGCCGTCCGCCGTCTGTGGCAGGGTCTGGACCTGCCCGGGCTGGTGGACGTGCACACCCACTTCATGCCCGACAACGTGCTCCGCAAGGTGTGGGCCTACTTCGACGCCCTCGGCGGGTACTGGCCCATCACCTACCGGGACGACGAGGCGGCCCGGGTCGCCCGGCTGCGGGAGTTCGGCGTGGTGCGCTACACCTCGCTGTTCTACCCGCACCGTCCCGGAATGGCCGTCTGGCTCAACGACTGGGCCACCGGGTTCGCCGCCGCCCACCCCGACTGCCTGCACGGCGCCACGCTCTACCCCGAGCCCGAGGCCCGGGACTACGTGCCCGCCGCCATCGCGGCGGGCGCGCGCGTCTTCAAGGCCCACGTCCAGGTCGGCGGGTACGACCCCCGCGACCCGCTGCTCGACGAGGCCTGGGGCGCTCTCGCCGACGCGGGGGTCCCCGTGGTGGTGCACTGCGGTTCCGGCCCCCTGCCGGGAGCGCACACCGGCCCCGGGCCCTTCTCCGAGGTGCTGCGCCGCCACACCCGGCTGACCGCGATCATCGCCCATGCCGGGTCGCCCGAGTACACGGCCTTCCTCGACCTCGCCGAACGCCGTCCCAACGTCCACCTGGACACGACCATGGTCTTCACCCGGTTCACGGAACGTCGGGCGCCCTTCCCCGTGGACGACCTGCCCCGGCTCAAGGGCCTGGCCGACCGGATCCTGCTCGGCACGGACTACCCGAACATCCCCTACCCCTACCTCGAACAGCTCGACGCCCTGGTACGCCTCGACCTGGGCGACGACTGGCTGCGCGGTGTCCTGTACGGCAACGCCGCCCGCCTGTTCGATCTGTGAGACACCCGAGGACGCCCGACGCAGAGAGAAAGGCCCCGATGGAACTCGCGCTCACCCCACTGGAGTTCGCCCGCCGGACCCGCCGGCTGCACCCCGACCGGCTCGCGGTGGTCGACCGCGACCTTCGCCTGACCTACGAGGAGTTCTTCGACCGCTGCGACCGCTGGTCGTCGGTGCTCCAGGGAATGGGGGTCGCACAGGGCGACCGGGTCGCCTACATCGCTCCCAACACGCACGCCCAACTGGAGTCGTTCTACGCGGTACCGCAGCTCGGGGCGGTACTCGTCCCGGTGAACTTCCGGCTGACCGCCGAGGACTTCGTCCACATCGTGAACCACTCCGGCGCCAGGGTCCTATGCGTGCACGCCGACCGGCTGGAGGCCGTCGACGGCGTGCGCGACCGGCTGCCCGGCGTGGAGCGGTTCATCGCCCTGGAGGGGGCCCGACCGGGCTGGGAGGACTACGAGGAGCTGCTCGCGGAGGCGTCCCCGGCGTTCGAGCGCCCCGAGATCGCAGAAGGCTCCCTACTGACCATCAACTACACCTCCGGGACGACCGCCCGGCCCAAAGGTGTGATGATCACCCACCGCAACGCCTACGTGAACTCGGTGGGCACCCTGCTGTACGGGCGCATCGACGTCGGTGAGTCCTACCTGTGGACCCTGCCGATGTTCCACGCCAACGGGTGGACGTTCACCTGGACGGTGACGGCTGCCGCCGGAGTCCACGTGTGCCTGCCGGTCATGGACCCGGCGGCGGTGTACGAGCTCATCAGGGTCGAGGACGTGCGGTGGTTGTGCGCCGCGCCGACCGTGCTCATCATGCTGGCCAACGCCCCGGCCGAGGTCCGGGGCGAGGTGCCGCCGGGCGTCCGTGTGTTCACCGCGGGCGCCTCCCCCGCCGCGGCCACCATCGAACGCCTGGAGGACGACTTCGGGTGGACGGTCACCCACGTCTACGGCCTGACGGAGACCGCCCCCTTCATCACCGTCTGCGAACCGCGCGCCGAACACGCGGGCCTGCCCGCACGGGAGCGGGCGGCGATCAAGGCCCGGCAGGGCGTCGAGCTCATCACCTCCGGCGAGCTGAGGGTGGTGGGCGACGACGGCGAGGAGGTGCCCTGGGACGGCAGGACCACCGGTGAGATCACGGTGCGCGGCAACGTCGTGATGAAGGGGTACTACGACGATCCCGAGGCCACCGAGCGGGCCATGGGAGACGGGTGGTTCCACAGCGGCGACGCGGCCGTCGTGCACCCCGACGGGTACGTGGAGATCCAGGACCGGATCAAGGACGTCATCATCTCCGGCGGGGAGAACATCTCCTCCGTCGAGGTGGAGGGCGCTCTCCTGCGCCATCCGGCGGTGCTGGAGGTCGCCGTGTTCGGGGTCCCGCACGAGAAGTGGGGCGAGTCGCCCCGGGCCGCGGTGGTGCTCCGCGAGGGGGAGCGGGCCACCGAGCGGGAGATCATCGACTTCGCCCGGGACAACCTGGCGCACTTCAAGGCGCCCACCGGGGTGGAGTTCGTGGAGAGCCTGCCCAAGACGGCCACCGGCAAGATCCAGAAGTTCGTCCTGCGCGGCGGCGCCTCGGCGGTCTCCCGACAGTAGGGGGCGGGCCCTCCGCCCCCGCTCTTCAGGGGGCGGAGGACACCCCCGGGTTCACTCCCGCGGCGGTGCCAGCAGGATGAACCCGGCTCCGAAGGGGTCGGCGCAGGCCGCGACGCGACCCACGCCGGGGGTGTCCTCGGGTCCCATGTACACCTGACCGCCGCCGGCGCGAACGCCTCCCACGGCGGTGTCGGCGTCGGCGACCATGAAGACGGGGTTCCAGGCGGCGGAGCCCTCGGCGTCGTCGACCTGTTCGGGGAGCAGGGCCATGACGCCGCCCTGGTCCCGGTCCCTGCCCGCGCCGGCGGGGGTGACGACACGGTAGTGGCCGGACTCGCCCGGGAGGTCGAAGTCGCTGTAGGACCACCGGAACAGTTCCCCGTAGAAGTCCACCGAGCCGGGACCGTCGGGTGTCCAGAGTTCGACCCAGCACAGGGATCCGGGGGCGTCGGCGCGCTGTACGCCGGGGAAGGCGGCCGGGTGCCACACCGCGAACCGGGCGCCCTGCGGGTCGAAGAACTGGGCGGTGCGGCCCAGGTGCAGGACGTCGAACGGTTCGATCAGCACGGTTCCGCCGAGGCGTTCCACGGCCACCGCCGTGCCGTCCACGTCGGGGTCGTGGAAGAACACCGTCCAGCCGGGACGTTCGCTCTCGCCGACGGTGGGGCACAGTCCGGCGACGATGTCGCCGGCGAGCTTGAGGGACAGGTAGCCGGCCGCCTCGGGGCCTCCCGCGGGGATCGCCTCCCAGCCGAAGACCCGCCGATAGAAGGCCGCGGAGGCATCGACATCGGGAGAGGACACCTCGACCCAGCAGGGGGATCCGGGCAGGAAGTCGGTGGTGATCATCGAAGGCGCCTCCTCATGAACCCACATCATTCCCGAGTCCGGGCCGCCGTTCTCGTCTCCCGGGGCTGGAAGCGGCAAAGTCTCTCACAACACACCGCAACCCATCGAACACGGATTCGGACCGTCGATGCCGCAGACCCCTCCACGGGGCGTCGGCCCGGAGGCGTCGGCGACGGAAACGGACGAGGAGGGGGCCGAAGTACTTGCCCGAGTTCACTTCCGAGCCTCCCGCGTCCCCAGAAAACGGCTCGCCCTCCCGGGCCGCGTACGCGAGTATCGCGGCATGGACACGTGTGCACAGTGCGGAGCGGTGAGCGACACCCCTTGTGAGGAGTTGTTCCAGCGGCTGCTGGCGCTGGACCACTCCCGTCAGGAACCGTGGGGCCCACTGCACGGCGTCGCCGTCGCCTGTTACCTCCTCCAGCACCCGGCCTCCCTGGCTGAGGGCACGCACACCTTTCCGCTGGAACTGCTGCGGACCCACGTCGCGGACGGGGCCGAGGCCTCCCACAAGCTCACCCAGCGCGCCCGCCGCGCCAACTCCCACCGGGTCCGCCGACGAGAGAACACCACACCCGCCGCCCGGGCAGACGTGCCCAGCGGGTTCACGTTCACCGTCGCCGAGGTCGCCGTGGACGGTGGTTTCCCGGCCGAAGGCCACCCCGAACGCGTCAGAACCTGGGCGGCGGCCACCCTGGCCGCCTGGCAGGACTGACGACGGGACGAGGCCGCGTCTCCCGACTCAGTGCTTGAAGTGGACGAACAAGCGGCCAAGGCTCTTCCGACGACCGCACTCTGTCAACAGCGTGACCGGACCACGGGGCTCATACCGCCACCACGTGCACGTCGTCGGCGCCGATCGCCTCCACGTACGCGGTGATGTCCCCGGGGTCACTGGTGAACACCACCGCGCTCCGGTGCTTCACGGCCGTCCAGGCGACGAGGGCGTCCACCGCGTCCGGGCGTTTCTTCGCGGGGAGCACCGCCACGCCCAGCACCGCACCGATGCGCCGCCAGTCGGTGGTGTCGGGAGCCGTCGCACACACGATGCATTCCGCCTGCCCCGCGCTCGTCGGCCGCAACGCGGGTACGGACGAGCGGGCCTGGGGGACCGTGCACTCCTTCAGAATCGCGCCCATGGCGTGAACGGTCGCCGGGTCCGGACGCCACACCTGGGCGAGGACGGGGCCGGGGACCACGGGGCGGTGCGGCGACCGGGTGAGCCCCCGGTGCATCTGCACCGCCTTGGCCTTGCGCGCCGCCAAGGCGATGAGCATCCCTGTGTCGTAGACGGGGGTACGGGCGCTCACGCCACCTCTCCCCGATAGGAGTCATGGGTCTCCCCGACGCCGTGGACCAGGCGCATCGCCTCGTCCACCTCACGGCGCTCGTCCTCGCTCAAGGATTCTTCGCCCGCCTCGTCCACGGGTCCGTAGTGCTCGGCACGCCCTTCGGCGTCCGCGATCAGCGCGTCGAGACCCGCGAACTGGGCTTCTGCCGTCTCGACCTCGGCCATCTGCCGGATCGCGGCGTTGACCAGATAGGACGAGACGTCCATGCCCGCACGATCCGCGTGCTCCCGGATCCGCTCGGCGTCCTCGGCTTCGAGGCTGATACTGATGCGTACTCTAGCCATGACACCATGGTAATACCCGTATTACGATGCGTCGATGATTCCGACCGACCAGCCAGGTGCAGGCTCAAAGTTCGCGGTGGACCTCGCGGCGATGGGCGATGCGCAGCGCCACCACCACGAGCCGACCATCATCGATCGCGTACCCGATGGTCACCCACGCGGATGCGCCACAGCCCCGGGTACCCGCTGAGCTGACGACAGCCGTCAGGACGAGGCTCATGCTCCAATTCGAGCACGGCCGAGTGCACACGGCGGGCCACGGGCTTGTCGAGCTCCTTGCTCGCCCGACCGTCGAACACGACCTCGTAGGGATGTGATCGTTCTTCGGTCACAGGCCGAGCCCCCTGGCGACGTCCTCTGCGGACACGACCTCGGCGTCACCGGAGCGAATCTCTTCCAGCCGCTGGTGGGCGATGCCACCGTCCCGCTGGTCGAGGAGTTCTTCGTAGGCCTCGACCAGGTAGATCGGGACGATCGCAGCGACCCGCTCATGATTGCGCCCACGAGTCACGTAGGTGATCTCATCACCGAAGGCCGCTCTGTTCACTCTCTGGGAGAAGCGGTCGCGAGCCTCCGCAACGGACAGTTCAACAGGCTCAATGTCCATATCTTCAGCATGCGCCAAGTTGGCCAAGTTGGCCATTGAAATCTCTGGGATCAGCGCCTGAAGTGGACGAACAGGCGGCCGAAGTTCTTGGAGTCCTTCTCGACGCGGTGGTATCGGGCCTTGACGTCCTTGCGGTCGAGGAACCGCAGCACGCGCTTCTTGAGCTGGCCCGACCCCTTGCCCGGGATGATCTCCACGGTCTTGGCGCCGGTGCGCTCGGCCTCGGCGATGATGTCCTCCAAGGCCCGGTCGATGTCCCGGCCCTTGTTGAAGATGTCGTGCAGGTCGAGCTTGAGCCGCATGGCCGCCTCCGTCCGATCACCCGGGATCATACGTGTTCGCGCTCGCGTTCGCGCAGGCGCAGGGCCCACAGGACCCCCACGACCGTGGCGACCGCCAGGGCCCCGGCCGCGGCCAGGGTGAGGCCGTCGGGCCGGACGACCGACTGACCGCGCAAAGCCTGCCAGGTGAGCAGGACGACAAGGCCGGCGTAGGAGCCGGAGGCGACCAGGACCAGCCGGGTGCGCAGGGCGTCGGAGGTCAGACGCGGGTACCGGTGGGCCAGGACCGTCAGCAGCAGAGCGAACAGGATGATGACCTGGAGTCCGTGCAGGCCGACGAAGTGGGCGACGCGCAGGTCTCCGGCGACCGTGCTCCAACCGACCAGGGGCAGCCCGGGGCCACCGTCGGGAAGGCCGACGGTGTGGGCTCCGATGACGTCCGAGGCATTGCCCTCACGCAGGGTGACCATCTGTTCGGCCGTCGGCATGGTCATGAGGAAGGCGACCGCCATCCCGGCGAGGGCGATCGCGATGCCCGCCCGGATGGCAACGGTGATGGAGCGTTCGCCGAGTCGCTGGACGAGCAGGAGCACGCCGATGGCGAGGGTGACGAGCCACACGGTCGTGATCATGACCGCCATCAGGCCGTAGACGGCGGTGTCGAAGAAGGTGGCGTTGTTGAAGTGGCTGACCTGACCGCGCACGACCTGGAGGGTGATGGCGACGAGTTCGCCGGCGAGCATGACGGCGATGACGGTACCCAGCCACCAGGCGGTTCGGCGCCTCCGGGTGACGAGGGACAGCAACCAGGCGAGGGTCAGGTTGTAGACGATGGCCGAGATCGCGAACTTGGTGGGCTTGAGCCAGGCGGGGTCGCCGTTGATGATCCGGTCGTCGAGGACGAGACCGGTGACGGAGACCAGCAGGAGGCCCAGGCTCAGGAGCGCGGTCAGGGTCAGCGGCCGGTGCAGATCGATGATGGCGCGCACGGTGGTCGGCGGGTTCATGACACCCTCTCTCATGGGTAGCAACACTATCCATACTGGATACTAGAACTATCTAGTATCTATGTGGATTTCGCAAGGCAGAACAGGAGAGGATGTCCGTCATGCGCATCGCCGAACTCAGCGAACGGGCCGGGGTCCCCATCCCGACGATCAAGTACTACCTGCGGGAGGGCATCCTCCCCCGAGGTGAACCCACCGGGCGCAACCAGGCCAGATACGGCGCGGAGCACGTGCACCGGCTACGCCTGATCAGGGCCCTCGTCACCGTCGGCGGACTGCCGATCACCACCGTTCGCGAGGTCCTCGCCGAGGTCGCCGAGCCCGGTCTGGGCCTGCACACCAAGCTCGGCCTCGTCATGCGCCGGATCCCCCTGGTCGGAACCGACATCGAACCCGAGGAGGAGGACCGTGAACGCGCACGGGCGTTCGTCACCCGCCAGGGCTGGTTCTTCTACGAGGACCACCCCGCCATGGACGCCCTGGCCGTCGTCCTCGCCGGTCACCGCGAAGCCGGGCACCCCGTCGACGACGCCTCCCTGGACCGCTACGCCGCCGCCATCGAGCAGGTCGTCCGGGTCGACCTGGACCGCGTCGGCGACCTGCCCACGTCGGAGGAGGTGCTGGAGGCCGCCGCCGCCAAGACCGTGCTCGGCGACACCCTGTTCACGGTCCTGCGTCGCCTCGCCCAGATCGACGAGTCCGCGAAGCGGTACCTCGACGAGGACGAACACCGCTCCGCGCGGGAGGACTGAGGCGTGTCGCCCGGATGCCGCCCGTCGCGAGAGAGGAACGTCGTCGGACACGGGCCCTGCGCGGAGGGCGGTGGCGAGCGTGCCGGGGCGTCGCGCGGCAGGACGGGTGTCCGCGGAACGCGCCCCGCCCCCGGTCAGAAGCGGTCGGTGAAGGCCGCGCGCACCCGCTCGTCCCGGTCCAGGACCGCGAAGACCACGCGCTCGAACACCCCCGCGAACCCACCGCGCAGGTGCTCCACGAAAGCCGCCGCGACCTCCTCCGGCCGGTTGCCGAACACACCGCACCCCCACGCGCCCAGCACCAGCACGTCCACCCCGTGGTGGGCGGCCACCGCCAGCACGCCCCGGGCCCGCGCGGTCAACACCCCGGGGATCGCCCGGGCGTCCTCGGCACCGTTGCGCTCGATCATCCTCCGGTTGGGCGCCGCGCAGGTGAGGAACCCGACCGCCGGCGGCTCCGACAGCCGCTCGCCCCGGTCGTCGCACAGCACCGGTACCCGGGGAGACCAGATCACCCGGTCGCTGTAGAGCAGGGACCGCTCCTCCCGGTGGTGCGCGTAGAACTCGGGGCATCGGGTCAACGACGCGTACAGGGCGCTCGACCGGGCCAGACTCTCCTCCTGGGCGCGCGCCCCGTTGGCGACGCCGCCGCCCGGGTTGCGGGCCGACGCGAAGTTGAGCGCCGCCACCTCGCCCTCCCCCGCCAGGCGCAACAGCGCGGCCAGGGTGCTCTCGCCCGTCACCTCGAATCGGGTGTCGTGCCGTGGGACGGACGCGGGCAGCGCGGCGATGTCCTCCGGAAGGTGGTGCCGGGTGCCCTCACGCATCGCCGCCAGGTCGGCGGACAGGTCGACCGGCAGCGCGCCGACCCGGTACCGCTCCGCCTCGAACATGCTCTTCGTCTCCGACCAGATGCCGCGCAAACGCTGTGACACAGGCCCTCCCACTCCGTACGACGGACACGGCAGGCTAATGCGCGCGCGTTCCCCCGGTCCACTGGAAAAACCCTGGACCGACGCGGTCCCGCCGACGAGGATGTGGTACATGGATCAGAAGAGACTCGTGCGCGCCTCCAGGTACATCGCGCGTGTGCTGCGCCACGACCCCGACCGGATCGGGGTGCGCCTGGACCCCCGGGGGTGGACGCCGGTGGACGACCTGCTCCGGGGCCTGCGCCGGGCGGACGTCCGACTCGGCCGGGGGGAGTTGGAGGAGGTCGTCGCCGGCAACGACAAGAAACGGTTCGAGTTCAGCGCGGACGGCACCCGCATCCGCGCCCGGCAGGGCCACTCCGTCAGCGTCGACCTGGGCCTCGTCCCGACCGAACCGCCCGAGACCCTCTACCACGGGACCGTCGGCCGTTTCATGCCCGCCATCACCGCCGAAGGGCTGCGGCCCATGAACCGGCACGACGTCCATCTGGCACCCGACACCGGGACCGCCGCCAGGGTGGGCGCCCGCCGGGGCAGGCCCGTGGTGCTCGCCGTCGCCGCGGGCCGCATGCACCGGGACGGCCACGGGTTCCGGGTGACGGGGAACGGGGTGTGGCTGGTGGCCGCCGTCCCGCCCGGGTACCTGAGCGGGACCGCCCCCGTCACGGCTTGACGGCGCTGAAGATCGCGGTCCCGGGGATCATCCGGCCGCGCACCGGACCCCAGCCGCCCCACACCCGGTCGTGCCCCTCCGGCCATTCGGGCTCCGTCAGGTCGCGCAGGACCAGTCCGGCCCCGGCGATCCCCCGCACCCAGTCCCCGACCGTCCGGTGATGCTCCACGTAGATCGCGTTGCCGTGGTCGTCCTCCTCCACGTAGGCGCGCCGGTCGAAGTAGGACTGGTGGACGGTGAACCCGTGCTCGGTGGGGTCGTCGGGGAAGCTCCACCGGACGGGGTGGGTCACCGAGAAGACCAACAGCCCGCCCGGGCGCAGCACCCGGGCCGACTCGGCCAGGGCGTCGTCGGCCGAGGGCACGAACGGGAACGCCCCGAACGAGGAGAACACCACGTCGAAGGCGGCGTCGGAGAACGGCAGCCGCTGGACGTCGGCCTGGACGGTGGGCAGACGCGTCCCCGAGTCCTCGTCGATGCGCCGGGCGTGCTGGAGCTGGCGGAACGACAGGTCGAAGGACACGACCTCGCGCACTCCCCGGGCACGCAGCCAACGCCCGCACTGGCCCGCTCCCCCGCCGACCTCCAGGACGCGGCGCTCGCGCAGGGCGTCGAGATCGCCCAGGAGACCGATGTCGGCCTCGGTCAGCCCCTCGGGACACCACACGAAGTCGACATCGCCGAGGAAGTCACCGTGGTCGGCCTGGTAGGCGTCGGCGGCGCCGTCCCACCACAGGCGTCCCGCGCGAACGCTCTCACGTGGGTCGACGGCGCGCCGCTCCATCCGTCCCGGCACCGGATAGTCGTCGTGTTCGTGCACGTGTCCCCTCGTGGGTCGGCGCGGACGTCAGTGGACGTCTTCGCGCGGGCGGTCACCGGTGTCCCCGGTGCCCTCCGTGTGCTCGGCCGGACCCCCGTCAGCGGTGTCCCCGGCGCTCTCGGCCTCACGGGCGTCGCGCAGTTCCCGCCGCATGAGGAAGATCCAGCCGCCGATGGCGACGAGGGTGAACACCCACCACTGGACGGCGTAGGACAGGCTCATCCCGGAGTCCAGTTCGCGCACCTCGATGCGCTCGGGGGCGACGTCGGGCAGCGGGTCCTGGGCGGTGAGCTCGACGTAGCCGCCGTAGACGGGATAGGGCAGTGACTCGGCGATGGCGGGCACGTCGACCATGAGCAGCTGTCCCTCGGGCAGATCGTCGCGATTGCGCCGCCCGGAGTTCTCCTCGGTCTCGGAGAAGTGGAGACGGCCGCCCACCTCGACCGTGCCGGTGGGCGCGGGCGGCACCTCGGGCACGTCCAGGGCGGTCTCACCTCGGGGGATCCAGCCCCGGTTGACCAGGACCGCGGGCCCTTCCTCGGTGACCAGCGGGGTCAGCACGTGGAAGCCGACCCCACCGGAGCCGTCGCGGTTGCGCAGCAGGATCTGGTGCCCGGTGTCCCAGGTCCCCACGGCCTCGACGGTGCGCCACCGGTCGGCGGGCGCCACGTCGGAGCCGACCTCGGTGAGTTCGGCGACCGGCACGGGTTCGGCGGCCAGGTTGCCCTGCTGGAGGGCGACGGCGTCGCTGCGCGTCCCCCAGCGGTCCACCTGCCAGAAGCCCAGCCAGATGAAGGTGGGCACGATGACGAGGACCAGCGCGTGGAACGCCAGCATGCGTTGGGAGAACAGGACTCTGCGCACGTCTTCGAGGGTATGAGACGTCTTCGAGCACCTCGCACCGCCCCGCCCACAGACCGGTCCGCTCTCGATCACCGCGCCCGTCACCGCGATCGTCACCGCGCCAGGACCGACGGCGGGGCCGCCGACACGATGTCGGCGGCCCCGCGGTGGACGTCCGTTCCCGCGCGCGGCGCGGGCGGCGGTCCTACTCCTCGCCGGCGGTGGCGAGGGCGGCCTTGCGCTTGCGGGCGAAGTACAGACCCGCGCCGCCGGCGCCGACGGCGGCGATGCCCGCGGCGACCAGACCGGTCAGGGCGCCACCGGTGAGGGGCAGCTCGGAGCCGGCCTGCTGGGGCGGGGCCGGCTTGTCGTCGCCCTTGCCGCCGTCGTCCTCACCGTCATCG
Source organism: Nocardiopsis lambiniae (assembly GCF_031845465.1). Classification (NCBI taxonomy): domain Bacteria; kingdom Bacillati; phylum Actinomycetota; class Actinomycetes; order Streptosporangiales; family Nocardiopsidaceae; genus Nocardiopsis; species Nocardiopsis lambiniae. Next base: position 15,005 of record NZ_JAVREP010000030.1, on the reverse strand, counting down.
CCCTCGTGCTCGTCCTCTTCACGGGGCTCCTCGGGCTTCTCGGGCTTCTCGCCGCCCGGCTCCTCCGGCTTCTCGGGGGTCTCGGGGGTCTCCTCCCCGGGCTCCTCCGGCTTCCCCGGCTCACCGGGCTTCTCGGAGATGGCCTCCAGGCAGGAGGCCTCGGCCAGGCCGAGCACGCCGACGGCGTTACCGCAGATGTCGGTGGCGACGTCGACGGGGACCACGACCTGGTTGCCGGAGGCCACACCGCCCGAACCGTCGGTGGTCGCCTCGGGGGAACCCTCGTTCTCCGGGGCGGCCTGGATGATGTTGATGATGGTGGTGCACTTGGAGCTGGCAGCGCCGAGGATCGCCACCGAGTTGCCGCAGATGTTGATGGCGGCGTCGACGGGGACGATGATCTGGTTGCCGGAGGCCACACCGCCCGAACCGTCGGTGGAGTAGGTGCCGTCGGCGGACTCCTCTTCGAGGACCTCGACGACCTCCAGGCATTCGGCCTTGGAGACGCCCCCGACGGCCACGGCGTTGCCGCAGGCGTCGATCGCGGCGTCGACGGGGACGATGATCTGGTTGCCGGAGGCCACACCGCCCGAACCGTCGGTGGAGGCGCCGCCCTTGCCGCTGGTCTCGTAGAGGACCTTGGAGACCTGGGTGCACGTGGCCTTGGATATGCCCAGGACGGCGAGCGAGTTGCCGCACAGGCCTGCCTCGATGTCGACGGGGACGATGATCTGGTTGCCCGAGCCGACACCTCCCGAACCGCTGGTGGTGGCGTCGGCGAAGGCCGCGGTCGCCGGGACGAAGGCGAGGCCGGCGGCGATCGCCGTGGCGAAGGAGTAACGGAGTGTGTTGCGCATCTGGTGCGGCCTTTCGACGCAGGAAGCCTGGGGAATCACGCCGGTCGTGGCGTTGAGCCGTGCCCCGGGACCGGTCCGCTGGTGTGCGCGGTCCCGCCGGGACGGCGGTGCGGGTCCGACACCGCGTGAGCGCGATGGAACGGCGGGGGGACCCACGGGTATCGCGGTTCCGTTCTTCGCTGACCGGCGACGGACCGAAACGTTAGCAAGACGGAGAGCGAGCACGAGCGCTTTCCGGAAATGTTTATTTCCACCATGGACACTCTGCGTGATCAACTTGCGACTTTGGGGAATAGTCGCTGTTCAAAGAATCAAGCACGACAACACAAAGATATTAATTGAGCACTCTCCGTGTTTTTCGCGCCAGAAAAAGTTAACGGTAAACCCCATCGACCAAACAACTAAGCAACTTCGTTGATTCGTTTTCAGGACACCGGGGGGAGCCACAACCTCTGCGTGGTGAATTTCAATGAATGCGCCCGGTATACCTTTTGCCAGAAAAGCCGGACAAGGGAAGGCCGGCGCCTCCGCCACCCCCCGAAGGACACGGCCGCACGCGGACCGACCCGAAGGCCCGAGACGCCGAAACCCCCGCACCCCCGAGGGCGCCCGCGTGACAAACTCCGCAAAGCATGACAAAAGCCTTAGTCAAGAGCGCGTACCCTGAGCCGACGGATCACCCCGCACGCGGATCCGATCACCTTGATACTCGGCAAGTGAACACTCATTGAGATAATTCGAATACGATCAGTGATCGTCGGTGGCGGATGGAACGGGATACCGGGCATTCGCACGCACCGGCCAACCGGAGACGTGCGACGCGCGTCCTGACTCCCAGGACATGCCCCCGTTTCCCCCGCCCCTCCTGGAGCATGCATGCAATCCGTACCCGCCCGCACCCGCACGCGCACGGCCCTGCCGATCGGAGCCGCGACGCTCGCCCTCGTGCTCGTCGCCGCCTGTTCCTCGGCCGACGACGACCCGGAACAGCTCCAGGGGGCGTCCGGGGCCGGCGGCGAGTCCTCCACTCCCCCCTCTCCGAGCGGCGAGCCCGAGGTCGCCTCCGACCCCTTCACCATCGCCTTCGGCGGTGACGTGATGTTCGAGGGCATGCTGCGCCCGCGCCTGGAGAACCCGGAGACCGCGCTCGACCCGATCTCCGAGCACCTGTCCGCCGCGGACCTGGCCATGATCAACCTGGAGACCGCGATCACCGAGGGCGGCACCCCGGCCCCCGGAAAGCAGTACCTCTTCCGTGCGCCCTCCAGCGCCCTCGACGCCCTGGAGGCGGCCGGCGTGGACGTGGCCACCATCGCCAACAACCACGGCATGGACTACGGCGTCGACGGACTCATGGACACCCTCGACAACGGTGCCGCCTCCGAGGTGGCCCTGGTCGGCGGCGGACTCGACATCGAGGAGGCGTACGCGCCCCACATCGCCGAGGTCAACGGGCAGACCGTCGCCATGTTCGGCGCCACCGACGTGCTCGACGACCACCTCATCGCCGAGTGGACCCCCGGTGAGGGCAAGCCCGGGATGGCCTCCACCAAGGGCGAGATGAAGCAGCACATGATCGACGCCGTCGCCGAGGCCGCCGCCGAGTACGACAACGTCGTGGTGTTCCTGCACTGGGGCCTGGAGGGTGCGCACTGCCCGCTGCCGCACGCGCCCACCCTCGCCCAGGAACTGGTGGACGCCGGTGCGGCGGCCGTGGTCGGCGGGCACGCGCACGTGCTCTCCCCCGGCGGCTTCCTCGGTGACTCCTACGTGCACTACGGGCTGAGCAACTTCGTGTTCTACAACTTCAACGGCCCCACCGCCGAGACCGGCGTGCTCACCCTGACCTTCGACCAGGGCTCGGTCACCCAGGCCGACTGGCTGCCCGCCCAGATCCAGGGCGGCGTCCCCGTCCCCTACGAGGGCGCGTCCGCCGAGAGCGCCACCCAGACCTGGACGAACATGCGCAACGAGTGCGGTCTGCCGCTGACCGACTCCCCCGCATGACAGGACCCCTTCCGGTCGTCCACCTCAGCCGATGTGGACGACCGGACCCGTGTCCGGGCGCGGAACGCGCTCCGGATCAGACGAGGGCGGAGGCCGGGACCCCGTGCCGGGCGGCCACCTCGGCGATCTCCGAGAGCAGTGCGTGCCGGTGCGCCGCCGCCAGGTAGGAGGCGCGAACGCCGTTGGAGGCCAGGCGCACCAGATCCGCCGGGGACAGGCCCAGGTGATGGGCGGTGCGGTACTCGTTGGTGAGGTCCGTGCCGAACATGGTGGGGTCGTCGCTGTTGAGGGTCACCAGCAGCCCGGCGTCGAGCATGGCCGGCAACGGGTGCTCCCCGATCCGCTCCACCGCCCGCGTGCACACGTTGGAGGTGGGGCTGACGTCGATGGGGATCTGCTCGTCCACCAGGCGCGCCACCAGGTCGTCATCGCGCATGGAGTCGATCCCGTGGCCGATCCGCTCCGCCCCCAGCAGGTCCAGGGCCTCACGGACCCGCTCGGGACCCCCGTGCTCACCGGCGTGCGGCAGGCTCGCCAGCCCGGCGGCGCGGGCCCGGCCGAACACGTCGGCGTAGGGGGTGAGGGTGCTCCCGGTCCCGCCCACACCGAACCCGACAGTGCTCACCGGGGCGTCGCGCAGCACCGCCTCGATCGTGCGTTCGGCGCTCTCCGGCCCGAAGTCGGTGGGGAAGTCGGGGATCCAGCGCAACCGGATGCCGTGTTCGCGTTCGGCCTCACGGCGGGCCGCCTCCACACCGTCGAACACCACCCGGGCGGGCACCCCGCGCATGAGGTGGGTGTAGAGGCTGATGTGCAGCTCGGCGTAGCGGACGTTCTGGGCCGCCAGGCTCCGAGCGACCGTGGAGGTGAGGAGGGCGAAGTCCTCCTCCTCGCGCAGGGTCCCGACCGACGCCAGGTACACCTCGATGAAGTGCGGGAAGTCGGTGAAGGCGTACCAGTCGCGAAGCCCGTCGAGGGTGCCGGGGATCTCCGCGACCCCGTGCCGACGAGCCAGGTCGAACAGGGTCTCGGCCGGCATGGAGCCTTCGAGGTGGACGTGCAGCTCCACCTTGGGAAGGTCGCGGATCAGCGCCTCGACGGCGTCGGGGGCGGGGTTCGGGTGGCTGTTCATGGCGCGAGACTACGGGTGGCCGGCTCCGGTCTCCAAGGGCTTCGGGACGATCTCACGCCTACCCGTCAGATGGAGGTGCCGGTACCGGACGTTCCCCGCCGGCTCCGCCTCGTTCGGCCGCTCGCGTCCCCGTATCCGCCCCGGTCGGCCGGGAACGGGCCGATGGGCACGGCGGGGGTCCCGCCCTCCTCCGGGTTCCCCGGCGTGCGGTGGAGCGGGGCCGAAGGACGCCCCGGGCGCACGGTGCGCCCGGGGCGACGTGGGTCAGACCGTCGGAGCCGCGCCGTCGACACGACGCGGAACACCCAGCGGGTTGTCATCGCGCAGCGCCTCGGGCAGCAGCGACTGCGGCACCGACTGGTAGGTCACCGGACGCAGGAACCGCTGGATCGCCGTGGTCCCCACCGACGTGTGCAGCGGCGCGGTCGTCGCCGGGTACGGACCACCGTGGGTCATGGCGTGGGTGACCGCCACCCCCGTCGGCCATCCGTTCCAGACGACCCGGCCCGCCAACGACGCGCCCAGGGCCAGCAGCGCCGGCGCGATCGCGTCGTCCTCCTCACCGTGCACGGTGACGGTGAGCTGACCGTGGAGCACGCCCGCCGCCTCCAGCAACCGACGCTCGTCGGCGTAGGTCACCACGAGCGTGCACGGCCCGAAGCACTCCTCCAACAGGGTCTCGGAGTGCTCCAGCAGCGAGTCCAGGTCGGTGCGCAACAACGAGGGCGACCAGGCGCCGTCCTCGCCCTCGGCCCCTTGGACCAGGACCTTCGTGGCCGGGTGGCCGGCCAGGGTGTCCAGCCCTCGGGCGAACCCGTCGGCCACCCGCTCGTTGAGCAGCGGCGCGGCCGTCCGCCCCGCGAAGTCGGTGACGAGCGCGTCCAACGCGGCGTCCTCCGGGACGAACACCACACCCGGCTTGGTGCAGAACTGTCCCGCTCCGAGGGTCGCGGAGTCGGCGTACCCCGAGAGGATGTCCCCCCCGCGCGCCTCCATCGCCGCCCGGGTCACGAAGACCGGGTTCACGCTGCCGAGTTCGCCGTAGAACGGGATCGGGTCCGGACGCGACACCGCCAGGTCGAACAGGGCGCGGCCACCCGGGATCGACCCGGTGAAGCCGACCGCCCGGGTCAGCGGGTGGAGTACCGCGAGGCGCCCCACCTCGACACCCTCCACCAGGCCGAACACCCCTTCCGGGGCGCCGGCCGCGTCGAGTGCGTCGATGACGATCTCGGTGGTGCGCCGGGCCAGGCGCAGATGCCCCGGATGGGCCTTGACGATCACCGGGCAGCCGGCGGCCAGGGCCGACGCGGTGTCGCCGCCGGCGGTGGCGAAGGCGAACGGGAAGTTGCTCGCCCCGAACACCACCACCGGACCCAACGGCACCAGCAGACGCCGCACGTCCGGGCGCGGGGTGCCCCAGTCCGGGTCGGCGGGGTCGATCATGGCCTCCAGGTGGGAGCCCTCTTCCAGCACGTCGGCGAACAGCCGCAACTGGAAGGTGGTGCGCCCCAGCTCACCCCGGCAGCGGGCCTCCGGATAGTGCGCCTCGGCCTGCGCGATGGGGACGAGTTCGTCGGCGGCGGCGTCCAGCGCCTCGGCGACGGCCCGCAGCAGTCGGGCGCGTTCCGCCGGGGCGAGCGCCGCCAGCAGCGGCGCGGCAGCGGCCGCGCGCTCCATGAGGACGTCGAGTTCCTCGGGCGTGGTGTCCCGCCGGTCCTCGATCGTCGGTTCGGGGGTGTCGGTGGTCATGGCTCAACCTCCAAGAGGGATGGGTTCGAGGCCTCGGGCACGCTCCCACCATCCCATGACGGAACCTTCACCGGTGACGCGGAAGGAAGAATCCGCAGAACGAAACTGGAATTTCCCCGGAACCAGGTGATTCCGGAACGGCATCATAGGTGAGGTGACGACTAATTCCCGAAGCTCAACGCCCCCGCGGTCGCGGAGGACCCCCGCAGGCAAGAACGGGTCCGGTCACGCATCGCACGAGAGCCGCGGGACGACCCGCGCCTCCGCGGACGAGCTCGCCTTCGCCCAGGCACCGCTCCGCCGGCTCCCCGCCCAACAACGCAGCATGCTCCGTGTCCAGCGCATGCTGGACTGCTGTGCCGAGATCCTCGACGAGGTCGGCTACGACAACCTCTCCACCACCCGGATCGCCGAGCGCGCGGGCGTGGCCATCGGTTCGGTGTACCAGTTCTTCCCGGACAAGAAGGCCATCACCCAGGCACTCGGCCTGCGTTTCCTCGACCAGTTCGGGGCCCGCATCACCGAGCGGCTGGCCGGCACCTCGTTCACGCACTGGACCGCGGCGGTCGACACCATCGTCGACGAGTACATCGACATGCACCGCAACGTGCCGGGCTTTCGCAGCCTGCACTTCGGTGACATCGTCGACCCGCGACTGCTCAACGGCGGCACCGACAACAACCGGGTCATCTCGATCCGACTGCGCAAGATCGTCGTGTCCGTGTCGGGCGTCCCCGACAGCGACGAACTCGACCGGGCGATCCACGTGGCCGTCGAGTCGGCCGACGCGGTGCTCAAACTGGCGTTCCGCGACGACCCCGAGGGCGATCCCGATCTCATCAACGAGGCGAAGCGGGTGGTGAGCAGTTACCTCACCGACTTCTCCCGACGCACCGAAGGCGAGGCCCGGTGGTAGACGACAGAGACGACACCGCCCCCGGGGCGGCCCCCACGGCCTCGCGGACCGCCGGCCCCGTCACCGGGACCGCGGCGGGGATCCCCTTCCTGGCCCTGCCCCCCGCCACCGGACCCCACCCCGCGCCACTCGTCCTGGGCCTGCACGCGTTCGAGCCGCCGCGCGGCGAGTCGGCCCTGGCCGGGACCGCGCCCATGGCGTCCCTGCCCGCATGGCGGGTCTACCCCGGGTTGCCGCTGTTCGGGGCCCGTCTGCCCGAGGGCGGTGTACGCGAGATCGGCCGACGCGGCGAACAGGACTACCTGGTCGAGCTGTTCGGCCCGGTGGTCGAGGAGGCCGCCGCCGAACTGCCCCGCCTGGTCGCCGAACTGCGCACCCGGTTCCCCATCACCGACGGCCCGGTCGGCCTGGTGGGGGTGGGCGCGGGAGCCGCGGCCACCCTACTGGCCCTCGCCGAGGGCGACCTCGCGGTCGGCGCAGCCGCCGTCGTGAACCCGGTCGCCGATCCGGCGCCGGTCATCGCCGCCCGGGAACGCCACCACGGCTCCCCCTACGCCTGGAACGACCGCTCCCTCGCGGCCCGTGAACGGTTCGACTTCGTCGCCCGTGCGGGGGAGGTCGCCCGTGGGCGCACGCCGATGCTCGTCGTCAGCGGCGGCCGGGACGAGGTGGTGCCGCCGGAGCACGGGCGGGGTCTGCACGAGGCGCTGCGCGCCGCGTTCCTGGGCACGGGCCAGGTGGACTCCGAGGCACGCGGCGGACACGGGGGCGTCGGCGGATTCGAGGGCTCCGGAGGAGGAGGGGGGCGGAACGGGCGCGAGGGTGTACCCGTCTCCCCCGAGGGGACGAACCATGTGCTCCGTCACATCGTGATCCCGGATCTGGCCCACGCCATCGGCACCGAGCCGGGACTGGAGCCCGGCCCCCTCACTCCCGCCGGTGTGCTCGTCGATCGCGCCCTGACCGAATGGTTCCACCGGCACGTCACCGCTTCCGCCCAGGTCCGGGACGGGGCCGGCGACGGATGGAGCACCGGGGGGAACCCGCGGGCGTTCGTCCCGTCGCCGTGACACGGCGTTCACCGTGTGCACCCCACCGCATCTCCGGCCGTCCCCTTAACGGACGCCACCGCGACAGTCGGTGCGCGTTCCATGGGATCATCCAGGGGCGACCGCACCCCAGCGGTCCGCCTGACCGTTTCGACTCATCCTTCAGGAGGGCGAACCACGTGACGGAACCGGCACCGGTCTTTGCCAGCGGGGTCGACAACGAGCGGTTGAGCGCGCAGCTCCGCTTCCTTCTGGAGGTGGACAAACTCAAGCGCATCCTGCGGCAGAACCTACTGGTGGACGGATCCCGCAGGGAGAACGCGGCCGAGCACTCCTGGCATCTGGCGCTGAGCGCGCGGACCTTCGCCGAATACGCGCCCGAGGGCACCGACATCGACAAGGTCGTCGAGATGCTGGTGCTCCACGACATCGTCGAGATCGACGCGGGCGACACCTTCCTGTTCGACCAGACCGACTCCGCGACCCGGGCCGAGCGCGACCGCGCCGCCGCCGACCGCATCTTCCCCCTGCTCCCCGAGGACCAGGCCGAACGGGCCCGGGACCTGTGGGAGGAGTTCGAGACCCGGTCCACCCCGGAGGCCCGTTTCGCCCGGGCCGTGAACCGGTTGTCGCCGATGCTGACCAACTGGCACAACGAGGGCGGCACCTGGGTGCGGTTCGGGATCACCCGGGCCCAGGTCATGGAGAAGGTGAAGGCGATCGCCGAGGGATCCGAGGCGTTGGGGGCGTACGCGACCGCGCTCATCGACGACGCCGACCGGCGGGGCTACTTCCGCACCTGAGCCGGGGAGCCGCCCGGTCCGGTGGGACCGCGCCCGGTCCGGTGGGTACGGAGAGCGCACCGGGGCGGACGCGCGCGAGGACGCGGGTCGGTCAGACCCGACCCATGAGCAGCTGGATCGCGGCGGACAGCCCCACCACGACCAGGACGACGCGCAGCGCGGCCGCGCTCAGCCGACGCCCGAACCGGGCGCCCAGGTATCCGCCGACGATCGAGCCCACCGCGATGAGGCCGACCACCGGCCAGGACGGCGAGGCCAGCACGACGTAGAACACGGCGGCCGTGGCGTTGACGATGCCGGCGAGCAGGTTCTTCAGGGCGTTGAGCCGCTGAAGGTCCTCGTCCAGGGCCGTTCCGAGGACGCTCATGAGGATGATCCCCTGCGCGGCGGCGAAATAGCCGCCGTAGGTGCCCGTCAGGTAGGCGCCCACCGGGAGCAGGGGGCCGCCGTCCTCGCGGGCGGGCTTGCGCGACCTGGCCCAGCGGGTGATGCGGGGCTGGAGGACGATGAGCAGGCAGGCCGCGCCGATCATGAACGGCACGACCGATTCGAACACCCCGGCGGGCAGGTAGATCAGCAGCAGGGCACCGGTGATCGCGCCGAGGAGGGACATCGTGCCCAACCGGAGTATCCGGGAGCGCTGGCCGACCAGTTCCCGACGGTAGGCGATCGCGCTGCTGACACTGCCCGGCGCCAGACCGATGCTGTTGGAGATGGTGGCGGTGATCGGCGGGTATCCCAGGGCCAGGAGTACGGGGAAGGTGAAGAGGGTCCCCGAGCCGGCGATCGAGTTGATCCCACCGGCGGCGATTCCGGCGAGGAGAACGACCGCGGCCTGCCAGAGTTCCATGGTCCGTCCTTCGCGCTCCGCCACTCCCCCCACCGTCGAGGGCGACAACAGACTACGAGATCGGATGGTCGGATCATCGCCTGGGGGTCGGGGGGAACGGGGAACGCGAAGGCCCCGGGACGCGGGAGCGCACCGGGGCCGGGAACGAGCGGAACGGGGCCTCAGGGCATCCGGACGACATCGTCGCGCAACCGCTGGAAGGCGGCGCCGACCCCTTGGAGGGCCTGACCCATCTCCGAGGGGACGATCCACACCTTGTTGGCGTCGCCCTTGGCGATCTCCGGCAGCTTCTGGAGGTACTGGTAGGCCAGTACCTCCGGGTCGACCCGGCTGGTGTGCAAAGCCTTGAACACCATGTGGATGGCGTCGGCCTCACCCCGGGCGCGCAGGGTCTGGGCGTCCGCGTCGGCCTTGGCCGTGAGCATCTGCGCCTCGGCCTGACCCTGGGCGCGCAGCACCGCCGCGGCGCGCTCACCCTCGGCGCGCAGCACCGCGGACTGCTTCTCACCCTCGGCGCTGAGCAGTTGCGCGCGCTTCTCCCGGTCCGCGCGCATCTGCATCTCCATCGCCTCCTGCACGGAGGACGGTGGCTCGATGCCCTTGAGCTCGATGCGGCTGATCTCGATGCCCCAGTCACTGGTGGCCTCGTCCAGCACCGTCTTGAGCTCGCGGTTGATCTGGTCGCGGGAGGTGAGCGTGCCCTCCAGGTTCATGCCGCCGATGACGTTGCGCAGCGTCGCCAGGGTGAGCTGCTCGACCGCCTGGATGAAGTTGGCGACCTCGTAGGTGGCCTTGTAGGCGTCCCTGACCCGGATGTAGACCGCAGAGTCGACCTCCACCGCGAGGTTGTCCTCGGTGATGGCGGACTGCGGTGGGAAGCTCACCACCTGGACACGGCGGTCGATGCGCTCGCGGATCTGGTCGACGCCGGGAATGACGACGTTGAAACCCGAGTCCAGGGTGCGGTGGAACTTACCGAAGCGTTCGACCACGTCCTGCATGGAGTGCGGAACGATGCGCACACTCCGCCAGAAGATGAGCAGGAGAACGGCGACGAAAAGCGCGACGATGAGGATCATGGTCATGCGACCACCCCTTTGTTCCGCACCGAGGTGGTATTCGACATCGACATCAGAGCAGCTCCGGATCTCCTGGCTGGGGTGGCAGGCAACGCGGGCACGGACCGCGCACCGCACGATCCCGCCCACCCGATGATCATAAAGCGCGCCGAAATGGAGCGATCCGCTCACCGCCGAAGACGCTACCCGATGTGCATCCGACGAGCCATATCCGGACAGAAACAGTATTTAAGGACAATATGATGGCTCGGTTTTCGTGCCCCTTATCCCGCCTTGCCCGGGGCCGAACAATCGGGCACGGGACGCGAGGGGCGTGGGCGACGGATGTGAGAACAAGACGACGGCCGGCGGAGACACCGCCGGCCGGGGAGGGAGAAAGGGGAGGTCCTGGTGGGAAGGGGATCAGACCGCCCGAGCACTCCAACGCTCGCCGTCCCGCTCCACCTTCAAGGGGAGCCCGAACGTCTCCGACAGGTTCTCGGCCGTCATCACCTCGTCCAGCGGACCCGCGACGACCACACCGCCTTCGCGCAGCAGCAACGCGTGCGTGAACCCCACCGGGATCTCCTCGACGTGGTGCGACACCACCACCAGAGCGGGCGCCGCCTCGTTGCGGGCCAACGCCCCCAACCGGCGCAACAGGTCCTCACGGCCGCCCAGGTCCAGCCCGGCCGCCGGCTCGTCCAACAGCAGGAGTTCGGGGTCGGACATCAGCGCCCGGGCGATCAGCACCCGTTTGCGCTCGCCCTCCGACAGGGTCTGGAACTCCCGGTCGGCCAGGTCCCCCACGCCCCAGTGCCCCAGCAGCGCCCGGGCCCGCCCCAGGTCCGGGACGCCGTACTCCTCACGGAACCGGCCCAGATACCCGTAGGCGGCGCTCAGCACCAGGTCCAGAACGGGGGTGCCCTCCTCGATGCGGCCGGCCACCGCGGCGCCCGCGTAGCCGATGAGCGGCCGCAACTCGAACACGTCCACCTTGCCCAGGCCCTCGCCCAGGATCTCCACCTCTCCCGAGGTCGGATGGAGCTGGCTGAAGGCCACGCTCAACAACGTGGTCTTACCCGCGCCGTTGGGGCCCAGGACCACCCAGCGCTCACCCTCCAGCACCGACCAGTCGACACCGTTCAACAGGAGCGAGTCGCCCCGTCGTACGGTGACCCCGCCCAGGCCCAGAACCCGACCGTCCATCGTTCTCCCTCACGTCGCTCACGTCCCGAGCCGGCGCAGGCCCGACCTACCCTGGATCCATGCACTCCACGTCCGCCTCACTCGTCGCCTGGGGCAACGCCTGGCTGTCCGGGCACGTCGGCCTGGACGACGCCGTGGACGCCGTCGAACGGCGCGACGGCCCCGGCCTCGTCGGGACGGTACCGCCGGGCGACCTGCCCTTCGAGGAGGGCGTACCGCTGCGGACCGCACTGGTACGACTTCGTGGCCTTCCCGGCGGGGGACCGTCGATGTTCCGGTTGGCGCTGCCCGCGCAAGGGGATCCGCTCGGCCTGGTCGGCCCCGGGGAGTTCAACCAGGCCGCGTTGGAAGCGCGGGAAGGGGTCCTGCTCCGACTCGCCGACCGTCAGGTGGGGCTGGTCCCCACGACCGACCGGCGTGGCTCATCCTATGTGGGGGTCTCCTGGACCCCGTATCCGGCCAACGACACGATCCCCCAGGTGCCCGATCTGGCCGAGGCCGAACAGGCGCTCAAGCTCACCCTCATCGACGTCGCCCGCGACATGGAGGGCGTCGACGACATCGCCGCGTTCGCCCCCGGTGTGCGAGAGCGGGTGGACGCGCTCGACTCGGCGCCCGCCGTCCTCGCACCCGGCTACCCGCGCCGTGCCCGGGGGATCGCCGAACAGGCCGCCCGCTTGGCCACCATCGTCGACCTCGCCGACCCCCACGGCGGGCGCGGGATGAACTCCCACCAGGTGGATGCGCGCGGGCGTGCGCTTCGCCGCCTGGACGCGGCGGTGCGCCGGGCCCTCGTGGCCGCGCACGCGGCCCTACCCCTGTGACAGGGGTGACGCGGCGGCCCCTCACAGGGCATCCTGGAAGGGTGAGGGATCCGGGCCCCGGCCTCGGATCGGAAGCCGACCCGGACGACGGCGAGGAAGTCTCAGGGTAGGACCAGGGAAGATACCTGATCCGCCGACACCGGGGGCGAACCGATACTTGAGGTGCGGTCGAAACCCGGCCCACGGATCGATGAGGAGACCCGCCACCATGCAGCCCGAGCACATCCGAGCCTCTGACGCGGACCGTGACATGGTTGCCGAACGTCTGCGCGAGGCGGTGGCGGAAGGTCGGCTCAGCCCTGTCGAACACGAGGAACGCCTCGACACCCTCTACAGGGCCAAGACCATCGGCGAACTCGGACCCATCGTGTCCGACCTGCCCGGGCCCGGACACGACGCCTTCCACCCGGAACACGCCCCCGGCGTCCCCGGCGCCCCCGACGGCATGGAGATCCTCGGCCAGGAGGCACGCGACCTCGCCGGCCAGAGCAAGGGCTCGGAGAACATGGTCGCCGTGTTCGGCGGCTGCGAACGCAAGGGCCGTTGGCTCGTCGAGCCCCGTACCAACATCTCCGTCCTGTGCGGCGGCGTCGACCTCGACCTCCGCGAGGCCGTTCTCAGCCGCCGCGAAGTGACGATCCAGGTCGCCGTCATCCTCGGCGGGGTCGACATCACCGTGCCCTACGGGGTCAGGGTGATCAACGACACGTCGGGAATTCTGGGCGGCACCGAACTGCACGGGACCGACCAGGTCACCGACCCGAACGCCCCCGTCATCCGGCTCACCGGTACCTGCATGCTGGGCGGTGTCTCCGTGAAAGCGAAGAAACCGCGCAAGTCCAAGAAGAGGAAGTGAGCCGCCGGGCCCGCAGAGTGTCCACATGGTGAACTAGCTGCGAAAAGGAACGGCCTGCGCGTCGGGACCATCGGGCGGCCGAGTACCGTGGGTGGCGCCATGAATGATGAAACCACGTTGTCGGTGACGGTGACCGGTCGCGACCGCCCGGGCATCAGCGCGCGCCTCTTGAGCACCCTCTCCGTCTTCCCCGTGACCATCGTCGACCTCGAACAGGTCGTCCTGGCCGGGCGCCTCGTCCTGGGCACCGTCCTGGAGGTGGACGAGCGCGTCGCCCCCGGGGTGAGCCGTCGTCGTGTCTTCGAAGAGGTCCGCCACGCTCTCGACAAGACCGCGATCGACCTCGACATGGAGGTGGACTACGCCTCCGGTGAGCACCGGGTCAACGACTCCTCCACCAACGATCGGCTGCACGTCACCGTGCTCGCCGACCCGCTGCGCCCCGGGGCCTTGGGCGCCATCACCTCCTGTGTGGCCCGCGCCGGCGCCAACATCGACCGGATAGAGCGCCTCTCCAGCTTCCCGGTCACCTCCGTGGAAATGGAGATCTCCGGAGCGGCGGGCGATCCCGCACGCCTCGCCCAGCTCCGCGCCGAACTGGCCATGGAGGCCGCCACCCAGGGCGTGGACGTCGCCGTCCAGCCCAGCGGCCTGCACCGCCGGGCCAAGCACCTCATCGTCATGGACGTCGACTCCACCCTCATCCAGGGTGAGGTCATCGAACTCCTCGCCGCCCACGCCGGCTGCGAGGAGGAGGTCACCCGGGTCACCGAACAGGCCATGCGCGGCGAACTCGACTTCGAGGAGTCCCTGCGCCGCCGCGTCGCCCTCCTCAAGGGCCTGGACGCCGACGCCATCGGAAAGGTCTGCCAGGAGATCCAGCTGACCCCCGGGGCACGGACCCTCATCCGCACCCTCAAGCGACTCGGTTACGAGTGCGGGATCGTCAGCGGCGGCTTCACCCAGATCACCGATGTACTGGTGGAACGGCTGGGACTCGACTACTCCGCCGCGAACACGCTGGAGGTCGTCGACGGGAAGCTCACCGGCGGACTGGTGGGCCCCATCATCGACCGCAAGGGCAAGGCCGTCACCCTCGAACGCTTCGCGGCGGAGGCCGGTGTGCCGCTCGAACAGACCGTCGCGGTGGGGGACGGGGCCAACGACCTCGACATGCTCCAGACGGCGGGACTCGGGGTCGCGTTCAACGCCAAACCGGTGGTGCGCCAGCAGGCGGACACGTCGGTGAACGTGCCGTACCTGGACACGATCGCGTTCATCCTGGGAATCACCCGCGAGGAGATCGAGGCGGCGGACCTCCACGCCCACGCGGAACCGGCATCGATAGGACACACCTCCCTCCACTGATCCGGGGGACACGGCCTTCCGAGGTACCAGCCCGGGTGGGTGAGCGTCCGCTCCCGCGGGGGCGAGGGGACTTCCTTTCCCTTCGGCCCCGGCCAGGGGCGTCGAAGAAACCCTTGAATCCGCCCCCCGCATACGAAAAAAGGGGGGGTGGCTCCCGGCCACCCCCACCACAACACAAAAAAAAGGGGGGCCGCCCACGGCGACCCCCACACACCAACCCCACCCACGAAGGGAGACCCGCCCCAACAGAGACGGGCCTCGACCCCCAAGAAAAACCGTGGCGGCAACCTACTCTCCCACCCCACCACAGGGCAGTACCATCAG
>NZ_JAVREP010000029.1:0-52377 GCF_031845465.1 Nocardiopsis lambiniae | reverse complement strand
ACCCACACCCACACCGCCGACCGCGTCCTGCTCCTGCACCGCGGACGCGTCGCCGAGAGCGGCACCCACCACCAGCTCCTGGTCCGCGGCGGCGCCTACGCCCGCCTGTACGCCCTGCGCGGCACCCACCGCCCCTGACGCCCCGGGCCCAGAACGCCCTAGGATGAGGACCGTGCCGCCCATCGTCAAGGAACTCACCGTCGGACAGGTGTCCCAACGCTCCGGCGTCGCCGTCTCCGCCCTGCACTTCTACGAACGCCAGGGGCTCATCCACAGCCGCCGCACCGCCGGCAACCAACGCCGCTACCGCCGCGACACCCTGCGCCGCGTCTCCTTCATCCGCGTCTCCCAACGCGTGGGCATCCCCCTGGCCCGCATCCGCCAGGCCCTGGACCGGCTCCCCGACAACCGCACCCCCAACCGCGCCGACTGGGCACTGGTCTCCGAACAGTGGCGCGACGAACTCGACGCCCGCATCGCCCAACTCGTCCGCCTGCGCGACGACCTCACCGGCTGTATCGGCTGCGGGTGCCTGTCCCTGGAATCGTGCGTGCTGTTCAACCCCGACGACGCCCTGGCCGCCGACGGCTCCGGACCGCGTCGCCTGCTCATCGCCGACGACCCCGAGAACCACGAGGGGGCCCGGGCCGAGACCGCCTGAGAGCACACGAAAGGGCACCCCGCCCGGGGTGCCCCCTACCGGTGCCGGCCGACTCAGCGCGGCGCCGCGGCCTCATCACGCCCGCGCCGGGCCAGTTCGTCGGCGCGCTCGTTGCCCTCGTCTCCGCTGTGCCCGCGTACCCACCGCCACTCCACGTCGTGCCCTGCGGCCACCTCGTCCAGCCGCTGCCACAGGTCCACGTTCTTGACCGGCTTCTTGTCCGCGGTGCGCCATCCGCGCCGCTTCCACCCCGCCACCCACGACGTGATCCCGTTGCGCACATAGGACGAATCGGTGTAGACCACCACCGGCACCGGCTTGGTCAGGCTCTCCAACGCCCGAATGGCCGCCATGAGCTCCATCCGGTTGTTGGTGGTCTGCCCCTCACCGCCGTAGATCTCCTTCTCGTGCCCGCCGTAGCGCAGCCACACCCCCCACCCCCCGGGGCCGGGGTTCCCGCTGCACGCCCCGTCGGTGTACACGATCACTTTGCGTTCCCCGTCGTTCATGCCGGGCAATCTACCGCCCCGCACGGTAACAAAAAGACCACACACCTTCCCAAAGGTGCCACTTTCAGGGCCAAAACACCCAGTGGAGCCCCACCGGACCCCCTCCCGGCCCCGAGAACCCGCCAAAGGCACCCCCGCGCACCCCCACCCGGGTCCACGCCACCCACCACCATCGAATCGAACACACGAACGAAAGAGGCCCGACATGCGGATCCACGCCCTCACCCTCGACTGCACCGACCCCCTCGCCCAGGCCCGCTTCTGGTCCGCCGCCCTCCACGCACCCCTGGCCCCCGACAGCGACGACGACGAGGCCTACATCCCCGCCCACGGCACCACCCCCGCCCTCCTCTTCGTCCGCGTCCCCGAGACCAAGACCGCCAAGAACCGCCTCCACCTCGACCTCCAGGCCCCGCCCCACTCCACCCGCGACACCGAGATCACCCGCCTGCGAACCCTGGGCGCCCGCCTCCTGGCCGACCGCCGCCACCCCGACGGCACCGGCTGGGCCGTCCTGGCCGACCCCGAGGACAACGAGTTCTGCGTCGGCTGACCCCGCACGAGAAAAGGGGCGGGGGGCCCTCAGGCCCCCCGCCCCCATGACCTCACGGACTAACCGGCGAACTCCCGCTCCAGCTCGGCCGCCCGCTCCTCACGACGCGCGAACACGTCGTGGGACATCTCGTCCATCTTCTTCAACACCCGCTTGCGCTCACGCGCCGACAACCGATCGATGTACAACCGACCCAACGTGTGATCGGTCTCGTGCTGAAGACACCGCGCGAAATACCCGCTCCCCCTCAACACGACCTCCCCACCGTCCCGGTCCACACCCCGCACCGTCGCATGCTCGGCCCGCCCCAACTCCGCGTGCGGACCCGGAACCGACAGACACCCCTCGCCCTCCACCACCACGACGTCCTCGGGGTCCCGCTCGTCCAGCACCGGATTGATCACATGCCCCACATGACGCACACCGTCGTCGTCCGGGCAGTCATAGACGAACAGGCGCAGATCCACACCCACCTGATTCGCGGCCAACCCCACACCCTCGGCCGCGTACATCGTCACGAACATGTCGTCGATCAGCCGATGCAGCTCCTCGCCGCCCAACATCTCCGCCGGCACGTCCCGATTACGACGGTGCAGCACGTCCTCACCCGTCACCGTGACCCGCCGCACCGACCCCCGCGCCGCCTCCGGCGCCAACTCCGGGAAGTCCGCCACCTCACGACCCTGAACGACGGCGGCCACCTGCGACTGATCCGGCATGTCCCACTCTCACAAAGCGATCAACGGCGGCGAACACCGCCGCACCACCCCGCAAAATAGCACGGAACACCAGGTAACCGACCACACACCGTCAACGGAACCAGGCGTTGCCCTGCAACAGACACCGCGCCAGATAGTCCCGCAGCGACACCACCACCAACCGACGACGATCCGTCTCATGATCCCACACCACGACCCCCGGACCATAGTCGGTGTGCACGTAGGCGAACTGCGGCCCCATGTCCGAATCACCGAAGAAGATCATCTCATCGAACGGCGCGTACAACTCCAGATAATCCGGCTCCTCCCGCATCGCCAGATTGTCCTCCACCAGCCGGGCAGCACTCCACACCACCGCATCCCCGTACTCGTTGACCACACCATCGGTCTCCCGCAGCAATGACGCCAACTCGAACGGCAACGGCAGCGTCAAACGCTTCTCGACCTCGGCCAAGGTCGCCTCATCGGCCGGATCACGCAGATCGGCCTCCGGATACAACTCCAGGATCAGTTCACGCCACACACTCCCGATCATCACAGGTCATGCCAACCCACGGGAAATCGCCGGCGGCGAGTTGCGCCAAAAACCCACACCCACCGAGCCCACAAACCCCCAAACCACCCCAGTCCCGACACCTCCGCACACCCGCCCGCAGGGGAGCCACCACCACCGACCACCCCGCCACCCACCCGCCACAATGAAAGAGACCACCACCCGCCACCGGAAGAGGCAGCGAACACCATGGCCACCGCACCCCACCACCGCGCAGGCCCCCTCACCACCTTCGCCCACCTCTTCCTCCTCCTCTCCCAGAACATCGCCGCCCTCCTCCTCCTCCCCCTCGTCATCGCCTCCGCCGTCCTCACCCTCATCTGGGTCGGCCTCCCCTTCGTCATCCTCACCGGACACCTCCTACGCACCCTCGCCGAAAGCCAACGCCGCACCATCGGCCACCTCCACCACCAACCCCCCATCCCCTCCGGCTACCGCCCCCTCCCCACCACCGGCATCAACCGCCGCGCCAGCACGATCATCACCGACCCCGCCACCTGGAAAGACCTCCTCTGGCTCATCACCGGCACCGTCAACATCCTCATCATCACCACCCCCGCCACCCTCCTCACCCACGGCACCTACCAGACCCTCCACGCCCTCGGCCTCCCCCCCGGCGACAACGGCCTCTACGGCACCAACATCCCCCACAACCTCACCGAACAACTCCTCCTCCTCATCCCCGCCACCCTCCTCACCACCCTCGGCATCACCCTCCTCAACCCTGCGATCCGCCTCTACACCGCCTTCAACCGACTCCTCCTCCAACCCTCCGAAAAAGCCCGACTCACCGCCCGCGTCGCCCACCTCGCCACCAGCCGCGCCAACACCATCGACACCCAGGCCTCCGAGATCCGACGCATCGAACGCGACCTCCACGACGGCGCCCAAGCCCGCCTCGTCGCCCTCGGCATGCACCTCGGCATGGCCGAACAGATCGTCGAACACGACCCCGCCACCGCCCGCACCATGCTCACCGAAGCACGCGAGACCACCCGCACCGCACTCATCGAACTCCGCGACCTCGTCCGCGGCATCCACCCACCCGTCCTCGTCGAACGCGGACTCCACGGCGCCGTCCACGCCCTCGCCCTCACCCACCACCTCCCCATCACCGTCACCATCGACCTCCCCGGCCGCCCCGCCGACCCCGTCGAATCCGCCGCCTACTTCGCCATCGCCGAACTCCTCACCAACACCGCCAAACACGCCGACGCCACCCACGCATGGGTCCACGTCAACCACGGCCGCGACCGCCTCGTCATCACCGCCACCGACAACGGCCACGGCGGCGCCGACGCCGCACCCGGCAGCGGCCTCTCCGGCATCCGCCGCCGCATCGACGCCTTCGATGGCACGATGAACATCACCAGCCCCCCGGGCGGACCCACCATCGTGACCCTGGAGATCCCATGCGCGTTGTCATCGCCGAAGACCTCGCCCTCCTCCGAGAAGGACTGATCAAACTTCTCCAATCCCACGACTTCACCGTCGTCGCCGCCGTCGACAACGGACCCGACCTCCACAAAGCCCTCACCGAACACCGACCCGACGTCGCCGTCGTCGACGTCCGCCTCCCCCCCACCTTCACCGACGAAGGACTCCAGGCCGCCATCGCCGCCCGCGCCCAGATACCCGGCCTGCCCATCCTCGTCCTGTCCCAGCACGTCGAACAGCTCTACGCCCGCGAACTCCTCTCCGACGACACCGGAGGCGTCGGCTACCTCCTCAAGGACCGCGTCTTCGACATCGGCCAATTCATCGAAGCCGTCCGCCGCGTCGCCGCCGGCGGCACCGCCATGGACCCCGCCGTCATCTCCCAGCTCCTCGCCCGCCAGAACAACCAGGGCCCCCTCGGACAACTCACCCCCCGCGAACGCGAAGTCCTCTCCGAAATGGCCGAAGGCCGCTCCAACTCCGCCATCGCCGGACGCCTCTACATCACCGAGAAAGCCGTCAGCAAACACATCAACAACATCTTCACCAAACTCGACCTCCCCCCCTCCTCCGACGACAGCCGCCGCGTCCTGGCCGTCCTCGCCTACCTCGACGGACAATGACGAAAGGGCCCCGGGACACCACGCCCCAGGGCCCTCCCCCACGAACTACTGATCCCGCCGCACCCGGTACAACCCGTCGATCTCCTCCGAGAAAGCCCGCAACACCGCGTCACTGCGCAACTCACCCGACGGATGCACCAACCCCGACTGCACCGTGAACTCCTCCGCCAACACATGGAACGACCGCACCGCCAAATGCCGCGGCACACTCCGATTGGCCTCGTACACCAACCCCTGCACCTCCCGCAGAAGATCCCGATCCCCCGCGATCTCCTCCGGCGCCATCGACAACGGCCGCCCGTTCACCAACCGCCAGTACTCCAACTGATCCCGCACCAACGTGATCAACGCACTCGCGAACGGCCGCCCCTCCACGATCACCAACACCTGACTGATCAACGGATGCGACCGCAACCGCGCCTCGAACCCCGCCACCAACTCCGCGTCCGAACGCACCTCCGGCTCCACCAACGCCGGCAACGCCTCCGTCACCGCCACATCCGCCTCGGCCACCACCTCCACCTCCGGCTCCGGGTCCGGCGCCGCCTCCACCGCGGCCACCGCCCCACCACGCCCCCCCACCGAGAACCGCCCCGGCACCTCCACCACCGACGCCTGCGGCCGCACCCGACCACGCACCGACACGAACCCGTCACCGTCCACCGACGCCGCCACCCCCGTGGCCAACCACCCCTCACGGAACGCCGACGACGTCGCCTCCCCATCCCCCCAATAACCCGAGAACACCGCACCACCCCGCACATGGGCCTCACCCTCACGCGAGACCCACACCTCACGCCCCTCCAACGCACGCCCCACCGAACCCGGCACCCGAGCCCCCACCGCGTTCGCCGCGAACACCCCCGCCGTCTCCGCCGTACCGAACACCTGCATCACCGGAACCCCCACACCCCCGTAGAAGGAGTCCAAACGATCCGACAACCCCCCACCCCAACACACCACCAAACGCACACGATCACCCAACACCTCGCGCACCTTCGCGAACTGCCAGTCGTACATCGACCGCGACAACCGCTGCCAAGCACCCTTCTTCGGCGACCGATCGAACTGCACCGCCGCCTCCACCGCCGAATTGAACGTCCCCAACGAGTCCCACCCCGTCGACCGAGCGCTCCCCCGCTCCCCCTCGAAGACCTCCTCCAACAACGAACTCCCGCACACCAACACCGACGGACGCACCACCCGCACCCGCTCCAAGAACCGACCCGAGCCCCCCAACCCCAACCGGACCCGACCCACCACACACGCCACCAACGACGCCAGACCCTGGAACTGCGACAACGACACATCCGCCAACGCCGACGCCTGACCCGAACCCGACCCCGCCACCTGCGGACCCAACCGATCCACCAGATCCGCCGCCGCGGACAACAACGCACCGTGCGACAACGCCACACCGCGCATCCACCGCGACGCCGTGCTCATCGGATACAGCACCACCGCCGCGTCCTCCGGAGCCGTCGCATCCCGACGGAACCGCACCGACGAGGCGTCCATGTACGCCCCCAACGACACGATCTCCCCCGACCCCGCCTCACAACGCCACACACGGCCCAGATCCGGCAACTCACGCTGCAACGCCGTCACCACCCGCAGCGCCCGCTCACCCTCCACCACGGCCGCGGCGGGACGCGTCTGACGCACCGCGTGCACCACACGCTCCGGCGAAGCCGACACCGGCAACGGCACCAACACCGCCCGCACCGACCACACCGCGAACGCCATCCGCACCCAGTCCAGGCGATCCGAGCACACCAACAACACCCGATCGCCCTCACCCACACCGGCGGCCACCAACCCCTTGGCCACCGCCGTCACATCCGTGGCGAACGCCCCCGCGCTCACCCGCGCCCACCGATCGCCCCGGCCACCCTCCTCCGGAACCGAGAACAACTCCGCATGCGCGTCGTCGGTCGCCATCTCGTAGACCAGGTCGCTCAACCCGGACAACCCCCGGGCCCACCCACCGGGACCGACACTCGCCTCGCCCATGACCACAGACCACTCATCCTCAAAGCCGCGTCGAAAAGCACGGACCACACTGGCCCGTACAGGAAAGACATCCCGCACCAAGGGGGGAGATAGTTCCCCTACAATGCCCAACCTCACCACCACACGGCAACATGGAGAGAACTACGAACAAAGGCCCCATGACCCCCCTCTACATGGGGTCATGGGGCCTTTCCGTGCCCGCGACCATCACACCCGAACACGCACCGCCGACCGCACCGTCCACACGTACGACACCATCGCCAACACCGCCGCGCCCAACATCACCGTCGCCATGCTCACCAACGACGCCTCACCCGACGGGGTCAACCCCGCCAACGCCGCCACACCACCACCCAACGCGAACTGCAACGCACCCATCAACGCCGACGCCGTACCCGCCACCGCCGCAGGCTGACCGTCCAACGCCGTCACCGTCGCGTTCGGCATGATGAACCCCGTGCTGAACATCATCAGCGCCAACAGACCCACCACCAACCACAACGAAGCCGCACCCACGACCGCCGACACCAACAACGCCGACACCGCACCCAACCCCAGGAGCAGACCCAACCCCAACCGCCGCAGCGTCTCCATCCGACCCACCAGGAACCCGTTCACCTGCGTACCCGCCAACATCCCCAACGAGTTCACCGCGAACAACCACGCGTACGTCTGCGCCGACACACCCAGCTCATGCTGGGCCACGAACGAGAACGCCGAAACGTACGTGAACAACATCCCGAAACTCAGACCCAACGTCAGCACCGGCCCCAGGAACCGCGACTGCCGCGCCAGGACCGCCACCGTCGACGCCAACACCCGCGGCCCCTGCGCACGACGCTCACCCACCGGCAACGACTCCGGCAGCCAGAACAGCACCAGCACGAAACTCACCGCCGACATCACCGCCAGCACCCAGAAACTCAACTGCCACGGACCCACCAGCAGCAACTGCGCACCCGCCAACGGGGCCAACAACGGCGCCAACATCATCACCAGGGCCAACCGCGAGAAGAACCGCACCGCGTCATCGCCCTTGAACAGGTCCCGCACCACCGCCCGCGAGATCACCGCACCCGCGGCACCCGCCATGCCCTGCACGAACCGCAACGCCACGAACAACGTCACGTCCGGCACGAACACGCACAACACCGACGTCACCGTGAACACCGCACCGCCCACCAGCAGCGGAACCCGCCGCCCCCAGGCGTCGCTCATCGGACCGATCACCAGCTGACCGACCGCCAACCCCAACATGATCGAGGTCAACGTCAACTGGATCTGCGCCTCGGAGGCCGACAGATCCTCCGCGATCTGCGGGAACGCCGGCAGGTACATGTCGGTCGCCAACGGACCGACCGCCGCCAGCACACCCAGCACCAGGACCAACAACACCACCGACCGCCGCGCGCGGGGCGCCGCCGCGTTCTCGACGAGCACCGGCCGGGAAGCCGTGTCGGGGGAGTTCGGGGATAGCACAGGACACTCCAAATCTCGACGGGGTCGAGCCAGAAGGAACGGGACACGGAAAAGGGCCCCGGCGCGTGGGAGCGCGCCCGGAGGGACCACTCCATACCAACACCGAGACCCGTGGAATATCTCCTCGATTAACCCCGAAAGGCCTGTGACATCCGTTACTGCACGACCCGCTACCTTACGAGCCGGTCCAGCAACCGCTCCAGCTCGGCCTCCGGATCCTCCGTCAACCCCCCGTGGATCGGCCCCGGCTGCACGATCGTGCTCCTCGGCGCCGTCAACCACCGGAACCGCCGCCCCGGCCGCTCACGACCGGCCGCACCCGCCGACGCACCGCCCCGGCACAACGCCTCCACCGCGGCCAACGCCCGACGCACCCCGTCCACGTCCACCCCGGGGTCCAACGCGGACAACCGGGCCTCGTCCAGCTCCGCCCGGGCCCCCAGGAACGCCCGCTCCTGGCAGTACACGATCACCCCGGCGTTGACGCACTCACCGCGCTCCACCCGCGGGATCACCCGCAACAGCGCGTACTCGAACACCGCCCGGTCGCGCTCCTCACCGACCCGACCCGTCGTCACCGCGTCGCTGTACCTGCGCACGCCGCCGCTCATCGACCCACCTCCGGCAACCACGAACGATCGGTCGCACGGGCCGCCAGGTGGCGCACATAGGCCTCCCGGACCTCATCGGGCGAGGCGAACCCGGGCTCCTCCGCCAACCACACGTCGGGCACCAGACCCACCACGTCGCGCAGCAGCCCCTCGGTGACCAGCGGCGCGAACGCCGCGTCGGCGGCGGCCAGATCGGGCGCGGACGACGACAGCACGTGATCGGAGGCGTCGTAGGCCCGCCCGACGAACCGGTCGGCGTTGGCCCACGAGTGGTGGAAGATCAACGTGGCCCCGTGGTCGATCAGGTACGGCGCACCGTGCCAGACCACCATGTTCGGGTTGCGCCAGGACCGGTCCACGTTGCCGGTCAGCGCGTCGAACCACAGCACCCGTCCGGCGAGGTCGGAGTCCACCTCGAAGGCGAGCGGATCGAACCCGAGCGACCCCGGCAGGAAGTCCATCCCGAGGTTGAGCCCACCGCTGGCCTTGAGCAGCTCCTGCACCTCCTGGTCGGGTTCGCCCCGCGCGATGACCGCGTCGAACTCCACCAGGGCCAGCTCGGGAACGGGCAGCCCGAGCGCGCGTCCCAGTTCGCCGGTGATGATCTCGGCGATCAGGGTCTTGCGCCCCTGCCCGGCTCCGATGAACTTCACGACGTACATGCCGAGGTCGTCGGTCTCGACGAGCCCCGGTAGCGAACCGCCCTCGCGCAGCGGCAGGACGTACCGCGTGCCCGTCACTTCTCTCAGCGCCTTCAACACGTCGACCAGCCTAGGACCTCGCCGACCCTTCCCATCACCGGCGGAGTCCGCTCCCGGGCCCGCTACGGGACGCTGAACACGTTCCAGCCCCGAACGGGGATCGGCCACGACACGCCGACACCCCTCCGGGGCGGAACCATGGGAGGGGTGTGCGGCGTAGCCGCACTCGATCTCTTTTCAGGGGCTTTTCATAGAAAAGACCCGCTGCCTTTACGACGTAGATTTAAAGACGATCACGGATGCCTCCGAAACGGGCGAGCACGCGCGCCTCCCGTCAGAGGTTGTCCTGGGGATCCTCGCCCCAGCCCTCGCCGCCCTCGCCCTCCCCCGGGGACGGGAACACCGGGACGGCGGGCTCCTCCCCCTCTCCGTCCTCCTCCGGTTCGGCGCTCGGGTCCTCCCCCGGTCCCGAGGACGGCCCCTCCTCCGGCACCGGCTGCCCCGGCGCCGGCATCTCCGGCTGCGGGAACTGCAACATGAACCAGTACAGCAGCGCCACCAGCGCCAGGATCAGCAGCAGGACCGCGCCCAGTCCGCCGATGAGCCACCAGTTGCCGCGCCCCTCCTCCACCGCGCTGTCACGCCGCCCCGACCAGGGTTCCCACGGCACCGCCGTGCCCGCACGGCTCCCCGCCCAGTGCGGCATCA
Source organism: Nocardiopsis lambiniae (assembly GCF_031845465.1). Lineage (NCBI taxonomy): Bacteria > Bacillati > Actinomycetota > Actinomycetes > Streptosporangiales > Nocardiopsidaceae > Nocardiopsis > Nocardiopsis lambiniae. The sequence continues at coordinate 41,810 of NZ_JAVREP010000029.1, read as the reverse complement.
CCGTCGGCCCCCGGCCGGCGGTCCGCCCGGGGGTGCCGGCCTCGGTCAGGAACTCAGCGGCGTCCGGCCCCTCTCCGGCGACCGCCACCCACAGCACCGAACGGCCCTTCGTGCGCGCCGACAACACACGGGGGTCGGCGCGCACCGCGTCCGCGAACCGCTCCCTGGCCCGGGGGTCGGCCACCGCGCCCGCGTCGAGCACGGCCACCTCCACCCGCCCGCCCTCGCGATCGCGGCCCGCGTAGACCACGCCCAGCGCGGACTCGTGCACCCGGCCCTCCAGCCGGAAGGCACCGAGCTGGCGCGGGTCCCCCGCGTTCAGACCCATCAGGGGAGCCGTCACGCTCCCACCCCCTTCATCGCCCCGCGTCCGCTCCGTCCCCTTCGGCGCGTTGTGCACCGGACCGATGGTCCCGGAGCGGGTAGTCTCGCCCACAGGTGAGTGATCCACAACCTATCCGGCGTCCCGGCGGGGCGGCGGGCCTGGAAGGCGGAACATGGCACAGTCCTCACCCGGCAACGGCGCCTCCCCCCCGGGGACCGAGAGCGCCCCGGGCGAGCCCACCCGACTGCTGCGCGCCGCGCTGCACGAGGTGTCCACGGTCATCGTCGGGCAGGAGCGCATGGTCGAGCGCTCCCTGATCGCGCTGGTCGCCAAGGGCCACTGCCTCATCGAGGGCGTACCCGGCATCGCCAAGACGCTGGCGGTGTCCACCCTGGCCAAGGTCACCGGTGGCTCGTTCGCCCGCGTCCAGTTCACCCCCGACCTGGTCCCCTCCGACATCGTCGGCACCCGCATCTACCATCCCTCCACCGAGAAGTTCGACGTGGAGCTGGGCCCGGTGTTCGCCAACTTCGTGCTGGCCGACGAGATCAACCGCGCACCCGCCAAGGTGCAGTCGGCCCTGTTGGAGGTCATGGCCGAACGGCAGGTCTCCCTGGGCGGGACCACCTACCCCCTCCCTTCCCCGTTCATCGTCATCGCCACACAGAACCCGGTGGAGTCCGAGGGCGTCTACCCGCTGCCCGAGGCCCAGCGCGACCGCTTCCTGATGAAGGTGGAGGTCGGGCACCCCAAGGCGCACGAGGAGATGGAGATCCTGCGCCGGATGTCCGCCACTCCGCCCACCGCCCACCAGATCCTGGACCCGGTCACCCTGGGCGAGTTGCAGACCGACGCCGAACAGGTGCACGTCCACCAGCTCATCGCCGACTACGTGGTGCGCCTGGTCATGGCCACTCGCGAGCCGGAGGCCCACCAGATGCCCGACCTGCGGGGCGTGCTGGAGGTCGGCGCCAGTCCGCGCGCCACCCTGGGTCTGGTGGCGGCCGCACGCGCGCTGGCCCTGCTGCGCGGGCGCGACTACGTGCTGCCCGACGATGTGCGGGTGCTGGCCCGCGACGTCATCGCGCACCGGTTGGTGCTCAGCTTCGACGCCCTGGCCGACGGGGTCACCGCCGCGCAGGTGGTCGACCGCATCCTGGCGACGGTGCCGGCGCCCCGGGTGATCTGGGACGAGCCGCCCAGCGGGGAGACCGCCTCCTTCGCGCCCCAGAGGTGATGGGACCGTGACCACCCCCGTTCTGGGCTCCGATCCGCGTATCCGCGCCGCGCTGCGCCGGTTGGACCTGCGCGTCGTGCACCGGTTGGACGGTCTGCTGCACGGCGAGCACCTGGGCCTGCGGCTGGGTCCGGGCTCGGAGGCCGCCGAGGCCCGGCTGTACCAGCCGGGCGAGGACGATGTACGGCGCATGGACTGGGCGGTGACCGCCCGGACCGACACCCCGCACGTGCGCGACCTGGTCGCCGACCGTGAGTTGGAGAGCTGGACCTTGCTGGACCTGTCGGCGAGCATGGACTTCGGGACCGGGCTGCGGCTCAAACGCGAGGTGGCCGTGGGCGCCATGGTCGCCGCGAACCTGCTCACCCAACGGGTGGGCGACCGGTTCGGCGCGCACTTCCTGCACCGGGGGGTGATCCGCCGTTGGCCGGCCCGGTCGGGCAACGAGGCCCTGCTGTCGTTGTTGGCGACGGTGGCCGCGGCCCCCACCGGGGACGATCCGGACCCCGCGCCGCACCGGGCGGGGCTGGCCGACGCGATCGACGACCTGGGGCGCACCCGGCGCCGACGCGGTCTGCGGGTGATCGTCTCCGACTTCCTGGACACCCCGGCCTTCGACGGCGAGGTGCCCTGGGAGCGGCCGATGCGACAGGTGTCCTCTCGGCACCAGGTGCTGGTGGTGGAGGTGATCGACCCCCGGGAACTGGATCTTCCCGAGGTGGGCGACGTCACGTTGCGCGACCCGGTGAGCGGGATGGTGCGCGACGTGCGGTTGACCCGTTCGGTGCGCGAGCGTTACCGGGCGGCGGCCCGGGCCCAGCGGGAGCGGGTGCGCGACGCGCTGCGCGGATGCGGGGTGCACCACCTGGTGCTACGGACCGACCGCGATTGGGTACTGGACATCGCACGGTTCGTGATCCATCAGAGACGTACCGCGCATCGGCTTTCCCGGCACACGCCGGGGGTGGCGCGGTGACGGCGGGTCGTGGCTGGAGACGGGGGAACGGGCGATGACCTTCCTGGAACCGGAGCGGCTGTGGTGGCTGCTCCTGCTCGTGCCGCTGCTGGGCGCGTACGTGTTCGCGCAGACGCAGCGGCGCGAGTACACGGTGCGGTTCACCAACCTGTCCCTGTTGGACCAGGTGGTCCCGCACCGGCCGGACGTGCGCAGACACGTGCCCACGGCGTTGTTCACCCTGACGTTGGGGGTGTTGATCGCCTCGATGGCGCTTCCGGCGATGCCGGTGGAGCAGCCGCGCGAGCGTGCCACGATCATCGTCGCGGTCGACGTGTCGTTGTCCATGGCGGCCACCGACATCGAGCCGGACCGGTTGCGGGCGGCCAAGGAGTCGGCGCAGGGGTTCGTGGGGACGTTGCCGGACCGGTTCAACGTGGGCCTGGTGGCGTTCTCGGCGCAGGCGACGGTGGTCTCCTCGCCCACCCATGACCATCAGGCGGTGATCGGGTCGATCGAGAACCTCCAGCTGGGTCCGGGGACGGCGATCGGCGAGGGTGTGTTCGCCTCGCTCGACGCGATCCGCGGGTTCGACGAGGAGTCACAGGACGATCCGCCTCCGTCGGCGATCGTGCTGCTCTCGGACGGGGAGAACACCAGCGGCCGGGAGATCGCCCAGGCCTCGGCGGCGGCCCGGCAGGAGGGCGTGCCGGTGTCCACGATCGCGTTCGGTACCGGGGCGGCGATGATCGAGATCGACGGCTACCAGGTCCCGGCGGACATCGACAAGGAGGCGTTGCAGGAGTTGGCCCAGGTGACCGAGGGTCACTTCTACGAGGCCGAGAGCGAGACCGAGCTGGACGACGTCTACGAGGACATCGGGTCGTCGTTGGGGACCGAAACGGTTCACGAGGAGATCGTCACACGGTTCGTGCTGATCGCCATCCTGTTGGCGCTGGCGACGGCGGCGACCTCGTTGCTGTGGTTCCAGCGCCTTCCGTAGGCTCGTGACGTGCGGCGGATGGGGACGAACTACGCTGTTCGTGTCCTGGGTCACATCCCTTTGGGTGGGGCTTGCCCCTTTCCCGTCATCCGCACGGGTTAGCGTTGGCATGTTTTGTCATGCTCACCCAGTTGAGGAACGATGCCGAACATGCCCGCCACTCCGACCGCCATCTGCTTCGATCTGGACGACACCCTGATCGACGACGTCGCCGCGTCCTCGGCCGGGCTGCGCGCGCTCATGGAGCGGCTCGGTCACCCGGACTTCGGCGCCGCCCGAATGCTGTGGGACGTACAGACCGAGATCTCCTTCGGCGCCTACCTGCGCGGCGACCTGAGCCTGGAACAGCAGCGCCGCGACCGCGTGCGGGCCCTGGCCGTCCAGGCCGGCCACTCCGGCATCGCCGACCCGCACTGCGACGAGCTCTACCGCCTGTACCTGGACGCCCACCGCAGCGGTTGGCAGGTCTTCCCCGACACGATCCCCGCCCTCAACGCCCTGGCCTCGGCCGGGTACCGCCTGGCCGTCCTGACCAACGGCATCGAGGCCCTCCAGCACGCCAAGCTCCAGGCCCTGGAACTGACCCCCTACTTCCACACCGTGGTCTGCGCCGACACCGCGGGCGCCGGCAAGCCCGACCCCCGTATCTTCCACATCGCCGCCCAGCGCCTGGGCGTGAACACCACCGACTGCTGGCACGTGGGCGACCAGATCCAGGCCGACGGCGTGGGCGCGGTGGCCTCGCGCATGCGTCCGGTGCTCATCGACCGCCACCACGGCCGCCGCTACCCGGGCGTCACCACCGTCCACAACCTGGACGAACTGCTGCGTCTGGTCGGTCTGCCCTCCCTCGCCGCGGGGTCCCTGTGACGCCGGTCCCCGAGCCGCTCCCCCGCCGGGTCACCGTGCACCTGGTCACCGGTGGACCGGCCGGGCCGCGACTGTTCGGTGCCCGGGTGCTCTTCGGACAGGACCCGGCCGACGTCGCCCGCCGGTTGGGCGGCCTGTCCGAGGAGGCGCCGCTGATCGCCCTGGACGTGATCACCGAGATCGCCTCGACCCCCGGCCGCGTCCCGACCCCGCTGCACGTGGACCGCGTGGTCTTCGCGACCCCCGAAGCGGTCGACGCCTGGCCGGCCGTCCTGCCGCCGCACGGCATGGAACCGATGCTCGCCGAGCTGGTCGCGGAGGAGCCCGCCCCGGCCGTGGACCGACCCCGGCTGCGCCGTATGGCCTCCTACGGGATCGTCACCGACCCGACGGGCCGCATCATGCTCAGCCTCATCGCCGACGGTTTCCCGGGCGCCGGCACCTGGCACCTGCCCGGCGGCGGTGTCGACCCCGGCGAGGACGTGCGCTCGGCACTGCGCCGCGAGGTCTGGGAGGAGACCGGTCAGCAGGGCGTGGTGGGCCGGCTGATCACCGTCTCCAGCCACCACCGCGTGCCGCTCACCGGACACGAGGTGTACGCGGTGTGGGTGTTCTCCCACGTGCACGTGGCCCACCCGGGCCCGGCCCGGGTGCTGGAGGAGAACGGGTCGACCGCCGACTGCGCCTGGTTCACCCCCGACCAACTGGGGGGAGTGCGCCTGTCCGCCACGACCCGACGCGGACTGGAACACCTGGTCGGCCCGGCCTGACACGTCACGCCGCGAGGGCCCCGTCGGGCGACGGGAGGACTCAGTCGCGGGTCCGGGCGCTCAGGCGTTCGCGCACCCACCACAGGGCGGCGCCCGACGCCAGTACCACGGCCCCGACGCCGACCACGGGCAACGGCAGGCTGCACGCCAGCACGACACAGCCCACGAGGCCGCCCAGGGGCACCAGGAGCGGGGGACGGGGCTCCTCGGGTCCCAGGCGCAGCGCCGAGGCGTTGGTGATGGCGTAGTAGACCAGCGCCCCGAACGCGGAGAAGGAGATCGCGCCGGTCAGGTCGGTGAACAGCACCAGGACCACCACGACCGCGGCGATCGCCGCCTCGGCGTAGGCCGGCACCCCGTGGCGGCCGACCCTCCGGTCCAGCACCCGGGGCAGATGCCCGTCGGCGGCCATCGCCGCGGTGGTGCGCGTGATCCCCGTCAGGAGGGTGACGAGGGCGCCCAGACAGGCCACGGCCACGCCCACGGCCACGAGCGGCACCGCCCACTCCAGCCCGGCGACCCGCACCACGTCGATCATCGGGGCGGTGGAGGCGATGAGCCTCTCCCGGCCCAGGACGATGAGCGTGCCGGTGCCCACCACCAGGTAGATCAGCAGCACCCCGCCCAGGGACAGGGCGATCGCGCGGGGGATGGTGGTCTCGGGACGGCGGACCTCGCCGCCCAGCGCGGCCACCCGGGCGTACCCGGTGAACGCGAAGAAGATCATCCCGGCCGCGCCCAGCACCCCGAAGGACCCCGGCCAGGGGCCCAGACCGTCGATCTCGGCCACGGCGGCCAGACGGCCGCTCATCGACATGGCGACCACGATCCCGGCCAGGACCGCCAGGACCACGACGAGCAGGGTCTTGACCACGAACGTGGAACGTCGGATCCCCCGGTGGCCCACCGCGGTCATCACGATCACGGCGGCGACCGCCACGGGTCTCTCCCAACCGGGGAGGACGTAGGTGGCGAAGGTGAGCGCCACGGCGGCGCAGGAGGCGATCTTGCCCACCACGAACGACCACCCGGCCAGATAGCCCCACAGGTCGCCCAGACGCGCCCGCCCGTACACGTAGGCGCCGCCCGACTCGGGATGGCAGGCGGCCAGACGGGCGGAGGACACCGCGTTGCAGTAGGCGACCAGCCCGGCGATGAGGATCGCCACGGGCAGCCACGCGCCGGCGTGCTGCGCGGCGGGGGCGAACACGGAGAAGACCCCCGCTCCCAGCATCGCGCCGGCGCCGATGGCGGCCGCGTCGACGGTGCCGAGCGCCCGTGCGGGTCCGGTCTGCGGTGATGAGGTGGTCAACGGGCGTCTCCTTGCCTGATGGACGTCGATGGCGGGCGCTCGGGCCCGGGGCCTCCCTCCCGGTCGACGTTTCGAGTGTGCCCGATGCCGGTGACCGCCGAGTGCGTTCCTCCCGGGGTGAGGGTGGCCACTTCCGGTCCTGCGGGCACCCGCGGGACCGGAGCGGAGGGGCCGGACAGGGAAGGACCCCCGACCCGTGGGGTCGGGGGTCCGGTGCCTCCCGCTCGCCGCGCCCGATCAGGTGGGACGCCACGGGGTACCGGTGTTGTCGTTGATGTCCTCCGCGGCGACCTGCCGGAGCTGACGTGAGAGATCGGACAGGGCTCGGGAGACGGCGAGTTCCTCACCGATCTCGGGGACGTCCACGTCCATCGGGTGCTTGCGGGCCATGCCGTGTCCGCGCAGCGCCGTACCGTCGTCGGCGACCATGCCCACCTCGGCCCAGGTCCGCGCGGCATCGCCCTCGTTCTCCTCGGCGATGACGACGTCGACGTTCCAGCGCTTGGTCGTGTGCATCTGCGCCCCCTCCGTGATCGTCCCGGCCCCCGTGCCGGGTGGGTGTTCGATGTGCGCGTCCGGTCCCGGGTAGACCAGAGCGTCGTGTCCCCGCTCGGCGTCGAGCCAGTGCACCCGGTACGGGGGCTCTCCACCCGACCCCCGGACACCCGTGACGATCCCGGTCCGACGGTGCGTGTCGGCACGCCGGCCCTCGACGACCAGACGATCTCCTACCTGTGCTCGCATGGGTTCCCCCGCAAACCTCGGCTACCTCCATCTTCGGCACCCGCCACCGGGTCGTGGCGGGGCTTGGCGTGTCGTTTCCCGCGGCATGTGAGGTTTTTACCCGGGCCCCGACGCCCGTCGGTGCTGGTAGCGTCACGGCGTGGCCCAGCACTACTTCGACTCCGACCCGGACGCCGCCAGCCGTCCCTCCACCGCCGACCTGGTCCTGCCCGACCTGCACCTGAGGTTGCACACCGATCGCGGGATCTTCTCGCCCGACAGGATCGACCTGGGCACCCGGGTCCTGCTGGAGACGGTGCCGGCGCCCCCGCCCGAGGGTCGGCTGCTGGACCTGGGCTGCGGTTACGGTCCGATCGCCCTGACCCTGGCCTCGCGCGCCCCCGCCGCGACCGTGCTGGGGGTGGACGTCAACTCCCGCGCGGTGGGACTGGCCCGGCGCAACGCCTCCGCACACGGGCTGGACAACGCCCGGTTCGCGCTGATCACCCCGGAGGGGGAGGCCGCGGAGGACGACGGCCCCGCGCTGACCGGGCCCTTCGACGCGATCTGGTCCAACCCGCCGATCCGCGTCGGCAAGGACGTCCTGCACACCCTGCTGCGCGTGTGGTTGGGCCGGCTGTCCGTCGAGGGGGTCGCCCATCTGGTGGTGCAGCGCCATCTGGGCGCCGACTCCCTCCAGAAGTGGCTGGACGCCCAGGGGTTGCCCGCGGAGCGGGTCGCCTCCCGGGCGGGCTTTCGCGTGTTGGCGGTCCGCCGCGCCGGGACCGACGGGGACGCCGCGCCCCGGTGAGGGACCGCCCGGCGCGGCCCGCGCGGAAACCGCACCTTCGACACGTGTGCCCCGTTGTGTCCGGGCACACGTGCACGGTGGCCCCCCTGCCGGTAACCTGTGGTGCGAGCACCCGACGGGTGCCGACACCCATCCACGGATCCCGCTGAGGAACACACCGCAGTTGAGCACGCAGTTGCGCCCTACGGACGTCAAACGCCTGAACCGCCAATGGCGCAGGAGCACCGAGGGGCGCCTCGCCCTGATCGTCGAATCGGTCACCCAGCCCTACAACCTCGGCTCGATCCTGCGCACCTGCGCGACCCTCGGGGTGGACCGGCTCTGGCTCACCGGCAACAGCGCCGACCCCTTGGACCCCAAGGTCGGCAAGACCGCCCTGGGCACCGCCGCCAAGGTGGCCCACGTCCGGGTCGACTCCACCGCCGAGGCGCTGACCGCCGCCCGCGGTGACGGGTACAAGGTGGTCGCCCTCGAACTGGCCTCCGGGGCCGTGCCGTTGCACGCCGCCCCGTTGGAGGCCGACGTGTGCCTGGCCGTCGGCGCCGAGGACCACGGCTGCTCCCCCGCCCTCCTGGCGGGCGCGGACGCCATCACCTATATTCCCCAGATCGGGCGGGTGGGATCGCTGAACGTGGCCGTGGCCACCGCGATCGCGCTCGCCGAGGCCCGCCGTCGTGAGTGGGCCTCCCTCGGTGGTGAGGCCGACGCCGCGATCGGGAACTGATCGGATGAGGCGGGGAACTTTTCCCCGCCCTCCTTCGTCCTTGATCGCGGACAGGTCTCCCACCTGTCACAGCCGTACCCGAAACGGCGAAATCCTGAGCGCATGAGCGCAGAGAGAGGAACAGTGGACCCGTCCCGAAGTACCGGCGGCATCCCCAAGGGATGCTGCGGCTCCGAAACCGACGAGCCTCCTTCTCCAGGGGGCACGCGCCCTCACAGAACCGTTCCCGGTGACACCGGGAACACCTCCCAGGCGGTGCGTGTCCGATGATCGGCACCGTTCTCAGTATCGGCCTGGGGATCCTGGTGGTCTTCCTGATCACCGTGGCGACGGGATACTTCGTCGCCCAGGAATTCGGCTACATGGCCGTGGACCGCTCCCGTCTGCGGGCGCGGGCCTCGGCGGGTGACGCCGGCGCCCAACGGGCGCTGAACATCACCAACCGCACATCGTTCATGCTCTCCGGTGCCCAACTGGGCATCACCGTCACCGCGCTGCTCGTCGGCTACGTCGCCGAGCCCCTGATCGGCGAGGGCGTAGGCGAACTCCTCGGCGGCGTCGGGGTGCCCACCGGCATCGGCGTCGCGCTCGGCACCGTTCTGGCGCTGTTGTTCTCGACCGTCGTGCAGATGGTCTTCGGTGAGCTCTTCCCCAAGAACCTGGCCATCGCCCGGCCCGAACCGGTCGCGCGCGCCCTGGCCCTGTCCACGGGGATCTACCTGAAGATCTTCGGCCCGGTCATCTGGCTGTTCGACCAGGCCGCGATCCTGCTGCTCAAGCTGGCGCGGATCGAGCCGGTGGAGGACGTCCAGCACGCGGCGACCCCGCGCGACCTGGAGAGCATCATCGCCGAGTCCAAGCAGAGCGGGGACCTTCCCGCCGAGCTGTCCACCCTGTTGGACCGCACCCTGGACTTCCACGAGAGCACCGCCGGGCACGCGATGATCCCGAGGCCCGAGGTCACCACCGTGGAGGAGGGCGATCCGGTCAGCCGGGTCGTCGAGCTCATGGCCTCCGACCACTCCCGTTTCCCGGTCCTGGGCGACGGCGTCGACGACATCGTGGGCGTCATCTGCCTGCGCGACGTGCTCGCGCTGGGCGACCGGGACCTGAACGAGGTCAAGGTCAGCGAGGTGGCCCGCCCGACCGTCATGGTGCCGGCGTCGCTGCCGCTGCCGGGCGTCCTCGACCAGCTGCGCGAGGCGAACGAGGAGTTCGCGTGCGTGGTGGACGAGTACGGCGGTCTGGCCGGTGTGATCACCACCGAGGACCTGGCCGAGGAACTGGTCGGCGAGATCGCCGACGAGCACACCCCGGAGGAGGAGATCCCCGCGCACCTGGAGGCCGAGGGCTCCTACCTGGTCCCGGGCGCGCTGCACATCGACGAGGTGGAGCGGCTCATCGAGCACGAGCTGCCCGAGGGCGACTACGAGACCCTGGGCGGTCTGGTCATCCACGAGCTGCACCGGTTGCCGGAGGTGGGCGACACCGTCGAACTGGCGTTGCCGCGTCCGGGCAGCGCCCACGATGAGGACCCCGACATGGCCCTGACCCTGCGGGTGGCCTCCGTCCAGCGGCACGTGCCGCACACGGTGGAGGTCCGCCTGCACGAGGCCGGCGCCGATCAGGCCGCGGAGGTGCGCGCATGAGCGACATGAACATCTGGGTGGCGGTGACGCTGACCGTCATCATCATCGCGTTGAGCGCGTTCTTCGTCGCCATCGAGTTCGCGCTGGTGGCGGCCCGCCGGTACCGGTTGGAGGAGGCCGCCAAGACCAGTGCCTCGGCACGGGCGGCCGTCAAGAGCGCCCGGGACCTGTCGCTGTTGCTGGCCGGTTCCCAGCTGGGCATCACGCTGTGCGCGTTGGCCCTGGGCGCCATCTCCAAGCCGGCGGTGCACCACCTGCTGGAGCCGCTGTTCGGGGGTCTGCCCGGCGCGCTCGGCTATGTGGTGTCCTTCGTGCTGTCACTGATCGTGGTGACGTTCCTGCACCTGGTCGTGGGCGAGATGGCCCCCAAGTCGTGGGCGATCTCCCACCCGGAGAAGTCGGCGATCATGCTGGCGCTGCCGATGCGGGCGTTCATGTGGTTCACCCGACCGCTGCTGTTGGCCCTCAACGGGATGGCCAACTGGTTCCTGCACCGGTTCGGGGTCGAGGCCGTGGACGAGATGAGTTCGGGTCACAACCCCGAGGACGTGCGGGAACTGGTGGAGCACTCGGCCAAGGCCGGTGCGCTGGACCCCGAACGCCGTGACCAGCTGGCCACCGCCCTGGAGGTCAACTCCCGTCCGGTGAGCGAGATCGTCACCCCGAGTGGGGAGATCGCCTCGGTGGGCCCCGACGCCGGAGTGGAGGAGATCAAGCGGGTCTCCCGCGAGTCCACGCACCTGCGTCTGGTGGTCATGGACGGCGATGAGCCGGTGGGCGTGCTGCACGTGCGCGAGGCGCTCGTGGGCCCGCCCGGGACGACCGCCGCGGATCTGATGCGCCCGGTGCTGACGCTGCCGGCGAGCACGCCGATGTACTCGGCGATGAGCATCATGCGGGAGAGCCGCAGCCACCTGTCCCTGGTCGAGGAGGACGGTCGGACCATCGGTCTGGTCACCCTCCAGGACATCCTGGACCGGTTGCTGCTGCTGGAGGTCGCCGCCTGACGGTGACGTCCGCGGGGGCCCTGGGTCGTACGACCCAGGGCCCCCGCTCGTACGCCCGTCCGAGGTCGGCGCCGACCCGACCTCGGCCCGGCGCGACGGGCGGCGAGGAGCCGCCGACGGTCTCGACGGCGACATGACGAGGGGAGGGCCGCCGGGCGGCGCCCCTCCCCCGTCGTCCGTCGGTCAGGAGGTCTTGACCGACAGCTTCACCTCGATGTTGCCGCGGGTGGCGCGGGAGTAGGGGCACATCTGGTGGGCGGCCTCGACCAGTTCCTCCGCCTTCGCCTGGTCGATACCGGGGATGGTGACGTCCAGCTCCACTTCCAGGTCCAGGCCCTCGTCGGACTTGCCGAGGCTGACGTGGGACTCGATGGTGGAACCGTCGACGTCCGCCTTGGCCTTGCGGGCCACGGCCTTGAGGGCGCCGTGGAAGCACGCGGCGTAGCCGACGGCGAAGAGCTGTTCGGGGTTGGTGCCGGGGCCGTCGTCGCCGCCCATGCCCTTGGGCACGGACAGGTCGACGTCGAGGCGCCCGTCGCCGGTGCTGCCGTGACCCTTGCGCCCTTCACCGGTGACGGTGGCCTGGGCGGTGTACATGACGTCGTATGCCATGGATTCCTCTCTTGACGGCCCCGCTCGACGGGGCCGATGTGACGTTGGTCCGTCGGTCCGTCATTCCCCGCAGGGGCGGCGCGCGGACAGTGCCTCGACCGAGCGGGTGAGCTCGTCGAGGGTGGCGTGCAGTTCGCGGATCCGCCCGGTGGACAGGTCCGAGGCGCGCAGGAGCCGGGCGGGGATGCCCAGGGCCCGCCCGCGAAGCGCGGCGCCGTTGTCGGTGAGACCGATCTCGACGACGCGTTCGTCGGCGGAGCTGCGGGTGCGGGTGATCAACCCGGCACCCTCCAGCCGGCGCAGCAGGGGCGACAGGGTGCCCGAATCCAGGTGCAGGACCCGGCTCAGCCCCTTGACGCTGAGGGTGCGGTGCTCCCACAGCGCGAGCATGACCAGGTACTGGGGATAGGTCAGGCCCAGGTCGCCCAGCAGTTCCCGGTAGAGCCCGGTCAGGGCGCGGGAGGCCGCGTAGAGGGAGAAGCACAGCTGGTTGTCCAGGGCGAGCGGATCGTCCTCGATGGTGGCCATGGTCCCTCCTCCGTGCTCGGGGCGGTCCCACCGTAACAGGAATCGGTTGTGTACAACAAGATTGAGTACAAATCTTTTTTCGCGCGTGCCGGGGCCCGACGGGGCGGGCCGCCCACCGGCGACCCGCCCCACCGTGCCTCACAGGAAGCGGACGCCCTGCGCCAAGGGCAGGTCACCGCTGAAGTTGACGGTGTTGGTGGCCCGGCGCATGTACGCCTTCCACGAGTCCGAACCCGACTCCCGGCCACCGCCGGTCTCCTTCTCCCCGCCGAAGGCCCCGCCGATCTCCGCACCCGAGGTGCCGATGTTGACGTTGACGATCCCGCAGTCGGACCCGGCCGCGGACAGGAACCGCTCCGCCTCCGCCTGGTCTCCGGTGAAGATCGCCGAGGAGAGCCCCTGCGGAACCCCGTTGTGCAGCTCCACCGCCTCCTCCAGCGTGCGGTAGGTCAGCACGTACAGGATCGGCGCGAACGTCTCCTCGCGCACCACCTCGGTCTGGGCGGGCATGCGCACCACCGCGGGCTCCACGTAGTAGGCGTCCTTGGCCGCCTCCTCCAGCCGCCGTGACCCGCCCACCAGGACCCGACCGCCGTCGGCCTCGGCACGGGCCAGCGCGTCGCGCATCGCCGTGTGGCCGCGCTCACCGATCAGCGGACCCACCAGGGTGTCCTCGGCGAAGGGGTCCCCGATCCGGTCCCGGAGCCGCCCGTAGGCGTCCGTGATCCGCTCGACGACCTCCTCCACCACGTCCTCGTGCACGATGAGCCGGCGCAGCGTCGTGCAGCGCTGCCCCGCCGTGCCCGCCGCCGCGAACACGCTGCCGCGCATCACCAGGTCCAGATCGGCCGAGGGGGCCACCACCGCGGCGTTGTTGCCGCCCAGCTCCAGCAGGTACCGTCCCATCCGCGCCGCGACCCGCGGCGCCACCGCCTTACCCATCGCCGTGGACCCGGTCGCCGACACCAGCGCCACCCGGGCGTCGTCCACCAGCGCCTCGCCCACCTCGCGGCCCCCCAGCACCACCCGGTGCACGTCGGCCGGGGCCCCGGTCTCCCGCGCGGCGCGCATCAGCAGCGCGTGACAGGCCGACGCCGTCAACGTCGTCAGCTCCGAGGGCTTCCACACCACCGTGTCACCGCACACCAGCGCGATACAGGTGTTCCACGACCACACCGCCACCGGGAAGTTGAACGCGGTGATCACCCCGACCACGCCCAAGGGGTGCCAGGTCTCCATGAGCCGGTGCCCGGGCCGCTCCGAGGGCATCGTCCGCCCGTACAACTGCCGGGACAGCCCCACCGCGAACTCGCAGACGTCGATCATCTCCTGGACCTCGCCCAGCGCCTCGGAACGGATCTTGCCCGCCTCAAGGGTGACCAGCTCGGCCAGGTCCTCCTTGTGCTCGCGCAGCAACTCGCCCAACCGCCGCACCAACGCCCCGCGCACCGGAGCCGGGGTGTCACGCCATGCCGGGAAGGCCCCCTGGACGGCCGTGATCGCCCGCGCCGTGGAGTCGGCGGTGTCGAACTCCACCGGGAAGAGGATCCCCCCGGTCACGGGGGTCCGAGCGGTCCCGGCCGCACCGACCGGCTCGGGCAGTCGCTCGACACCGCACCGGGCCAGCGCCTCCTCGGCGCGTTCGGCGAGGTGCCCGGTGTCGGGGAGTGCGGAAGTGTTCATGTGAGACTCTCTTCGTCGAGAGGGGGCAGGACACTCAACACCCTGTCAAGCGCGGCGCCCTCGGTCCAGCCCCATCGTCGGGTTTCACCGCACCCCCGATCCCCCTCGCCGGCCCCGGTGTCGCCGGCGTTAGACTCGGGCGCCCCTGCCCCGGCCGCCGCCGGGGCCGCCTCCGAGACAGACAGCGATCCCTTGCACCACGACATCACCCCCGAAGAGGACCGCGCCACCCTCGACGTCCCCCGGAGGATCCTCGAACGTTCGGGTTTCGGAGCCGCCGATCCCCTCTTCGGCGCCGACCTCAACGACGCCGGCGACCCGGAGGAGGCCCGCCAGACCGTCGCCTCCCACGCCTCACGCCTGTGGACGGAGGCCGCCCGCACCGACGTCGGAACGGTCGACGACCGCCCCCTGTACTGGGCACGCCTGCTCCTGGCCGCCCGACTGCGCACCTGGAAGCCGACCTTCGACCTCACCGAGGCCGACCGCTCCGGGCTGCTCCACCTCTTGGAGACCGCCTCGCGCGGCATCACCGAACTGGTCTTCCCACCCGGGGAACGGCTCCTGCGCGTCGTCGTCACCGGGTTCGACCCCTTCCGCCTGGACGAGGACCCGGCCTGCGCCAACCCCTCGGGGGCCGCCGCCCTGGACCTGAACGGGTGGACCTTCACCGTGGGCGAGCGCACCGCCGTGGTGCGCACCGCCGTCTTCCCGGTGCGCTGGAGCGACTTCGACGCCGGGCTGGTCGAGGAGGCCCTGGGCCGCGCCTACGGCGAGGCCGACGCGGTCCTCACCCTCAGCCGCGGCCGACCCGACCGGTTCGACCTGGAGGTGTGGAACGGGGTGTGGCGCGGCGGCGGGACCGACAACCTGGGCGTGGCCCGCACCGGTCGGGCCCTCGCCGCCGACGCGCCCGAATGGACCCGCTCGTCCCTGCCCCTGGACCTGATCGTCGACCGGGTCGGGGGACCCGTCGTGATCAACACGGAGGTCACCGAGGTCCCGGCCGGAGCCGAGGAACCGGTCGTACGCCCCCAGGGCCCCACCGAGGGTTCCACGGCCAGACGCGGGGGCGGCGGCGACTACCTGTCCAACGAGATCGCCTACCGCAACACGCTGCTGCGCGACCGGGCCGGCTCGTCGATCCCCGCCGGACACGTGCACCTGCCGCGGACCGACTCCATCGAGGAGCACGCGCCGGTCCTGGCCCGGGTCCGCGAGATCGTGGCGACGGTGGCGGCCGGCGTCGCCTGACACGCCGACGGGCGCGCGGCCCTCGGCCGCGCGCCCGTTCCGGCGTCCCCCGCGATCGACGCCTCCGGCGGGGAACCGCGCACCTACATGTAGGCGAGGATCCCGGTCGCGCCGTACATGATCAGGACGAGCACGAAGCCGACGGCCCCCACGGCGAACAGCACCCAGGAGATGATCGTGCACACCTTGGCGGCCTGGGGGCTGCTGGTGGCGATCGCCGCACCGATGATGCCCAGGACCAGGCCGACGACCGATATCCACGTGCACAGGCACAGGCCGATGACGTTGGCGATGATCGCACCGATGGGCGCGCCGAGACCGAAGGGCGGTTCCCGGTCTCCGTACCCCCCGCCGGGGGGAGGCGGGGGGTGACCGCCCCCGGGCGGGGGATAGCCGCCCGGACCTCCGTAGGGAGGAGGCGGGTAACCGCCCGGACCACCCGGCGGTGGTGGCGGGTACCCGCCACCACCCGCCGAAGGCGGGGGGAAGTACCCTCCGGTGCCGTTGTTCGGCGGCCAGCCGGGTCCTGGACCGTGATTCATGAGTCCCTTTCACACGTGTGCGCGGGCGTTCCCACGTCATGCCCTTGGACGCCCGTCACGGACCCGGGGTTCTGGCAGGTCCGGACTTCACCAAAAGGTGACACAGAGTCCCCATCCGGGCGCGTTCCGATTCCACCCGGGGGGTCCACCTCCGATATGGTCCCCTCGTGCTTGTCACCTCACTTCGCCGAAAAGTCGCGATCACAGCCGCCCTGGGACTGCTCCTGGTACCGGGCTGCCACGCAGCGGAACAGGCCCTGCCCTACGCGGAGGCGGTGCGCGTCCCACTCGACGCGTGGCCCGGAATGACGGTGGGCACCCGCTCGGTGACCACCGACGCCGGCACCGTCGGGTACCGCTACCCGGTCCTGGGCCCCGACCATCCGCTGACCACGGAGATCCACACCTCGATGGCCGAGCGCCAGACCGCCTTCATGGAGGACCTGCCCGACCGGGGCACGCCCGAACTGTTCCAGGACTCCACCGTCCTGGCGGCCTCACCCCGGGTCGTGGGGGTCCGCGTCACGGAGACCCTCAAGGCCGGGGTCAACGAGACCTTCGCGGCCCGCACCCTGTGGTACGACGTCGAGAACGACGCGATCGTCCCCTGGACCTCGCTGTTCCGCGACGAGGCGGCCATCGAGAGGGCCCACCTGGCCGTCGCGGCCGTGCTGGAGGAGGGCTACGACATGCCGACCGAACAGCTGCCCGGCCTGGTCGGCGAGGTGGCCCTACGCGTCACGGAGGCCGAGTCCGAACCCGAGGAGGCAGCCGCCGGCGCCTCTCCGGCGTCGGGGGACGGCGAGGGGGAGCCCCTGGACCTGTCCGATCCCGAGCAGGCGCTGCGGGCCGCCGAACTCTGGGAGGGCTCACCCCTGGCCGACCTGGCCTTCAGCACCGCCGGCGGGTTGGCGGTGCGCATGGAACCGGGCGAGGTGCCCGGCGCGGGCCGGGTCAGCGAGGTGCTGCTGCCCGTGGAGGCCGAGGCCACCGAGGACCTGCTGTCGGAGCTGGGCTACCACGCCCGCCAGGCGGCGCTGGGCGAACCCGACTTCCCCCTGGACGGCGAACTGTCCGCCGAGGGCGACTCCCTGGACTGCGTCCGACTCAAGTGCGTCGCGCTGACCTTCGACGACGGACCCGGCGAGGACACCGGTCGGCTGCTCGACATGCTCGCGGACTACGACGCGCGCGCCACGTTCTACGTGCTGGGCTCGCTGGTGGAGGAGTTCCCCGAGGTGGTGGAGCGGACCCACGCCGAGGGCCACGAGATGGGCAATCACTCCTGGAAGCACGACGACCTGGCCGGCATGTCCGAGCAGGGGGTCGCCAAGGACATCGGCCGCACCAACCAGGCGGTGCGCGCGATCACCGGGTCGGACCCGTGGACCATCCGTCCGCCCTACGGGTCGCTCAACGGGACCGTCCGCAAGGCCGTGGACCAGCCGTTGATCCTGTGGGACGTGGACACCATGGACTGGCAGAGCCGCGACACCGCCAAGGTCGCCGAGCACGCCCTGACGCACACCACCTCCGGCAGTGTGGTGCTGTTCCACGACATCCACCCCACCACGGTGGACGCCGTACCCGAGGTGCTGGCGGGACTGCACCACCAGGGGTACCACTTCGTCACCGTGACCGACCTGTTCGGTCTCCAGGCACTGTCCCCGGGCGACGTGTACACCGACGCGCGCGTGGGCTGACCGGCGGGAACGCGTGAAACCCCGCTGAGGCGGGGTTTCACGCGTTTCATTCCCCGATGAGCGCAAAGAGTGCTTCGTCACTTCATGGGGTTTTCCCTTTTCCCAGGTCATGGGCTCGCATACATTCACCTGCGTGAACGTTACGCTTCCGAAACACAAAATCGCCCTGGGAGCGACCGGCGGACTCGCCGTCGCCGCGTCCGTGCTCCTCTTCCCCGCCGCCCCCGCCGCGGCCGACACCACCCTCTCCGCCGAGGCGAAGAACCTGGACTGCGCCCAGGTCGAGTGCGTGGCCCTCACCTTCGACGACGGCCCCGGCCCGTACACCGACGAGGTCCTGGACGCCCTCGACGACCACGACGCCAAGGCCACCTTCTATGTGCTCGGCTCCAAGGTCGGCGACTTCACCGACACCGTCGAGCGCATGGCCGACGCAGGCCACGAGGTCGGCAACCACACCTGGGACCACGACGACCTGGCCACCCTGTCCGGCGACGCGATCAGGGACGACCTCGCGCGCACCGACAAGGCCATCGAGGACGTCACCGGCGAGACGCCCACCACCATGCGCCCGCCCTACGGCTCCCTGAACGACACCGCGCGCGAGGCCATCGACAAGCCCATCGTCCTGTGGGACGTCGACACCCTCGACTGGCAGAGCCGCGACAGCGACGCCGTCACCGACGTGACCCTCCAGGAGACCGACAAGGGCAGCGTCGTCCTCTTCCACGACATCCACGAGAGCACCGTGGACGCCGTCCCCGACATCCTCGACGGCCTGGCCGAGGACGGCTACCACTTCGTGACCGTCTCCGAACTCGCGGGTGAGGACATGGAGCCGGGCACCGCGATCACCGACGCCCGCTGACCTACAGCATCCGCCGCAGGATCCTCTCCTTGAGATCGGTGATCGGCGCGTAGGCGAGCCGCATGGTGTCCAACGCCAACGACTTGTCCAGCACCGACTTGACGTGCGAGAAGGTGTCGATCGACGCCGACGAGTGGTAGGCGCCCATCCCGCTCTCGCCCACCCCGCCGAACGGCAGGTCGGGCACGGCCAGGTGGGCGATGGGCAGACCGAACCCGAGGCCACCGGAAGAGGTCTCGGTGGTCAACCGGCGCTTGGTGGTGTCCGACTCGGTGAACGCGTACAGGGCCAGCGGCTTGTCGCGCTCGTTGACGAAGGCGATGGCCGCGTCCAGGTCGGGGACCCGGAGCACGGGCAGGATCGGTCCGAAGATCTCCTCGGCCATGACCGGGGTGTCGGCGGTGACGTCGCCCAGGATCGTCGGTGCGAGGTACAGGTCCTCGCGGTCGCCGCGACCGCCCGCCACCACGGTTCCCCCCTCCAGCAGGGCCGTGAGCCGGTCGAAGTGGCGCTCGTTGACGATGCGCCCGTAGTCGGGGCTGGCCTTGGGGTCCTCACCGAACATCTCGGTGATGGCGGCGCCCAGCTCCTTCTGGAGGGTGTCGGCGGTGTCGCCGATGGCCAGCACGTAGTCGGGGGCCACACAGGTCTGGCCCGCGTTGGTGAACTTTCCCCACACCAGACGGCGGGCCGTGGTCGCCAGGTCCACACCGGGCTCCACGATCGCGGGGCTCTTACCGCCCAGCTCCAGGGTGACCGGGGTCAGGTGCTTGACCGCGGCGGCCATGACGATACGGGCCACCTGGGCGTTGCCGGTGTAGAAGATGTGGTCGAAGTGCTGCTCCAGAAGGGCGGTGCTCTCGGGCACCCCGCCCTCGATCACGGCGATCGCCTCGGTGTCCAGGTAGCGGGGCAGCAGCTCGGCCAGGAGCGCCGAGGTCGCCGGGGACAGCTCGCTGGGCTTGAGCACCACGGTGTTGCCGGCGGCGACGGCGCCGACCAGGGGGGCCAGCGCCAGGTTGATCGGGTAGTTCCACGGGCTGATGACGAGCACCGTGCCGAGCGGCTCGCGGACCGTGCGGGCCCTGGCGGGGGCCATGGCCATGGGCACCGCGACGCGCTTGGGCCGCAGCCACGAGGCGAGGTTCTTGAGGGTGTGGTCGATCTCGTTGACCACGAAACCGATCTCGGTGGTGTGGGCCTCGACGGGGCTCTTGCCGAGATCGGCCTTGAGCGCCCTCTCCAGAGCGGGGCGCTCCTCCACCAGCAGGGCGCGCAACCGCCGCAGTTGGGCGCGCCGCCAGTCGATGGGCTTGGTGCGGCCGGAGGCGAAGACGGCGCGCAGTTCGCGCACCCGCGCGGCGATCCTCTCGCCGGCGCCGTCGTCGATGGGGGCGGGGACCGCGCTCTGGATCGTGGCCTGCTGGACCGTGGGGGTGCCGGGGGTGTCGTTGGTCATGGCCGAATACTAAACGAAACCTTTTCGTTTTGAACAGGGCCCGTAGGATGTCACCATGACCACGGACCATCTGCCGGAGACGACACCCCGCCGAGGAAGGCCGAGGGACGCCGCCCGGGATCGCGCGCTGATGGACGCCACCCTGACCGAACTCCAGTTGCACGGGTACGGGGGGCTGACCACCGCCGCCGTCGCCCGCCGCGCGGGGGTCTCCACCGCCACCCTGTACCGGCGGTGGCGCTCCAAGGAGCACCTGGTGATCGGCGCCGCCGGGGTCTGGGCCGAGGATCTGGGGCCCGACCGCGACACGGGGGGCCTGCGCTCGGACCTGCGCACGCTGCTGCACGACAAGGCGACCGCCCTGGACGGGCCCTCGGGGCGGCTGCTGCGCGCCATCCTGGGCGAGGCCGCCCACAACCGGGCGCTGGCGGACGTGCTGACGCAGGAGTACGTGGCGCCGTTGCAGGACCGCGTGGCGACCCTGCTGACCCGCGCGGTCGCCCGGGGGGAGATCCCGCCCGTGGAGGACCCGGTGGTGGTGGGCGAGCTGGTGATCGGGCCGATGATCACGCACACGTTCCTGATCCCGCACACCCCCGACTCCCGACCGGGGGCGGAGGTGGCGGAACGACTGCTGCCCTACCTCCTGCGCGCCCTGGGCGCCCGGACGGAGTAGGGCCCGACTCCCCCGTCGGCCACGACACGCCGGACCCTTCCGAGGCGGGGCCGTGGAGGGGTGTGCGGCGTAGCCGCACGCGAATCGGTGGTTGTGGGTCCGTCGTTTCCGGAACCCCCACCTTTACGACGTAGATTCATTAATGTCGAGGGGGCGGCCCGTTCCGACCGCGCGGACACCCGCGGCGGCCACCTCCGGCGGCGCGCGGAACCTCAGCCCTAGTCAGGGTTCGAACATGGATATGACGTTCGGGCCCGCAACGCCCGGGATCACGCTAGGCTGCCCCCATAACTCCACCCCGTGACTCCCCCACCACGGAAAAGAGCGGGGCCGCCCGGTGCTACCAACACCGAACGGCCCCTGACCAACCGACCTGAAACCAGCAGGAAGGCGGCTAGGGATGCATCCTAGTGCCACGATGTCGTGCGCCCGGAACCGGGACACGCGAGAGACCCCTCCCCCGCGCAAACGGCCCGAGAAGGCCATGGAGGGGATCGGGTTCGTCCCGGCCATCTGGGTCCTTGAGGCCCTCAGGAAGGGGCTGTTCCCCACCACCCGCGCGCACACGGCCGCCGCGATCATCGCCGACGCGGCCGACCTCGACGGACGCTGGTGCTTCCTGCGCCTGCGGACCCTGGCCGCCCGCTCCGGCGGCACCCTCAGCGAGTCCACGGCCAAGCGCGCCCTCAAGGACCTCGTCGCGGCGGGGCTGGTGCGCAAGCTCTCCCGGGAGGAGCGCCACGCCTTCTTCGCCGCCGACCTCGCCTCCGGACGGTTCCGCGCCGACCTGCTGCCGGACGTCCTGGAACTCCTCATCCCCGCCGACGCCTTCAAGGGGCCGGTCCTGGAGGAGATCAACGAGGTCCGCGCCCGCCTGGGCGAGGAACCCCTCACCCCGCAGAGCAGGCCCGAACCCACGACAGGTCACATCGACCCGTCGCGAGAGGTCAAGATGACCTGTGGCGAGGGGTCAACATGGCCTGAGGACCCTTTCTCTTCCGACCCCTGCCCCGAAGACCCTTCTCCGACCTCCGTCCGTGGGCGCCAAACCCCAGGGCGCGCGGCCGTCGCGCCGCCGTGGGCGCTCGCCCTCCTCGCCCGGATCCCGGACGGGGCCCTGCGCTTCCCCGTCCGCGACCGCGCCGCCCTCGCCCGCCGCCTGGTCGCGCTGCGCGCCACCGGCGTCACCGAGGACGAACTCACCCGCGTCCTGACCGGCTGGGAGGACACCGTCCGGCCCTTCGCGGCCCTGCGCGAACGCCTGGCCTCACCGGAGACCGTCCGCGCCTGGAACGACCACGCCCTGGGCACGGTGATCGAGGGGGCGTTCGAGGGGGACGCGTTCTCGCGGCCTCCGACGTTCGTCCTCGACTCGACGGGCAGAGCGGCCGACACCTGCCCGGAGCATCCGAGCGTCCGCAACGTTCCGGGCGGGGCCTGCGCGCTGTGCGGCGGGGTGTGCCGAAGCGAGCCGAACGAGATCGTGCACCCACGCCGTCCGTCCGCCGGCGTGCTCGTGGGGACCTTCGGCGGAACGTCGGTGGACGACGCGTTCACGCGCCCGAAGTGCGAGGACGAACGCTGCAACGCCGACAGGACCTCGCCCCGCTACAGAACGGTGCTGCGCCTGGACCCCACGGGCGCGGGCGTCATCGCGGTGCCCTGCCCGACCTGCGGGCACCGCACGGCCTCGGAGGCGGCGGCTTGACCTCCGGCCACGCGCTCGGGGGCACCTCCGCGCACCGGAACCGGTGCCCCACCGACCGACGCCCGCCCCCCGGAAGGCCCCCACGCGGCCCACGAAGTCCCCCGGCGGGAGGGAGACGATTTGATACCGTGAGCCCACGAGCGCCCGGACAGCCCTCCGAGAGGATCCGCCGATGGAACCCCGAGCCACCGCGAACGAGGCCGAGCTGATCGCCCACGCGAGGGAACGCGCCGACGCGGGACTGGTCCCGGAGGGGTACACCATCCCGGCGGGAGAGCCCGAGGAGATGCGCGAGGAGCTCATGGCCTTGTTGCTGACCGACGCCGAGGAGAACGGCCGCGCCGCTTGAAGCGCAGCCTGACCCTGACCAACGCGGCCCGCGCCCACCTGCGGCACCTGCCCGCCCGACTGCGCATCCGCGCGGGCGAGGCCCTGCTCTCGCTGGCGGCGGCCGACGACCCCGAGGTGCCGACCATCGCGCACCCGGACCACCCGGACGACCCGTTCGTGCGCCACCTGCGCGGCGTCGGTTTCGTGTGCACCGTGCTGCTCTACGACCACCGGGTCGTGGCCGTCTCCGTCCGCCCCGACTGAGCCCGCCCCTCCCGGTCGAACGCCGCCCGCAACCCCGTCCGTGGGCCCCGCGTCTTCCCTTCCATGCCGCTGTGCTCGTCGATGAGTTCCTCCACCCTGCCGGGGAGCAGATCGCGGGGCCGCCACCACCGGCACATCTCGGTTTCCTCGAACGCGTCCGGCGACGGTCTCGAAGGGGATGTCGAAGTGGTGCCCCCACCCCGCCACATCCGAACGTCATATCCCCGAACAGCCTCATCCTTCTTTATAATCTTGCAGGAAAGGGATGTTCTGGGTATTTTTCACTACTATGAACACGCCCCCTACACCCCGACCACCCCACGACGCACAGGCGCTGCGCTCGATGATGCGCACCGACCTCGTCGCCGCGATGAAAGCCCGTGAGCCCGAGACCGTCTCCGCGCTGCGCACCGCCATCGCCGCCATCGAGAACGCCGAGGCGATCACGGCGCCCGCGCACACGGACGGCGGCGCGTCGAGCGAACACGTCGCCGGCACCCGGGTCGGCGTCGGCTCGACCGAAGTGGAACGCCGCACCCTGTCCGCCGAGGAGGTCCGGTCCCTCCTACGGGCACAGATCACGGACCGCGTCGCCGAGGCCGACCGCTACGACGCCCACGGCAGGCACGAGGCGGCGGATCGGCTCCGCCGCGAGGCCGACACCCTCGGAAAGTACGTGTAGGGGATCCGGCCCCTCCGGGATCCGGAAAGCCCACCGTCGCGCGTCGTCGGTCCGTCCCGACCGGCCCCGCACGCCCCGCGCGAAGGGCTCGCGTGTTCGACGCACTCCGGCGGGCTGTCGCGTGTTCGAGGGTTCTGGAAGGCTGAACGCACCCCCGTCCCCCGAGGAAGAGGACCCCCGTGGACCCCCACTCCCCACCGCAGCCCGCGCGTCACCCCGAGCGGACCCCCTCGCCGCGCCCACGCACCCGGCTCCACCTCGTCGTGGGCGCGGGCCTGGTCCTCCTCCTCATCGCGGGCGGCGTGGTCGGCTGGGTGCTGTGGTCGGGCAGGCCCGGGGGCGGCGAGACCGTCGAACTCCGTGTCGGAGGCGGGGAGGTCGCGGCCGACTCGGCGGAGATGGACCGGGTGGTGGAGATCCTCGGGCGGCGCATCGCCGGTATGGGACACGGCGAACCGGCGATCACCCCGGGGCCCGGGGCCGTCACCGTCGAGCTGCCGCCCGACGTGGACACCGCCGAGGCGGTCGCCCTCATGGAACGCCCCGGGGCGATGACGATCCACCCGGTGGCGGGCGTGGTCGACGAGTCGGCCGAACCGCCTTCCACCGATGAAACGGTCCTGCCCGCCCCGGACTCGTCCGAACGGTTGCTCCTGGGCCCGGCTCGGCTCGACAATGAGCGGGTCGAGTCCACCACGGCCGAGTTCAACGCGTCCTTCTCGCAGTGGGAGGTGCTCGTGGAGTTCACCGACGAGGGCATCGGGGAATGGGCGGGGGTGACGGGTGAGGCGGCGTGCCTCCCTCCCGGCGACCCGGGGCGCCGCATCGCGATCGTGGTGGACGGGGAGGTGGTCTCCGCTCCGGAGGTCGGCCCCGACGTGGCCTGCGAAACCGGTCTCACGAGCGGGGCCACGGTCATCAGCGGCGACTTCACCCGGGACGACGTGGTGACGCCGGCGAACCTCATCGGCGCGGATCCGCTGCCGGTGGAGGTCACCGAGGCGCCCTAGGAGGCGTCTCGCGGGCGGCCGGACCGCCGCGCGACGCACGGCCGCCCCAGGGCCCGAAATCTCCTTGCCCCCGCTCAGCCCGCCCGTTACGGTCCCGAGGGTGTCCTCGCCGCGGGAATCCACGCGGGTCCGCGTGCGGGCAGCCCGTCTATCCCCGCGTTGAGAGCAGGTCGCTTCCATGGCATGCCGTATCAGTGAACTCGTGCTCGAATGCCACGACCCCGAGGCGCTGGCGCGGTTCTGGTGCGAGGTCCTGGACTTCGTCGTCCTCGATCGCGAGGACGACGCCGTCGAGATCGGGCCGCGCGAAGGGTTCGGCGGCCCGCAGCCGACGATCATCCTGAGCCGCAACGACGAGCCGAAGAAGCAGGGGCTCCGGCTCCACGTCGACGTCAACGCCACCGACCGCGATCAGGACGCCGAGCTCGAACGCCTCTTGGCCGCCGGGGCCCGACCCATCGACATCGGTCAGACCGGGGAAGAGTCCTGGCACGTTCTCGCCGATCCCGAGGGCAACGAGTTCTGCCTGCTCAAGGCCCGGCTCGACCCGCTCTGACGGACCTCGGTGACGCGGGCCGCGTCCGGCTGGAAGGCGATGCGGCAGACCCGGGGGCACCGTCAGCACGGGGCACCGTGAGCACCTGGATCATCCCGGCGTCGTCCGGTGAGGGGACGGGTGCGCGTTCCTCGCTCCCTCCGGTGGGACGGAGCGACCGACACGCATGAACAATTACTCATAGTTTCAATTTAATTACATAGAGTAATGTTACGCTGTGGTCAGCCCCCTCCGTCCATCGAGAGAGGAAACCCGTGCAGATCCGTCGAGCGACCACCTGCGCCGCCCTGGCCACCGCCGTCCTGATTCCGTTGAGCGCCGTGGGCGCTCACGCCGACGACGTTCCGGGATACCCGGGGATGGAGAAGTACACCGCCGACTTGGCGCCCGTCACCGTCAACCGGTCGCAGGCCTCGGGCACGGCCACCATCTGGCTGGACGACACCACCGCCCACGTCCGGATCACCGTGGACGACGTGCTGGCCGACCACCCGCACGCCCAGCACATCCACATCGGCGGTCGCGGTGAGTGCCCCACCGACTACGACGCGGGCATCCACAACGGTAAGCGCGCCCTGAGCACCCTGGACGGGCTGGAGGCCTACGGCGGGGTGGAGACCTCCATCACCACCGAGGGCGACACCTCCGCCGCCAGCGCGCTGGCCATCGACAGGTTCCCGACGGCCCCCGACGGCATGATCGACTACGACAGGACCTTCGAACTGTCGCAGGCCGCGGCGGACGCCGTGCGCGCGGGCAACGCCGTGGTCGTCATCCACGGCATCGACTACGACGGCGACGGCACCTACGGCGACGTGCTGGGCCCCAGTGACCTGGACCCGAACCTTCCCATGGAGGCCACCAACCCGGCGGCCTGCGGACCGCTGGTCTGACACGGGCGACCGGTGGGGCGGACCTCCCCACCGGCACGAGACCGCTACGGGCGCGCTCCGACCGGGGGCGCGCCCGTAGCGGTGTGACAGGACTTCGGTGGCGTCGCACGGCGTCACGGCGATGCCGCCGTGGAGCGGCGAGGGGGATCACGACGGCGGGGCGCCGCGCCGAAAGCGCGTCCCGGTCCCGCCACCTCGGGGACCGCCGACGAACCGCCGCGCACGCCGACCCTCCACCGCACGGCCCCGCCCCGCCTCCGGGCGGACGGAAGGCGCCCGTGAAGGGGACCCGGTTCCGGGGATGTCCGTGCCGCATGGCATGTTCGTCGGCGTGGGCGGAGCGGTACCGGGTGTCCGAGAGGAACCGGGGACGCTCCCCCGCGTCCCGCCGCCCCCTGTCCCTGGAGTCGCCGATGATGGGCACCAGCCATGCCGCCACCGGGTTGTTGACGGGGGTGATGGCCGGTCTCGTGTTCGGTTCCCACGAGTGGGACGTGCTGGTGTGCGCCGCGGTCGGCGCCGGTGCGGCGCTGCTCCCCGACCTCGACGAACCGGGGAGCACGGCGGGCAGGTCGCTGGGGCCGGTGACGGAGGGCGTGTCGCGGCTGCTGCGGGCCGTGTCCCAACGCGTGTACCGGGCGACCGGCACGCCGGGGGAACTCGCGGCCGGCAGGGACGGCGGTCACCGTCACCTCACCCACACCCTTCCCGCCGTGCTCGTGTTCGGGCTGCTCGCGTGGGGCGTGTCCGCGAGCGCGCCGTTCGGCACGGGGCTGGTGGTGTTCGCCCTCTCCGCCCTGGGGCTGGGAACGTTGATCCGGCCCATGAGGTGGGCGGGGTCGCGGCGGAGAAGGTCGTTGGCCGCCTCCGTCGTCGCCCTGGTCTTCGCCGGGGCCGCCGTGGTGTCGGAGGGCGGCGCCCCCTGGCTGGTCGGCCTGACGGTGGGCGTCGGCGCCTTGACGCACCTTCTCGGGGACTGGCTGACGAAGAGCGGCGTGCCGCTCGCCTGGCCGTTCACGGTGCGGGGCAAGAGGTGGTGGATGTTCCACTCGCCGGTCCCGTTCCGCACCGGGGAGAGCATGGTGGAGAACGCGATCCGCTGGGGCTGCCTCGTCGGCTCACCGGCCATCGTGGCTCTGACCTGGGGCTGAGAGAGGAATGCCCGACCTCGACAGGCCGACGGGACGGACCCTCCCCGAACCGCCCCGCGTGCGCGGGGCGCACGGCCCGCCGGTCCTCGTTCCGAGGCCGGACCGGGATCGTTCCCCGCCCCTCCGGGGGAGAACATCCTGGAGCGCGTCGCCCAAAGATGACCGGAAGAGGCCATGACCTGCTTCGATGTTCGACCCTGTGCGACGATCGAGGGTCAGGTTCCTTCACCTTCGCAGAAGGAGGAGAGTCTCATGGGTATGGCCGCCGACATCCAGCGCGCGTACTTCGAGGCCATCCGAGCAGGGGACGTGGACGCGGTCCGCGCCCTCTTCCACACCGGGTACGAGTTCGTCGACGAGGAGGGCGTCACGCACGGCGTGGACGGCTCCGTCGAGAAGGTCCGCGTCTACTCTTCCGCGTTCCCGGACATGGCGTTCGACATCCACCGCCAGCTCGAACTCGGCGACGTGTGCGTCATGGAGGCGACCGTCACCGCCACGCACACCGGAACCCTCTTCGGCGTCCCGGCGACGGGCAGGCGCATCAGTATGGAGTACTGCAACGTGATCGAGGTCCGCGACGGCCTGATCTACCGCGAGCACGACTACAACGACAACCTGGCGGTGATGCGTCAGCTCGGCGTGGTGCCCGCGCAGGCGTGATCGGCGGCGCGACCCGGGGCGACACGACCGTCGGGGTGCGCGGACGTCCGGGTGCGGCCGTGACCGCCGCCCGGCGCGGCGTCACCGCGATCGGCGACGCCGGAGAACCCGGACCCGGGAGGCGGCCGTGGCCGCCGGATCGGGGGGCCACGGCGCGTCGCCTCGTCGACGGGCGACCCCTCGATCGGCCCGTCGTCGCGGGTCACCCGTCCATACGGCCGCGCAGGACCTCCACGCCCTCGCCGGTGAGTTCGTCGAGGTGATCGGCCCGGCCCGTCATCGCCATGATCAGGGCGAGCGTGCTCCCCGACACGAGCGGCCCCTCACCCCCGGCGAACGGCCCGTCGGTGGCCTGGAGCCGCAACCCGCGCACCCGGGTCCTGGCGACGACGACCTGGTCCGACCCCCGGTAGTACTCCGCGACCCGGGTCAGGGCGTCGATCGGCCGGTCCCCTGTGATGCCCAGGGGCCGTCTGATGTCCTCTCCGTGCACGATCACCTCCCCCAGAAGGGCCGGCTTCGGCAGGGGCGGCGACGTCGTGCTCGTCACGATGGAGCGGAAGCGCGCGAGGGTGTCCGCGCCGGAATCACCCATCTGCTCCGCCAGGCGCATCGCGACCTGGGCGTCGAAGTCGAATCGGCGGCGGACCACTCCGACGAACCACTGGAACCCGTTGAGGCTCCCCGACACCGTCAGGTGGGCGAGCACCTCCCGTACCGTCAGGCCCGCGCACAGGGACGGCGTCGTCCAGCGCTCCTCGGACATCGTCGCCAGGTCCTCCGCCAGCGCCCGGCGTTCCTCGTGGATCAGCGGCCACGGGTCCGCGCGCCCGGTCATCGGTGACGTCCCGGTACCGGAGGGGAAGGTGATGTCATGCGCCGCTCCTCGCACTGCGCGGGGCCGTCTCGGTGAGGCCCGCAGGGATACGGCGATCATCTCCCCCGCCACCGACGAACGGGGGAACGCGAAGCGCCGTTCCCCGTGCGTCGGTGGCGGGGGCCCGCCGCGCGTGCCCTCACCGGGTCTCCGGGGCGGGCACGGGGTCGGTGCGGGCGGCGTCGCGGGCCGGGACGAGGGCGGCCAGGGCGCCCGCCACCGGGGCGAGCGCGATCACCGCCCCCAGCAGTCCGTAGGGGACCGCCAGCACCGTCATCCCCCGCCCTTCCAGTGCGCCCTGCACCACGGACGCGAGGAGCACGCCGGTGAGGACCCCCATGGCCCCGCCGAACGCCGAGATCACCACCGCCTCCAGCAGCACCACCCGTCCGGTCTGTCCCCGGAACATCCCCGCCGCCCGGAGCGTCCGGAACTCCCCCGCCCGTTCACGCACCGATCGGGAGAGCAGCGCGGCGGTCGCCACGAGTGCGAGTGCGACGGCCGGTACCAGCGCCCACCGGACCAGCGCGGCGCGCTCGGCCGACCACCGTTCCCCCTCCTTCGCGATCGCGTCCCGATCCAGCAGCACCACACCTTCGACCTCCCGCACCGCCTCGGCCAGCGCCTCTCCGCTCGCCCGGGCCCCGTCCGGTCCCGCGATCACGTGGACCGACGCCGTCACCGGCTCGGCGGCGCCCGCGGCCGAGCGCTCGAACGCCGCGTCGGACATCAGGTAGTCCGCTCCCAGCAGCGGGTTCGCCCGGTGGATCCCCGCGATGGTCAGTTCCGTCCAGGACCCGCCGGCGAAGGTCGCCTCCAGCCGGTCTCCGACCTCCCACCCCTCCCGGGCGGCGACCGCTCCGTCGACCAGGACCTCGCCCTTGCCGTGTCGGGCGCTCCCTTCCCGGAGGGTCCACCCGAGGGCCTCGGCGAGCCCCTCGGGGTCGGCGACCGCCAGGACACCCGGTTCGCCGTGCACCTCGATGCCGGTGGTGGCGACGGGCACGACCCGGTCCACCGCTTCGGCCTCCTCGATACCGGCCAGGAGCGCCGTGGGCAGCGGCAGCGACGTGTCCTGGGAGCGGACGAGGTGGTCGGTGCCGATCCCGTGGGCGATGCGGTCGGCGTGGGAGGCCTGTGCCGACCGGTCGAGTGTGCCGAGCAGGACGACCGTACCCGCCCCGATCATGAGCGCGGCGATGGCGGCGACGGCGCGCCGGGGGTCGTCGAGGGCGTTGGCCCGGGCCACCCGCCCCGGCACCCCGGTCACGGCGACGACCGGCGCGAAGAGCGCGCGCAGCACCGGCGCGCAGACCAGGGGGACGATGACCACGACCCCCAGGAGCACGGCGGCGGCGCCGCCGATCGCGGCGGGCAGCGCGGAGGGGCCGTCGCCGAGCAGTCCGTGAACGATGGCGGCGCCGCCCGAGACGATCAGGAGGGTTCCCGCCACCGCGTTGACGTGCGCGGACCCGGGGGCCGCGGCGGTGTCGGCGACCGGCACCGGGGGTGTCCGGGCCGCCCGGCGCCGGGAACGGTGGGCGGACGCCGCGGCGAGGACCGGACCCGTCATCGCCCCCGCGGTGATGACGAGCGGTCCGAGGACCGGGGCCCCCGCGAACGCGCCCGCCCCGAGCACCTCCATCGGTCCCGCTCCGTATCCGGCCAGGAGGATGCCGGCCGGGACCCCGAGGAGGGATCCGAGGGATCCCACGATCAGGGCCTCGGTCAGGAGGGTCCGCCGGATCCGGTCGGCGCCGACCCCGACGGAGCGCAGCAGGGCGAACTCCCGGGCGCGCCGGTGCGCGCTGCGGGAGGCGATCGCGGCGAGCAGTGTGCCGCCGACGGCCAGGGCGGTGACGGCCGCCACGATCAGGACCGTGTGGGCCAGGGCCTCCCGGTCCCCCAGTCGTGCCGCCCTTTCCTGACGGAGGCGTTCCATGGGGACGACGGCGACCTCCCCGTCCGCGCCTCCGACGGCCATCGCAGCGCCCTCGTCGGGCTCTCCCGTCTCTTGTGCGAGGCCGGTGACGATGGTGTCGGCGAGGGCGCGCTCGTCCACACCCGGTTCCCCCGCGACGAGGAGCCGGTCCGCGCGGGTGGGCGTGCCGGTCAGCAGGTTACGGGCGTTGGAGGCGCTGAGCAGCGCTCCGGTGGTGTCGTCGGGCCCGGTTCCCCCGACCTCCTGGAAGGCCCCCGTGACGGTGAGCCAGTTCTCGCGGTCGCCGACCCGCATGAGGACGGAGTCGCCGATCAGGACTCCGGAGGCCTCCACGACGGGGCTCGGCAGGGCGACCTCGCCTCTGCGTTCGGGCGCCTCGCCGGCGGTGAAGGTGTAGGGGGCTCCGGCGCGGTCGTGCCAGGAGACGGCGTCGCGGTACCGGTCGGTGTCGCCGAGGCGACGTCCGTCGTAGTCGAAGAGTTCGACGGGCGCGGACACCATCGGGTACACCTCGGCGACACCGTCCATGCGGGAGATCCGCCGGGCCAGTTCCACCTCGATGCTGTCGGGGGTGGCCCCGGCTCCGGGTCCGACGATCACCGTGATGTCGTGGTCGGCCTTCTCGACGAACGCGTCCGCTCCGCGTTGCACGCCGATACCGACGGCGAGCGCCGCGACGACACAGGCCGTGGTGAGCGCCGCCACGACCACGGCGGCGACCGTGGCCGTCCCCTGGGCGCGCAGGCCGCGCAGCGCGGCGGTCGGGGCGATCACCGCTCCGCCCGGCGGTGACGGGCGGGGGCGGCGCTCTCGGACCGACGCATCCGCAGCAGGACCTCGTGCTGGTCGGGCGCGGAGAGCCGGTCGAGGACCCGGCCGTCCCCCAGGAAGACGACGATGTCGGCGCGGGAGGCGACGTAGGGGTCTCGGGTGGCCGTGAGCACCGTCCGGCCCATGTCGGAGACGGCCAGGCGCAGGAGGGCGAGGACCTCGTCCGCGGCCCGGGTGTCCAGTCCGGCGGTGGGTTCGTCGGCGATGAGGATCTCGGGGCGGCCGATGAGGGCGCGCGCGCAGGCGGCGCGGCGCCGCTCGCCCGGGGTGAGTTCCCGGGGGCGGCGGTCGAGTCGGTTCGCCGGTCCGAAAGCGGTGATGACGCGGTTCGACCACCCGGCGTCGACGCGTCCGCGTCCGGCCAGGTCGACGGGGAGGGTGATGTTCTCCCGGACGGTGAGTGCGGGGACGAGGTCGAATCCGGGTAGGAGGAGGCCGATCCGGTCGCGGCGCAGTCGGGTCAGCGCGCGTTCGTTGAGCGTCGACAGGGAGGTCTCGCCGACGTGGATCCCGCCGGAGTCGGCGGGGGTGAGGCCGGCGGCGCAGTGGAGCAGGGTGGACTTGCCGGCGCCGGAGGGTCCGATGACGGCGACCATGGTGCCCGTGGGCACGGCCAGGTCGACTCCGCGCAGGGCCTCCACCGCCGGCCCGCCGGGGGTGCGGTGGGACTTGCGGACTCCGATGAGGCGGGCGGCGAACCGCCCGGGGGAGGCGTTCCCGAGGGCTTTGCGGGTCAGGGCGGAAGTCGTTCTGCTCATGCTCGTGCGGTCCTGTTCGGGGTCGCCTGGGGGGGTCGAAGGGCGGACACCGATGTTCGGCCTGTTCGGATGGCGCATTTCGTCGATCAATGCCGCCCGAAAAAGGAACATAGCACCGGGTGATCGAAAAATCACGCCGCTGCTATGACTCCTCTCCCAAAGAACCCTCGGGTAAAATCAGAATACCTTTACGACCACCAGCCCGAGTGGAACCCAGTTCCCCAAAAAATGCGTGAAATGCGCCACAGAGAATACGTGGGATCAACGGACGATCTTCGGTAAACCTTGGAGGCGAGGCGTTCCGTTGCGAACGATTCCCCACCGGGATCGACGAGGGAAATCGTCCCCGAAGGCCGGGAATTCACCATCCGGCGTTCTCGTAAACGACATCGGATCGGGCCACCCGGATACATCAACAGCGTTTATCCCTCCGCGCCGCCTCGGTGCGGAGATCTTTTCCCGCGCCGCCATGGAATAGGATTCGCCTCGGTCTCGCTCAGGGGGCGAGCCCGGAGATCCAGGTCCGCGCGTCCGAGGCGACGGTCGCGAAGCCCTCCGTGGCGAGGTCCCCCGGGCCCGAGGCGAACACCGGCGATCCCGGGTCCCCGTGCGTACCGGGAGGCCCCACCCGCCGCTGTCGTCACCGACCATCAGGTACCCCGGCGCGTACTCCGCCACCTCGTGGGTGGTGTCGTGCTCTTCGAGGTCGGCCGCCGCGTACACGTGCGCGCCCACCGCCGTGAGCGGTCCCTCTTCCGGCCCCACGTTCTCGGGGACGTCCTGCCCCGGGAGGCGCCCTCGTCCTCCGGGGGCCCGCCCGGACCCCGGGGCGGGACCCCGCGTTCCCCACCCACGGCAAGAAGCCGAACGCGCCCTCGGGGCCCGCCGGTGGTCGGCGACACCCCGGGAAGGCCCACGGCGGGCGCCCGACCGGGGTGTTCCGGGCGTGCGCCCGACCGCGGGCGACCGACGGCCGTGTCGCGACGGTCCCCGGAAGCCGCCCTCCGCGCGCCCGGGCCCGATGTTCCCCGGGCCCGTTCCTACCTCGCGGGCAGGATGCGCCCGGTGACCTCGCCGAAGTGGACGGTCCCCCCGTGCGCGCCCGGCGCGGTCGCCGTGATGGTGACCTCGTCCCCGTCCTCCAGGAAGGTGCGCTCGGTACCGTCCGGCAGCCGGATCGGCTCCTTTCCGCTCCAGCTCAACTCCAGGAGACAACCCCGCTGTCCCACCTCGGGCCCGCTCACCGTCCCCGAGGCGTACACGTCGCCGGTGCGCAGCGACGCCCCGTTGACGGTCATGTGGGCGAGCTGCTGCGCCGCCGTCCAGTACATCTGCGCGAACGGCGGCCTCGACACCACGTGCCCGTTGAGCCGCACCTCCAGCCGCAGGTCCAGACCCCACGGCCGCTCGCCCCTCAGATAGGGCAGCGGCTCGGGGTCCTGGACGGGCTGGTCCACCCGGGCCGCCTCCAGCGCGCCCAGCGGCACGATCCAGGGCGAGACCGACGTGGCGAACGACTTGCCCAGGAACGGCCCCAGGGGAACGTACTCCCACGCCTGGAGGTCGCGCGAGGACCAGTCGTTGAGCAGGAACACCCCGAACACGTGGTCGGCGAAGTCGTCCACGCCGACCCGCTCCCCCATCGCGCTGGGGGTGCCGACCACGAACCCGACCTCGGCCTCGATGTCCAGGCGCGCCGACGGGCCGAACACCGGGACGGGCTCGGTGGGCGGCTTGCGCTGCCCGGTGGGCCGGACGATGTCGGTGCCCGACACCACGATGGTCCCGGACCGCCCGTGGTAACCGATGGGCAGGTGCTTCCAGTTCGGGGTGAGCGGCGCCTGGTCGGGCCGGAAGATCCGGCCCACGTTCGTGGCGTGGTGCTCGGAGGCGTAGAAGTCGACGTAGTCGGCGACGGTGAACGGCAGGTGCAGCCGCACCGCGTCCCGGTCCACCAGGTGGGGGCGCACGGCCGCCTCGTGGGCGGGGTCGGTGAGCCACTCCACCAGCTCGGCGCGCACCCGCTCCCACACGGGGCGGCCGGCGGCCAGCAGCGCGTCGAGGTTCGGGGCGCCGAGCACGTCGGCGTGGGGCGAGCCCGTCGCGCGGGCGGCGGCGCCGAGGTCGAGGACGTGGGGGCCGATGGCGGTGCCGACGCGGGTGCCGGCCCCCTCATCGCCGCCGACGTCGAAGACCCCGTAGGGCAGGGTGTTCAGGTCGAACCCGGTGTCCGGGGACGGATCGATCCAGCTGTCGGGCATGGGCTGTGCTTTCTGCGTGCGGATCCGGGATGGGGCCGGTCGTCCCGGCCCCGCCCCGGACGGTGGTCAGAAGGTGAGCGCCCCGAGGACGATGAGGTCCTCCAGGGGTTCGGTGACGCTGCACGTGCCGAAGGACCGGAACCCGGCGCGGACCGCCTCCGCCTCGGCGTCGGTGAGCCCGCCGGCGCGGGCGGCCAGGGCGCGCCCGTCCCGGTCGGCGAGGGTCGCGGCGGCGTCCTCGGCCGTGCCCCCCTTGAGGAGGGTGTCGGTGGCCAGCAGCACGTTGAGGAACCCGTGCTGTTCGAACCCCTGGGCGGTGGTGTGCCGGACGGCGTGGTGCAGTCCGGCGGTGCACTTGAAGGGCGTTCCGAGTTCGACGGCGGCGTACAGGGCCCCGGCCAGTTCGGTCTCGGTGGGGTGGGCGTCGGCGGTGAGCCCACCGGTGCGGAACTTGGCGTTGCGCCCGGCCCCGGCGAGCGCCGCCAGGTCGGCACGGATCCCCTCGGCCCCGCCCTGGCGGGAGACCTCCACGTACCCTTCGACGTCGTCGGGCAGGTGGGCGTCCAGCGCGGCGGTGACGTCGGCGGTCCCGCCCGGAGTCGCCGCGACCTCCAGACCCTTGAGGCGCAGTACCGGGTCGGCCAGGACGTTGCCGACGGCGGCGGCGATCCCGTCGGCCCCGCCGGGGACGGTGACCACGACCTCCAGCGGCGGATGGCCGCCGTCCTCGCGGGAGAGCACCGCGCGCAGTTCCCCGACCCGGGCGTCGGAGACCAGGAAGGGTCCGACGTAACGCGCCCGCGCCGAGGTCCGGTGCCCGCGGTGGGCGGGCAGTGCCTCGCCCATGGGTGCGTTGCCGGGCGGGAACAGGGCCGCGTCGTCGAACAGCGCGCGGTACAGGACGTCGCTCATGACCGGCGCCTCCCTCCGGCCCAGGTCCAGGCGTAGGTGCCGTCGTCGGAGGCGATGCCGCCCTCGCCCAGGTCGAGGGGACGGAAGGTGTCGACCATGACGGCGAGTTCGTCGAAGGCCTCCGCGCCGATGCTGCGCTCGTAGGCGCCGGGCTGGGGGCCGTGGGAGTGGCCGCCGGGGTGCAGGGAGATGGAGCCCTGGCCGATCCCGGATCCCTTGCGGGCCTCGTAGTCGCCCCCGCAGTAGAACATGACCTCGTCGGAGTCCACGTTGGAGTGGTAGTAGGGCACCGGGATGGCCCCGGGGTGGTAGTCCACCTTGCGCGGTACGAAGTTGCAGATGACGAAGTTGTGGCCCTCGAACACCTGGTGCACGGGCGGCGGCTGGTGGACGCGGCCGGTGATGGGCTGGAAGTCGTCGATGTTGAAGGCGTACGGGTACAGGCACCCGTCCCAGCCGACCACGTCGAACGGGTGCGTGGGGTAGGTGTAGCGGGTTCCGGAGATGCCGCCGGGCCCGTCACCGCGGTGCTTGATCAGCACGTCGACGTTCTCGCCCTCGGCCAGGAGCGGCTCGGAGGGGCCGCGCAGGTCGCGTTCGCAGTAGGGGGCGTGCTCCAGGAGCTGGCCGTACCGGGACAGGTAGCGCTTGGGCGGGGCGATGTGGCTGTTGGCCTCGACCACGTAGGCGCGCAGCGGTTCGTCGCCGGTGGGCACCCAGCGGTGGGTGGTCGCGCGCGGCAGGATCACGTAGTCGCCGCGACCGACCTCCAACAGGCCGAACACGGTCTCCACGCGGGCGCTCCCGGACTCCACGTAGACGCACTCGTCGCCGATGCCGTTGCGGTAGAGCCGCGAGGGCGCGCCGGCCACGACGTAGGAGATGCGCACGTCGTCGTTGCCCAGCACGAGGCGGCGCGACTCCACGACGTCGGCGGCCTTCCACTCCCGGTCGCCGAAGAGCGAGTGGAGCCTGAGGTGGCGCGGCACCATGGGCGCGTTGCGGGTGCGGCCCTGGTCGGGGACCTCCCACTCGGCGGCGTCGACGATGGCCGACGGGATGGCGCGGTGGTAGAGCAGGGAGGAGTCGGCGGAGAAGCCCTCCTCCCCCATCAGCTCCTCGTAGTAGAGGCCGCCCTCGGGTGTGCGGTGCTGGGTGTGGCGGGTGCGGGGCACCTCGCCGACCTGGCGGTAGTAGGCCATGACGTGTCCTTCGGCTTGTGGGCGTCGGTGGTCAGAGGGTCGGTGCGGGACGTTCGCCGGCCGGGGCGCTCGTCCGCCCCAGGCAGGTGCGCACGGCGGCGGTGACGGTCGCGGGGTCGTCCGCGCCGACGACGGCGGCGATGTGGGCGTCGGGTCGCAGGATCCACACCTGCCCGGGGTCGCAGGCCAGGGCCTTGGTGAGCGCGCCGGTGGCGTCGATGTCGGTGAGGTGGAACGCGGCGACGGGGGCGTCGGTGGCCTCCAGCGCGGCGGCCAGGGCGCGCTCGCGCAGCGCGGCGGGGTCGGTCCCGTCGGGGGCGGGGCCCAGCAGCAGGGTGAGGCCCTCGCGGAGCAGGGGGCGCAACCGGGCGGGGGCGTCCTCGCCGGGCAGGTCCACGGGGGCGTCGGGGGCGATGACACCGGGGCAGGGGGCGGGCGCCCGGCCGCGGGGCGGGCGCCCGCCGAAGGGCCGGTCCGGGCAGGGGGTGGTGAGCGCGGAGTCGACGTACCAGAAGGGTTCGGCGAGGCGGCCGGAGTCGACGTGGGCGCGGGCGTCCTCCTCGGTGAGGGCGCGTTCCAGGACGGTGAGGCGGGTGGTGTGCTCGGTCTCGTCCTGGGGGACGAGGAAGCGCATGGTGGCGCTGGTGACGTCGGCGTTCTCCAGGGCCGCCGCGTGACGCTCGGTGTGGTAGGTCTCCAGGAACTCCTCGTCGGCCCAGCCGGCGCGGACGTAGGCGATCTTCCAGGCGGCGTTCTCGGCGTCCTGGACGCCGGAGTTGAGGCCCCGGGCGCCGAAGGGGGCGACCAGGTGGGCGTTGTCGCCGACCAGGAGGACGCGACCGGAGCGCATGCGGTCCACGACGCGGGTGTGGAACCGGTACACCGAGTGCCAGACGATCTCGTAGGGTTCGTCGCCGATGATCTGTCGGATGCGGGCGTCGAGTCGACCGCTGCCCTCCTCGGCGTCCAGGTCGAAGTCGGCGGGGACCTGCCAGTCGATGCGGAACACCGAGTCGGGGCAGGGGTGGATGAGGACCTGACGGCCGGGGTTCCACTCGGGGTCGAAGTAGAAGCGGCGTTCGCGGGCCCACTCACCGAGGTCGGCGCGGATGTCGCAGATGAGGAAGCGGTCCTCGAAGCTGGTGCCGTCGAAGGTCAGGCCCAGGGCGCGGCGGACGACGCCGCCGTGGGCGCCCAGGCAGGACAGGGCGTGGGTGCCGCTCAGGCGGACGGGACCGCTGGGGGTGTCGCAGGTGACGGTGACGCCGTGCTCGTCCTGGACCAGGTCGGTGACGGTGTGGTCCCAGGAGATGTGGACGCCGGCCTCGACGAGGCGGCGGTCGAGGATCTCCTCGGTGCGGGACTGGGAGATGTTGACGAAGGGCGGCAGGGGGGAGGCGCCCGGGTCGGAGAGGCGGACGCTGAACAGTTCGCTGTCGCGGTAGAAGGTGCGGGCGGTGTCCCAGGTGAGGCCCTCCTGGGCGACCTCGCCGGCGCCCACCCAGTCCCACACGTCCAGGACGTCGCGCTGCTGGCAGATGGCCTTGGAGCCGATGGCGTCGCGTTCGGGGCGGGAGTCGACGATGCGGACGGGGACGCCGCGCCGGGCCAGCAGCAGGGCCGCGGTCTGGCCGACGGGGCCCGCGCCGAGCACCAGGACGGGCTCGGCGGAGGTGTCGGCGGGAGGGCGTGGAGCGGGAGGTCGCATGTCGGCTCCTGGGCGTCGGCGCCCCGGGGGGGCGATGGTCGTCGGTGGCTGTGTCGGGCCGTGGGGCCCGGGGTCGGTGGGCCCCGGCGGGCGCGCGGCGCGCCGCCGGGGCGGACGGCGCGGGGCGACGGGAAGGGCCGAGACGGTTCCCGCCGCCGGGGGCGTCAGCCCTGGAGCAGGTCCCAGACCTCGCGGTCGCGTTCGGCGGTCCAGATGACGGGGCGCTCGATGCCGGAGAACTCGTCCCACAGGCGGGAGACGTCGAAGGGCAGGCAGTGCTCGAAGATGGGCCAGTGGCCGTAGTCGTCGACGAGGGCGGCGTGGGTGGCCTCGAAGGCCTCCTTGAGGGTGCCGCCGCGTTCGTGGACGGCGCCGACCTCGCGGATCATGACGTCGAGGAAGCCTCGGGTCTGCTCGATGGCGGCGTCGACCTCCTCGCGCCCGCGGCTGACGGCGCCGCGTCCGCCGACGAGCATCTCGGCGCCCAGGGCCTTGACCTTGTCGAGGGTGGCGCCGGCCCAGTCCTTGTGGAAGGCGTCGCCGGTGTAGAGGGCGGCCTGGGCCTCGACGAGGTCGCCGGCGAAGAGGATCCCGTGCTTGGGCAGCCAGGCGACGATGTCGCCCTCGGTGTGGCCGCGGCCGAAGTACTCCAGGACGAGTTCGCCGCGGTCGCCGCCCAGGTCGATGGTGGTGCGGTCGGCGAAGGTCTGGGTGGGCCAGGTGAGGCCGGGGACGGAGTCGGCGTCCTTGGCCAGGCGGGGCATGCGGCCGAACTCGCTGGCCCAGTCCTCCTTGCCGCGTTCGCGGATGAGTTCGTGGGTCTTCTCGTGGGTGATGACGATCTCGGCGTCGAAGGCGCTGGCCCCCAGGACGCGGACCGCGTGGTAGTGGGAGAGCACGAGGTAACGGACGGGCTTGTCGGTGTGCTCGCGCAACGTGGCCAGCCACTCGCGGGCCGCGGTGGGGGTGGCCATGGCCTCGAACGCCACGAGGAAGTCCTCGCCCTCGATGGCGCCCACGTTGGGGTCTCCTTCGGCCGTGAGCGCGTAGACGCCGTCGGCAAGGACCTCCAGGGTCTGCTGCTTGGCCTCGGTATCGGCGGACGAGGCGAACGGCTTGGCTGCCATGGTCGTGGGGACCCCTTCACTCGCTGCGGGCGACTGCCGCCGCCCAATTGATCAAACGTTTGATGATTCGCACCATAACGTGCCCCGCGTCACCCGACCAAGAGGCGCAGAGCCATCTCATGGGTGATACAGATCACACTCTACGTCCTGCGATCGCGGTCGCCCATACTCCGACCTGCCCGTCTCCCCCACCCTTCCCCTCGACGGCACACCGTCACCGCCGCCCCACCCCGGGTCACCCACTCCCGGGACCACAGCCCGAAAAGGCTCCGACATCACCCGAAAAAGACAACAGAACACCACCGGACAACGCATGGAGAACGGAACGTCACACAACTCCCACCCGACCCCCGAGAGGCGACGCCCTCGCGATCGTCGCTATCCGTTCACCCGGCATCACTCCTGAACGACACGGGCACGGAAAAAGGAAAACAGCGGTAAACGCGGCCCGGAGTCCAGGTATTACCCTGGTCCCGTGACCCATGACACCGCTCCCCCCCATGACCTGACCTTCTGGTCGTTCGTCGACTACGCGGTGCAGAAGGCCGAACAGGAACTGCCCTCCGTCAACGCCGACGCCATGCGCATGGTCCTGACCCTCAACCGGGCCACCAGCATGGTCATCTACGACCTGGAATCCACCGTCCACCGCCCGCGCGGGCTCACCTGGCCCGGATTCCGGGTGATCTTCGCGCTGTGGCTGGCCGGACCCATGGAGGCCAAGACCACCGCCGAGATCTCCGGTATGAGCCGGGCCGCGCTGTCGGCGCTGCTCAACACGCTCGAACGCGACGGGCTCATCCTGCGCGAACGCGCCGTCCACGACCGCCGCGCCCTCCAGCTCAGCCTGACCGAGGCGGGCTACCGGGCCATCCTCGGCGGATTCCGCGCCCACAACCGCCGCGAATCCGCCTGGGCCGACGCACTGGAACCCGACGAACGTCGCGAACTGGTCCGGCTGCTCAACAAGCTCATGGCCGGCTCCACCGACGCCCAGGCCAAGTTCCGCAACTGACCCGCCTCACCCCGCCGGCCCCGACGGACACCCCTCGCGCGGCGGCACCCCCCTTCAGAGGCCAATCCCGACCGGATCGGCCCTTGAACCCGGTTCTCGGGCACTGTGAGCATGAGGGGCATGGACGATTCCACCCGTGCCCGGCTCGACACCGCACGACGGCGCTTCTCCCCCGAGACCGTCTACCTCAACACGGCCACCCACGGCCTGACCCCCGACACCGCGCTGGCGGCCACGCTCCGGCTCACCCACGATGTGGCCGGCGGCCTGTTCTCGCCCGCCGACGCGGATCCGGGCATCGAACGCGCCCGCGCCGCCTACGCCCGGCTCCTCGGGGTGCCCGCCGAACGCACCGCCATCGGATCGCACACCTCCCAGTTCGTCGGGACCATCGCCGCGTCGCTGCCGCCGGGAGCCGAGGTGCTCACCGCCGAACGCGAGTTCAGCTCGGTGGTGCACCCGTTCCTGGCCCGGGAGGACGTCACCGTCCGCGAGGTGCCGCTGGAGCACCTGGCCGAGGAGGTCGGCCCGGACACCCGACTGGTGGCGGTGTCGGCGGTGCAGTCCTCCGACGGGCGCATCGCCCCGCTGGAGGACCTGCTGGCGGCCCGCACCGCGCACGGGGCCCGGTTGATGGTCGACGTCACCCAGGCCGCGGGGTGGCTGACACCGGACGCCGACCGGATCGACTACACGGTGTGCAGCACCTACAAGTGGCTGCTGGGGTCGCGCGGCTCGGCGTTCCTCACCGGCACCGACGAGGCGCTGGCGGAGCTGTCCCCCCTGGCCGCGAACTGGTACGCCGCCGAGGACCCGTGGCGGAACCTGTACGGCGGGCCGCTGCCGCTCGCCGCGGGGGCCCGCCGCCTGGACCTGCCCCCGATATGGCCGGCGTGGGCGGGCCTGGAGCACTCCCTGGCCCTGTTGGAGGAGGTGGGGGAGGCCGCGGTGCGCGAACACGACGTCGCGCTCGGCGACCTGCTGCGCACCTCGCTGGACCTGGAGCCGACCGGGTCGGCGATCGTGTCCGTCCCGCTCCCGGCCGGCGGGATGGAACGGGTGACCGCCGAGGGCATCGTGGTGGCCGCCCGGGACGGGCGGCTGCGGGCCGCGTTCCACCTGTACAACACCGAGGAGGACGTGGACCGGCTGGTCAAGGTCCTCACCTCGTGAACGGCGGCGGCCCGCGACGCGTGCGCGTCGCGGGCC
>NZ_JAVREP010000028.1:0-62326 GCF_031845465.1 Nocardiopsis lambiniae | reverse complement strand
CGAACGCACCCGCTTGTAGTGGTTGTACACCGCCACCGACAACGCCTTCTTGGCCTGATCCTGACCGATCACGTACGAGTCCAGGAACTCGTAGATCTCCCGAGGCTTGGGCAACGCGTCCCAGGAGAGCTCCGTGGAATCGGCGAGCTCCTCCTCGATGATCTCGTTGCACAGGT
Organism: Nocardiopsis lambiniae; assembly: GCF_031845465.1. NCBI lineage: Bacteria > Bacillati > Actinomycetota > Actinomycetes > Streptosporangiales > Nocardiopsidaceae > Nocardiopsis > Nocardiopsis lambiniae. The sequence goes on along the minus strand of NZ_JAVREP010000028.1, from coordinate 62,150 downwards.
CGATGCACTCATCGCAGATGTACACGCCGGGGCCGGCGATGAGCTTCTTCACCTGCTTCTGGCTCTTGCCGCAGAACGAGCACTTCAGCAGGTCCCCGCCGTCGCCGATGCGTGCCACCCAGCCACTCCTCGAAACTAAGGCCGCCGACGTCGCGTACGGGGCCGCGCGGATACGGGTTCCGCCTCCGACCGCGCACGGACAGGCGATCTGTGTGTCGCTCTTTCGCCAGACTAAGCGAAAAACCGGACCGGCTTCACCACCGGGCCCTTCCGGGCGGGTTGAAGACCGGTCCGGTCGACGCCTTCTCGACCCTTGTCCGCGGGGTCTACTTGTTCAGGGACGCCTTGCGGTACGGCAGCACGAAGTCGATGATGCCGTACTCCTTGGCCTCTTCGGCGGTGAGGATCTTGTCCCGCTCGATGTCCTTGGACACCTGCTCGGGCGTACGGCCCGTGTGCCGCGCCAGCGTGGTCTCCAGCTGGGTCCGGATCCGGGTGATCTCGTTGGCCTGGATCTCGATGTCGCTGGCCTGACCGTGCATGCCCTCCGTGGCGGGCTGGTGGATCAGGATGCGGGCGTTGGGCAGCGCGCCGCGCTTGCCCTTGGTCCCGCCCGCGAGCAGGATGGCCGCGGCGGAGGCGGCCTGACCGATGCACACCGTCTGGATGTCCGGGCGGACGAACTGCATCGTGTCGTAGATCGCCATGAGCGACGTGAACGATCCGCCCGGCGAGTTGATGTACATCTGGATGTCACGCTCGGAGTCGAGCTGCTCCAGGGTGATGAGCTGGGCCATGAGGTCGTTGGCCGACGTGTCGTCGATCTGCACGCCGACGAAGATGATCCGCTCTTCGAACAGCTTGTTGTACGGATTCATCTCCTTGACGCCGTAGGACGTCCGCTCCACGTAGGACGGCAGGACGTAGCGGCCCTGGGGAGCCATCGGGGCGGTGCCGCCGATAAAGGGGTTGAACTCGGTCATTTCACGCCTTCCACGCTTCCACGCACTACGCCGATCCCGGCACCACCGGGTCGGTCGGGGTCACCGTACCGGCCCCGGATGCTCCGAGGCTCGACGGTTCCGTTCACCGACCACTCGCTATCCGCGGTCCCGGGTCACGTCGAGCGTGCCCTCCAGGACCTCGTCGATGAGGCCGTAATCCTTGGCCTCCTGCGCGGTGAACCAGCGGTCGCGGTCGGCGTCCTTCTCGATCTGCTCGACCGTCTGACCGGTGTGCTCGGAGATCTTCGCGATGAACATCTTCTTCACGTACATCAGCTGGTCCGCAAGGATGCGGATGTCGGAGGCGGTACCACCGATACCGCCGGACGGCTGGTGCATCATGACCCGGGTGTGCGGAAGCGCGTAGCGCTTGCCGGGGGTACCGGCGCACAGGAGCATCTGCCCCATGGAGGCGGCCATGCCGATCCCCACCGTGCGCACGTCGTTGGGGATGTACTGCATGACGTCATAGATCGCCATGCCGGCGGTCACGGAACCACCGGGCGAGTTGATGTACAGGGTGATGTCCCGCTGGCGGTCCTCGGCGGACAGCAAGAGGAGTTCACCCACCAGTCGGTTGGCGATCTCGTCGTCGACCTGCTGGCCGAGGAAAACGATTCGCTGGCGCAACAGGCGCTGAGGCGTCTGCTCAAGAAAAGGGGAAAACTGCGGCTCCGACGTACGAGCGTCGAATCGCGAGGACTCATTGAAGATCGGCGGCACTCTCGTCACCTGCTCCGGAATCGAAACGGTTGCGATACAGCGACACTAACGCCGACCGACACCGGGGTTGCACGGATCCCGTGCCTGTTCGCTTTGAGCGCAGGGTGGCGCGAGCCCGGCGGCGCCCGTTCCCCTGTCGGCGAACAAGGAGGGGTCCGGGGGCGGGAATAAAGGGAGGTTCCGCCACGGAAGGGAGGAGGGGATCCGGGAAAGGGGACGGGCCCCGCCCGACCCTGGGGTCGTGCGGGGCCCGTGAACGCTCGTCGAGCGCGGGACCTACTTGGCGTCGTCGGCCTTGGTGTCCTCGGCCTTGACGTCGTCGGCCGGGGTCTCCTCGGCGGCGGACTCGGTGTCCTCCTCGATGACCTCCAGGCCCTCGACGGCCTGGGCGGCGGCCTTGGCGGCCTTCTCCTCGGCGGTCTCCTGCTCGATGACGTTGCCGTCCTCGTCGGTGATCTTCGCCGAGGACAGGACCAGGTCCATGGCCTTACCGCGGACGACCTCGGTGAAGGCGACGCGGATCTGGTTGGACTGCACCAGGTGCTGGGCCAGCTGGTCCGGGCTCACGCCCATGCGCTGGGCCTGCTCGAACACGTACTGGCTGAGTTCGCCCTGGTCGGCGCTCAGGTCCTCCTGGATGGCGAGCTGGTCGAGGATGAACCCGGCCTTGACCGCGGAGCGGGCGCCGGTGGTCAGCTCCTCGTCGAACTCCTCCTCGGTCTTCTCCTGCGACTCCAGGTAGGCCTCCTTGGTGAGGCCGCTCTGCGCGAGCTGCTGCTCCAGGCTCTCGCGACGGCGCTGGATCTCCTCGTCGACGACCGCGTCGGGCAGCGGCAGCTCGATCGACTCGATCAGCTTCTCCAGGGCCTTGTCACGGGCGGAGGAGATCTGCTGGATGCGACGCACCTCGGTCATGCGCTTGCGCACGTCCTCGCGCAGCTCGCCGATGGTGTCGAACTCGCTGGCCAGCTGAGCGAACTCGTCGTCCAGCTCGGGCAGCTCCTTCACCTTGACGCTGTGCACGGTGACGGTCACGTCGGCCTCGCGGCCCTCGTGCTCGCCGCCCACCAGGGTGGTGGAGAAGGTGGCCTCGCCGCCGGACTCCATGCCGCGCAGGGTCTCGTCCAGACCCTCCAGCATGGTGTTGGTGCCGACCTCGTAGGAGTAGCCGGTGACGGCGACGTCGTCGAGCTTCTCACCGTCGATGGAGGCGGAGAGGTCGATGGAGACGTGGTCGCCGTCCTCCACCGGGCGCTCGGCGCCGGCCAGGGTGGAGAAGCGCTCGCGCAGGAAGCCGAGCTGCTCGTCGATCTGCTCCTCGGTGACCTCGGCGTTGTCGACGGTCACCTCGATGCCCTTGTAGTCGGCGACCTCGAACTTGGGGCGGACGTCGACCTCGGCCGTGAAGGCGAGCTCGTCGTTGTCCTCCAGCTTGGTGACCTCGACGTCGGGCTGGCCGAGCGCGAAGATCTCCTCCTTCTGGATGGCCTCGTTGTAAAGCTCGGGCACGGCGTGGTTGACCGCTTCGCTGATGACCGCGCCGCGGCCGACGTAGCGGTCGATCAGTCGGGCCGGCGCCTTGCCCGGGCGGAAGCCCTTGATCCGAACCTGCTTCGCGAGCGACTTGTAGGTCACGTCGAAAGCGTGATCGAGTTCCTCGAAGGGCACCTCGACGGTCAGCTTGACCCGGGTGGGGCTCAGCTCCTCGACAACGGTCTTCACGGGGCGGTACTCCTAGGTTTGCCGGCTGGTGTCCGCGTCGGCCCGCAGGCGCACCACACAACGGCGAATGCACGCGCGCACCCCCGGAAGATCTGACGATCACCGCGTCGGGGTGCCCTGCGACGGGCTGGGACTTACAGTTTCCTGCTGATCGCACCAAGTCTAGGGCAGATGCACAGGGGGAGACCGCGCACGGCCTGAAGCCGCCGTCGCGGTCGGTTTTTCGTCGGGGTGGCGGGATTCGAACCCGCGGCCTCATGCTCCCAAAGCATGCGCGCTAACCAAGCTGCGCCACACCCCGCGCACCCGATGACCGTGTCCGGCTCTGTGCCCTTCCTCGACCTCGGGTCGTACACGACGATCGCACGCCCCGAAAGGGGTGTGCGACCAACGCCCCGGAGACTGTACTCTTGTCTCCGTCGGCTCCACGAGTCTAGAGGAAACTCAAGGGCTCCGGCGCCACGCGGGCGTAGTTCAATGGTAGAACCCCAGCCTTCCAAGCTGGTCATGCGAGTTCGATTCTCGTCGCCCGCTCATCGACGGCGAGGGTCGGTGTCCCGATCGGGACACCGACCCTCGCCTTTCGCCTTTTCCCACCCCCGGACCGTGACCCCTCTCACAGAACCGAACGTTGTTCGGCCAGAGCAGGAATACCCGGCGCGACCGGGTACGTTGACCTTTCGGGTGGGGACGCCGACATCGAGGCCGGACGGGCGCCCCTGAACGGAGCGGGTGGCTGATGACCGAGGTGGATACGGCGCTGAGCGCACGCTGGTTCCAACGACCGGAAGGGCTGGAACGGCCCGCCGTCGTCACCGGCGTCTTCGACGTCCTGCACGTCGGGCACATCCGTTTCCTCCAGGCCATCGCCGACCGGGGGCTGCCCCTCGTCGTGGGGATCGAGTGCGACGAGCGCGTGCGCGCCTGGAAGGGGCCCGGCCGACCGGTGAACCCGGAGGAGGAGCGCGCCGAGACCATCGCCGCCCTGCGCTCCGTCACCGGTGCCTTCGTCATCGACGGGCCGCCCGAGGTCGCCGACTGGTCGGCCTACACCGAGGTCCTGCGCCCCCTGGCCCCCGCCGCCCTCGCCTTCACCGCGGGTGACCGCTACACCCGCGCCAAGATCCTCGGGGCGGAGGCGCTGGGCGCCCTCTCCTGGGAACTGCCCTTCACCCCCGGCCGTTCCACCACCGCCGCGCTGGGCCGACTGGCCCACGCCCTCTGAGACCCCCTCGGGAAGTCGGGCGCGCGGGCGGTTGTTGACCCACGCGTAACGCGAATCGAGGCTCAGATGTCCATGATGTCCGGTCGGCTCTCCTATAGGGCCCTGGTCAACGACGGGAGTGCCCGCGGGCAGCAACTGCCCCCCGGCATCACCCGTCGGATCGTCTCCTACGCCCGCCCCCACTGGCGGGCGATCCTGTTGTTCCTGTTCGTGACCTCGGTGGGCGCCGTCATCGTGGTGGCCAACCCGCTGCTGCTCAAGGCCATCATCGACCGGGGGATCATCCCCGGCGACGCGACGCTGGTGATGTGGCTGGCGGTCACGGCCGGTGTCCTGGCCTTCGTGGAGGGCCTGCTGGCGCTGACCGGCCGCTGGTTGTCGGCGCGCATCGGCGAGGGCGTCATCTACCTGCTGCGCACCCAGGTCTTCACCCATGTACAGCGGATGCCGCTGGCGTTCTTCACCCGTACCCAGACCGGCTCGCTCATCAGCCGGTTGAACACCGACGTGGTCGGGGCCCAGCGGGCGATCACCTCGGTGTTGCAGTCGGTGGTCTCCAACCTGGTCAGCGTGACCGCCGTGATCATCACCATGGCCGCGCTGTCCTGGCAGATCACCCTCATGGCGCTGGCGCTGGTGCCGTTGTTCCTGGTGCCCGCCAGGTTCATCGGGCGCCGGCTGGCGCACATCTCCCGGGACGCGATGGACACCAACGCCGACATGAGCTCCCTGATGACGGAGCGGTTCAACGTCGGTGGGGCCATGCTGGTCAAGCTGTACGGACGGCCGGAGGAGGAGTCGACCGGGTTCTCCCGGCGGGCCGCCCGGGTGCGCGACCTGGGGGTACGCCAGGCGGTGTTCGGCGGGCTGCTGTTCACCATGCTGGGGATGATCACCGCGCTGGCGACCGCGATGGTCTACGGCGTCGGCGGCGTGCTGGCGGTGGACGGCGCCTTCGAGGTCGGCACCCTGGTGGCGCTGACCACGTTGATGGTGCGCCTGTACGGACCGGTGACGACCCTGTCCAACGTGCACGTGGAGATCATGACCGCGCTGGTGTCCTTCGACCGGGTCTTCGAGGTGCTGGACCTGGAGCCCGGGATCAAGGAGGCTCCCGACGCCCGGCCGGTCCCGTCCGGTCCGGCGAGCGTGGAGTTCGACAACGTGTCGTTCCGCTACCCGGGCGCGGAGGAGACGTCGGTGGCCTCCCTGGAGCTCAACCCGCAGGCGCGCGGCACCGAGGGCACCCAGGTGCTGAGCGGGGTGTCGCTGCGGGCCGAGCCCGGGACGATGGTGGCCCTGGTCGGTCCCTCGGGGGCCGGGAAGACGACGCTGACGCACCTGGTGTCGCGGTTGTACGACCCGACGGAGGGCACGGTGCGCATCGGCGGCCTGGACCTGCGGGAGTCGGCCTCCGACTCGCTGCGCGAGGCGGTGGGCGTGGTCACCCAGGACGCGCAGCTGTTCCACGACACGATCGGGGCGAACCTGCGCTACGCCCGACCCGACGCCACCGACGAGGAACTGGAGGAGTCACTGCGGATGGCCCGCTTGGGCGCGCTGTTGGAACAGCTGCCCGACGGACTGGACACGATGGTGGGCGACCGGGGATACCGGCTGTCCGGCGGTGAGAAGCAGCGGCTGGCGATCGCCCGGCTGTTGCTGCGCGCGCCGTCGGTGGTGGTGCTGGACGAGGCCACCGCGCATCTGGACTCGGAATCCGAGGCGGCGGTGCAGGAGGCGCTGGCGGTGGCCCTGGCCGGGCGCACGTCCCTGGTCATCGCGCACCGGTTGGCGACCGTGCGCGAGGCCGACCAGATCCTGGTGCTGGAGGACGGCCGGATCCTGGAGCGGGGCACCCACGAGGAGCTGCTGGGGCGGGACGGCCTCTACACGGCGCTGTACCGGACCCAGTTCGCGCCGCAGCACGGCTGAGGCGCTACTTCTTCCGCTTCTTCTTCTCGCGCTTCTTGCGCTTGTCACCGTCCTTCTTCTTCGAGGGGCGGGAGGCCTTCTCGGCCTTCCGCTCCTTCGCCTTCTTGCGCTCCTTCTTGGCCGCCTTGGCCTTCTTCGGCTTCTTGCGCTTCTTGGGCTTCTTGGCGTTCTTCGAGGTCACGTGATCGGCGAGGACCTCCGGGAGGGGGGCCAGGCCGGGGCCGCCGGCGAAGATCCAGTCGTCGAGGGCGTCGAGCAGCCGATCCTCGGTCATCTCCCCCAGCCAGACCGGTCCGGCGCCGGCCGTGCGGCCAGCCCGGGAGGGCTGCACGACCACGACGTTGGCCTGGAAACAGATGCCCAGGCACTTGCTGGTGCGGACGGGCACGGTGCGGCCCGCGTGGTCGTCGATGGCGGAGAGCCGGGCGAGCTGGGCCTTGTGGTCGACTCCGGGGACCTTCTTCTTCGTCCCGCAGCAGCACCCACGGCAGACCGTGAGCCGGCAGGGCTGTCCGTCGATGTCGCCCACATCCGCCCCCTTCCTGGAACGTTAGGTTCGCCTTACCTGATCCGATTCAGGGTAACCCGTCCCCGAACAGTCGTGACCAGCGGGGACGTCGAACGGGCGCCAGGTCTCGGGAAGCCCGGCGTCGTCCGTCGTCCCGTTCCATCCGGGTTCCCACAGGAACGGCAGTCCCGCCGCCAGGAGCGGCCTCCGGTGGTCCATCAGCTGCATCCGCACCTGGGGTTCGGTGCAGGCCCCCGAGTTCCCGCAGCGGGCGATGGGCCGACCCGCCTCGACCCTCTCCCCGGGGCGCACCGTGATCGATCCCCGTTGGAGATGACCCAGGAGCACGTACGCGCCGCCGATGTCGATGATCACGTGGTTGCCCAGGAGACCGGCCGGTCCGCGCAGTTCGCGCAGGGTGTTCTCGACGACCGCGCCGAACAGCCACGGCCAGGAGTTGCGGCTGCGGTGATCGCGGCGCCGGTCGTGCACGCTCACGACGATCCCGTCGGCGGGCGCGCGCACGGGTCGGCCGAACGCCGGGAAGTCCTCGGGCGGTCGGCTCAGCGGACGCCAACCGATGTCCGGCCGGGTGCCGTCCTCGGCGACCAGGCCGAGGGCGTGCGTCTGCCCGTAGGCGTGGGTCCCCTGGCTGGGGACCGCGTCCACCGGGCTCGTCAACGCCATCCAGCGACCGCGGACCGGGGGCCGCAGCAGGCGGGGCGCGCACCGGACGGTGCCCAGACGCAGGTACACGGCCAGCGCGACGGCGAACAGGGTCCATCCGATCCACCAGGGCAGACCGGCGTAACCGGCGAGCAGGGCCGCGGCGGCCACCCACATCAGCGGAACGCGGACGCGCGCCAAGGCGACCTGGAATCGGGACGGGGCGGGATCGGGCATCCTCCATTGTGGACACCCGATCCCGCCCCGACCGAACGGCCCTACCGTTTCCGGTTCTCCCGGGCGCGCTTGCGCAGGTAATCGGTGGCGGCGTCGCTTCCCTTGTCGATCTTGTCGTCGTGGGCACCGCCGGTGGCCTTCTTGGCGGCACCCGCGGCCTTACCGACGAATCCTTCGACCTTGTCGGCGTTGTCGTCGACGGCCTTCTTCAGTTTGTCGAAAGCATCTCCGGCACCGGACATGGAATCCCCCTTCGATCCGTCCTGCACACAAGGCGATACCCGGTGCGACCCGAGTTCACTCCGAGGTCAGAGGTCGAGGATGATCCGGGCGATCGAGAAGTAGATGAGCAATCCGGTGGCGTCCACCAGGGTCGCCACCATCGGGGAGGACACCACCGCCGGGTCCACGCCCACCTTGCGGGCCAGCAGGGGCATGGACGATCCGATGATCGCCGCCCAGGTGCAGATGGCGATGACCGAGAGGGCCACCACCACGGCGATCTGGAACCCCACCAGCAGCGCCCCGATGGCCAGCGCCAGGCCCGCGAGCATGATGCCGAGCAGCAGGCCGACCCGGGCCTCCTTCCAGATGACCTGGGGCAGGTCGCGCACCCGCACCTCACCGACGGCCAGGGCGCGCACGATCGCGGTGGCGGACTGGGCGCCGACGTTGCCGCCCGTGCCGATGAGCATCGGCACGAACACCGCCAGGGCCGTGACCTCCTCCAGGGTCGCCTCGAAGACCTGCATGACGTTGACGGTGAGGGTGGCCGCCACGATGAGCAGCATGAGCCACACCGAACGGGCCCCGACCAGGCGCAGCACGCCCACGGTGACGTAGTGGTCGCCGACGGGACTGGCACCGGACTGGCGGGCCATGTCCTCGGAGTCGGCCGCCTCGATGAGCTCCAGGGCGTCGTCGAAGGTCAGCAGGCCCACGAACCGGTCCTCGGAGTCGACCACCGACAGGGAGACCAGGTTGGCCTCCTGCATGAGGCGGGCGGCGTCCTCGGCGGGGTGGGTGGCCCGCACCCGCGGCGCGAACACGTCCACGATGTCCTTGAGCAGCCGGGCGTCGTCGTTGACGACCAGGTCGCCCAGGGTGACGGTGCCGACGAGACGGCGCCCGTCGGTGACCACCGGCAGGGTGTAGATGGTCTCCGCGTCGGCCCCTTTGACGCGCACGATCTCCAGGGCCCGGCCCACGGTGAGGTCGCGGTGCAGGACGACCGTCTCGGGGGTCATGTACCGGCCGACGGAGTCCTCGGGGTAGCCCAGGAGCGCCGCGGTCATCTTGCGTTCGGCGGGGCTGAGCCCGGCCAGGGCGCGGGTGGCGATCTTGGCGGGGGCCTCCCCGATGAGACGGGCCCGGTCGTCGGGGTCCATCTCCTCCAGGATCTCGTGGAAGGCGCTGTCGCGCAGGCCCAGGAGGATGGCCTGCTGCTGGCCGGGATCGAGTTCCTCGAAGACCTCCAGCTCCCGGTCCTTGTCCAGGAGCCGGAAGGGGATGATCGCCTCTCCGCTCGTCATGCGGGAGAGTTCGTCGGCGATCTCGTAGGGCCTGTGTTCGGCCAACCAGAGCCGGATACCGGTCAGGTCGTTGTTCTCGACCAGATCGATGAGTTCTTCAGCGCGCTCGCCTTCTGACATGCGAAGCACCCCCTCGCGTTCTCCTACGCCCGGCGGGCACGGCCCACGGGGCGACACCGGTTTCGAATGGCGGCTCCGGGTCCCGTCGTCACCGGTGTGAGGGCCCGCGCGGAGTCGGCGCCGGGGGCGGGGAAGGGCGCGCGCGGATGCCCGGAAGACGTGTACGGGGACGGCCGACCGTACACGGGACGGGGAGCATCCCGACCTTACCCGCCCCGGGGCCGGTGGCGGGCCCCGGCGTTCCGTCCCGGGGTGTCAGTGCCGCCAGAGGACGACGAGGGCGCAGTCGTCGTTCTTGTCCTTGCTGAGGGAGTCGACGATCTTTCCGGCGCCCGTGGAGAAGCCCCGGGTGACCAGCGTCTCGGCGGCTCCGAGCAGGCGGTCGATGCCCGCGTCGAGGTCCTCGCCGGGTGTCTCGATGAGGCCGTCGGTGCAGAGCATGATGGCGTCACCGGGGCGGAGCCGGCCGCGGACCGACGTGTAGGTCATCTCGGGGATGACGCCCAGGACCACGCCCTTGGCCTCGGTGGTGCTCCACACCCCGGTGCCCGCGTCGTAATGGAGCGCGGGCGGGTGGCCGGCGGAGGCGATGCGGTACTCGCCGTTGCCCAGGTCCACGCTCAGGTGGACGGCGGTGACGAATCCCTCACCGCCGCCGGTGCGCATGAGGTAGTCGTTGCAGTGGGCGAGGAACTCCCCGGTGGGGACGGCCCCGATGAGACCGCTGAAGGCGCCCGAGAGCAGCAGGGCGCGGGTACCGGCGTCGACGCCCTTGCCGGAGACGTCGACCACGGCGATGTCCAGCCGCTCGCCGTCGCGGTGGGAGACGACGAAGTCACCGCCGAAGGAGGATCCGCCGGCCTGGCGCAGGACGGCGGTGCGCCCCCAGCCGCCGGGGAGCTCGGGCAGCCTGCCCTGGTGACGGAGCCGGTCGCGCAGGTCCAGGAGCATCATCTCGCCGCTGAGACCCTGCACTCCGAGGCGTTCGCGCACGCCCGACAGCAGGTAGGACAGGACGGCGGTGACGCCGATGGTGACCAGCAGCCCGGGACCGACCTGACCGAAGTCGAGCATGAAGGCGACGAAGACGAGGACGGCGGCGACCACGCCGAGGAGGAAGGCCAGGCTCTTGCGCTTGAGCAGCAGCCCGCCGGCCAGGACGGTCAGGATCGTGGAACTGGGCGGGAACCAGCCGGCGGGTCCCCAGACGGCGCCCACGCCGATGCCGACGGCGAGGACGACCAGGGTGATGAGGACGAGCCGGTAGCGGAACAGCACCTTGCGCCGGAGCACCGCGACGATCCGCTGCGCGGTGGTGCGCAGCAGTCGGGTGGCCTTGGCGTTCGGTGTGGGCTTCATGGATCCTCTGTACGGGCGCGTCCGCTCGCGGGGTTCGGTGTCGTCGGTCGGCTCGGCCCGCGGGGGTCGATGTCGGTCGGCTCGGTGGGCCTGCGCCGTGGCCGTGTCGGTACGGCCGGGACCCGACGGCACCCCCGTGGGCTCGGGGTGTTCGGCGGGCCGAGGGCGGTGTGGGGACCCGCCCGGGTCGTGGCGGCGGGCCGTGGGCACCGCCGGGCGGCGGCCGGGATGGGACCGGGCCGCTGTGCACGAACTGTAGCGCGGGGGGTGTCCGACTGGCACGTGCATCCGTCGGTGTTCTCCCCCATAACCGCAGGTTTGGGGTCGGCCCAAACCCGCTGGGCCGGGCACACGTACGCCCTCGGGCGGACGGACGCCGGGGCGGGCGCGTCCGCGCGAGGGCGCGTACGGGTTGCGGGAGTGCTACGGCAGGGGCGGGAGTTCGCCGGTCTCCTCGTAGGCCGTCAGCATCGAGATCCGGCGGGTGTGCCGCTCCTCGTCGCTGTAGGGCGTGGAGAGGAAGACCTCCACGAAACGGGTGGCCTCCTCCAGGGTGTGCATCCGGCCGCCGACGCCGAGCACGTTGGCGTCGTTGTGCTCGCGCGCGAGCCGGGCGGTGTCCTCGCTCCAGGCCAGAGCGGCGCGAACACCCTCGACCTTGTTGGCGGCGATCTGCTCGCCGTTGCCGGAACCACCGATGACGATGCCCAGCGAGCCCGGGTCCGCGGCGACGCCCTCGGCGGCGCGCAGGACGAAGGGCGGGTAGTCGTCGACGGCGTCGTAGAGGAACGGCCCGGCGTCGACGACCTCGTGGCCGCGCTCCTTCAGCCAGGAGACGAGGTGTTCTTTGAGCTCGTAGCCCGCATGATCTGATCCAAGGTAAACACGCACGGACACAGTCTTGCAGGTCGTGACGGGCGCACGCACGACGCCCCGCCCCATCGCGGGGACGGGGCGGGGCGTCGGGAACGTCTTCGGGCCGAGTTCAGACGGCGCCGGCGGCGGCGGCGACGCTCAGGCCCAGGATGGCGAAGAGGACCATGGAGGCGATGGCGATCACGTTGCTGATCACCATCATCTTGACGTCCTTGCCGAGGGGTCCTGCCTTGGAGACCGCGGGCTTGTTGCTCAACTCACACCTCGTTTGGGTTCGACCAGGGGATGACCAGTCGGAATTTTTCCACACCCCACAACGCGATTCTCACCGGGGCCGATTCCTGGTATGAGACGTTCCGGGGCGTGAGGCCGGCCACAGCCACCGATCACATCTGTACGGCTTTGACCTCGCAGAACTCCTCCAGGCCCGGCAGGCCCCACTCGCGCCCGTTTCCGGAGCGCTTGTAGCCGCCGAAGGGGGCGCGCGGGTTGAGCGCGCCGCCGTTGAGCTCCACCTGGCCGGCCCGCAGGCGTCGGGCGACCGCGAGCCCCCGGTCGGGGTCGCCCGACCACACGGCGGCGTTGAGGCCGTAGACGGTGTCGTTGGCGATGGTCACGGCCTCGTCCTCGGTGTCGTACGGGATGAGGACCAGGACCGGGCCGAAGATCTCCTCCTGGGCGATGCGCATGTCGTTGCGCACGTCGGCGAAGACCGTGGGGCGAACGTGGTAGCCGGGCCCGTCGACGGGTTCGGGGCCGCCGGTGACCAGGCGGGCGCCCTCCTCCACACCGAGTTCGATGTAGGCGCGGACCTTCTCCAGCTGGGCGGCGGAGACCAACGGGCCCATGCGGGTGGTCTCGTCCGTGGGGTCCCCGGGGACGTACTTGGCGGCGGCCCGCCCGGCCAGGGCGACGGCCTCCTCGTAGACGTCCCTGTGCACGAGCATGCGGGTGAGGGCGTTGCAGCTCTGACCGGTGTTGCGCATGACGTCGGCGACGCCGCGCTTGACGGCGGCGGTGAGGTCGGCGTCGGGGAGGATGACGTTGGGCGACTTCCCGCCCAGTTCGAGGGCGACCCGCTTGACGGTCTCGGCGGCCACCTGGCTGACCCGGGTGCCGGCCCGGGTCGAGCCGGTGAAGGAGACCATGTCGACCCGCGGGTGGGCGGCGATGGCCTCGCCCACGACCGGCCCGGTGCCGGAGACCAGGTTGAACACGCCCGGGGGCAGCCCGGCGTCGTGGAAGGCCTCGGTCAGGGCGTAGGCGCTCAGCGGGGCGACCTCGCTGGGCTTGAGGACGACGGTGTTGCCGGCGAGCAGCGCGGGAACGACCTTGAGCACGATCTGGTGCAGCGGGTAGTTCCACGGGGTGATGGCGCCGACCACGCCGACGGGTTCGCGGACGACGAGCGAGTTGCCCAGTCGTTCGCCCTCGAAGTACCGCTCCCCGTTCTCCTCGACCAGGTCGATGTAGGTCTGGAACATGAGGGAGGGCAGGCCCGCCTGCACTTTGCGGGCGAACACCGCGGGAGCGCCCATGTCACGGGTGAGCAGGGCGGCGATGTCGTCGATGCGGGAATCGAAGAGTTCCAGCACCTTGGTCAGATGGGTGACGCGCTGCCCGGGGGTGAGCGCCGACCACGCCGGGAAGGCGGTCGCGGCGGCCGTGACCGCGGCGTCGACGTCCCGGGGGTCTCCGGCCGGAACGGCGTCGATGACCTGCTCGGTCGCCGGATCGATCACGTCCAGGGCCTCGTCCGAGGCCGAATCGCGCCAGGCGCCGTCGATGTAGAGGGATCGCATGCCACCACTGTCGCAGAACGGGATTCGGTCGGCCAGTGCGGGTCGGCCGACCCGTGATCCCACCGATCCCCCCGCCTCGGGGCCCGACCGTGTCCTTCGGACGCCTTCGTGCTCCTCCGCGAAGCCGGGTGCCGGCGAGCGGCCGTCCGGGCGATCCCTCGCGAGACGAAGCGCGAAGCCGGTCCCGGGCGGCCGTGCCGGCGTCCTCGTCGCCGCGAGCGGCCGTCCGGGTACCCGGAACCCGCCAGGTCGGTCAGTCCCAGTGCGGGGGCCGCTCGGCGATCAGCCGGTCGGTGGAGTCGTCGGCGGGGTCGTCGCCCCAGCCCAAGGCCCTCTCGTCACCGGTGGTGTCGGGCAGGATCTCCAGGTCGTCGAGGAATTCGACCCTGCGGTCGTCGTCGGGTCCGGGCACGGTCTTCCCTTTCGTTCGGGTGCGGCGGTCGGTCGCTGCGGCCCTCTCCAGTGTGCACCGTCGGGCGGGCGGTGGAGGTCTCTCCCCGCCCGGCCCGAGCGGCGCGTCGTGCCCGGTGCGGCCCGTGCGTCTCACGGGCCCCGTTCCGCCTCGTCCCCTCCGCCCCGGAAGGCCCCCGAGGGGCGGCCCGCGACCGGGCCCCTCCCTCGGAGACGCCTCCCCCGCCGGCCCCGGGGACATCCGGGGCCGGACCGAGGGCCCCGGCAGGTTCGGGGACCGGCGGTCAGTCGAAGATCGGGCCGCGGGTGCGGGTGCGCTTGAGCTCGAAGAAGCCGTCGACGCCGGCGACCAGGCGGACGCCGTCCCACAGCCTTCCGGCCTCCTCGCCGCGCGGGATGGGAGTGATGACGGGACCGAAGAAGGCGACGTCCTCGACCTGGACGACGGGGGTGCCGACGTCCTCGCCGACCAGCTTCATGGCCTCGGAGTGGGAGGCGCGCAGGGCCTCGTCGTAGTCGGTGGAGCGGCCGGCGGCGATCAGGTCCTCGGGCAGGCCCGCCTCGACCAGGGCGGCGCGGATCGTCTCCTCCGTGGTGGGCTCGGCGTTGTTGTGGAACCGGGTGCCCAGGGCGGTGTAGAGGGGGCCCAGGGCCTCGGGGCCCGCGTGCTGCTCGGCGGCGACGCACACGCGCACCGCGGCCCAGGCGCGGTCCAACATGTCGCGGTACCCCTGGGACAGGTCGCGGCCCTCGTTGAGGACGCTCAGGCTCATCACGTGCCAGCGCACCCGCACGGGGCGCACCTTCTCGACCTCCAGCAGCCAGCGGGAGGTGATCCACGCCCAGGGACAGGCCGGGTCGAACCACATGTCCGCATAGGTGAGGTCCTGCTCAACGGAATCGGCGGGGGTCTGCGTCATCGATGCTCCTCGCGAAAGTCGGGCCGGCGCCCCGGAGAGGCCGCCGAAGGCCTACAACCTTCGATTTCGGTTGCGCATTCCGCCCCGGCGCGTGGCAGGATCGAAGCCGAATCGACAATCGATCCACCGGCCCCGACGACATCCCTCACCGAGGGGGCCCTCGGCCAGCGCCGTCGTCCGGTGATGCGATCCGGCCGGCGACGACGGCGGCCGTGGAGGGAGCGTGGCGTGGCAGGGAACCTGACCCGGGACGAGGCTCGGGAGCGGGCGCGCATTCTGAGCGTCGACTCCTACGAGGTGACACTCGACCTCACCACCGGTGACGAGACCTTCCGATCCACCACCGTGGTCCGCTTCTCCTCTTCGGAGCCGGGCGCGCGGACGTTCGTGGAACTGGCCGCACCCCGTGTGCTGTCGGCGTCCCTGAACGGTGCGGAACTGGACCCGGCCGAGCTGTTCGACGGTGAGCGCCTGGCGCTGCCGGAGGTGGCCGCCGACAACGAACTGACCGTGGTGGCCGACGCCGCCTACATGCGCACCGGTGAGGGTCTGCACCGGTTCGTCGACCCCGTGGACGACTCGGTGTACCTGTACACCCAGTTCGAGACAGCCGACGCGCACCGCATGTTCGCGTGCTTCGACCAGCCCGACCTGAAGGCGACGTTCGAGCTGACCGTGTTCGCGCCGCCGTCGTGGACCGTGGTCTCCAACAGCGCCCCCGACGTGGAGGGCGAGGCCGCCGGCGAGGAGCGGACGCGCTGGCACTTCCCCGCCACGAAGCGGATGTCCACCTACATCACGGCGCTCGTCGCGGGTCCGTACCACGTGGTCCGCGACGAGCACGACGGCATCGACCTGGGCCTGTTCTGCCGGGCGTCGCTGGCCGAGCACCTGGACTCCGACGCCCTCTTCGAGGTGACCAAGAAGGGCTTCGACTTCTTCCACGACCTGTTCGGCGTGCGCTACGCCTTCGGCAAGTACGACCAGTTGTTCGTGCCGGAGTTCAACGCGGGCGCCATGGAGAACGCGGGTGCCGTCACCTTCCTGGAGGACTACGTCTTCCGGTCCCGGGTCACCGACGCCCGCTACGAGCGTCGCGCGGAGACGATCCTGCACGAGATGGCGCACATGTGGTTCGGTGACCTGGTCACCATGCGCTGGTGGGACGACCTGTGGCTGAACGAGTCCTTCGCGACCTACGCCAGCGTGTACTGCCAGGCCAACGCCACCAAGTGGACGGACGCCTGGACCACGTTCGCGAACGTGGAGAAGTCCTGGGCCCTGCGCCAGGACCAGCTGCCCTCCACCCACCCGATCGCCGCCGACATGGTCGACATCCAGGCGGTCGAGGTGAACTTCGACGGCATCACCTACGCCAAGGGCGCCTCGGTGCTCAAGCAGTTGGCGGCGTACGTGGGCGTGGACGCGTTCTTCGCCGGTGTGCGCGCCTACTTCCAGGAGTTCGCCTTCGGCAACACCGAGCTGAAGGACCTGCTCAAGCACCTGGAGGCGGCCTCGGGTCGCGACCTGTCGGGCTGGTCGCGCGAGTGGCTGGAGACCACGGGCGTCAACACGATGCGCCCGGACTTCGAGGTGGACGCGGAGGGACGCTTCACGTCGTTCGCCGTCCTCCAGGAGGCCGCCCCCGAGCACCCGACGCTGCGTTCGCACCGGCTGGCGATCGGCCTGTACGACCGCACCGACGAGGGCATCGTGCGCCGCGAGCGCGTGGAGCTGGACGTCGAGGGCGCCCGCACCGAGGTACCCGAGCTGGTCGGCCAGGCCCGCCCGGACCTGGTGCTCATCAACGACGACGACCTGACCTTCACCAAGATCCGGTTGGACGAGCGGTCCCTGGCCACGGTCGTGGAGGGCGTCGGGAGCATCCGGGGATCGCTGCCGCGCGCGCTGGCGTTCAGCGCCGCCTGGGACATGACCCGCGACGGCGAGATGGCCGCCCGCGACTACGTCGACCTGGTCGTCTCCGGGATCGACGGCGTGGACGACGTCACGATCGCCCAGACCCTGCTGCGCCAGGCCGTGTCGGCGCTGCACAACTACGCCGACCCTGCGTGGCGCCCGTTCGGGTTCGAGAGACTGTCGGATCGGCTGCGTGAGCTGCTGACGGCCGCCGAGCCCGGTGGCGACCTCCAGCTGGCCTACGTCACCGCGCTGACCTCCAGCGCGGTGAGCGACGCCCACCTGTCCCTGCTCCAGGGGTTGCTGGACGGCGCGATCACCGTGGACGGCCTGGAGGTGGACACCGACCTGCGGTGGACGCTGCTGCGCCGCCTGGTCGCCACCGGCAAGGCCGGCGAGAACGAGATCGCCGCCGAGGTGAAGAACGACCCGACGGCCGCAGGCCGGCGGCACGCGGCGGGCGCCCGCTCCGCGATCCCCACCGCCGAGGCCAAGGCCGCGGCCTGGGACCGCATCGTGAACGAGGAGCTGGCCAACGCCGAGTTCCGGTCGGTGCTGCTGGGCTTCGTCGAGCCGGGTCAGGCCGACCTGTACCGGCCCTACACGGAGAAGTACTTCGCCCAGCTGGCCCCGGCGTGGGAGAAGTGGACCGGCGAGTTCGCGCAGACCTTCGCCGAGTTCATGTACCCGGGCGGGCTGGTGGAGGAGGCGACGCTGGAACGCACCGACGCCTACATCGCCGAGCACTCCCCCGCCCCGGCGCTGCGCCGGCTGCTCATCGAGGGCCGGGCCGGTGTCGAGCGGGCCCTGAGGGCCCGTGCCGTCGACATCGCCGCCGGCAAGGAGCGCCAGGAGGAGCGGGCGTCGTGAGGTGACCCACGGGCCCGGGGGATCGCTCCCCCGGGCCCGTCCCGTGTCCGGGGCGCGGACCGGGGGTCACAGGGTGCGACCGTGCCCGTCGCCGACCGGTCCGAGGGTGCGGCGGATGCGCGCGACCATGCGCGGGTCGGCGAGCAGTTCGTCGACCAGGACCGGTTCGCCCTCGCCGTTGGTGAGCGGGATCCGCCAGTTGGGGTACTCGGTGGAGGTGCCCGGCTGGTTCTGCATGCGCCGCTCCCCCACCATGTCGGTGAGGGCCACCCCGATCATCCGCGCCGGGGTCTCCATGAGGTAGGCGTGCATGGCGGTGACCACGGCCGCCGGGTCGGTGAGCGGGTCGGCGTCGGCCTCCAACAGCCCCAGTTCCACGAGCAGGGCGCGCCAGCGCTCCACCCGGGCCTCGGAGTCCTCGCGTTCCTCCTCCACCGGGCGGGTGAGCAGACCCAGCCGGTCGCGGAGGTCGACGTGCTCGGCGGACAGGAACGACGCCACCGGGGGCAGGTCGTGGGTGGCGACGGTGGCCAGGCAGTCGGTACGCCAGTCCCCGGGCGGGCGCGGGGTGCCGTCGGAGTCCTGCTCGAACCAGAGCACCGAGGTGCCCAGGACACCGCGATCGGCGAGGTGGTCCCGGACCCACGGTTCCACCGTGCCCAGGTCCTCGCCGATGACGACGGTGTCGGTGCGCTGCGCGGCCAGCAGCAGGCTGCCGACGGTCCCCTCGTGGTCGAAGGTGATGTAGGTGCCCTGGTCGGCGGAGGCGCCCTCGGGCACGCACCACAGCCGGAACAGGCCCATGATGTGGTCGATGCGCACGCCACCGGCGTTGCGCAGGGCCTGGCCGAGGATCTGGCGCAGCGGCCCGTAGCCGAGCCGGGCCAGGCGGCGCGGGTGCCAGGGCGGCTGTCCCCAGTCCTGTCCCAGGCTGTTGAACTCGTCGGGTGGCGCGCCCACGTGCAGGCCCTGGACGAGGGCGTCGCCGAACATCCAGGCGTCGGCGCCGCCCGCCTGCACACCGATGGCCAGGTCGTGGACGACGCCGATGTCCATGCCGCCGGCGCGGGCGGTGCTCTGGGCGTGGGCGAGCTGTTCGTCGAGGATCCACTGGAGCCAGCGGTGGAACTCCACCAGGGGCCAACGGTCCAGGGCGGCCCGACCGACGGCGTCGTCGGTGACGTCGCGCAGGCGCGCGGGCCAGACGCGATGGTCGGAGCCGTACTCCTCCGCCAGCGCCGACCAGGTGGCGAACTCGACCAGGGGCTGCCCCTCGCGTTCGAGGTAGGCGCGCAGGGCGGCCTCGCGGCCCGGGGCCCGAGGGACCTGGAAGAGGATCTCCAGGGCGGCCCGTTTGGCCTCCCAGACGGCGTCGCGGTCGAGGAGGTCGGCGGTGCGTCCGCGTTCGCGCAGGGGACGGGCGAGGCGTTGGATCCCCTCGCGTTGGGCGGGGTCCAGACGGGCGTACTCGGGGACGTCCTCGATGCGGATGTACAACGGACCGGCGTAGCGGCGGCTGACCGGAAGGTACGGGGAGGGCTCCACCGGGACGATCGGCTCGGTGGCGTGCACCGGATTGATCAGCATGAAGTCGGCGCCCAGGTCGCGGGCGCTCCAGTCGGTGATCTCGGTGAGGTCGCGCAGGTCTCCGATGCCCCAGGAGGCCCGGGAGCGGACGCTGTAGAGCTGGGTCATGATGCCCCACAGGCGCGGGTTCTCGCGCAGGGCGGAGGGTTCGATCCGGTGCGGGACGACCAGCAGGGGCGCGTCGTGTTCGACGCCGCGGTAGACGACCCTCAGCGTGTGCACGCCCAAGGGCAGCCCCTGGTCGAAGGGCAGGAGTGATCCGTCGGCGGTCTCCACCGTGCTGCGGGCCCCTTCGGGGAGCACGGGGTCGGGCGCCTTGCCCTCGCGGACCACGACCGCGGGCGGGAGCAGGCCCCGTTCCGGGTCGGGCGGCCCCTGGGCCGGATCCGCGCCCAGGGCGGCCAGGACATGGCGGATGACATCGAGGTCGACCGGGACCCGGCGGCCCCGCCAATCCTCGTAGCTCGTCGCGACACCGTACTGCTCGGCCACACGGGCCAGCTGAACGTCCCTCACAGAAACCGATCATGCCCTACAAAGAGCCCCGTACACCGGAAGGACGGGCCGGTGCCGGCCGGCGCCCGCCCGTTTCCGGCCCCACCGTGGGGAGAGGGGCGCGTTCGCGTCGTCCTGGGTCCGGCGCGTCGCGGCTTCCCGGTTGACGTTCCGTCCGCCGAGAGGCCATACGACCGGTCGTATCGATAATCGGATGGCCCTTCGCCCGGGCCCTCCGCATAATCTGGGGTGTGCTCGCGAACTATCGGCGTCTCTTCGCCGTCCCCCATGTGCTGTCCCTGTTGGTCTGGTCCCTGACCGCGCGTTTCCACACCCCCGGCCTGATGATCGCGGTCACCTTCCTCGTGGTGGACTGGACGGGGTCCTATTCGTTGGCGGGACTGGTCGCGGGCGCGTTCACCCTGGGCATGGCGTTGGTGGGGCCGCTGCGCGGACGGATGGCCGACAAGGGCGGCACCGATCGGCTGACCCTGGTGTGCGGTGCGGTGTTCACCGTGGGGCTGTTGGCGCTGACGGTGCTTCCAGGGTCGCTGTGGTGGGTCTCGATCCCGCTGGCGCTCGGTACCGGCCTGTTCGGCACCCCCGCGAACCAGATCGTGCGGGCCCTGTGGCCGCGGCTGACCCGCGGCCCGGAGCGGCAGGCGATCTACGCGGCCGAGGCCACCACCCAGGAGTTGCTGTTCGTCTTCTCCCCGATCCTGACGGCCGGCGTGGTGGCGTTCGCCGGACCCCGTTGGGCGCTGGCGATGCTGGCGGTGCTGTCGTTGGCGGGGACGCTGGGGTTCGCCCTCGCGCTGCGCCGCGCCGGGGTGACCGGACCGGCGCCCCTGGAGGTGGCCTCGGGTCCGGTGCCGGCCGGACCGCGACGGAGCCTGCTGCGCGATCCCGCCCTGCTGGTCCTGTTCGCGATGTGCATGCTGATGGTCAGCGGGATCATGGGCGTGGACCTGGTCATCGTGGCCTGGGCCAACGAGTTGGACGCGCCGTATCTGGTCATGGTGCTGGCGTCGGTGTGGGCGCTGGGCTCCCTGGTGGGCGGCGCGATCGCGGGCGGTCTGCGCGGACGGCCGCGGCTGGTGCGGCGCTCGCTGGCCTCGGCGGCGGGTGTGGCGGTGCTGTTGCCGTTCGTGCCGCCGTGGGCGGAACTCCCCACACCCTTGTGGGTCACTCCGCTGCTGTTCCTGTCCGGTTTGGCGATCGCACCGACGCTGGCGGCGACGATGGGCCGGTTGGGCGATCTGGCGCCGGCGGCCCGACGGGCCGAGGCGTTCGGATGGATGTCGACGGCACTGGGCGTGGGCGGCGCGATCGCCGGACCGCTGGCCGGTGGGCTGATCGACCTCATGGGGATCGCGGGCGGGGTCCTGGGGGCGACCGTCCTGGTGACGGTGGCCGCGTTGCTGAGCCCGTTCGTCCCGGAGACGCCGGCGGAGGCCGAGGAGACCGTGATCGGCCCGGTCGAGCGCGTCGACGACCGACCGTGAGGATGTGCGGTGGCCTCCCCGGCAGGTGTGACCGACCGGCTGTCCTTAACGGGATTCGTCAGCCTGTTCGGGGAAGCCACCGCACGCGACCGGACGGGCGACCGGGTCCGCTCAGTCGTGCCAGACCGGGGGAACCCGGTCGGCCCAGGGGCGGGCCCGTTCCAGTTGCGCGGACAGCGAGAGCAGGAGCGGCTCTCCGCCGATCCGACCGGTGATCATCGAGCCCAGGGGCAGGCCGTCCGGTGAGTGGTGCAGGGGCACGCTCACGGACGGCTGACCGGTGACGTTGTACACCGACGTGAACGGGGTGAACGCGGTCATCAGCCGGAACTCCTCCTCGGGTCCGCCCCCGGTGAAGTGCCCGATCGGCACCGGCGGCAGGGCCAGGGCGGGAGTGACCACCGCGTCGTAGGGGGCGGTGGCGGCGAGCAGGGAGCGCGTGCCCTGTTGCAGCCGTGCGGAGGCCGCGATGTAGTCCGGGACGGGGAGGGACCGGGCGCGTTCGCGGAGCCACCGGTTGAGCCGGCCGAGTCCGGGTTCGAGGTCGGGGGCGAGGGCGAACGCCGAGGCCATGGCGGCCCAGATGACGGCGAAGTCGTCGGAGAAGGTGCCGCCGAAGTGGGCGTCGCCGGGTTCGGGGATCTCCTCGACCTCGTGGCCCAGGTCGGCGAGAAGGCGCAGCGTGGACTCGTGGGCCGCCAGGACGTGGGGGTGGACGGGCAGGCCGGCCGATCCGGTGTGGGCGTAGTGGCCGACGCGCAGCCGTCCCGGCTCGCGTTCGACGTGGTCGGCGAAGCCCTCCCCGGGCGGCAGGGGCGGGGCGGTGTAGTAGTCGCCGGGGCGGTTCCCGGACATGACGTCGAGCAGCAGCGCGGCGTCGGCGACGTTCCGGGTGAGCGGCCCGCTGGTGGACAGGCCGATGAGGTCGGGTTTGACGGGGGCGCCGGAGACCCGGCCCCGGGTGGGCTTGAGGCCGAAGAGGCCGCAGAGGGAGGCGGGGATGCGGATGGATCCGCCGCCGTCGCCGGCGTGGGCGACCGGGGCCAGTCCCGCGGCCACGGCCACGGCGGCGCCGCCGCTGGAGCCGCCCGGGGACAGTTCGGGGTTCCAGGGGTTGCGGGCGGGCGGGGCCACGTCGTTCTCGGTGTAGCAGCTGGAGCCGAATTCGGGGGTGTTGGTCTTGCCGGTGAAGATCGCCCCGGCGGCGCGCAGTCGGGCGACGGTGTCGGAGTCGATGGGGGCGACGTTGTCGACGAGGACACGGGACCCGTAGGTGGCCCGGACACCGGCGAGGAGATCGAGGTCCTTGATGGGGACGGGGACTCCCAGGAGCGGGGGCAGAGTCTCCGGCGTGTCGCTCATCACACGCTTTTCGGCATATCGGGCCTGTTCCAAGGCCTTTTCCGCAATGACCGTAATGTAGGCCCCGTAGGCGGAGTCGTGCCGCTCCATCCGGCGCAGGTAGTGCTCAGTGATCTCACGAGGGGACAGTTCACGACTGCGGACCATCGCGGCGAGCCGGTGAGCCGGAAGGTCATGCATCTGGGTCATACCGACCCAGATTAGCGGGCACGCCAACGGGCACCACCATGATGGATCGAAGTTCTCTGGAGAGATCGACGAAACATCTATCCTTCCCTGCACCTACGGATCGGACACCTCCCGGACCCGAAGAACAAGGGAGGAAAAGTGTGAGAATTAATGCACTAGGACTCGGATATGGATGGAACTAACCTGTCCGACGTGGAATCGGCAACCAGAGTGAACCCGTCGCCCAAGAGCCCGGAGCCGCAGAGGCCCGAGGATCTCTTTTTCCCTAACAAAAAGAAACAAAAGGACATTTCGGGCAGTAGGGCACTGTACGGAGCCCTCAAGGACAACGACTCCGCCCGCAAGTGGGCCGTACGCACCGCCATCGCCGCCGCCGTGGCCGTCGTGGGTGGTCTGATCACGTCCGATTGGCGCATCGGTGCGACCCTGGGGCTGGGCACCCTCGTCGGCATCACCGTGCACCGTTCCCGACGCGAATCGGAGATCCCGCGCTGGCGCAAGCCCTCCGCCGCGCAGCGCAAGACCGAGGTCCAGCTCAAGGTGATGAAACAGCTCGGGTACAAGATCCTCCACGCCCGCTCGGTGCCCGGCGGCAACGGCCAGATCGACCACTTCATCGTGGGACGTCGCGGCGCGTTCGCCATCGACTCCGAGTCGTGGGACAAGCGCCTGCCGCTGCGCAACAAGCTGGAACAGCTCTACCACGGACGCTTCAACAAGAACGATCGCATCGACGAGGCGCTGGAGGAGGCCAAGCGCGCCGAGGAACTCATCAGCAAGGAGCTCGGCCGCGAGATCAAGGTACGCGCCTCCCTGGCCATCTACGGCCCCGGCATGCCCTGGGACAGCCACCGACTGCGGGGGGTGGACATCATCTCCGGCACCAAGGTCCGCAAGTGGCTGCGCACCGGCCGGGACCGCCTGACCGAAGAGGAGATCGACGACATCTTCCGAGCCGCGGAGCGGGTCCTACCGCCCCGCCCCTGACGCACGAGTCGACCGGCCCGGCAGGACCACAACGTCGTGGTCGCCGGGCCTCACCTGTGTCCGGGGCCGATCATCGGGGCCCGAACAGGGCGGATTCCACCCTCCGTCTCACCATGCGGATACACCGTCTTCACCCCTGAGACCGCGAACGCGCCGAAGTGGGACTACCATCGAGGGGACACACCCGCAAGGAATGGGAGTCCGCGCCATGCCACCCCTACGCTCACGTACCGTCACCCACGGCCGGAACATGGCGGGAGCACGCGCTCTCATGCGCGCCACCGGCGTACAGAGCGAGGACTTCGGCAAGCCCATCGTGGCCGTGGCCAACAGCTTCACCCAGTTCGTCCCCGGCCACGTGCACCTGCGCGAGGTCGCCGACGTCGTCGCCGACTCCGTGCGCGCCGCCGGCGGCATCCCCCGCGAGTTCAACACCATCGCCGTCGACGACGGCATCGCGATGGGCCACGGCGGCATGCTCTACTCGCTGCCCAGTCGCGAGCTGATCGCCGACGCCGTCGAGTACATGGTCAACGCGCACTGCGCCGACGCCCTGGTGTGCGTGTCCAACTGCGACAAGATCACCCCGGGCATGCTGCTGGCGGCGCTGCGCCTCAACATCCCCACCGTGTTCGTCTCCGGCGGGCCGATGGAGGCCGGCAAGGTGACGGTGGTCGAGGGGACGGCGACCACCGTCAAGAAACTCGACCTGATCAACCCCATGATCGCCGCGGCCGACGAGAGCGTCTCCCAGGCCGAACTGGACGAGATGGAGGAGAACGCCTGCCCGACCTGCGGTTCGTGCTCGGGCATGTTCACCGCCAACTCGATGAACTGCCTCACCGAGGCGATCGGGCTGGCCCTGCCCGGCAACGGCACCGTCCTGGCCACGCACACCGCTCGCCGGGCGCTGTACGAGGACGCGGGGCGCCTGGTCGTGGAGGCCGCCGAGCGCTACTACGGGAACGACGACGAGTCCGTCCTGCCGCTGTCCATCGCCTCCCCCGCCGCGTTCGGCAACGCCATGGCGCTGGACGTGGCCATGGGCGGGTCCACCAACACGATCCTGCACCTGCTGGCCGCCGCCACCGAGGCCGGTGTCGATTTCGGCCTGCCCGAGATCGACGCGGTCTCCCGCCGGGTGCCGTGCCTGTGCAAGGTCGCGCCGAACACCGAGAAGTACCACATCGAGGACGTCCACCGGGCCGGCGGCATCCCCTCCATCCTGGGCGAACTGGCGCGCGGTGGGCTGCTGGACACCTCTCTGCCCACCGTGCACGGCAAGACCGTCGGCGAGTACCTCGCCGAGTGGGACATCACCTCCGACACCGTGCTGCCCGAGGCGGTGGAGTTGTTCCACGCCGCCCCCGGCGGGGTGCGCAGCACCAAGGCGTACTCGCAGAGCACCCGCTGGGACACCCTGGACACCGACCGGGAGAAGGGCTGCATCCGCTCCGTGGAGCACGCCTACACCAAGGACGGCGGTCTGGCGGTGCTGTTCGGCAACCTCTCCCCCGACGGCGCGATCGTCAAGACCGCCGGCGTGGAGGAGGAGCTGTGGACCTTCTCCGGCCCCGCCAAGGTGTTCGAGTCGCAGGAGGACGCCGTGGCCGGCATCCTCGGCAAGCGGATCGAACCCGGTGACGTGGTGGTCATCCGGTACGAGGGCCCCAAGGGGGGTCCGGGCATGCAGGAGATGCTGTACCCGACGAGCTTCCTCAAGGGGCGCGGGCTGGGCAAGGCGTGCGCCCTCATCACCGACGGGCGTTTCTCCGGCGGCACCTCGGGGCTGTCCATCGGGCACGCGTCCCCGGAGGCCGCCGCCGGCGGCGACATCGCGTTGGTCGAGGACGGCGACATCATCAGCATCGACATCCCGAACCGGGGTCTGGTGCTGGAGGTGTCGGAGGAGGAGCTGAACACCCGTCGCGAGCGCCTGCTCAAGGAGCTGGGCCGGTTCCAGCCGCGCGACCGGCAGCGGCCGGTGACCGCGGCCCTGCGCGCCTACGCGGCGATGGCCACCTCGGCCTCCACCGGCGCGGCCCGCGACGTGTCCCAGATCGAACGCTGACCGCCCCTCCCGGGGCGGCCCCGAACGGGCCGCCCCGGGAGCGCACGCGGCCGGGACGACGGGATCGCGGCGATCGAGGGACCCGCCCGCCGGGGAGGGGACGCCCGCGGTACCGGCACGAGGGCCCGGGTTCCCCGGTCCACGGGCCACCGGGTGGGGGGACGAGGCACCGAGCCCTTCCTCCCTCGGTGGACGACGGACCTCAGGAGCAGCAGCCGCCCCCGCAGCATCCGCCGCCGGAAGCCGGGGCGGGCGAGGGGGCCCGTCCGCCGACGGCCACCGTGGACAGCAGCCGCACCGTGTCGTCGTGCCCCTGGGGACAGGCCGCCGGGTCCCCGGACGCGGCCATCGGACGGGAGAGTTCGAACGTGTCGCCGCACTCGCGGCAGCGGAAGTCGTATCTGGGCATGCTCCCAGGATACGACCGCCCTCACCCGACGAACGGATGCGGCATCAGCGCTCCCGGACCCGTGCTCGAAGAAAAGCCGCCCCCGGCGGCCCGTCAAGAGCGCGCCGGGGGCGGCGGGAGGCGGATCGGGGCGGGACGCTCGGTCCCCGCACCGCCGGTTCGTGCCGTCCGAGGGTGTCAGGCGGCCAAGTGCGCCATGTAGGGCTCCCACTGTGGATCGCCGTGCAGGTCACCGTTGATCAGGCGCCAGTGCGGTCCTTTGGGCACCTTGGGTGTGACGTGCAGTTCCCAGCCGAGTTCGTCCAGGAACTTGTCGGCCTTGCGGTGGTTGCAGGGCTTGCACGCGGCCACCACGTTCTCCCACACGTGCGCGCCGCCACGGCTGCGCGGGATGACGTGGTCGATCGTCTCCGCCTTCTTCCCGCAGTAACCGCAGGTGTGCCGATCCCGACGCATCAGCGCCACCCGGGTGAGGGGCACCCTACGGCTGTAGGGGACGCTGATGTAGCGCCTGAGCCGGATCACCGACGGCACCTCGTAGGAGTGTGTCGCCGAGTGGAGCAGCATTCCGGCCCCATCGCGATGGACGACCTCCGCCTTCTCCCGGAGCACGAGCAGGATCGCCCTGCGCAACGGCAATGTCGTGAGTGGTTCGAAACTGGCGTTGAGCAGCAGCACGTGCCGGCGGGCGGTGCCTGGACCGCCCTCCCTGCCGCGCGCGGCGCTCATCGCGTCACCTCGGACGTCGGATGCGACGACCGTGTCTCTTCCCCGGCCAGCCGTTCGGCCAGCCAGGAGACCTCCTTGTGCACCGATCCCCTGATCGGTGGCTCCGTACGCCTTGCCACACGGACCTCCCGGTGGTCCCGCCGAGTTGCGTCCCGCATTCAGTGTGCGCGGTGGAGAGGCTTCGGCGCCACCCCAATTTCTCTCGCGCCCCGCGCGAACCTGCTGTTATCGCTATTCCTGGTCATAATGCGCACTCCCGAAACCACGTTTCATGTTCCCGTCACACACCAAGCCCGGGGAAGATAGCGGTGGATAGAGTGCGAAGCATGCCTGAACTCCGCTATCCGTCGGCCGAACGTCTCGACCTCGTCGAGACCCTGCACGGCCATCCCGTCGCCGATCCCTACCGGTGGTCGGAAGACCCCGAATCCGCCGCGACCAAAGAATGGTCCGCCGCCCAGGACGCCCTGTTCGCCGAGCTCGCCGCCCGTCTGCCGGGCCGTGACCGGTTCGCCGAGCAGGTGCGCGCCCTCATGGGGGCCGGCAGTGTCGGCTCCCCCGTGTGGCGCGGCGACCGCCGTTTCTCGGGTCGGCGGACCGCCGACCAGGAGCACGCCGTCCTCTACGTCCGGGACGGCGAGGGACCGGAACGGGTCCTCGTCGACCCCGGCGCGCTGGACCCCGAGGGACTCACCACGTTGGACGCCTGGAAGGTGGACCCCTCCGGGCGCCTGCTGGCCTACCAGTTGTCCGAGGGGGGGAACGAGGAGTCGGTCCTGCGGGTCATGGACGTCGACACCGGGGAGATCGTCGACGGCCCCATCGACCGGGCGCGGTACAGCCCCGTGGCCTGGCTGCCCGACTCCTCGGCGTTCTACTACGTGCGCCGACTGCCCCCGGAGCGGGTGCCCGACGGGGAGGAGGACTACCACAGGCGTGTCTACCTGCACCGGTTGGGCACCTCGACCGACGAGGACGTCCTGATCTTCGGCGAGGGCCGTGACAAGACCGAGTACTTCGGGATATGGGTGAGCCGGGACGGGCGGTGGCTGGCCCTGAACGCCTCCAAGGGCACCTCCTCGGCCACGGACCTGTGGTTGGCCGACCTGACCCGGAGCGACATCGAGGCCCCCGCCTGGGTGGCCCTCCAAGAGGGCGTGGACGCGTTCCTCTCCGCGCACGTGGGCCGGGACGGGCGGCTGTACCTGTTCACGGACCGGGACGCTCCGCGCGGGCGGCTGTGCGTCGCCGACCCCGAGGAGCCGGAGTTCGGCACCTGGCGGACCCTCGTCGACGAGGCCTCCGACGCGGTACTGGAGGACTTCGCGATCCTCGACGGCCCCGGACTCGAACGACCCGAACTGATCGTCTCCTGGACCCGGCACGCCATCGGCGAGATCACCCGGCACGACCTGGACACGGGCGAACTCCTGGGCACCCTGCCCCTTCCCGGCCTGGGCAGCGTCGGTGGCCTGCTGGAACGCCCCGAGGGCGGCCACGAGGTGTGGTTCGGCTACACCGACAGCACACACCCCGCGTCGGTGTACCGCTACGACGCCGCCAGCGGTGAGGTGGACCTGTGGGAGCGGGCCCCCGGCACCATCGACCTGCCCGAGGTGCGGGTGGAGCAGGTCCCCTTCACCTCCGCGGACGGCACCACCGTGCGGATGCTGGTGGTGTCGCCCGCCGCCCCCGCCGAGGGCCCGCGGCCGACCATCCTCTACGGGTACGGGGGTTTCCGGATCTCCCTGACCCCCGGCTACTCGGCGACGACCCTGGCCTGGGTCCGCGCCGGCGGCGTGTACGCCGTCGCCGGGCTGCGCGGCGGCCTGGAGGAGGGCGAGGAGTGGCATCGCGGCGGCATGCTGGCCGACAAGCAGAACGTGTTCGACGATTGCGCAGCCGCCGCCGAACACCTCATCTCCACCGGGACGACCGCCCCCGACCGCCTGGCGATCATGGGCGGCAGCAACGGGGGACTGCTGGTCGGGGCGATGATCACGCAGCGGCCGGAGCTGTTCGCCGCCGCCGTGTGCTCGGCGCCGCTTCTGGACATGGTCCGCTACGAGCGGTTCGGGCTGGGCCAGTTGTGGAACGTCGAGTACGGCAGCGCCGACGACCCCGAACAGCTGGGGTGGCTGCTGGGTTACTCGCCGTACCACAACGTGCGCGAGGGGACCCGGTATCCGGCCACCCTGTTCACCGTGTTCGACAACGACACCCGGGTGGACCCGTTGCACGCCCGCAAGTTGTGCGCGCAGTTGCAGTGGGCGACCTCGGCGGCCCTGGAGGAGCGCCCGGTGCTGCTGCGCCGTGAGGCCGAGGTCGGGCACAGTGCCCGTTCGGTGAGTCGGAGCGTGGAGCTGAACGCCGACCAACTGGGCTTCCTCGCCCACCACCTGGGGCTGCGCGTCGACTGAGGCCGTCCGGCGGGCCGGTCCGCGTGATCGGCCCGCCGGGTCGTCGACGTGGGTCCGCTCTCGGTCGTGGGAGAGCAAGGACACAGGTGCTCGGGGCACCGGGCCGGGTGCCGTCGCATCGGACCCTGGGAGAATCGGAGTCGGCCCCACCCCCGCAGATCCACGAGAGGACACAGGACGTGACACAGATCGAGGAGTCCGCGGGCGCCGGCACGGTGACCGGGCCACGACGACACGTACACCTGGCGCAGGTCCGCTACGCCGACCTGGACCCGCAGCATCACGTCAACAACGTCCGGATGCTCACCTACCTGGAGGACGCCCGCGTCTCGTTCCTGCGCTTCAGCGGAGCGGTCGACGGCGAGGAGATCTTCGGGGCCATGGTCGTGGCCCGACAGGAGGCCGACTACGTGGCGCCGTTGCTGCCGCGTTCGGAGCCGGTACGGGTCGAGCTGTGGGTGACCGAGGTGCGCAACGCCAGTTTCTCGCTGGCCTACGAGATCCTCGACGACGAGCGGGTCTACCTGCGGGCGCGAACGGTGCTCGTGGGTTTCGACGTGGCGAAGCAGAGCGCCCGCCGGTTGAACGAGGTCGAGCGGGCCTTCCTCCACGACTACATGTAGCCGGCCCGGCGGCGGTATCGGCGGACCCGGCCCCGCGAGGCGGGCGGAGCCGCCGGTTCGAGGGCGTGGGTGGGCGGTTCCAGCGCCACGGCGGCGGAGCCCGCGGTGCGCCGGGCGGGTAGTGCCCGGGGAGAGGGCCGATGGCGGCCCGGTGGACCCTCCCGGGAGGGTTCGGGCCACCCGGGCGCCCCGGAACGGGGACCACCCGGGGGGCATGGGTCCGAGGGGTCTCCGTGCGCTCCCGGAACACCGGCGCCGCCCGGGGACGGGCGCCACCGGCGCGGCGCCCCGGGAGGCGGGTTCACCTCAGGGAGATGGTGACGATCTCGCCGTCGTCGTCATCGTCCTCGGAGGACACCGAGACACGGGTGGGGTCGGCGACCGCCGGTGCGGCCACCTCCTCCGGGACGTTCACCATGCTGTGCGCCGCCATCACCATGTACTCCCACAACTGCCGTTCCAGCACCTCGGGCAGGTCGATGGAGTCCACGGCGGCGCGCATGTGCTTCAGCCACAGGTCGCGTTCGGTGGATCCGATGCGGAACGGGAAGTGCCGCATCCGCAGCCGGGGGTGGCCGCGCAGGTCGTTGTAGGTGTGCGGGCCGCCCCAGTACTGCATGAGGAACAGCCGCAGCCGCTCCTCGGCCGGACCCAGGTCCTCCTCGGGGTACATGGGCCGGAGCACGGGGTCGTCGGCCACGCCCTCGTAGAACCGGCGGACCAGGCGGGTGAAGGTCTCCTCACCGCCTACGGCCTCGTAGAACGTCATGCGCACGGGCTCCTCGCCCGGGCTCTGCTGGTCATCGCGCGCGGAAGTCATCGCCCCTAGGGTATGCGACGTTCCGAGGGCCTTCCCGGGGGCCGAAGGGCCCGAATCGGTTTCCTCCCCTCCCCCGGGGGAGGGGATCGCGGGACCACCGATCGGTGGTCCGAGGCCCGCGCCTCGTCACGGGTCGCCCCGTGGCCTTCGCGTACGGAACGGGGGCCGTGGGACCGGTCCCGGTCCCACGGCCCCCGTGCGCGATGGCCGGGAAGGCTAGTCGCGGGTGAGCTTGCGGTGGGTGACCGCGTGCGGACGCGCGGCCTCCGGGCCCAGACGCTCGATCTTGTTCTTCTCGTAGGACTCGAAGTTGCCCTCGAACCAGAACCAGCTGGCGCCGCCCTCCCAGGCGAGGATGTGCGTGGCGACGCGGTCCAGGAACCACCGGTCGTGGGAGGTGATCACGGCGCAGCCCGGGAAGTCCAGGAGCGCGTTCTCCAGCGAGCCGAGGGTCTCGACGTCCAGGTCGTTGGTGGGCTCGTCCAGGAGCAGCAGGTTGCCGCCCTGCTTGAGGGTGAGCGCGAGGTTGACGCGGTTGCGCTCGCCGCCGGACAGGACACCGGACTTCTTCTGCTGGTCGGAGCCCTTGAAGCCGAACGCGGCGACGTAGGCGCGGCTGGGGATCTCGACCTTGCCGACCTGGATGAAGTTCTCACCGTCGGAGATGGTCTCCCAGACGTTCTTGGAGTCGTCGATACGGCCCCGGTACTGGTCGACGTAGGAGATCTCGACGGTCTCGCCGACGTTGATGGCGCCCTTGTCCGGGGTCTCCTCGCCGACGATCATCTTGAACAGCGTGGTCTTGCCGACACCGTTCGGGCCGATGACACCGACGATGCCGTTGGGGGGCAGCGAGAAGCTGAGGTCCTCGATGAGGACGCGGTCGTCGAACCCCTTGGTGAGGTTCTTGACCTCGACCACGGTGGTGCCCAGGCGGGGACCCGGCGGGATCTGGATCTCCTCGAAGTCCAGCTTGCGGGTCTTGTCCGCCTCGGCGGCCATCTCCTCGTAGCGCTGGAGACGGGCCTTGCTCTTGGTCTGGCGGGCCTTGGCGTTGGAGCGGACCCACTCCAGCTCGTCCTTGAGGCGCTTGGCCTTCTTGACGTCCTTCTGCCCTTCGACCTTCAGGCGGGCCTGCTTGGTCTCCAGGTAGGTGCTGTAGTTGCCCTCGTAGGGGTAGAACTGACCGCGGTCCAGCTCCAGGATCCACGTGGCGACGTGGTCGAGGAAGTACCGGTCGTGAGTGATCGCGATGACCGTACCGGGGTACTTGGCCAGGTGCTGCTCCAGCCAGTTCACACTCTCGGCGTCGAGGTGGTTGGTGGGCTCGTCGAGGAGGAGCAGGTCGGGCTGCTCCAGCAGCAGCTTGCACAGGGCGACGCGGCGCTTCTCGCCACCGGAGAGCATGGTGACGTCGGCGTCGCCGGGCGGGCAGCGCAGCGCGTCCATCGCCTGGGCGAGCTGGCTGTCCAGGTCCCAGGCGTTGCGGTGGTCGAGCTGTTCCTGGAGCTTGCCCATCTCTTCGAGCAGGTCGTCGGAGTAGTCCGTCGCCATCTGCTCGGCGATCTCGTTGAAGCGGTTCAGCATCGCCTTGGTCTCGGCGACGCCGTCCTCGACGTTCTCCAGAACGGTCTTGGACGAGTCGAGTCGGGGTTCCTGGGCGAGCAGGCCGACCGTGAACCCGGGCATGAGGCGCGCCTCACCGTTGGACGGCTGCTCGATGCCGGCCATGATCTTCAGAAGCGTCGACTTACCCGCACCGTTGGGGCCCACGACACCGATCTTGGCTCCGGGCAGGAACGACCCCGAAACGTTGTCCAGGACGACCTTGTCGCCGTGCGCCTTGCGCACGTTGTTCATGGTGTAGATGTACTCCGGCATGCCTCCCAGCCTAGGGCGTCGGGGGAGATGCCCCCGCCATCGTGGGGGCGGAGGGGCCGACCCGCGCCCCTCCGCGCCGGGTCACTCCCAGGGGCCCTGCTCGGGGGCGGACCCCCGCCACCGCTCCACCGGCAGCCCCCAGGCCAGGGCGCGGCCCATGAGCACGGCCATGGAGTATCCGGGGTCGGCGGCGAGGGCGGTCTCGACGGCCGCCATGGCGAGCGCGTCGTCACCGTGCTGCCAGGCGGCGACCGCGGTCAGCGCCGCGGGGGCGGCCCGGCGCCGTGCGGGCAGGTGCCGGGCGACCCGGGCCCACAGGTCGCGGTGGAGGAGGGCGGTGCGCTCGGTGATGGCGGCCCAGGCCCGATCCCGGATCCGTAGGTGCGCGAGGTGGACGCCGAGCCAGGCGATCTCCTCGTACCCGCGGATCCCGTCGCCGTCGCGCTCGGCCTCGATCGCCTCGCGGACCGCGCCGAACCCTCTGCGGACCAGCGTCGTCTCCGGCATCTCCCGTGCCCGCCGGTCGACCTCCTCCGCGAGGGCGTCCATGGCGGCGCGGGCCTCTCCCCTCACGGGGGTCAGCAGTCCGCGGACACGGTCGAGGTCGGCCAGGGCGACCCGCAGGGGGCGGGCCGGTGCGATCCCGCGCAGCACGGCCCCGGCGGGCACCGGCGAGCTGTCGATGTCGACGACGGTGCCGCCGGGCGGACAGCAGGAGGGAGAGACACAGGTGTAGGACCAGTAGCGTCCGTCGGTGACCCGCAGCGCGTCGATGATCGCGACCCCGCGCTCACGGGCGGCGAGCAGGAGGGCGTCCACGTAGGGAGTGACGAGCCCGGGCGGTCCGTAGGCGACGACGAGCAGCCCTCCGCACCCTTCGGCGACCGCCAGGTCGACGGGCGGCCGGGCGCGCTCGGCGGGTGTCAGGTGCCGATGGGAGCCGTCCAGCGCCCCGCAGAACGCCGCGTGCACGCCCGCCCCCTTGGCCGCCAGCACCACGATGCCGGGGTCGGGCGGCTCACCGACGATGTACGGCATGCCGGCGATGATGTCGATGGGGCTGCGCAACGCCAGCCGCCCGCCCACCGGCACGCGACCCTCCGCGTGCCCGTCGTCGCCGGGCCCGTTCCCCTCCCCCGGGGCCGGACCGGGCCGCTCATCCGTCCCCGAGAGGCCGTCCACCGTGCCGCCGCCCTCCGGGACGGGGGAACCGGCGTCCGCGTCGTCGGTCGGCGGGGGAAGGTCGTCCGAGGCTCCCGGGGCGGGTCGTGCTCCCCGGGGCCCCGGGGCGCCCGGCGGGTGAGGGGTTCCCGGGGCGGAGGGCGACGCCTCCCTCCCGGGCGGGCGCGAACCTTCGGAGGCGTCTCGGGTCGGGGGGCGGTCCCCCCTCGGGGAGAGACCGGTCGGCGAGGCGGCCTCACAGGACCCACCGATGCCCGCCCGTGCGGAAGCGGGCGGGCGATGACCGTCGGGGGGCGCGTCCGTGGGCGGTCGGGGTGCGGGGATGGGGGGTGCGGGGATATCGACGCGACGGCGGAGGGGGAGACGGGAGTCGTCGGAGGCGGAGGGGCGAGCGGAACGATCCTGGTGGAAGTGCATACCTTCACGGTGCGTGACCGGACGGCCGCGCGCAATGGGTGCCCGCCGCCTGTGGAAAACCCCGCTCCACGCGAACGGCGGGCCCGAGGGGCCCGCCATCGGCGTTCGTCAGGCCTCGATGATGCCCTGCGGTCCCGCCTGGTCGGGTGCCGGACCCGTGCCCTGGCTCTCGCGCGGTTCCGGGACCTTGCCGTCCGTCTTGGAGCGCCCGCCGGGCAGGCACACCCGGTTGCGGCCGGTCTCCTTCGCGCGGTACAGCGCCAGGTCGGCGGCGGTGAGCAGCTCCACCAGGTCGTTGCCGTGGTCGCCGATGACGGCCACACCGATCGACACCGTGATGGACACCTGCACCCTGTCCACCGCGATCTCCATGCAGCCCACCTCGATGCGCAGCCGCTCGGCGGCCTGCCAGGCCTCATCGACGTCGGAGCCGGGCAGCAGCACCACGAACTCCTCCCCGCCGAACCGACCCAACAGATCGGACTGGCGCAACTGCTGCGAGATGGTGGTCGCCACCCCCAACAGGACCTGGTCGCCGAAGAGGTGTCCGTGGGTGTCGTTGACCCGCTTGAAGTGGTCGATGTCGATGATCAGGACCGCCGACCGGCCGCGCGCGGCACGGGAACGGGCGATCTCGATCGACGCCTCCTGCTCCCACGTGGGCGCGTTGAGCAGCCCGGTCTTGGGGTCGGTCCGCGCGGCGGTCTGCAACTGGTGGTAGAGGAGGCTGCGCTGGAGCAACAGGATCGGGGGGACCGCGATGGGGAGCAGGAACAGGGAGATGTGGACCAGCACCGCCACGGTGATCCCGACGCAGATCTCGACGACGTCCACCAGGAGGGACTCCCGGTCCCACAGCGGGGGCAGACCGTGCCGGGAACCGCTGCTGATCCGGAGCGCCAGGGAGACGAGGAAGGTGTTGAGGACGGTGAACACGATGCAGCAGCCCAGGGCCGTGAGCACACCGGGGGCGGTGGCCAGTCGCTCGGACACCTCGGCGACACCGCTCAGGCCCTTCATCAGGTCACCGGCGACGAGGGTGTGCCAGGCCACCGACACGAGGAATCCGGACAGGCCCACCGCGGCCGCGTTGAACACCCGCCGGTACACCAGGGTCTGCCGGGTCCGCCGCTGGAGGAGGAGGAAGATCGGGATCGGGATGATGAACGAGTAGACGGGGGGCAGCAACAGGACGACCGGGAACCACCAGGCGCCCAGCAGGTCGCGGTTGAGTCCGGCGTGCTTGGTCGTCCCCAAACGGCGGCTGCCCTCGACACAGACCGCGGCGCCGGCCGCGAACACCGCGAAGGCGACGAGGTCCATGACGGAGAGGGCGGTCATCGCGAACGCCACCCCGAACAGGAACAAAGCGCTGACCAGGAGCAGGGACATGTAGACGATGAGCCCGGGGGGCTCTTGGAGGAACGGCCAGCGCGGCCGATCCTCGGTGGGACGATCAACCGGCACCGTCGGCCTCTCGGAGATGCTCACTCCAGCGCCCTTCCTTCACTCTCCACTCTGTGATCCCTCTCTCGCACCGTTCCGATCGGTTCACCACCCCTCACGGTTCTCCCTTCGACGGGCTTTTCTCGCCCGGCGTTCCCTTACAGTGCCACCCGGTGATGGTGCCTGGGTAGACGTGTGACCGAAGAGTTGACGATCTCCCGGATGGCCAGGCGCCACCACCACACTTTACATTACTTTGAGTAATAGCTTAATTGCTTTATGTAGGAACCTTGGGGTGAGGGGCCCAGGGCGGGGTACTCCGTTCCATCGGGCCCCCTTCGGGGGGTTGGCCGCGACGGAGATCTGAGGCATTCTGCTCTGAGGTCCGGAGGTCGCTCTACCACGATGGAGAGCCTCCGTCCGGTCCCCGGTTTCCCGTCCCCGGAAATCCGCCTCCCTGAGATCCGAAGGAGTACAGATGGTCGGCAACGGTGTCATTTGGGTGTGACCCCCACCTGCCCATGGCACGGGGCCCGAAGGGGGCGGCTTGATGCCACGCCCTCCGGGCCCCGGGCCTCACGGGTGATCGCGCCGGGCGGTCACCCCGACGTTCACTCCTCCGGTGCCCGCGCCACCTCGTGGGCGGCCCTGAACGCCCGGTAACGGGCCAGTTCCGCCTCCATCGGCTCCACCACGCGCGCCACCGCGATCTCACGGACCTTGACCTGCGCGGCCCGTTCCACGTCCTCCCGGCGCTGCACGGCGGCCACCTCCACGAGGTTGCCGCACCCGACGCCGGTCAGCCATCCCACCGCCAGGGCGGCGGCCACCAGCGCGGCGGCGTAGGCCACGAACACCGCGTCGTCGAACATCGGGACGCCGGTGATACCCCCGCCCAATCGACTCACCAGCGCCACGACCGCCCATGCCAGACCGATCCCGGCCACGGCCAGCAGGGCGAACTGCACGGACCTGGCCACCCGCCACCACGACGGGCTCTGGTCGGGGTCTCCCACGGCGGAGGACACGGCCCCGCCCAGTTCGGCGGGCAGCTCGGCGACCGAGGTACGGGCGGCGGCCCGCATCCGGCGTCGCCACGGCGCGGGCATCTCCTCGGAGACGGCGTCGGCCGCCTCCGAGAGCACCGTCTCCAGTTCGGCCTCGTGGGCGTCCACGGGGCCGCCGAGCACCTGATCGCCGTCCTTGCGCAGGAAGTCGAGCTGTACGGCCGCCAACGGGTCCTTGCGCAGCCGGGCGGCCCGGCGCGCCACCGGCCAACCGACCCGGCGGCGGCCCCGGCGAACGTCGTTGGCCTCGACGGCGTCCGCGACGGCCGCGACGGCGGCGGCCCCGGCCAACCCCTCCTGGACGCGACCGCGCACCTCGGCGGAGACGGTCTCGGGGATCTCCTCGTCGCCGATGTGCTCGGCGAACGGGACGACGATCCGGTCCAGGTCGGCGACCAGCCGGTCGACGAGGGCGCGCCGGTCGCGCACCGCCTCGGCGAGGAACTCCTGGAGGTCTCGGACGCCCTGGCCGGTGAGGGTCGAGGTGGTGAGCACCCGCGGGTGCACCCCCGACTCCGATTCCAGCAGGCGGCGCAGGTCGGTGAGGAGCTCCTTGAGCTCGTCGGGTTCGACCTTGTCGACCTGGTTGAGCACCGCGACGGTGACCGCGCCGTGCCCCGCCATCTTGGCCAGGTAGCGGTGGTGGACGGCGGCGTCGGCGTACTTCTGCGGGTCGAGCACCCACACGAGCAGGTCGACCGAACCGATGAGCCGGTCGGCCTCGGCGGTGTGCGCGCTGCGGACCGAGTCGTGGTCGGGCAGGTCCAGGAGGACCAGGCCGGTCAGCTCGGAGTCACTGGAGTCCAGGACGCTGGTGCGCGAGTGGCGGTAGCGGGTGGGCACCCCGAGCCAGCTCAGCAGGGCGTCGGCGCCCTCGTGGCCCCACACGCAGGCGTGCGCCTTGGACGTGGTGGGCCGGGTGATGCCGGTCTGGGAGAGTTCCAGCCCGCACAAGGCGTTGAACAGCGACGACTTACCGCTGCCGGTGCCGCCGGCCAGGGCGACGACGGTGTGCTCGGCGGACAGCCGCAACCGGGCACCGGCGTGGTCGAGCAGTTGTCCGGCCCGGGAGAGGAGTTCCTGGGGCAGGTCGCCCTGACCCAGTTCCACCAGGGTGGACAGGGCATCGAGCCGCTCGATGAGTTCGGCGCGGCTGGTGTGCCTGGTGTGCTGCCAGGAGTCGTGGGTGGTGGGCCGGTACTCCTCGTCCGGGTCCACGACCCGGAAGGAGCCGGAGACGGCGGAGGGCCCGGGGACCCGACGGGGCAGCGGGGCGTCCTCCTCGTCCGAGGACGCGTCGGGGACGCGGTCCCCCTCGGCCTCGATCGAGGGTTCCTCCGGGTGGACGACGGGTTCGGGGGCCCGGAGACCGGTCTCCTCCTCCGTGGCCGGTCCGGCGAGCAGATCGGACCCGGTCGCCGGGGCGTCCTCGGGAACGCGCTCCCCGATGGTCTCTTCGGCGGCCTCGGAGACCTCCGCGGCCTCCACGTCGTCGGTGGCCCCGGGGGCGCGTTCGACCCGGGCACGGCGGCCCGCCGGCGGAACGGCCGCGAAGGCCCCCGTCGTGGTGCTGCGCCCGGCGATGCGGGTGTCGTCGGCGGCCTCGGCGAGGCTGCCGACCCACCCGGCCAGACCGTCGGGGTCCTCGTCGGCCCCCTGTGCGCCGGGCCGGGCGTTCCGGGGCGGCGCGGAGGCGCGCGCGTGACGCCCGGAACCGCGCTGGGAGGGCCGTGGGCCGGTCCCACCGTCCTCCGCCGCGCCCTCCTCGTCCTCGGAGGCCTCGGGCACGCTCGCCCCTCCCCCGCGCGCGGCGGTGCCGGACGGGTCGGGGTAGGCGGAGATCCCGTCGTGAGCGGGCTCGTCCGCCTCCCCACCGGAGTGGGCGTGGTCCGGATGTTCGGGGACCGGCACGGTGTAGCCGCGCCACGGTCCGCTCTCCGGTTCGGAGGAGGCCCCGCGGGGGGCGCTCCCTTCCCGTGCGTCGGTGGCGTCGGGGTCCCCGTGCGTCTGCCCGGGGTTCCACTCAGTCGTCATCGTGCTATCTCAAGGTTGTACGTGGCCTGGTAGAGCTGGACGGCGGCGTCCTCGGAGGGGATCTCCGCCGACGCCAGCGCGGCGTCGAAGGGGATCCGTTCCCGGTCGAGCAGGCCGTTGACGCGGCGGATGAGGTTCTCCCGCGCGTTCGTGCCGATGCTGCGCAGTGACTGCGCGCCGAACAACCCTTTGAGCAGGCGTTGCGGAGAAGGGCCGGAGGGCTCCGCGGCGTGCGCGCCGCCCCCGGAGCGGGACCGCTCGTAACCGAGCAGGTCGATGATGAGGATCAGGGTGACGATGTCGCGATCGAAGGTGACCAGTCGGGCGACGGAGCGTTTGGTCGCCCCGGCCTCCCCGGTCATCTCCGCGATGTCGCGCTGCCACTCGCCGATCTCCTGGCGTATCTGCTGGACCAGCAGGCCGGTGCCGGGCCGGTTGAGAGCCCGGGTGGCCAGTTCGTCGCCACCGGGGACCTCCCGCCAGACCCGTTCGACCTCCTCGGAGGCGCGTTCGCAGGAGGAGACCACGAGGGCCTCCAGGGAGTCGCGGACGGCGCGTTCCAAGGCGGCCACCCGCTGTCCCCGTTCGGCCTGCTCGGCCCGGCCCGCCTTGCGGGCGCGCTTGCCGCGCAGGCGCAGGCTGCGGGCGAGTTCGCCGCTGGCGGCGACCTCCTGCCACCGGGCCATCAGGGAGCCGCGCAGCAGCGAGCCGTCGCTCAGACCCGTGCCGATCCGCCCGCGGGCGTCGGCGTAGGCGGTGTCGACGGCGGTGGTCATGACGCGCCCCGCCTCGATCTGGGTCTCCACCTGGCGTGCCAGTTCGGGGACCCGGGTGCGGAAGCTGTCGATGACGCCGATGAAGGTGCGCCGGGACACCCGGTCGCGCTGTTCGGCCTCACCCGCCACATCCGCGAGGAAACCGCGGATGTGGTCGGCGACGTTGGAGGTGAAGCGCTCCCCCTGGATCTGGTCGGTCTCCGGGATGGCGAACCGGGCCGCGGCGCCCAGACCGTTGGCCTCCAGCATGGCGCCGAAGTGGTCCAGGAGTCGGCGGCGCCCCCGGCGCGGCACCCGGGACAGCACGACCGCCATGGAGGTGTCCCGGTCGCGGGCGACCTGGAGGAACTCCCACACGCGGGCGTCGGCGTAGCGGCTGCTGGTGGTGACGAACACCCACAGGTCGGCGGCGTCGAGGAACTTGGCCGCGAACTCGTGGTGGGCGGCCACCGCCGAGTCGACGTCGGGGGTGTCGAGGAGGGCCACGCCGGGCGGCATGGCCTCGGTGGCGGCCAGGACCAGC
The DNA here is from genome assembly GCF_031845465.1 of Nocardiopsis lambiniae. Taxonomy (NCBI): domain Bacteria; kingdom Bacillati; phylum Actinomycetota; class Actinomycetes; order Streptosporangiales; family Nocardiopsidaceae; genus Nocardiopsis; species Nocardiopsis lambiniae. The sequence goes on along the minus strand of NZ_JAVREP010000028.1, from coordinate 21,797 downwards.
ATGCCGTCCTTGCCCGGCATGGCCAGGCCCTGCTGGCGCACGCGGGGGAGGGACGGGATGAAGGAGGCCTCGCTGAACCAGTCCACGTCGGCCGGGTTGCACGCCAGGACGGGGCTGTTGGTGGTGGGCCTGCGCACGCCGGTCGTGGTGACCTGCTCCCCGACCAGGCTGTTGACCAGGGTGGACTTTCCCGCCCCGGTGGACCCCGCGACCGCGATGAGCAGCGGGATGTCGGGACGGCGCACCCTGGGCAGCACGTAGTCGGTGAGCTGTGCGAGCACGTCGGCCTGGAGGACCCGCCCCTCCTCCGCCCCGGGGAGGTCGTCGGCGAATACGAGGTCCCGGATCTGCTTGCGCAGTGATTCCAGCACCTGCTCGAACCGATCGTCCTCCGGAGCGGGGGCGCGGTGTTTGGCGGGTCCGGCCGGAACGGGGACGGTGGGCCCCCGCCGGGCCTCGTTGATGGCCCGGGGGTCCTCCTCGGGCAGCGGTCCGGGGCCCTGGGCGGGCTGGTCGGAGGTGGCGGCCGGTCCGGTACCGAACCGATCCGCGGGACCGGAACCGGTGGTGTCCGGCGCGGCCGACGGCCGGGTCATGATCGGTATGCCCTCCTCATCGGTGCTGACGGTTCCCTCCGGGTGGGCGACGCCATCGGGGGGTGTTATAGGAGATCGCGCCCGGTCGCGAGTCGATGGGTCTCGAACTGGGTTCCGGTGTGCAGTATGTCAAGTTCCCGCGCCGTTTGGACCACTTCTCCGATGATCACCACGGCCGGGGGCCGCACACCGGCCGTCGCGACCGAAGTCGCGATGGTGGCCAGCGTACCCGTGACCGTCCTCTGTCCGGGCAGAGTCGCCTCTTGAACCACGGCGACGGGAGTGTCAGGGGAGCGCCCGTGGGCGATGAGCGCGTCGGTGATGGCGGACAGGCGTTCGACGCCCATGAGGACCACGACGGTGCCGCCGGCGCGGGCCACCCCCTCCCAGTCGACGGTGGACCGGGGATCACCGGGCGCCACGTGGGCGGAGATGATGTGCACGTCCTGGGCCACGCCCCGGTGGGTGGCGGGGATCCCGGCGGCGGCCGGGGCGGCGAGCGCGCTGGTGACCCCGGGTACCGCGATGACGGGGATCCCGGCCCGGGCGCAGGCGGCGGCCTCCTCTCCCCCGCGGCCGAAGAGGAAGGAGTCCCCTCCCTTGAGCCGGACCACGAACTTCCCCTGGCGGGCGCGGTCCACGATGACGCGGTTGATCTCCTCCTGGGCCATGGATCGGCCGTAGGGGATCTTGGCGGCGTCGACGATCTCCACCTCGGCGGGCAGCCGGTCCAGGAGGGAGGTGGGGGCGAGGCGGTCGACGACCACGACGTCGGCCTGGGAGAGCAGTTGTCGTCCTCGGACCGTGATCAGACCGGGGTCACCGGGACCGCCGCCGACGAGGGCGACTCCGGTGAGGCGCTCGCGACCGCGGCGGGCGTCCAGGGTGCCGTCGGCCAGTCCTTCGACGATGGCGTCGCGCAGCCCGGCGGACCGGAGCGGGTCGCCGGAGGCGACGACGCCGACGGTGATGCCGCCCTCGGTTCCGCTGGCCGGCGTCCAGGCGGAGGAGGCGTGTCGGTCGTCGGCGCGCACGCACCAGATCCGGGCGGCTTCGGCCTCTTCGGCGACGGCGGCGTTGACGGCCGGGTCGTCGGTGGCGGAGTGGACCAGCCAGTAGGCGGGGGCCGCGGGCCCGGCGACGTCGCCGGGCGCGTAGGCGCGTGGGATCCAGGTGAGGCGGCCGGCCGAGGCCAGGTCCTCCAGCGCGGCGGAGATCGCGGGGGCCACGAGGGTGACCCGGGCGCCCGCGTTCAGGAGGACGGGAACACGGCGTTGGGCGACATGGCCGCCACCGATGACGAGGACGTCACGGTCGTGCAGACGCAGGCCGAGGAGATAGGTCACGGGTCGCGCCCCTTCGGTCGTCGGTTCCGGCCCCCGGCGACGACGGCGGGGTGCCGGCGGGCATCGTCCCGATCGAGGTCGATGGGGGTCTCGGTGCCCGCCGACCGCCGGCGATGGTTCGGCGATTGCTCCAAAATACCTTGTCAAAGCGGTATTACGGAGAGATGAACGGATCCTCGGAACAGGTGTGAGACCGCCCGCACCGCACGGTGCGGGCGGTCTCGCCGTTCAGCGGGCCTGGGAGACCCCGGCGTCGTCGAAGGTGGCGACGTCGCGCAGGACCCGGGCCGCGCCCTGGAGCAGCGGCAGGGCCAGCAGCGCGCCGGACCCCTCGCCCAGACGCATCTCCAGGTCGATCAGCGGGCGCAGGCCCAGGTGTTCCAGCACCAGGGAGTGGCCGGGTTCGCTGGAGCGGTGTCCGGCGAAGAACGCGCTGGTGGACTCGGCGGAGATGGCCGCCGCGGCCAGGGCGGCCGAACCGGCGATGACGCCGTCGAGCAGCACCGGGACGCGCAGGGCCGCGCCTCCGAGAACGAACCCGGCCAGGGCCGCGTGCTCCAGTCCGCCCAGGGCGGCCAGGGTGCCGATGGGGTCGGCGGGGTCGATCGGGTTGGCGGCCAGGGCCCGCCGGACCACGTCGATCTTGTGCTCGTACATCGCGTCGTCCACCCCGGTGCCCCGGCCGGTGGCCTCCGCCGGGTCGGCGCCGGTGAAGGCGCAGATCAGGGCGGCGGAGGGGGTGGTGTTGGCGATGCCCATGTCGCCGGTGACGAGGCAGCGGTTGCCGGCGGTGACCAGGTCGCGGGCGACCTCGATGCCGCTCTCCAGGGCGCGCATGGCCTGATCGCGGGTCATGGCCGGACCCTGGGTGATGTCGGCGGTGCCCCGGGCGACCTTGCGCGGCAGCAGGCCGGCGGCCTGCGGCAGGTCGGCGACCACGCCGACGTCCACCACGGTGACCTCGGCGCCGACCTGGGCGGCGAAGGCGTTGACGACGGCCCCGCCGTTGAGGAAGTTGTGCACCATCTGCTCGGTGACCTCCTGCGGCCAGGCGGTCACCCCTTGGGCGTGGACGCCGTGGTCGCCGGCGAACACGGCGACGGCGGCCGGTTCCGGGATGGGCGGGGGGCACTCCCCGGCGAGCCCGGCGAGTTGGACGGACACCTCCTCCAGGATTCCGAGGGAGCCTTGCGGCTTGGTCATCCGGTCCTGCCGGTCCCGGGCCTCCTCCACCGCGCGGGTGTGCAGGGCTCCCATGGCGGTGATGGTCTCCTCCAGCAGGGTCGTGGGCTCCTGGCCGGGCAGACCGCGGCGACCGTACCGGTCGTGGTGCACGGCCCAGGACAGGGGGCGTCCCTTGGCCCAGCCGGACAGGCTGAGCTCGGGCTCGGTGGGGAACTCCTCGACGTGGCCGACGCACAGGTAGGCGACGACCTCCAGGTGGGAGGGGAGTTCGAGGGCTCCGGCCACGTCGCGTTCGTCGACGAACCCGACCCAGCCCACGCCGAGGCCTTCGGCACGGGCGGCCAGCCACAGGTTCTCCACGGCGAGGGCGGCGGCGTAGGAGGCGCTCATCGGCTTGGCGTGCCGGCCCAGGGTGTTGCGGATCCCGCGGGTGGGGTCGACGGTGACGGCGATGTTGATCGGCGCCTCGGCGACGGCCTCGACCTTCAGCCCGGAGAAGGCCCGGGCCCGGGTGCTGGGAAGGGAGTGGGCGTACTCGTCGCGTTCGCGCAGGGTCAGGTCCAGGACACGGCCGCGCAGTTCGGGGTCCTCGATGACCACGAAGTCCCAGGGCTGGGAGTGGCCGACGCTGGGCGCCCGGTGCGCGGCCTCCAGGACCCGGGTGAGCACGTCGGGGTCGACGGGATCGGGGAGGAAGCCGGTGCGCACGTCGCGCCGGTCGTTGATGGCCCGGTAGACGGCGGCTCGGGTGGCCTCGTCGTAGGCGTGGTCGACCCGGTCGGCGAGGACGGTGGGGGCGGGCCGGACCGGTGCGGGTGCGGTGCGGTGCGGGTCCGCCGGGTACGGCTCGGGCGGGAGGGCCGCCGCTTCGTGTGCGTGCATGCTCTGTTCTGCTTCGCTGGTCGCGGGGGCGGGCCCCACGGGTGTCCGGTCGGCGGTGGCCGCCGGGTGGTCCGGTTCGTTCGTCTCGGATGCGTCCGCGAGCGCCTCCCCGGCGTGGTCGCCGATCCCCGGGGCGGGGTCGGGGGTGTTCCGGAAGGGGATCACGTTGGGCCGGGACGGCGGGGTCGGGGCGGGCCCGGCGGGAACGACGGGCTCGACGGGGGGGGGGGGAACGGGTCCGGCCGGAGCGGGCTCCGGACGCCCGGTGGGGGTGGGCCGCCGGGGTGCGGCGGGGACGGGGTCGGCCGGAGCGGGCTCGGGGGAGCGGACCTCGGGGGTCGGCTCGGGGCGCCGGAACGGGTTGGCCCCGGCCGGGCGCCGTGGACGGGTCCCGCGTCCGCTCTCGGGCAGGCCGTCGAGCAGGCCGCCGAGCGGCCCGAGACCCGGTGCCCCGGTGCCCCGACCGTGGGCGTCCTCGTCGCCGGGCCCGTCGTATCGGGCGTCCTCGCGGTCGCCATCGGTCATGATCGCCCCCAGTGAAGGTGTGTCGACTACCCGTTCCCACTGCTCGTTCCGGTGTTCGACCGGTAAGCGTAGCCTGCGGCGGCGCGCCGCTCGCACGGGTCCCCGGGCCTCGGCGGATCGGCGTTCGACCTCGTGTCCCAAGACCCTCACATCACCGTCAACTGTGCCAGAGTCACCCGGAGGGCGCCCGGACCGTGTCCGACATCTCCCTCACCCGGGCGCGGGGGAGCAGGTCCCGGGGGTGCCGAAAGGACTCCCGCTTCCGGGGATCGCGTGCGGCGAGGCGGATCCGGCCGGGCCCCGAACCCGGGGCCCTCTTCGCCGCCGGGGTCCCGGTGCCCGACGTGCGCCCGCCCCACCCCCGACCGTCCTTCATGGGGTGGGAATGGGGTGGGAACACATCCGATGTTCGTCGTCGCGGCGCGACGCGACCGGATTCCGTCACGGAGAACACGTACTCCATCACCCAAAGTGGTCACGGGTGTGCCAGAGTGGCCGGGCCTCCCCTACCCCGGACGCCCCCATCGCGCCTCCGAAGGAGAACGGACACACCATGCGACGACGTGCCTTCCTCACCGGTGCCACCGCCGGACTCGCCGCCTTGGGCACCGCCCTCCCGGCCCCTCGCGGCGCTGTGGCCGCGGACGGCCGCACGGTCCCCCGCGTCCTGGCCGAACCCGCCCCGGCCGGCCCCCTCGTCCACCCGGAGGGGCCGTTCGACGTGGTCACCGTCACCGGCGGGCCCGGCACCCGGGGCGCGATCCGCTTCGAGACCCCTTCCGGACTCGGCTCCTGGAAGCGCCTCCACCTGCACGCCGAAGGGCGCGACGACCACGGCCCGGTCGGCTCCGCCCTGGTCCGCGCCCCCGAGGGGGCCACCGGGTACGAGGTCGACGTCGATGGGGGGACCGCCGCCGTGAACCTGTTCGATGGCGAGGGGCTGCGCGTCGGCGGCCCCGAGCGGACCACCCTGTCCGCCCCGGACGCGATCTCCGCCGAGGTGGCCGCCGTGCGGCTGCGCACCCGCGCCGGCTGGGGAGCGGACGAGTCCTGGCGGTTCGACGACGAGGGCAACGACCTGTGGCCGGCGGTGTTCCACCCCGTGCAGGCCCTCACCGTGCACCACACCGCCATGGCGACCACCGGCGATCACGCCGCCGACGTGCGCGCCGTGTACCACCTGCACGCGGTGGAGCAGGCGTGGGGGGACATCGGCTACCACCTGCTGATCGACCCCGACGGGGTGGTCTACGAGGGCCGGCACTCCGGTGAGGACGGTCTCCCCGTCTTCTCGGGCGTCCCCCTTCCGGGTCGGGCCCGTTCGGTGACCGCGGGCCACGCCTACGGGGTGAACCACGGCAACATCGGTGTCTGCCTGCTCGGCGACCTCACCGACGCACTGCCCACGCGGGCGGCGCGGAACTCCCTGGTGAGCGTGCTGCGCCTGCTGTGCGCGGTGACGGGTGTGGACCCCCGGGCCGAGATCGAGCACGTCCGGCCCGACACGGGGGCCGTCACGCCGGGGCCGGCGTTGGGGCGGCACCGCGACTGGTCGGACACGGCCTGTCCCGGTGACGCCTTCGCCGAGGTGTTCGACACCACGATCCGTGACCGGGTGGCCCGAGGCCCGGTCTGAGCGCCGTCGGCGGCCTCCGATGTCGCCACCCTTTCCGAGCGATCGGTGAGGTCGGGCGCGGGGGCGCGCTTAGGCTGAGCCTCCGAGTCCATCGCCCCTCGGGAGAAGTCCGGTGACCACCGCCCAACAGCGCCCCGTCCTACCCTCCGTGATCCTGGAGACCGAACGTCTGCGCCTGCGCGCCTTCGTCGAGGAGGACATCGACGACGTGTACGCGACCTGCAACGACCCCGAGTTCCAGCGGTGGCTCCCCCTCCCCCGCCCGGGCGCGCCCTACACCCGGGCCGACGCCGAGCAGTGGTGCCGGGAGATCGCTCCGGGGACGCGCATCGGCGGCGAGGGCCAACAGTGGGCCGTCGTCGCGAAGGACACCGGTCGTCTGGTCGGCGCCATGGGTCTGGTGCGGGTGATGTGGGAGGCGATGAACGCCGAGATCGGTTACTGGGCGTCCCCGTGGGCCCGCGGCCTGGGGTACACCGGAGAGGCGGTGGTGGCGGTCTCCCGATGGGCCCTGGACCGGGGTTTCCAGCGGTTGGAGATCAAGGCCGCCACCGCCAACATCGGTTCGCGTCGGGTGGCGGAGAAGGCGGGGTTCACGTTCGAGGGCGTGGAGCGCAGCGCCATGCCCCTGCACGAGGGCCGCACCGACCTGGCCGTGTACGGTCTGATCCCCGCCGACCGGGCCTGAGGCGCCCCCGTACCGCCCGTGACCGCGTCCCGGCCTCTCCCGTTCGCCGCCCGGCACCGCGGGACGGACGCGCGCGCTCCGTGCGCCCGACGCGCCTCAGCCCCACACCCGGGACAGGGACCAGGTCCCGGCGACGATGTCGTGGCGTAGTTCGTACACCCCCTCGGAACCGGCGGCGCCGGCCTCCAGACGCCAGTGCGCCATCCGGGCCGGCCGGGGCCCGCGCACGGGTCGTCGGTCCTCGTGCGGGGCGACCCAGTGGTCGATGATCCGGCGCACACCGTAGACCCTGCCGTTCCAGGTGAACCGGGCCGGCCGGCCCGCGTCCTCCACGACCGTGACCTCTGCCCCGTAGTACCTTCCCACGACACTTCCCCTCGGCATCGACCCCTCCGGCCCCTGTGTGCCCGTCCGTGGGGAAGATACGGACAGTTTTTCGAACGTGTGTTCCCACAGTAGCGAAATCGACCGAGCCGTGGAACCGTTTCCCCGGGGACGGCATCACCTCTCCTGAGCGATGTGCGACACCCCCGCGCGAACGGCCCCTCCCGGGGCTCGGGCACCTCCGGGCCGACAACGCCCGGCGTGTCACCCTCGGTACGCTGACAGCACCCCATCCCCGATCCATGCGAGGACCCTCCACCGTGACGTCGAACGGCCAGCAGAGCGGCAGACCCCTGCGCGCGGGCGACCCCCAGGAACTCGGTGGCCACCGCATCGTCGGCCGCCTCGGCCGCGGCGGCATGGGCACCGTCTACCTGGCGGAGGACGCCTCGGGACGCCGCGTCGCCGTCAAGCTCATCCACCCCGACCTCGCCGACGACGCGGCGTTCCGGGCACGGTTCGCCCGCGAGGTGGAGTCGGCCCGTCGGGTCGCCCGGTTCTCCACGGCCGGTGTCATCGACGCGCGGTTGGACGGCGACCCGCTGTTCATCGTCTCCGAGTACGTTCCGGGACCGAACCTGGACGAGGCGGTGCGCCAGGGCGGCCCCATGACCGGCGGCACCCTGGAGGGCCTGGCCATGGGCGTGGCCGCCGCGCTCACCGCCATCCACGGGTCGGGGATCATCCACCGCGACCTCAAGCCCGCCAACGTCCTGCTGTCCCCGGTCGGCCCCAAGGTGATCGACTTCGGCATCGCCCGCGCCCTGGACGGCTCGGGCGGCGGGGTCACCCGCTCCAGCCAGCTCATGGGCACCCCCTCCTACATGGCACCGGAGCTGCTGCTCGGAGAGCAGCCCACGGCCGCCGCCGACATCTTCGCCTGGGGCTGCCTGGTGGCCTTCGCGGGCCTCGGCGAGGCCCCCTTCGACGCCCCCACCGTGCCGGCCGTGCTGTACAACATCACCACGGCCCCGCCCCGGCTGGAGGGGCTGGAGCCGAGCCTGTACGACCTGGTCGCCGCCGCGTTGGACAAGGATCCCGCGCGGCGGCCGACCTCGCAGCGGATCCTGGCCCGGCTCACCGGGCAGGAGGACCCGCCCGAGGCCGAGGTGCGGCGCACCATCACCGACTCCTGGGCCGCGCCGAGCGGCACCCCGGTCCCGGGCACACCGCCGGGACAGGGACATCCGACGGCCGGGTCGGCCACCCCGTCCCACGGACAGGCCCCGCCCGACGGGGCCACCGACCAGGTCCGGGAGCCCTCGTACCCGGTGCCCCCGCCCGGCGGCGCGCCGGCGGGGGCACCGGTGTCGCCCACCCGGTACGGGATGGACCCGGCCCGGTCCCACGCGGAGGACGGGCAACGGTCCCCCTACCCGCCGCCGGGCCAGGCGCACCACGGCCCCAGCGGCGGCCAGGTGCCGCCGACGCTCCACGGACGGGCCCACTACGGCCCGACCGGCGGGCAGGCGCCTCCGACGCGTCAGGCACCCGGCGGGCACCCCTCACCGCCGCACGACCGGTACGCCTTCGGCGCCCACTCCGGCCCGGACGGTCCCGGTACCCCGGTGCCGCTGCGGGGCGGATCCGACGCGAACGGCTCCTCCGGGGGCCGCAAGCGCCGGCTGCTCGGTATCGGCGCGGGCGTGGGCGCACTCGTGCTGATCGTCGGCATCGGTGCGGTGGCCCTGTCGAACCGCGGCGAGGAGGTCCCGCCGAGCACCTCGCTCATCGACATCGACTTCAGCCAGAACCCCGAATGGGAGACTCAGGTCTTCGACCCCGAAGAGGACCGCGACGGTTACTGGGCCGGTCAGCGCGGATACCTGCTCACCTGGGACGGTGGGAACACCCACCCCTCCCGGGGCGCCCTCGTCCCGTTGGAACTCCCGGGGGAGCGGGACGTGGCGTCCGGGGTCGTGGTGAGCACGCGGGCCTACGTGGTGGAGGGTGCGGCGGCGGGGACGTTCGGCGTGCGCTGCTGGTACAACATCGACGACGCTCGCGACGACAACCTGACCCGGTACGAGGCCCTGGTGCGCTTCGACGGGGGACGCGTCGAGCTCCACCGGATGGACGAGGCCGCCGGCGGCGGACGCGAACTCGCCAGTAGCGGCGACATCGGGGATTTCCAGCCCTACCCCGCGATCGACCCGAACGCCGGGGACGGCGCCTACGACGCGTCCGACCCCTACGAATTCGACGCCGAGAGCGTTCCCACCAACAGCATCACCCTCGCGTGTCGCCACCACGACGGGGAGGACGGCGACGGGGAGGAGCGCATGGACCTGTCGGTGTGGGTCAACGACGAGCACGTGCTGTCGTACACCGACGACGACCCGCTCCCCGCCAACGCCGAGGAGCCCGGGGAGCGGCGCCAGACCGGGATCATGGTCCGGTCCGGGCCGGGCCAGGAACCGCTCGGCGTGCTCTTCACCGACTTCTACATCGGCGAGATTCCCGAGGAGGAGACCCGCTGAGGGTCCGGAGACCGGCCGCGGTCGGTCTCCGGGCCACGGACGGGGGCGGGGCCGCCCCCGGCGCCCTCCCCGTTCCGGCGGAACCGCCGGTGGTCCCCTCCGCCGAACGGACGCACGCCGAGGCCCGGTGCCCCGGGGGCCGGGGCACGCGCGGTCTTTCCGTGACGGGTCCGACCGTGGTGCGGTGCCGCCCCTCACTGGCATGATGCCGGGGCACCCGCATTCGGCAAGGAGTGGAAGCATGCGCGCCATCGTCATCGAGGAGACCGGCGGACCCGAGGTCCTGCGGCCGTCCGAGGTACCCGACCCCGTCCCCGGCCCCGGTGAGGTCCTCATCGACATCGAGGCCCGCGGGGTCAACTTCATCGACATCTACCAGCGTGGCGGCCTGTACGACGTCCCCCTGCCCTTCGTGCCGGGGATGGAGGCCGCCGGGGTGATCACCGCCGTCGGCGAAGGCGTCGAGGACCTGTCCGTGGGGCAGCGGGCGGGGTGGGCGATGGCGCCCGGCGCCTACGCCGACCGGGCCGTGGTCAAGGCGGCCCTCGTGGTGCCCGTGCCGGACGCGGTGACCTCCGAGCAGGCCGCGGCCCTCCTGCTCCAGGGCATGACCGCCCACTACCTGACCCACTCGGTCCACCCGGTGGCCGAGGGCGAGACCGTACTGGTGCACGCGGCGGCCGGGGGCACCGGCCTGCTCCTCGTCCGACTCGCCAAGGAGCTGGGCGCCCGCGTGATCGGCACGGTCTCCTCCGAGGAGAAGGAGCGGATCGCCCGGGAGGCGGGCGCGGACGAGATCATCCGCTACACCGAGACCCCCGTGGCCGAGGCGGTGCGCGACCTCACCGGCGGCGAGGGCGTGGCCGCGGTCTACGACGGGGTGGGGCGCGACACCTTCGACGCGAGCCTGGCGTCGCTGCGTCCGCGCGGTGTGCTGGCCCTGTTCGGGCAGTCGTCGGGACCGGTGGAGCCGGTGGACCCGCAGCGGCTCAACGGCGCCGGTTCGGTGTACCTGACCCGGCCGTCCCTGGCGCACTTCGTGGCCGACCGACGGGAACTGCTGTGGCGGGCCGGCGACCTGTTCTCCCTGGTGGGCGGGGGACGGCTGGACCCGCGGATCGGAGGCCGCTACCCGCTGGCCGAAGCGGGCGCCGCCCAGGCCGACCTGGCCTCGCGCCGGACCACCGGCAAACTCGTCCTGGTCTGACCGGATACGCGTCCGACACGCCGCACGGCCGCCGATCGCGTGTCGACGGCCGCGGCCTCGTCCGAGGACGCCGGTCCGTGTACCGGGTCGATGACCGCCCGGGGCCCGGTCGGGGCCGGGCCGCGGCACATCCGACGGCTCCGGCCCGACCGGCCCGACCCGGACCGTCGGCCCTCCCGACGGACGCGGTGCGGGTCACCCGGATCCGGTCAGTCCTCCTTGCGCGGGCGCGGGGTGGCCTCGGGGTCGCGGACGCCCGCCACCCCGGCGCGGCGCACGTCGTCGCGGGCGTCCGCCACCGCCTGTCGGGCGGCCTCGGCCGCCTCCACGGCGGCCTGGGCCGACGCCGAACGTTCGGTCGGGTCGGGCCCGGTGAGCTGGGCGGGCCCCGCCGGCGCGGCGTCCTCCCCCTTCTCCGTGGAGGGGCCGGAACGGGCCGTGTCCCCGGCGAAGGCGTGGCTGACGTTCTTGACCGCCTCGGTGAGCTCGCCCGGGATGACCCAGAACGTGTTGCCCTCTCCGTTGGCCAGGTGCGGCAGCGTCTCCAGGTACTTGTAGGCGAGGAGTTTGGCGTCGGCGTTGTTGGCGTGCACCGCCTGGAAGACCCGCTCGACCGCCTGGGCCTCGCCGTCGGCCCGCAGGATCGCGGCCTGCTGGTCGCCCTGGGCCTCCAGGATCACCTGCTGGCGGGCGCCCTCCGCCCTGAGGATGCGGGCCTGGCGTTCACCCTCGGCGTGCAGGATGGCCGCGCGCTTGTCACGGTCGGCCCGCATCTGCTTCTCCATCGCCTCCTTGATGGTGGGCGGCGGGTCGATCGCCTTGATCTCGACCCGGTTGACGCGGATGCCCCACTTGCCGGTGGTGTCGTCCAGGACCCCGCGCAGCCGGGTGTTGATCTCCTCGCGGGAGGTGAGCGTGCGCTCCAGGTCCATGGAGCCGATGACGTTGCGCAGGGTGGTGACGGTGAGCTGGTCGATGGCCTGGATGTAGTTGGCGACCTCGTAGGCGGCGGCCTTGGGGTCGGTGACCTGGTAGTAGAGGACGGTGTCGATGTTGACGACGAGGTTGTCCTCGGTGATGACGGGCTGGGGACGCGAGGTGAACACGTGTTCGCGCAGGTCGAACTTGGTGTTGACGCGGTCCACGCCCGGGATGATGAAGTTCAGCCCGGGGACGAGTGTTCTGGTGTAGCGGCCGAACCTCTCGATGTTGTACGCCCTCGCCTGGGGGACGATGCGGATCGACGACAAGGCGATGGCCACGAAGAGGACCGCGAGAATGATGAAGGGTATGACCGGATCGATCATGTTCGGTACCTGACCTCGGATCGTGTCTGCGGCTGTGCGCGGCCCCGTCCGGTCGCCCCCGGGCGACCGGAACCGGCTCAGGGAAGGGCCTCGCGGGGATAGACCACGGCGGTGGCGCCGTCGATCTCCATGACGTCGACGTGTGCGCCCACGGGGATCACCAGATCCTCGTCGATGCTCCGCGCCGACCACTCCTCCCCGGAGAGCTTGATGAGCCCCTTGTCGCGGTCGACCGGTTGCAGGACCACGGCGGAGCGCCCCACCAGGGCATCGGTCCCCGAGAGCACCATGGGACCGCGCATGAGCTGGCGGCGCATGATCGGCCGGACCATGTAGACACCGGCGGCCGAGGCCGCGACGAACCCGATGATCTGCACGGCCACGGGCATCCCGATGGCGCCGAGCAGGGCGGCGACCAGGGCCGCGACGCCCAGGAGGCCCAGGACGAAGGTGAGGGTGAACACCTCGATGATGCCCAGGACGACGGCGAGGATGAGCCAGAGCAACCAGGCTTCCATCTACCACCCCTCCCGTTCGTTTTCCGGGTATTACTTGTGCTACCCACACAAGCCCGACCAACCACACGATTCGCGCGTGTCAACGGGTATTCCGGTGACGGATCCGGAGGTCTCCGTCCGCGCGGGGCCTCCGGGACCGTTCCGCCCGGGGCCGTTCCCCCCGGGGCGGTGAGCACGGCGAGGTCCCCGACGGCACCCGCTCGGGGCCGCCGGGGACCGTGTCCCCGCTCGCTACCGTCCGCCGGAGAACTGGTAGACCATCTGGTAGGTGGGCCGGTTCTGCCAGGCGATCGGCCACATGCCGATACCGCCCACGGTCTGGTGGATCACCGTGTCCGCGCACACCTGGGCGCCGGCCCCGCAGTGCGCGTCACCCGGGTAGACCTCGCCCGCCGGGGTGGCGACCGCGTCGGCGAGGGTGTCGAGCAGGATCGTGCGGCACTCGGCGAGGTCACCGCCGCCGCAGTAGGCGCCGTCACCGAGCGGTCCCTCGACGTCGTGACCCAGCACGGTGCGCAGGTCCTTGTCCACGTACGACCACCACCCGTACTGGAAGGCGGAGCCGCGGTGGGGCTGTCCCTGGTTGACGCTGCCCGGCGAACCGCCGCCGATGGCGCCCGAGGGCGACTCGTCGATCTGCGAGGCCCGGGTCAGCTCGGTGTACAGGTCCCCGCCGAGTTCGGGCTCGAACTGGGCCCGGACCAGCAGCGGCCACCAGGCGTCGAGGATCCGGATGGAGTCGGCGTAGGAGTAGTAGCCGGCGTCACGGAAGGGCTCGCGGCGCAGCGACCCCGCCTCGTTCCACAGGCGCAGCTCCTCGATCGCCGAGGCGAGCCCGGGATCGGTGACCTCCTCGGTGTCGATGACCTCCAGCAGGAGCGGCAGGACCTCCTGGGCCCGCAGGTCGGCCACACCGGCCTCCATCATCACCCGGGTCAGGCTCGCGGTGGTGAAATCGTGCCCGTCGGCGATCAGCGCCGACACCCGGGTGTCCAACAGGTCCCCCCGGTGCACCGACCCGGTGGACCAGCCGGAGGTGTACCCGTGCGCGGGCTTGTTGTTCCAGTTGACGATGTGGTCGGGGTTGATCGCTTGAGGGTGGTCGCTCTTGGGGATGTGGGCGGCGCTGTTGGTGTCCGGGTCCCAGTCGGACCAGCCGGCCTCGGAGTAGGCGTCGATCGGCAGGTTGGGGTTGGTGCCCTCGGTCCGGAGGGGGTTGGCGCCGGAGTTGACGAAGGCGATGTCCCGATCGTCCACGTAGTGCCAGTTGAAGGCGTACCCGATGTCACCGGCGGCCTCGATGAACGCCTCCGCCGAGGTGATCTCGTCGGGGTCGTTGAAACGCTGGAACCCGATGATGGAGTCCACCTCGTGCATGTAGGTGGAGCGCAGCGAGGTGAACGCGACCGGGGTGCCGTCCACGGTCGCGAACGACTGCACCAGGCCGTACTCGGACCGCAGCGAGGTGAGGGTGTAGCCGCCCGCCGGGGTGCCGTCGGCGACGGTGGGCTTCCACTCGTTGGTGACGCTCAGCTCCTCGAAGGGGACACAGTCACCGGAGGAGTCGACGTAGGCGCGCGAGCCGGTGGTCGGGGTCGACCCGTCGGTCTCGCACAGGTGCACGGCGAAGGTGTCGGTGAGGTCCTGGCCCGCCGAGGTGGCGCTCCAGGCGTAGTCGACGCCGCGTCCCATCTGGACGTAGAAGCTCACCCCGGCGAAGGAGGCCCCGCGGGCACTGATACCCGGTCCCTGGAGTTCCTGGAGCAGGAGCAGCTGAGGGGAGAAATAGGCGGTCTGCGGTCCCATGACGGCGACGGGGTTGCCGCTCTCGGTGTGCTCGCCGGAGACCAGCAGGGCGTTGGACATGCCGCGCGGGTCGAGCAGGCCCTCGGGCAGCACGCCGTCCTCGAACACGCCCTCGGCGGCGGAGAGGTCGCCCTCCTCGACCATCGTGTCGAGTTCCTCCCGCTGTTCCCCGGTGAGGTCCTCGACGGTGAACTCCTCCGCGGGGTCCTCCGGCTCGGCAGCGGTGGCGGCGAGCGGTTCGGTGGACTCGGCCGCCTGACCGGAGGCCGCCGACCCGTGCTCGTCGTGGACGATGTCGTAGTACTCCAGCGAGCCCGGGTCGGGGGAGACCTCGCCGACGGGGTCCTCGGGAGTCCCGCTGTAGGGGAACTCGCCGGGGATGCTGACCACGGCCTCCGGGTCGTTCTCCATCCGCCAGTCGTGCCAGAGCGCCAGTCCCTCCTCGGCGCCGTAGCGGTCCTGGAAGTTGGCCAGGACGATGGCGGACTGGACCTCGCCGCCCCCGCCACCGCCGAAGATGCCACCGACCATGGCGGCGATGCCGACGACGTCGGTGGCGGTGAAGTGCTCGATCCTCCCCGCGTTGGTGATGGCGTTCTTGTGCCCGGTCAGGACGTACTCACCGGGGAAGTAGCGGCCCCTGTCCGCCTGGTCGATGTAGGCGTTGACGCCCTTGAGGTAGTCCTCGACGTCGTCCAGGGCCTGGCGCCCGCGTTCGCCGCTCGCGGCGACCCGGTCGATCTGGGCCTGCTTGTCCTCCTCGGTGTACGGGGCGCTGCGCCACAGGTCCTGTTCCAGGCCCCGGTTGCCCTCCGCGCCGCCGGCGAAGGAGGTGAGTTCGCCGCGGCCGACGCGGCGCAGCACGTCCATGAGGAAGAGACGGTCCTCGGCGGCCGCGTAGCCGGCGCCGAACATGGTGCCCTCACGGGTGGTCCCCTTGATGTGGGGGATGCCGTGGTGACGGTCGCGGGTGATGGTGACGTCGGTGCGCGGCCGGTAGCGGCGGCCCACGTCACCGGAGGCGACACCGAAGGTCGCGTCGAGGAAGAAGTCGTCCAGACCCTCTCCGGTGAGGCCGTCGTAGTGGTGGACGAGGTTGTCGTACATGTCCAGTTGGCTGGAGGAGAAGCGGGGCCGGGTGCCGAAGGCCTGGTGCCCCAGGATCTCGACGAGAGTGGCGCTGCCGTTCTGACCTGGGGGAAGGATGTCGTGGCATCCCTGGGGAGCGCAGTAGTCGGGGACGGGTTCGGCGAGGGCGGGGGCCGCGGGGAGCGTCGCGACGCCGACGGCCGCGACCGCCAGCGCGAGACCCGAGGCACCGGCGCGCAACCGCCTTCTGAGGGAGGGGAGCGAGGGGGGCATGTGCTGTCACCACCTGGGGGTACGGGCGATGGTTCCAGCGGCATGTTACGCACGGGTAGGGAAATTGCGAAAGAGTTTCACGTTTGTGACCCCGAACCGGAGGGGCACCTCCCGAGCACCGGAGAAGTCGGCATGTTTACCGTGACGCACGCCACATCCAGCGCAAAGCCGCGGACACACCGTGAACAAGGGTCGTCACGAACGGTTGACATGATCCCGGGAATGGCCACATCCGGCCACGCCGATCCGCGGAGCCGAGGTCCGGAACACCGACCGAGGGATCGCGTTCCTCCGGCCCCTCCCCTTTGACACAATCGGACCCATGAACCAGTACCCCTCCCCCGGCCCCGGCGACCCGTGGCAACAGCCCCGACAGGACCCCTCGACCGGCTGGAACCCCGCCCCCGAGTACGGCGCGCTGGAGCCCTACGGTTCCCCCGGCGGCGGCTACGTTCCCGCCCCCACCGGACCGACCGCCGGCTCGGTGGAGGAACCGCTCCTGAGCACCATCGGGGACATCGCGATCACCCGGAACACCGTCATCACCCCCGGAGGACGCTTCCCGATCAGGGGGACGGTGTGGACCGTCACCGACATGAGCCGCACGGAGACCGACATCCCGGTCTGGGCCATCATCGTGGCGATCCTGTTCATCTGGACCTGCCTGCTCAGCCTGCTCTTCCTGCTGGTGAAGGACCGCAAGACCACCGGCCACATCCAGGTGACCGTCCAAGGGCACGGCCACTACCACGCGGCCTCGATCCCGGCCGCGCACCCGGGCCTGGGCGCCCAGATCAACCAGCAGGTCAACTACGCTCGCAGCCTCGCCGCCTGAACCCCGCCCGGCGGGATCCCCGGAAGACCCGGGGGTACCCCCCGCCACGGCACCCCGGTGCCCGGACACCGCTCCACCGGATCGCCGGGGAGGTCCGGACGAGTCCGACGGGCGACCACAAGCGACGTCCGGTGACACCACGAAGGCCCGCCGGAGCCGGGCCGCCCCGGTCGGCGGCTCCCGCCGGAACCCGTCGCTCTCCGGGACGCCGCGCCAGGCCCTACCCCGCACGGCGCCCGCCGGGGAGGGAGTTCCCACCGGCCGGCCCGACACCTCCATCTGACCGAAGAGCGTCCGTGGGGACGCCCCGCCGGACACGGTGCCCGCGACGAGGAGGGCGTTCCAGGGCCGTCACCGCCAGAGCGCCCGCGCCGACCAGCCGGGACAGCCGGACCGCCCGCCGGATGTCCGCCACCTCCGGCGGCGGGCCGTCGCCCATCCGCGGCCGTCGCTCCTCCCGGTCCCCGTAGACGTTCGCCCCTCCCAGGGTGACCCCGAGCGCGCCGGCGAAGGCCGCCTCGCACTGGCCCGCGTTCGGACTGGGGTGCCGGTCCCCGTCCCTTCGCCAGACCCGCCACGCCTTTGCCACGTCCCCGCCCACCGCAGGCGCGGCCAGGACCGCCAACACGGCGGTGAGCCGCGCCGGCCCCCACCCGGCGAGGTCGTCCAACCGGGCCGAGGCCGTACCGAACCTGCGGTACCGCGCGTCGCGGTGGCCGACCATGGCGTCCAACGTGTTCACCGCCCGGAAACCGGCCAGCCCGGCGACCCCGCACAGGGCACCCCACACCAACGGGCCCACCACGGCGTCGGAGGTGTTCTCCGCCAGCGACTCGACGACGGCCCGGGCGATCTCCCGCTCCCCCAGTCCCCGGGGGTCGCGCCCGCACAACCGCGGCAACAGCTCCCGGGCCCGCTCCACATCGCCGGCCTCCAGGGCACGGGCGATACCCTCGGCCTCCCGGCACAGCATGCTCCCCCCGAGGACCGCCCACGTGACCGCGGCGGTCACCGGCGCCCCACCCCGTTCGGCCAACCGCCCCAGCCCGACCACGGGCAGGACGGCCCCGGCGGCGAACACCGCGCCGGCGACCCGGGAGTCCCTGTGGACCCTCCGCTCCCACCACCCGGCGGCCCGCCCGAACAACGCGACGGGATGCCCCCTTCGGGGGTCCGGTACCAGCACATCGAGCAGGAAGCCCGCCATCATTCCTCGTGATCGCACCGCACCACGGTAGCGACCGGTCGCAACACACCTCCGATGGTTACATAGAGTTATATTTATGACTACTCTCAGTGACATCCGACGGGGGCCCGATGCTGTGCACTCTGACCTGGATGGCCGTCCTCATCGGACAGTGGTGGCACTTCTGACCGCTTGACATCAGGAGTTCACGAAACACCAGCGAGGGTGCGGCGCACCGGGGGTTAATCACCGGTAACGTGGTGCACGAGGCCCATAGCGACCGATTTGGTGGAGCGCGCGTGGTAACGAGTGCCAACTACGAATCACCGTAGTTGCTGAGTCTTTGCCCACCCGTGGGCGAGATCTTCCAAATACCCTAGAATGTCTGCCCGGGGCACCACGGTACGGGCCGACCGCCCGACCGCAGGACACCCCTTGTCACAGCTTGGTCACGAGCCGCTACATCGGGCGACAATTGAATCGAGCACCCGTAGCTCAGTGGATAGAGCACCGGACTTCTAATCCGATGGCCGCAGGTTCGAATCCTGCCGGGTGCGCCACAAAACCCCAGGTCAGACGGGGTACACGAGTCGAACAGACGAGGCACGGGGCCCGTCTGGGGGCGGATTTTGCTCCATGTGTGCTCCCCAGTGCAAGGCCCAGTACAGGTGGGCGAGGACCTCGCGGAGCATTTTGCCCTCCCGTGACCCTGTGGGCCCTGGGCCGGGGCGCCCCGCGTCCGCCCGCCAGCGCCCCACAGCCGCCCCGACGCTGCCGCGCGGGGCACGCCAGGGCCAAAGGACACCCTGCCGCCCGACAGGCCGCATACGGCCGATTCCGCTAAAACCCTTACCGCACCGGACTTGACGGACCATAATCCGATGGCATGAACAAGGCAAGGTGGATCGGTGCGATCACAGCGGCCATCGCAATCATGGCCGCGCTGGGAGCCGGACTCTACTTCGGCGGCGGACCCACCACACGAGAAGGGTGGGAGGCCGCGGCCTGGGCCGCAGCCATCACCACCGCCCTCGCTCTGGCCGTCAACGCCGTGGTCTGGGCCGCGACTAAACAACCCCCCAAACCGGACCCCGCCACGTCCGTACAGTCACGACCCCCGAGCAACTCGGCCACCGCCCCCGCACCAGCCCAAACTCCCGAAGAGGCCCGGGAGCCGACGCGTCCCGCCACCTACGGCGGTCCCCACTTCGAGATCCACAACAATAAGGACGTCGGGATGATCATCGGCCAGCAGAACAACCACCCCGGTCAGAAGCCCGGAAAGAGCCCGCAGGAATGACCACCCCCTACAGCAGCGGCCCCCGCTTCGAGATCCACGGCAACGAAAACGTCGGGACGATCATCGGCCAGCAGAACATCGAACACCCCCTCCCGGCTCCGCCCACCTGGCCACTGCTCGTAGGCGCAATCCCCCCACTCGCCCCCCACTACCAACACCGCACCATCACCACCGACCTACACCAAGCCCTGGCCACCCAACACTCCGTCGCCCTCCGCCAGCACACCCCCGGCACCACCACCGGCAGCGTCCTCTCCGGCATGGGCGGCGTCGGCAAAACCCAAATAGCCGCCGCCTACACCCACCACGTCCTGGCCCGCTCCCGCATACACACCAGCAACAACACACCAGACACCCACGCACTAGCAACGGCAGGCACCGAACACCAAAACCAGCAGGCACATCAAGGCGAGGCGGCCGCCGCAGACCTGGTGATGTGGATCAACGCCTCCACCCGCACCAGCATCACCGACGCCTACGCCCGCCAGGCACCAGCCATCCTGCAACGCACCTTCGACACCCCCGACGACGCCGCCCACGCCTTCCTCAACTGGCTGGCCACCACCCACAAGCGTTGGCTGATCATCTTCGACGACCTCGTCCTGCTCCAACCGCCCCACCCTGACGGAACCCCGGTCACCCTGGGCGATCTGTGGCCCCCCACCACCAGCAACGGGCGCCTGCTCATCACCACCCGCGACAGCGGACACGAACTCACCCAACGCGCGCACACCGTCCTGAACCTGGACGTGTATACCCCGGACGAAGCCGACCGCTTCCTCACCGACGCCCTCAAAAACACAGGCACCGAGCACACACCTAAGAAACGGGCCAGTCTGGCCGAACTCCTGGGACGGCTGCCCCTAGCGCTGAGCCTGGCCGCGGCCTACCTCGCTGACCACCACGGCATGACCATCGCCGACTACGCCGACCTGTTCACCGGCCAGTCCCAAAGTCTGGAACGGATCCTGCCCTACCAGGCCACCGGCTACGAGCGCACCATCGCCGCCACCTGGGCCCTGTCCATCGACCACGCCGACCAACAGCAACCCCGCGGGCTCGCTCGCCCCTTGGCTGCGATCATCAGCCTCCTCGACAGCACTCCCATCCCCCTCACCGTGCTCACCGCACCCCCCACACGCACCCACCTCGCCCGCACCGACACCGCAATCAGCGCCGGTACCGATGGCGGTGACGACGGCCTGCCGCCGCCCGCCCCGGCCGATACCGAAGAAAGCAACGAAGGCGAGAACCAGACCCCAGAACAGGACGTGCACGACACCCTGGCCCTGCTCAAACGCCTCAACCTGATCACCCTCACTGGGAACCCGTACCAAGACAGCGCCGCCGTAAGCATGCACCAGCTCGTACAGCGCGCCACCCGGGAACACTCCACCACTCGCCCCACCCTCGACCGGGTCCATACCATCGCCGATGCCCTCCTGCACGCCTGGCCCGAGATCGAACGCGACACCGAACTCGGCGAGCGGTTACGTGCCCACACCCGTGCGCTGCGTACCCACACCATCGCGGGACGCAGAATCGAGGAGTGGCTGTGGCAGCCTCAAGGACATCCTGTGCTGTCCCGCGCGGGTCGGAGTCTGGGCGAGAGCGGACAGGTCAAAGTCGCCGTGCACTACTGGCAAGAAATGGCTCGCACCACCCGCCATCATCTGGGACCCGACCACCCCGACACCCTCGCCACCCGAGGCAACCTCGCCCGCTGGCTGGGCGAAGCAGGAAACCCCCAAGCAGCCGCCACCGCCTACACCGAACTCCTCACCGAGATGCTGCGGGTCCTGGGACCCGACCACCCCCACACCCTCACCACCCGCAACAACCTCGCCGCATGGCTGGGCCAGGCAGGAAACCCCCAAGCAGCCACAGATACATTCCGGGAACTCCTCACCGACCAACTACGGGTCCTGGGACCCGACCACCCCGACACCCTCGCCACCCGAGGCAACCTCGCCCAGATGCTGGGCGAAGCAGGAAGCCTCCAAGCAGCCACAGACGCATTCCGGGAACTCCTCACCGACCAACTACGGGTCCTGGGACCCGACCACCCCCACACCCTCGCCACCCGCGCCCACTTCGCCGGATGGCTGGGCGAAGCAGGAAACCCTCAAGCAGCCGCCACCGCCCACAGCGAACTCCTCACCGAGATGCTGCGGGTCCTGGGACCCGACCACCCCGACACCCTCGCCACCCGAGGCAACCTCGCCCAGATGCTGGGTGAAGCAGGAAACCCTCAAGCAGCCGCCACTGCCTACGCCGAACTCCTCACCGACCGCCTGCGGGT
Organism: Nocardiopsis lambiniae; assembly: GCF_031845465.1. Taxonomy (NCBI): domain Bacteria; kingdom Bacillati; phylum Actinomycetota; class Actinomycetes; order Streptosporangiales; family Nocardiopsidaceae; genus Nocardiopsis; species Nocardiopsis lambiniae. Next base: position 252 of record NZ_JAVREP010000028.1, on the reverse strand, counting down.
CCTGGGACCCGACCACCCCGGCACCCTCGCCACCCGAGGCAACCTCGCCCAGATGCTGGGTGAAGCAGGAAACCCTCAAGCAGCCGCCACCGCCTACACCGAACTCCTCACCGACCGCCTGCGGATCCTGGGACCCGACCACCCCCACACCCTCACCACCCGCAACAACCTCGCCGCATGGCTGGGCCAGGCAGGAAACCCCCAAGCAGCCACAGATACATTCCGGGAACTCCTCACCGACCAACTACGGGT
>NZ_JAVREP010000027.1:0-70379 GCF_031845465.1 Nocardiopsis lambiniae | reverse complement strand
GGTGCGCCACGACAGTGGCGCACCCCTCTCGTGTATCCCGCTTGACCGTCCCCGTCCCGGGTAGGCCCGCGGTATGGGAACGTTCTTGTACGACGACGACTGCGGCTTCTGCAAACGGGCCGTCGCCTTCGCGCGGGACCGTCTGCGCTCGCGTACGGAGTTCGTCGCCTGGCAGGACTTCGACCTCGACTCGGTGGGGCTCACCCCCGAGCAGACCGACGAGGCCGCCTGGGTGGTCTACCCGGACGGTCGCCGGTTCCGCGGTGGCGACGCCGTCGCCGAGGTCCTCGTGCACGCCCGCCCGCTGGTGCGTCCCGTGGGCCGGCTCATGCGGCTGCCGCTGCTGCGCGCGATCAACCGCCGCGCCTACCACTGGGTGGCCGCCAACCGGTACCGCCTGCCCGGCGGGAGCGCTTCCTGCGCCCTACCGTCCTGACGTCGCGTTCTCCCGCAACAGCCGGCACACCCCGAGCAGCCGCTCCCGCAACACGGCGCCGCGTCCGGCGAACCCCTCCTGGGCGCTCATGTACGCGGCCTTGCCGTCGGCGGTCTCGATGCGCACCGGCTCGTACCCCCACGCCCGCAGGTCGTAGGGCGAGGCCCGCATGTCCAGCTCCCTGATCTCCCGGGCCAGCTCGAAGCAGTCCACCACCAGCTCCGAGGGCACCGCCGGGGACAGTTTGTACGCCCACTTGTACAGGTCCATGCCCGCGTGCAGGCACCCCGGCTGGTCCAGGTCGACCTGAGCCTCCCTGGTCGGCCGCAACGTGTTGAGCGGTCGCGCGTCCTCGGTGAAGAACCGGAACGCGTCGAAGTGCGAGCACCGGATCCGGTGCGACTCCACGACCCGGTCGGTCCCCTCGTGTCCGAGCCGCAACGGCACCTGCCCGTGGCGCACCTCACCGGCCCGGTACACCATCGCCCACTCGTGCAACCCGAAACAGCCCAGGTGGGCGGGCCGGTCGGCGACCGCCGACAACAACCGCTCCACGAAGTCGACCACGGGTCGGGCCGCCAGGAACGCCTCGACGTCCAGGCCGACCCCCTCGGGGGTCTCGACCGTGAACCGCTCCGACAGCAGCTCCCGGGCGCCCTCGCCGGTCAGGACCGTGCCCGCGCCCGGGTGCCAGCGTCGCAACCGGGCCGGCTTGAAGTTGTAGTAGGTGAACAGGAAGTCCTCGACGGGATGGCGCACGCCCTCACGGCGACGCCGCAGGTGGTCGGCGGTCAACGCGTCCACCCGCTCCTCGTGGCGGCGCGCCCGCGCGCGCCATTCCCGCTCCGCCAACACCTCGACGGCCCCGATGCTCGTTCCCATCACGGCCCCAGGGTACGCGCGGTCAGTTGGACTGCTGCACCGGCAGATGACGGCCCAGGTAACCGACGTACACCCGGTTGGTGGTCCCCGGACCCAGGTGGGGGTAGAAGTACAGCCGCGGACAGATGCCGTACTCGATGTCCAGCTTGATGTGCGCGTACATGGGCACCCGCCCGTGGGGGTCGACGTCCTCGGGCACCCGGAAGATCCGTTTCTCGTTCAGCTTGCCCCTGTTGCGGACGTGGTCGGACTCCTGCGACGCCAGCCGTTTGACCGGGATGACCTGGTACCCGTCCGGGTTCTCCTTCAGGTACGAGTGGAACCCGAGTCCTCGGTCGGGGTTGTCGAACTGGTAGCGGGCGTAGTCGTTGAGGGCGAGCAGGGCCTCCCAGGCCCGGGTGACCCACAGCGACTCCTTGCGGCTGTCGGAGAGCTCGTAGACCGTCTGGTCCTCGATGGTGAAGAACAGGTGCGGGAGCGCGGTGTCGTCGGTGATCCGCTCCAGCAGCTCGGACACGCTCCGGGGCGGGCGGTGCGCCGGATCCCGGGGAGCGGGCGCGGCGGCCAGCCGGAACTGTCCGGCCACGCGCGCCTGTTCGCGCAGCCACCGGACCTCGTAACGGGCGGCGCGCACCTGCCCGTGGGTCTCGTCGAGTTCCTCGGTGAGGTCGGTGGTCTCGGCGAGCAGTTCCCTTCGTTCCTCGGAGAGTTCGCCGATCCGGTCGTTCAACCGGGTGATCTCGTCCCTCAACCGCTGCACCTGGAGTTCGAGGGCCTCGCGCTCCTGGAGGGCGGCGATCCCGGCGGCCGACGAGGGGTCGGGGCCGGAGGTCGGAGGGCGCGTGCTCACGCCCGGGGAGACGGCGGTCCGCGGGCTCGGGGCCGTGCGCAGGTCCTCGGTCTCCTCCGAGAGCAGGGCGTCCACCGCCGGGAGCGGGTCGGGCAGCGCGATCTCCAGGGCGTTCTCCCGGACCCGGCGGGACAGCGCGGCCCCCACCCAGTTGCGGATGCGCTCCCCTTCGCGGGCGGTGTCCAGGGTGGTCGAGCTCATCCTCGGGTGCCGGGACGGATCGCCCTCGATCCCCGGTAAGAAGGTGCGCACCCCTCCCGCGGGGATGTCCATGCCCGACGGGAGCAGGTCCACGATCCGGTCCTGGGCGGCGGAGTCCAGTACGTACACCGTGCACATCCCGGTGCATCGGGACAGGGTCGCGGCCATGGCGGTGCGCCAGTCGGCGACGGTGACGTCCCCGGGGGATCCGGTGGCCAGGACGGCGAGCCGGCGTTCGGGGTCGCGGATCGCCGAGACCAGCACGTCCATGAGGGCGTCGTCACGGCCGCGCACGATGACCGGGCCCGAGGGGACCCGGTGGGTCCCGTCGTGCGCGGGCAGCGCGTCCAGCAGCATGCGGGCCGCCTCGGGCGGCATGATGTCGAGCCGGGGCTGCTCGGTGGCGCCCCCGGCCTCGACCGTCATGTCCAGCCACAGGTACCGCCAGGGCGACAGCTCGGGGTCGACGACCACGGTGACGGCCGTCCGCCATATCCCGTCGGGTTTGTCGGATTCGGTGGTCAGTCGGAGGAAGGAGAGTCCCTCCTCGGGGTTGTCGTGCCGCACCACCAGGGCCCGTGACCGGTTGCTCAGCTCGTATCGGCCGGAGGAGCCGAAGTCCACCCGCGCTCCCGAGTTCCCCCGCTTGCTCAACCATCGGGACAGGACGGTCGACGCGGTGGCGATGGGATCCCCATGATCCTCCGGGACTGCGATGAGCGTGCGGTAGACGAGCGGCAATGGGCACTCCCGGGCTTCCGTCGGCGGCGGCGGACCCGAGGACCCGGCTCGAACGCGCCGGTGGGGTCCTCACCACCACTGTGTACGAAGGAACACTTCAGCGCCAGTCGGTCGACCGAAAGTGGTCTTCACGGGGACAGGTTGCCCAGGGTGTACCCGCCATCCGTCCGGGGAATCTCGGTGCCCTCCGCCCGTGTGCGCGAGCGCGCGTCGGGCGGGACGCGACGCGGCCGGGCCGACGCCGTCGGGTGGTGCCGCGACCGAGCCGACAGGGGCTCGGGCCCGCGGGCGGAGGGTGGCATCCCGCCCGACCCGGACGGCGCCTCCCCGTCACCCGCCGGACGGTCCGGATGGAGCAGGACTCCCACGGGACGGCCTGCCGTACGGGAGGTGCGGGGCGTGCGGCCGATGGTGGGGAGCCCCGTCGGCATGCTCCATTGCGGCCAATCCGGTACGGCGACCTGGCAATTACGGACAAGGCGAACACGGGATGCGGGCACTAGCGTCCCTCACATGTCCACGCTCCCGTTCTGGCTGGCCGGCACCGCCGCGACCGGCGACAGCGAACTCACCGTCGTCAACCCCTACACCGGCGAGGTCGCGGGCCGGGTCTCCGTGCCCTCCGCCGACCAGGTCGAGCAGGCCGTCGACGCGGCCCGCGCGGTCGCCGCCGAGGCCGCCGCCCTGCCCGCGCACGCCAAGGCCGCCGCCCTCGACCACATCTCCCGCCGCATCGGCGAACGCGCCGAGGAGATCGCGCGGACGATCACCGCCGAGAGCGGCAAACCCATCAAGTGGGCCCGTGTCGAGGCCGCCCGCGCCGTGTCCGTGTTCCGCTGGGCCGCCGAGGAGGCCCGCCGCGACAGCGGTGAGCTCCAGCGACTGGACACCGACCCCGGAGCCACCGGCCGGATCGCCCTGATCCGACGGGTCCCGCACGGTCCCGTGCTCGGCATCTCCCCGTTCAACTTCCCGCTGAACCTGGTCGCCCACAAGATCGCCCCGGCGATCGCGGTCGGCGCCCCCATCGTCCTCAAGCCGGCCCCGGCCACGCCGATGACCGCGCTGCTGCTGGGCGAGATCATCGCCGAGACCGACCTGCCCGCCGGTCTGGTGTCGGTGCTGCCGATGCCCAACGACCTGGCCGGCCGCCTCATCGACGACGAGCGCGTCCCGGTCATCTCCTTCACCGGCGGCGCGTTCGGCTGGGAGATCCGCAAGCGGGTCCCGCACAAGCACGTCACCCTCGAACTGGGCGGCAACGCCGCGGCCGTGGTGCTCGACGACGCCGACCTGGAATGGGCGGCCGGGCGCATCGCCCTGTTCGGCAACAACCAGGCTGGCCAGGTGTGCATCGGCGTGCAGCGGGTCGTCGTCACCGACGCCGTCCACGACGAGTTCGTGGCGCGCCTGGTCGAGAAGGTGGAGGCGCTGGGCACCGGCGACCCCGCCGACGCGGGCACCGACGTGGGTCCCCTGGTGAACGAGGCCGCCGCGATCCGCGTGCAGGAGTGGGTGGAGGAGGCCGTCGCCGGCGGGGCCCGGGTGCTCACCGGCGGGACGCGCGACGGGGTCACCGTGGCCCCGACGGTGATCGTCGACGCCCCCGCCGACAGCCGGGTGGTGCGTCAGGAGGTGTTCGGCCCGGTGCTGGTGATCCAGCGGGTCGCCGACACCGACGCCGCCTTCGCCGCGGTCAACGACAGCGACTTCGGTCTCCAGGCGGGCGTGTTCACCCGCGACCTGCCCACCGCGTTCCGGGCCCAGCGCGAGCTGGAGGTGGGCGGCGTGATCATCGGCGACGTGCCCACGTTCCGCGCCGACCAGATGCCCTACGGCGGGGTCAAGGGTTCGGGCGTGGGCCGTGAGGGCGTGCGCGCCGCGATGACCGACCTGACCTACGAGCGGGTCATGGTGCTCACCGGCATCACCCTGTGACCGCTCCGGTCCGGGGCGAGGCCGGGCCGGGGTTAAGGGGAGAGGGAGGACCGTCGACCGTCCGCCGCCCGGCGAGGGCGGTGGGGGTCGACGGGGCGGGCGCGGCCGGCGGCCGTGCGTTCGTCGGGGGACCTTCCGCGGAACGGGCGGGGCGTCGGGGAGGGGTTCGCGGCCCCGGGGCGAGGTCGGACGACGGGCTAGAGCCGGGCGGCGCGGTCGTAGACGTTGCGCGCCTCCGCGCCGAACCGGGGCCCGTACTGGGTCCGGCGATCATTGGCGTACTTGAAGCTCACCACCGACGCGACCGTGCCCCGGCCGGTCGTGGAGTCGAAGCCGACCATCCACGGACCGCCGCTGGACCCCTGGGTCATGCGGCAGGCCATCCCGTTGGCCGTGGTGCCGCCGGTGTCCGGGCGGGTGCGGCCCGAACAGTAGTGCAGTTCGCGGCCGTCGTACGGGGAGGCCGCCGGGTAGCCGAACGAGTAGATCTGCACCCCCTCGCGGACCCCGGCCTCGGTCCAGGCGCCGAAGGAGATCCGCTGCGAGCCCACCCGGTCCTGCACGGTCCGGCCGCTCTCGGTGTTGAGCACCACCATCGCGAAGTCGTAGCTGTCGTCGGCCCGCCTGGACCACTCGGGTGACACCAGCAGGTCCCGGGCGGTGTAGCGGCCGTGCGGGGCGGAGCCGTCGGTGGCTCCGGGGACGAACGTCCAGTTGCGCGCCCACGATCCCCTGCCGTCCTTGGCGCAGTGCCCGGCGGTGACCACGGTGCTGCGGTTGGTGGAGTCCACCACCGACGCCGAACAGGTGAAGTCGCGGCCGTCCATGGTCAGGAACACCTTGCCGGTGGTGCGCACGACCTGGCCGCCGGCGGTCCACCGCGCTCCGGTGCTGTCGTCGCGGGGTGCCGCCTGGTGCTCGGCCCCGATCCCGGGGAGCATCTCCTCCGCGTTCGGGAGGTCGGTCAGGTGCCCGAGCAGGTCGGTGATGGGCCGGGCGGCGGCCATGCGCTCGGCGGTCCAGTAGGACAGGATGGCCCGGTGTTGTTCCTCGGTGACCGCGGCGCTCTGCCGCACCACCCCGTCCGTTTCGGTCGGCTCCGCGTGCGTCTCATGGAGGCGTTCGGGGACGGTCTCGGCCCGGGCTGATTCGGGCAGCCGGTCGAGGACGACGAGCCCCCCGAGGGCGATGGCGGCCGCGGCCAGGGGGGCGAGGAGTTTGTGCGCGGTGGACGAGCTCATGGTCCGATCCTTGCACACTCCGGGTAACTCCATGACTACTTTGAGTTTGTGTCGAGAGTTTTTCGGGAAGACGGGGACGGCCGCCTCCGACGTGGGGTCCACATCGGAGGCGGCCGAGGCGATCGCGTCGCGTCGCGGGAGTGGCGCGCCGCGCCGCCGGTCTCGGTCGCCGGGTTCCGGACCGGCTCCCGGAGGGTTTCCGTTCGTGCTCTTTTCGTACGTCCGGGGCTTCGTCGGTGGCCTTCACCGGTCCCGACCGATCGGAACCGGTCGGGGCGGGCACGCCGCCCCGTCGGCCACGGCATCGGATCCCCGAGGGCCGGCGGCCCCGTCAGGCGATCGGGATGACCACCCTGGTCGGCTCCGCCTCGGGAGAGGTCACCGTCACCCGGTTCCCGACCGTGCTCTCACTGCCGTAGCGCAGGTCCCGGGTGTCCACCACGACGGCCAGCCGGTGCCCGGCCGGCACGTCCCACACCACGGGCCACAGCTCGGTCGTCACGGTCACGGGAGAGCCCGGGGTGGCGTCGCGCAGTGTGTAGGGGGCGTGCGAGAGCAGCGCGCCCTTTCCGTGGGAGTCGACCGCGTACAGGTACACGTACACCGACTGCTTCTTCGCCGTGGGGGTGAACGTGAAGGTCGCCTCCGGCGTACCGGCCACCCGCACCCCGTTCGGATGGGCTGGGCTCGTCCACACGGCCGCCCGGTAGCGGTCGATGGTGGGCAGCAGGACGCCGGTGGGCACGTCGAAGAACTGCTGGAGGGCGCCGCTCAACAACACGGTCCCGCTCTGTGCGGTGGTCCCGATCCCCGTGCGCATCCCGTAGCTCCACCCGGTGGAGGGCTCGGTCCCCATCGCGCCGCTGCTCTGCCAGCGCAGCCGGTCGGTGCTCGGCCTGCCCAGGTGGTAGGTCCGCCTGTCGCCCGTCACCGACTCCCAGTCCTGGTGCGAGGTCCAGGCTCCGCGACCGTTGTTGGGCTTGACCATCACCGGGTCGGCGGTGTCCACGCCGTTGTCCTCGCCCTTGAGGTGGTGATCGAACCAGTCGCCGACCCCCGCCCAGACCTCGTCGGGAAGGCCGGCCGCGCCGAAGAGTTCCTGGGTGGCGTGGTCGCCCGGAGCGAGCATGAGCCGCTTGGGGCCGGTCAGCTCACCGTAGAAGTCGGTGATGTGCCCGACCGGGAACATGCCGTCGTTCCACCCGTGGGCCATCATCACCGCGGTGCCGTTGGCGTTGATCCGGTCCACCTTGGTCGCCGCCGACCGGTCCGGGGCCATGTCCAGGGCGGGCTGGATGTCCCCGCGCCGGTAGGCCCGCTCCACGGCGGTGAGGGTCTCGCCCTTGCGGCCGGTCAGGGTGGCCGCGCCCAGCAGCAGCTCGGCGGACTGCACGTCGACGGTGTGGCCGGGGTACAGGGACTCGGCCAGGTCGGCCCAGCCGCTGAGGGAGGCCACCGCCTTGACCCGGTCGTCCTCGGCGGCGGTGAGCAGGCTGATGCCGCCGCCGTAGGAGATGCCCGCCATGCCGATGCGGTCGGGGTCGGCGTCGGTGTTCTCCAGCGCCCAGTCGATGACCGCGCTCGCGTCGGCCCGGTCCTGCGGGCCGGCGACCTCGATGCCGCCGCCGGAGTCCCAGAAGCCGCGCGAGCTGTAGGTGACGACCTGGTAACCGGACTCGTGGGCCAGTCGGGCGCCGGCTCCGACGTAGAGCAGGTGCGGGGTGGCCCAGGCGGAGGGCATGACCAGGAGGGGGTGCGGGCCCTCGACCCCGGTGGGGGTGATGACCTTGGCCTTCAACCTCGTGCCGTCGTGACTGGTGATGGTCGCGTACCGGATGTCGGCGCCGATCGCGGCGGACGCCGGGGCGGGCGTCAGCAGGACGGCGGCGAGCACGCTCGCCACCAGGGCCGCGAGCAGCCGGAAGGGCGCCGTTCGACGCCGGGAGGATGGAGCGGAACGGGGGATCTCTCTGACAGGGCGCATGTGGCGGGAACCTCGGGGGAGGAGGGGCGGGGGAGGCTCCGATGGGTCGTCGCGCCGTCGATTCCATCGGGGTGGGGCGCCGGTGACGCTTCGGTCGATCCGGCGGCGAACGGGGGATCCGGGCGGGGCGGGCCTCATCCGGGTGGGTATCGGTGATGGGGATCTCACGTGACTGTGAGGTAACTTACCCACGAGTTAAGTTAAGTCAGGGGTGCTCTCTTGTAAAGCCCCCGTGAACCCGTGATCTCACTCCCGGACCCGGTCGTCCACAGCCCCCGGCGGGAACACGCCGATTGCGCGAGAATGGGCGGGTGCGAGAAGAACAGCAGCGAACCGTGATCCTCCTCGGGTCCACCGGCTCCATCGGAACCCAGGCCCTGGACATCGTCCACCGCAACCCCGAGCGCTTCCGCGTCGTCGGGCTGGCCGCCGGCGGCGGCCGGTTGGACCTGCTCGCCAAGCAGGTCACCGAATTCGACGTCCCACGAGTGGCCGTCGCCGACCCGGCCAAGGCCGCCGAACTCCGCCGTGCCCTGGCCGAACACGACTCCCACGCCACCGTGCTGGTCGGCCCCGAGGGCGTCGCCGAACTCGCCTCGGACCCCTGCGACGTCGTCCTCAACGGCATCACGGGGGCCCTGGGCCTGGAATCCACCCTCGCCGCGCTGCGCGCCGGCACCACCCTGGCCCTGGCCAACAAGGAGTCCCTCATCATCGGCGGGCCCCTGGTCCGCGACCTGGCCCGCCCCGGCCAGATCGTCCCCGTCGACTCCGAGCACTTCGCCATCGCCCAGTGCTTCCCCCACCTGCCCGAGGACGGACTGCGCAGCCTCGCCCAAGGGCACGTGGTCGCCCGTCGAGACGAGGTGCGCCGCCTCGTCGTCACCGCCAGCGGCGGTCCCTTCCGAGGCCGCCGACGCGAGGACCTGGAGCGCGTCACCCCCGCCGACGCGCTCGACCACCCCACCTGGAGCATGGGCCCGGTCATCACCGTCAACTCCGCGACCCTGGTCAACAAGGGCCTGGAGGTGATCGAGGCCAACCTGCTGTTCGACATCCCCTTCGACCGCATCGACGTCGTCGTGCACCCGCAGTCGATCGTGCACTCGATGGTCGAGTACGTGGACGGTTCCACCATCGCCAAGGCCAGCCCGCCCAGCATGATGATCCCCATCGCCTACGGCATGAGCGCCCCCGACCGGATCCCCGACGCGGCCCCCGGCATGGACTGGACCAAGGCGCAGAGCTGGACCTTCGAGCCACTGGACCACGAGGCCTTCCCGGCCGTCCGGCTGGCCTGCGAGGTCGGCGAGGCGGGTGGGACCGCCCCCGCCGTGTACAACGCGGCCAACGAGGAGGCCGTCGACGCCTTCCTCAAGGGGAACCTCGCGTTTCCGGCCATCCTGGACACCGTGGCGCGGGTAGTCTCGGAGCATCAGCGAACGGAGCACCCCGGTGCGGCGTCCCACGGATCGAGGGGGCTCACCCTGGACGACGTGTACGCCGCTGACGGCTGGGCCCGTACCCGAGCGCGCGAGTTGGTCGCACGCCGGGCCTGACATCGGTGTAGGGAGAGATGCATGGTCCTGCTGCTGACCGTGGTCGGGATCGTCCTGTTCGTACTGGGACTGCTGTTCTCGATCGCCTGGCACGAGCTCGGTCACCTCGGCACCGCCAAGATGTTCGGCATCAAGTGCACCGAGTACATGGTCGGGTTCGGGAAGACCCTGTGGTCCTTCCGCCGCGGTGAGACCGAGTACGGGCTCAAAGCCGTCCCCCTGGGCGGCTACGTCCGCATGGTCGGGATGATGCCGCCCGCCCGTGCGTCCGCGGACGGCTCCACCCGCAGGATGTCCCGCTGGCGGGCCATGGCCGAGGACGCCCGTGAGGCCTCCTACGTCGAACTCGCCCCCGAGGACCGGGACCGCCAGTTCTACCAGCGCGCCCCCTGGAAGCGCCTCATCGTCATGTTCGCCGGACCCGGCATGAACGTGATCCTGGCGGCGATCCTGCTCGGTGTGCTCTTCATGGGCATCGGCGTCCCCCAGCAGACCACCCAGATCGGGGTGGTCAACGAGTGCGTCGTCTCGGCCGAGATCGAGAGCGAGGTGGACTCCTGCGAGGGGTTGCCGCCCACCCCGGCCGCCGAGGCCGGCCTGCGCCCCGGTGACGTCATCGTCGAGATCGACGGTGAGCCCACCCCCGGGTGGAACGACGCCAACCAGCTCATCCGTTCCTCGCTCGGCCCCACCGAGATCGTGGTGGAGCGCGACGGCGAACGCGTCGCCCACACCGTCGCCATCATCGAGAACGAGCTGCCGGCCCGCACCGCCGACGGCGACTTCATCTACGAGACCGACGCCGACGGCGACGAGATCGTCGACGACCGGGGCTTCCCCGTCTACCGCATGGAGACGGTCGGTTTCCTGGGCATCATGTTCGCCACCGAGCGCGCCCCGCTCACCCTCGCCGAGTCGGCGGGGGAGATGGGCGCGATGATGCTCGGCGTCGGCGAGGCGCTCATCGCCCTGCCGTCGAAGGTTCCCGGAGTGTTCGCCGCCGCGTTCCTGGGGGAGGAGCGCACCGCCGACTCCCCGGTCGGCATCGTCGGCATCTCCCGCATCGGCGGCGAGATCATGGCCCAGGGCCTGCCCATCGCCGACACCGCCTCGATCATGCTCCAGATCCTGGCCGGGGTGAACCTCTTCCTGTTCGCCTTCAACCTGTTGCCGATCCTGCCGCTGGACGGCGGGCACATGGCCGGGGCGCTCTGGGAGTGGATCAAACGCGGCTGGGCCAAGCTCACCCGCAGGCCCGAACCCGCCCCGGTGGACGTGGCCATGCTGACCCCGGTCGCCTACATCGTTGTGGCCTGTTTCCTGGCGTTCAGCGTGCTCCTGCTCATCGCCGACCTCTTCAACCCGGTTCGTCTGTTCGGCTGACCGCGCACCAGGCGGGGTGCTCCGTGTGATGCGGGGCACCCCCCGGGGTGCGGGTAATCTGGGTGCGCGATCCGGGAACGGCGGTACGTCCCGCACGACCGCCCCGAACAGGCGTCGAACCCGGTCGCGGCTCCGCGCACAGCGTCCACGCATCGCGCCGGGCGCCTTTCCGAAACCGGACGAAATTCCAAGTGCCGCCCCTCCCTCCGGCGGCAGACGAGGTGAATCAAGCGTGACGACCGTCGATCTCGGCATTCCCGCCACTCCGCCGCGCCCGTTGGCGACGCGGCGCAAGACCCGGCAGATCATGGTCGGGAACGTGCCCGTGGGCGGGGACGCGCCGGTGTCCGTGCAGTCCATGACCACCACCCGTACCTCCGACGTCAACGCGACCTTGCAGCAGATCGCGGAGTTGACCGCGTCGGGTTGTCAGATCGTGCGGGTGGCGGTGCCCACCAACGAGGACGCCGACGCGTTGGCGGTGATCGCGAGGAAGTCGCAGATCCCGGTGATCGCCGATATCCACTTCCAGCCCAAGTACGTGTTCCAGGCCATCGATGCCGGGTGTGCGGCGGTGCGGGTGAACCCGGGCAACATCAAGAGGTTCGACGACAAGGTCGCCGAGATCGCCAAGGCCGCGGGTGAGGCGGGGACCCCGATCCGGATCGGGGTCAACGCCGGGTCCCTGGACCGGCGTTTGTTGGCCAAGTACGGCAAGGCCACGCCGGAGGCGTTGGTGGAGTCGGCGTTGTGGGAGTGCTCGTTGTTCGAGGAGCACGGGTTCGGTGACATCAAGATCTCGGTCAAGCACAACGATCCGGTGGTGATGGTCAACGCCTATCGGCAGTTGGCGTCGGCGTGTGATTACCCGTTGCATCTGGGGGTGACCGAGGCGGGGCCGGCGTTCCAGGGGACGATCAAGTCGGCGGTGGCGTTCGGGGCGTTGCTCTCGGAGGGGATCGGGGACACGATCCGGGTGTCGTTGTCGGCGCCGCCGGTGGAGGAGGTCAAGGTGGGTGCGCAGATCCTGGAGTCGTTGGGGTTGCGCGAGCGGGGGTTGGAGATCGTGTCCTGTCCCAGTTGTGGGCGGGCGCAGGTGGACGTGTACACGTTGGCGGAGGAGGTGAGTGCGGGTCTGGAGGGGTTGGAGGTGCCGTTGCGGGTGGCGGTGATGGGGTGTGTGGTCAATGGTCCGGGTGAGGCGCGTGAGGCGGATCTGGGTGTGGCCTCGGGTAACGGTAAGGGGCAGATCTTCGTCAAGGGCGAGGTGATCAAGACGGTGCCCGAGTCCAAGATCGTGGAGACGTTGATCGAGGAGGCGATGCGCATCGCCGAGGAGATGGGTGAGGCGGGGGTCGGGCCGGGGGAGCCCACCGTCGCCGTCGCCGGCTGACCACCGCATCCGCGTTCCGCACGGCCGCGTCCCCGTCCCGGGGACACGGCCGTTCGCGTTTCTCGGAACCCGCACGGTCGGTCCACGGGAGGGCGACCAGGGGAGGCCGATTTCCGGGAACACGCCGAGAACCCTCGCTCGCACCCCTTGAACACCCCGTCCGCGAGGAGCATGGTGGAGGTGCCGACGTCCTGGAGTCCCCCCGTTCAGGAGCGCTCACACCCATGATCCGACACGAAGTGCGCCTCACCCCCGTCATCGGCGGCGCGATCCTGACCTTCGGAGTGCTCAGCACCCTGCTCGGCCTGTGGGCGGTCGGCCTGGGTCTCTTCTCACCCCTGGTGTTCCTCGGTCCGGTCTTCATCGTCCTGGGCGTCGTGCAGTGGCGCAGGGTCTACTTCCGGGTCGATCACCGGCCCGGCAGCGGAAGGTCCATCCTCTCCGCCCCGGGTCAACGGGGCAGGCTCGCCGAAGGCGTCACGGCCGCACCGGGCGAACGCTTCGCGGTCGAGAACGGCCGCGTCGTCCACGTGGCGGCCGACGGGACCCGCACCCCCACCCCGGCACGGCGGTGGCCGTCCCGCTCCTCGGACTGGCGGGCGCTGACGGCCGCGCTGGAGGCGGCCCCGCCGCAGGAGCCCTCCGAGACCCCGGAAAGCGGTGCTTGACCGGGTCCCGCCCGTCGTGCGGGGCGGGGACGTCGATCCTCGGGGCCGCCTCCCGATCCTGAGCGGCCGTAGGCCCTGACGGGGCCGCGCCCTCAGTCGCGCCGCAGGGTGAACCAGAAGGTGGGCACGGGGTTGGTGCCGGGGGTGGTGTCGACCAGCTCCCAGCCGGAGAACCTCGTGCTCAGCTCCTCGGCGCTCACCCCCGCCGTCGGGTCGTCGAAGGCGCCGGGGCCGTACCCGAACATCAGCAACAGCGCACCGGGCGCCGCGCGGCGGGTGAGCCCGGCGGCGTAGGCGTCGCGCCGGTGCGGTGGGATGCCGCACAGGCAGCTCAGATCGAAGAACAGGTCGAACGGACCGGAGGCGTCCACCTCGTCGAGCCGGGTGGCGTCGGCGTGCAGCAGCCGCGGCGTCACACCCGCCTCCGCGGCCTTCACGCGGGCCGTCTCGACCGCGCGCTCGACCAGGTCCACCCCCACCACGTCCCAGCCGTGCCGGGCCAGGTACACGGCGTTGGTCCCGGTGCCGAAACCCAGTTCGAGGGCCCGCCCCGCCGGCAGCGCGCCGTCGCCCTCCACCAGGGCCACCAGCTCGGGCGGGGTCACGCCCGTGTCCCACGGCGGCGGGCCCTCGCGGTAGAAGGCCTCCAGGTAGTCGCGCTGGGCGCGCTCCTGTTCGATCTCGGTACGCGTCCGCACGCCCTCCGGTCGCGGGCTCGTCCGTGCCTCGTCCATCGATCCTCCAAGTATTTAGAGTTGATCACTAGTGTTGGTATCTAGTTATAGGCTCGGGGTGTGGACACAGTCAAGAAGCCGGACAAGCGGGCCGAGCGTGCGCGCCGTACCCGCGAGAGGATCATCGAGGCCGCGCGGGAGCTGTTCATCGAACGGGGGTACGGGGCGACCAACCTCCAAGAGGTCGCGGACCGGGCCGGCGTGGCCGTCCAGACCGTCTACTACGTCTTCCGCAACAAGCGCACCCTGTTCAAGGACGTCGTCGACGCCTCCATCGCCGGGGACACCGAGCCGGTCGCCACCATGGACCGGGAGTGGTTCCGCTCCGCGTGCGCCGAGCCCACCGCGGCCGGACAGTTGCGCGCACACGTTCACGGCACCCGGCGGGTCCTGGAGCGGGTCGCGCCGGTCATGCCGCTCATCGCGGCGGCCTCGGCCACCGATCCCGAGATCGCCGCCCAGTGGCCCGACGGCGAGGAACCGCGCTACACCGTGCAGCACGCCGCGGCACGGGCCCTGGCCGACAAGCCGGGCCTGCGCCCCGACATCACCGTCGCGATGGCCGCGGACCTGCTCTTCGGCCTGCTCAGCCCGCAGCTGTACCTGCTCTTCGTGCGCGATCGCGGCTGGTCGCCGGACCAGTGGCAGGACTGGGCCCTGTCCACTCTGAGCGCCCAGCTGTGCACCGCCCCCGCCGGCGACGGGCCCACCTCCCGGAGGCACTGACCACGGAGGCCGGCGACATCCTCCCCGGGGTCCGCACGAGCGAAGAGCGCCTTCGGGATCGGTCGTTCCACGCCGGCCACCCCGGTGCCGTGGCGGACCGCGATCCCGGTGGTGCTCGGACCGGCGATCGCCGCCGTCGGCGGGGTCGGGATCGGTAAGGCGTGTTTTCTGTATACACGCAGGTCACATGAGTGTGGTCACATAGCGTGAACTGATGTGACGTCTCTCACGTTGATGTGCGTTTTCTTGCGCGAGAACGCACGTTCATCGCGTGGATTCCGGATAGACGCAATGAATGTGGGTCATGTTACCCAGGTAACGCGGCTACCGTTGCTGAGGGCGTTTTCGGTGCGTTACAGGTACGAACCGAACAGCCCTCCCCCCACACCGCACCCCACCCGGGGCACCCTGGCGTGCCCGGACCCGGGAGCGGTGTGCTCGCGTCAGAAACGAGGAGTGACACGTGGTCGATCAGAAGACCCCCGCGGGTGCCCCCGGGGCATCCGCGCGCCCGGGCGGTGCGCCCGCGCTTCGGGAGCGCCTGACCAGGCGCAAGCCGGTCGAGAAGCTCGTCGCCGAGACCGAAGGCGTCGGAGGCGCCGGGCTGCACCGGCACATGGGCTTCTGGCAGCTGTCCATGATCGGCATCGGCGCGACACTGGGCACGGGTATCTTCGTCGTCCTCGGTGAGGCCGTGCCCGTCGCCGGTCCCGCCGTCATCATCTCGTTCGTCCTCGCCGGTATCACCGCGCTGTTCTCCGCGCTGGCCTACGCCGAGATGGCCGGCATGATCCCGGCCTCCGGCTCCGCCTACTCCTACAGCTACGCCACCATCGGCGAGTTCATGGCGTGGATCTGCGGCTGGTGTCTGATGCTCACCTACGGCGTCTCCGTCGCGGCCGTGGGCGTCGGCTGGGGTCAGTACATCAACGAGCTCCTGTACCTGACCACCGGCCTGTCCCTGCCGGGCGCGGTCCTGGCCGGGCCGCTGGAGGGCGGGCTCGTCAACCTGCCCGCCGCCATCGTCGTCCTGCTGTCGATGTTCGCCCTGCTCGCCGGGGTGCGCGAGAGCAGCCGCGTCAACGCCGTCATGGTCACCATCAAGATCGCCATCCTGGTGATGTTCGTGGCCATCGCCATCACCGCGGTCCAGGACGGCAACTTCGCCCCCTTCATGCCCATGGGCATGGCGGGTGTCAGCGCCGCCGGCGCGACCCTGTTCTTCTCCTACATCGGGTTCGACTCGGTCTCCACCGCCAGCGAGGAGGCCAAGAACCCGCAGCGCGACCTGCCCCGCGCGATCATGTTCTCCATGATCCTGGTGACCGCCATCTACTGCCTGGTGGCCTTCACCGCGGTCGGCGCCCTCAACTGGACCGACTTCGCCGACGGCGAGACCTCCCTGGCGGGCATCCTCACCAAGGTCACCGGCACCCCGGTCTGGGCGGTCATCTTCGCCGCCGGCGCCGTGCTCGCCCTGGCCAGCGTCGTCCTGGTCGTCCTCTACAGCCAGACCCGCATCCTCTTCGTGATGTCGCGCGACGGCCTCATCCCCAAGGCGTTCTCCAAGGTCGACGCCAACGGCACCCCGCGCCTGAACACGATCATCACCTCCGTGCTCATCGCCGTCCTGGCCGCGTTCATCCCGCTGGGCCCGCTCGCCGACGCCACCGCCATCGGCACCCTGTTCGCGTTCGCCCTGGTGAACGTGGCGGTGCTGGTCCTGCGCCGCAACCGCCCGGACCTGCCCCGCGCCTTCCGGGTGCCCGGGGCGCCGGTCACCCCGATCCTGGGCGTGCTGGCCTGCGCCTACATGATGGCCAGCATGGGCGTCAGCGTGTGGGTGGCGTTCGGCGCGTGGCTGGTCGTCGGCCTGGCGATCTACTTCGGATACAGCATGAAGCGCTCCGAGCTGGAGACCGACGACGCCGTCGAGGTCCGTTCCTGATGTGAGCACACCCACGAAGGGGGCCGGGATGTCCGGTCCCCTTCGTCGTGTTCGAGGTGAGGATGGCGAAAAGCACGCTTTCAGCGTGAACGTGCGCGAAGGCGCAATGAAACACCACGAAATGACAAGAAGACGCAAAGCATCGCATCCGTGGCGCACACTTCGGACGGGGTTCGCCACCTAGAGTGGACCCGGCCCGAAAGCCACCCCCACCAGCGATGACGACGACGGACCGGACGGAGGAGCGATGGCACCGCGGACCCTGCGCGCGGCCCTGGACCAGGGCACCGGGCACAGCGGCGACACCGCCCACGCCCTGCGCCGTCTGGCCGACCGGGCCCGCACCGCCGCCGCCGCGGGAGCGGACCTGCTCATCGGCCCGGAGATGTCGCTGACCGGCTACAACATCGGCGACGACGTCGGCCGTCTCGCCGAGGCCGTCGACGGGCCGCTCGCCCAGGCCGTCTCGGAGATCGCCGCCGACACCGGCGTCGCCATCGTCCACGGATTTCCCGAGCGCGACGGAGACGCGGTGTACAACACCGTCCGCCTCGTCGACGGTGCCGGCACCCACCTGGCGGCCTACCGCAAGACCCACCTGTTCGGAGATCTGGACCGCGCCGCGTTCACACCGGGCGACGTCCCGGTCGTCCAGGCCGACCTCGCCGGGGTGCGCCTCGGACTGCTGGTCTGCTACGACGTGGAGTTCCCCGAGCCGGTGCGCGCCCACGCGCTGGCGGGGACAGAACTCCTCATCGTGCCCACCGCGCTCATGCGCCCCTTCCTCGACGTGCCGAACCGGATCGTCCCGGTGCGGGCGTTGGAGAACCAGATCCACCTGGCGTACGTGAACCGCTGCGACACCGAGGGCGACCTGCGCTACGCGGGGCTGAGCGCCCTCATCGCGCCCGACGGGTCCGAGACGCTCCGGGCCGGAGCCGACGAGGAACTCCTCATCGGCGACGTCGACCCGGGCGCCATCGCCCGGGCCCGCGAGCAACAGTCCTACCTGGACGATCGCAGGCCCGAGCTGTACCAGGCCCCGCGCCGCTGAACCACCCGCCCGACCGCACCCACCACCACCGCTCGACACCCTGGAGGGGATCCATGACGTCTGCCGTGCCCACGGCCGCCGGCGCCGCACCGGCGCAGGACACGCCGCTGAACATGTGTGGACCGGACTTCCCGTTCGCCTACGACGAGTACCTCGCCCACCCGGCGGGGCTCGGGCAGATCCCGGCCGACCGACTGGGTACCGAGGTCGCCGTCATCGGCGGCGGGCTCTCGGGGATCATCACCGCCTACGAGCTCATGAAGATGGGGCTCAAGCCGGTGGTGTACGAGGCGGACCGGATCGGCGGACGACTGCGCACCGAGCGTTTCCCGGGGGTCGACGAGGAGGAGATCGTCGCCGAGATGGGGGCGATGCGCTTCCCGCCGTCGTCCACGGCGTTCTGGCACTACATCGACCGGGTCGGGTTGCGGACCGAGCCGTTCCCCAACCCGCTGGCGCCGACCACCCCGAGCACCGTCGTGGACCTCAAGGGGGAGTCGCACTACGCGACCACCCTCGACGAGCTGCCCGCCGTGTACCGGGAGGTCGCGCAGGCGTGGGAGCGGACCCTCGAAGAGGGGGCGCAGCACTCCCGGATGCAGCGGGCCATCCGCGAACGCGACGTGGCGACCCAGAAGGAGATCTGGAACGAGCTCGTCGAGAAGCTCGACAACCAGACCTTCTACGGGTTCCTCTGCGACTCTCCGGCCTTCGCCTCCTTCCGTCACCGCGAGATCTTCGGACAGGTGGGCTTCGGCACCGGGGGATGGGACACCGACTTCCCCAACTCGATCCTGGAGATCCTCAGGGTCACGTACACGGGTGCGGACGACGACCACATGGGGATCGTCGGCGGGGTCCAGCAGCTTCCGCAGCGACTCTGGGAGGACGCCCCGGACAAGATCGTCCACTGGGCGCAGGGCACGACCCTGGCGGGGTTGCACGGGGACGGTCCCCGCCCGGCGGTCACGGCCCTGCGCCGCACCGCGGCGAAGGGGTCCGCGACGGGGAACATCACGGTGACCGACGCGTCGGGGTCCACCCGGACCTACGCGGCGGCGGTGTTCACGGCGCAGAGCTGGATGATGCTGTCCAAGATCGACTGCGACGACGCCCTGCTGCCGATCGACCACTGGACGGCGATCGAGCGGACCCACTACATGGAGTCCTCGAAGCTGTTCGTGCCCGTGGACCGGGCGTTCTGGAAGGACAAGGACCCCCAGACCGGGCGCGACGTCATGAGCATGACGCTCACCGACCGCATGACGCGGGGGACGTACCTGCTCGAAGGACCGGACCCGGACGGGCCCGCGGCGATCTGCCTGTCGTACACGTGGTGCGACGACTCGCTGAAGTGGCTGCCGCTGTCCCCGAACGAGCGCCTTGAGGTCATGCTGACGTCGCTGGCCAAGGTGTACCCGGGTGTGGACATCCGGTCGCACATCACGGGGGACCCGGTGACGGTGTCGTGGGAGGACGAGCCGTACTTCATGGGGGCCTTCAAGGCGAACCTTCCGGGGCACTACCGGTACCAGCGGAGGCTGTTCACGCACTTCGTGCAGGACGGGCTCCCGGAGAGGTACCGCGGGCTGTTCCTCGCGGGCGACGACGTGTCCTGGACGGCCGGTTGGGCCGAGGGCGCGGTGCAGACGGCGCTCAACGCGGTGTGGGGGGTGATGCACCACCTGGGTGGTGCCACCGACCCGACGAACCCGGGCCCGGGTGACGAGTTCGAGGAACTCGAACCCGTGGCCCTGCCCGAAGGCTGAGATCCGGGGGATCTCCGAAGACGACCTCGAACGGCGCGGACGCGAACCCCGCGCGCGATGAGGACGTCGAGAGCCGATGGGAACGTGCACCCCGGGGTTATGGGGATGACCCCGGGGTGTTCTCGTACCCGGAGTACTAGAGTTTTCGCAGGAAGGCGTCCCACTCCGAGGAGGGGAACGTGAGGTGGCCGTGGTCGGGGTTCTCGGAGTCCCGCACGGCGGCACCGGTGGCCGCCTCCGCCACCTCCACACACTCCCCGGTAACGGTGCTGTAGCTGCTCTTTCGAAAGATCAGCCCGTGTTCCTCCTGCATGCGCACTCTCCTCGGTCGGCCCGTGCCTGCTGAGTGATTACCCCGGGTGGGTACGGTCGCCCGCTCGGCCAATGGCCGGATACGGCCAGACCTGTCCGTGTGATCTGTTCGAAGAGTGCCGTAAGCATGAAAGTCGCTCTCACCGCTACGCCTGGTGAGAGCAACCCGGAGTCACCTGGTGAGGCTCACCGCTTCTACAAGAGCGATCCAAGCGGGGGCGCCGAACTCCAGGTGTCCGAGTTCCCGGTGCTGAGTGTCTCGAACGAGGGTTGCCTCGCCCTCGCAGACCTCCACGCAGTTATGCGCCCCGTCGCTGTAGCTCGACTTGTGCCAACCCATCCGCATACGCTCCTTTTACATGCCGGAGGTAGTCCACGGACTCCCTCACGGACCTCGCGTTGGCTTGCAATCTACTGAACAGGGTTACGAACTGGCGAACCATATGGGGTTCATCCGTGGTCTGTCCCAGATAGACCGACTCGGCATGGAGCACCTCAGGGGCTGAGGGCGACGCTATGAGCGAGAACGGGCCATCAGGGCCTACGTGTGGCAGCGGCCCCCACCTGTAGAGCTGAAGCTGTACACGCCCGGAAAGGGAGAGTTGGATGAGGGCGTCGATCTGCTCCCGCATGACCTGGTCGCTCGCTACCGGCCGTAGCACGGTCATGTCGTCCAGGACTACGTGATACTGAGGACCTCCCGATCGGATTACCTGGGAGGAACGTTCGATCCGGACTGTCGCTTTCTTCTCTATGTCCGCTTTGCTTAGCCACGGGGCGCCTGATTCGAACACGGCTTTGGCATAGGCGAGAGTCTGGAAGTTTCCCGGGATGAGTACGCAACTGTACTGACGGATGAGTTCCGCCTCTGCTTGTAGCAGGTGCACCTGCTCTTGCCAGTCGAGGCGTTCGGGGGAGTAGAGGTCCTCGTAGAGCTTGACGAGGCGCCCCGCCGCCCTGAGGAAGCCGTCCAGGTCATCCACCTTCGACTGATCGAGCTTCTTCCAGCCGCACTCGATCTGAGAAATGAAACCTTTGGTGTAGCCCAACAGGTTGGCCACGTTGAGCTGGGTCAAACCACGTTTCTTCCGCCAGTGAGCGATGGCCTGGCCAAAGCGGGCGTTTGATATATCCTTTTTGTCTACTTTTTCCATGTGCGCTCTCCCGTGTCCCCGCCATGGCTTGCCAGAATACCGAAGTTTACTAAAGTAAACCGGAGGTATTCAATAGTCTCCAGATTGACGTATTGCCTTTCTCCTGCTCTGAGCTTGGGGAATGCTTGGCGGTGTACTGCTCGCGGATCCATGAAGTAGACCTTGGCGCTCTCGGCTTCGGCTTGCTCGCCGTAGCGGATCCATGGCCTGGCCTGCGAGAAGCGAGTGCACGAGAAACACGAAGCGCCCCAGAGCCGATGACAGCGGCTCCAGGGCGCGGATCTCCACCCGAACCCGAATCGATCGAGGTGAGACGGAATGCAGTGTAGCGCCGAGAAGGCGGCCCCTCCGGGGGTGAACCAGCGCGCATCGACGGCGGTGATCGTCGGGCGGGTGGGGGTGCGTCACCTGCGGGCGGGCGAACTCTCCGCCGTGCGGCGGATGGCCACGGCCGCGGCTGGGTCGGCCTTCGCTCTGCACCACCACGCCCCCGGCACGGCCGGGGACCTGCTGTCCCCGGAGTTCTCTCCGAACCGGCCCCCGGCCCGGCCACAGAAGCGGGGCCCGGCGCGTGTGGTGCCCCTGCGCCCGGACCTGGTCGGTTGGACCCGCCCGCTGACCGCAGGCGCCCCCGTGCCCCTGGTTCCCGGGCGCGGCCGTCACCACCGGCCCGAACAGCCCACGGTGCTGTCCCTGGCCGATTACGCCCACAGCCGCCCATCACCCGCGCCCGCATCCCCGGCCCCGGCCCCTGTCCGGACGCCCGGAGTGAAGCCGCTTCCGTCCCGCCCGCGGATCCGTCGGTGTGCGTCGCGGGTGCGTACCTACGTCTCCCACCCCGCCCGGGACCTGGCGCCGCTCGCGTTGGCGGTACGCGCCTACCTCACCACGGGGGTGCGCTGACATGTCCACCGGTGACGTGCGCATCGCGGACCTGTTCGAGGCCATCGGCGACGCCCTGACCCTGCCACCCGGGGCGAGCCCCGATGACGAGGTCTGGCGCCACACCCTGCTCGGCCACCGGGCGCGGGCGGTGTGCGCCGCGCTGGACCACGTCAAGGCCACCGGGGACCCGATCGAGGCCATCGACCTCCTGGACCTGGGGGTGGAGGCCCACCCCATCACCTACACCCCGCTCCCTCTCCCGCGCACCGGGGGCGGGCGGTGATCCCCCCGCCGTGCGGGCACACCGCCCTGGACCGGGGCGGGCTACGGCGGACCTGTGTCCTGGACACCGACCACGACGGCGACCACCAGGACGTCAAAGGACGGACCTGGCGCCCACCGGAGACCGTCCTCGACGGATTGCGGTCCCGATGGGGCACCACGCACCGCATCGCGTGGACCGGATCGATGTGGCTGGCCACCCACCGCGACCCCACCGCCCCGTGGCGCACCCACGTCGAACCCACCCCCGAACAGTTGGAGGAACGCCTCCACCAGCACGCCGACCGACCGACCGACCGCGACCCACGACACCGGTGATCTCGGAGTCCACCACCGAGCGGGGTGCGGGCCCGATGAACACCGGCCCGTACCCCGCTCGCCCTTCCTCTCCTCCTCCGTCTCGTATCCGCTTCTCCCGGCGCTTCCGAGCATTCGTCACCCGTCACCCGTTCGAGAAAGGTCACGATGGACACGACTCCCGACCTCATCCGACTCTCCCGGCCGCTTCCGCAGCCCACCGCAGAACAACAGGACTGCGGTATGTGCGACGGCCAGGGCGGTCAGTGGATCACCGGCGACGGGGCCACCCCCGGCAAGAATCACCGCCAGTGGGTCCCCTGCACCGGCTGCGGCGGGACGGGGAAGAAGTGACGATCGGGCATGACGACCCCATGAAACCCGCCTCGGAACCGACCCTCGACGCCCGGCTCACCGCCGCCTTGGCCGACGACCTCCGAGCCCGAGGCGTCCCGGAGCGCATCGCCTCGGCGTTCGCCCGGGTCCCCCGTCACCGCTTCCTTCCGGACACGGTGTGGACCCTCGACGGCGACGCGATCGACCGCGCCGCCGACCCCGACGCCTGGCTCCGCGCCGTCTACTCCGACCAGCCCCTCACCACGCAGCTCGACGACGGCAGGGCGACCGACGGGCGGGGATCGCCGACCTCCTCCTCATCGGCTCCGAGCGTCATGGCGCGCATGCTCACGGCCGCGTGCCTCGAACCCGGGCACCGCGTTCTGGAGGTGGGAACGGGCACGGGGTACAACGCGGCGATCCTGTCCGACCTCCTCGGTCCGGCGAACGTCACCACCATCGAGATCGACGAGGAGGTCGCGGCCACGGCCCGCGCCAACCTCCACGCCTGCGGGTACCGACCGACCGTCCTCGTCGGCGACGGGGAACTCGCGAGCACGCCCGTGGCGGCCTACGACCGGCTCCTGGCGACCTGCTCCGTCGCGGACCTGCCCTGGACCTGGCCGGACCTGATCGGCGGAGAGGGCCGCATCATCACACCGTGGGCTCCGACACCGGGCGCGCCGGCGGGGGCGCTCGCGGTCCTGGAGGTCGAACGCTCGGAGGTCCGAGGGCGTTTCGAGGGCGGAGCGTCGTTCATGTGGGCGCGTGGACAGCGTCGCCCGAACCGGCCCGCCCCGGACGCGCACGCCCGCCCGGAACACGTCACCCGCACCGACACGGATCCGCGTGAGCCGTTCCTGGACGGGGAGACGTCCCTGATCCTGTCGCTGCTCGTGGGGGAGTGGCACTACGGCATGCGCGTGGAACGGGGGGCGACCGAACCCCATGTCTGGATCGGTTCCACCTCCGACGGCTCGTGGGCCCGTCTGCACGCCGACGGACGGGTCGAACAGGCGGGGGTCCGCCGGCTCCACGAGGAGTTCACGGCGGCGTTGTCCCGTTGGCGGGACCGAGGGGAGCCGCCCGTCGACCGTTTCGGCCTCACCTTCGACCGCGCTCGCGCCACTCGGACCCTGTGGTCGGACGGCCCGGCCGACACGCTCTGGTCGGCCCGATGGAACCGGCCGACCGCCCACATGCGCCTTCGGCGGCGCTACTTCGACCTCGTCGTCTCCGGGCGCAAGACGGTCGAGGTCCGCGTCGCGGACGACGCCCGCGAGCGGCTGCGGGTCGGGGACGCGCTGCGTTTCCGATGCGACGGCGCGGAGGTCGCGACCCGCATCACCGGCCTGACGCGGTACGCGACCTTCGCGGAGCTGCTCGAACACGAACCGGTCGCCGCCATCGACCCGACCACCACCCGCGAGGGTCTGCTTCGCGCGCTCCGGGAGATCTACCCTCCCGACCGCGAAGCGCGGGGAGTGCTCGCCATCGCCATGGACACCGAGATGCCGGGCCGTCGAACGGGCGAAGAATGAAGTGATCCGCGTCCGCAGTGTGATCACACTTCCAGGACGTAGACCTCCCAGCACGGCGGCTCGACATCGGGAAAGGGACCGTTCCTGCCGACCAGGCGCCATCCGAGGTGCCGGTAGATGCTCTGCGTCTCGATCGCGGAAGGTTGAACCGATAAGACGGCGCGTTCCTCCGTTCGGGTTCTCAGGAGTTCATCGATGAGTCGTTTCCCGATTCCGCGCCCCCGCCACGCCGGCAACAAGGCGAGGCTGGTGAACGCGAATGTCCTCCCGGTCCACTCCTCGGTGAAATCGGCTGGCAGGGGGTCCGAAATGGACCTCCACCAGCCGTGGTCGACCGGCAGTCGATGTCCGTAGGAGTAACCGATCACCTCATCCTCGTGTTCGGCGACGATCACCCGCGAAGAAGAATCCTCCGCCAGCCGTCCGAGGCTCTCCACATTCCTCGGCGAAGTGTTCGAGTCCCATGAGAAAGGAGCCCTCAGAAAGACTTCGTCATGGATGAGGCAAATCGAATCGAACCATTCCCGAGGAAGATGTCCGTTTGCCGATTTTATAACGAGATCGCTCACTCGAACCTCCTGGCCTTCGTTCTTGATTCTTCACCCAGCGTATCTTCCCCAAGGGACTCATAGATTTCGGCTGCGTACAGCCAATGATCTGCTGCTGTCGCTGTCTCACCGAGTTGATGGTGAACGTCGCCGAGTAAGTCCGATGACATCGCCAGGCTTCGTCGGTCTTTGAAGCCATCGAATGTCCTGGACGCTCGTACGAGTAGTTCTGCGGCCTCGCGTCCCCGACTCAGTTCTGTGATCGATTTCGCCAGTGGAAGAGCTCCCCACGCCTCGCTCCATGCGTCATCGATCTCAATGAAAACCTGAACAGCGTCACTTCCCATGGACACCGCCGCATCGAAATCACCGATGAGCCGAGCATGCTCACCCAGACTGAGCAGGGCCATGCCTTCCCCGCGGCGTACTCCGTTGGCACGAAAAACCTCTCTGGAGGAATGGAAGTGGTCACGGGCCTTGTCCAGGTCTCCCATTTCCAGGTGAATGAGCCCCAACCCTCTGAGAGAGAATCCGATGAGCCACGGGTCTTCGGTCTCCTCGGCGTAGGATATGACGCTTTCATAGTTGGCTATGGCGCTTTCCCGTCGGCCGCTGCGCCAGTCGGCGTCGCCCAGAGCGAAAACATTGGATGCCTCTCCGAGTCGGTCGCCGATGACACGGGCCGCCTCGGCTCCGATACGGTGGATATCTTCCCATTCTTTCTATGAGGAGTGGAGTTCAAAAAATCCATCGACGACAACGGGAAGCTTCCAGGCGATGTCGTATCCACCGAAATCCACATAGAGATCTCCGTCGGGAAACCTGTCCCTGATCTGGTGCGCCCAGTTGATGGCGAGTGCCGTCTTGCCGACTCCCGGGGCCCCGGAGACCGCAGAGACCACCACTGCCCTGTTATCATCTTTCAGAAGTCCGTCGAGTTCTCTCAGGCTGTCAAACCTATTGACAAATCCATTGATCGGGATGGGTAGTTGACGAGGCAGGGGTCCGGTTCGCGCCTCGCTCAAATTGACGGAACCGTGCATCGTTCCGATTTGAACCACGGCATGAGCCTTGCCGTCGAATTCATTGATGTTCTTGTGCATTCAGTTCGGACTGTCACTCGGGTTGGAACAGAACATCGTACCGTTCGGAGAATTCCTTGAACGGGATCGACTTGTTCACCGCGAGGTCCCGCCACAGGTTGGCCTGGACGATCTTTTCGGCGTCGTCCACGATTTCTGCCGCCTCGAATTCACCGTCATCTTTATAGTGCATGGTGATGAGGCTGGAGGAGTCGAACAGCCAGTAGTCATAATTGGGAAGCCCTTCGGGCCATTCCCCCGGATTCACGGGAATGATCCGCACATCTTCACCTGCCGCGACGGTGTGCGTGTAGGCCCAGGAGCATTCGAACCTCACGTAGTCGGACAGGGGCTCTTCGACGACATGCACCCGATGCAGGATCCTGCCGGATGCGTGGGCCGGTCGGACGGTGCCGTCGATCCATCCTGCGATGCCGGGGAACTCGCCCCGTTGTTGGCCGTTCAGAAAGAGATCGAATTCGTTTTTCTCATAGGAAACGTCATATTTTTGTAGAGATTCCAAGCGATAGGCGGTGAATTGGAACTCCTTGAAAAACCGATTGAACTCTACGTCGTCGAGCGAACGGAATATGCGTCCCACTTAGCTTTTCACACCCTTGTTCCGGAGCTTGTCGGCGGCCCCCAGCAGTACATCCGGGGCGATCTCCAGGGCGATCTCCCCGGGCAGGACGTTGGCGAGGCCTGCGAAGGTGTCCTGATCGACCGCCGGACCCTGAACCACGATTCGACCGTTTTCGGCCAGGTAGATCGCGGGACAGCCGTTGCCGCCTGAGTCTTGATCTTTGTAGAGCATCGTGAGTCGCATGTGAATCTCCTCATGAATTTATTTATAGCTTTTCAATTTACCTTGGTCCATCATGTGCGTCAACCTCTCCGAACCGGCCGATCGCATCCTTCTCTTGTTGAATCGATTGTGGCTGATCGCGACCCCTGATGCCCTTGGGATGCGTGAATCGAGAGGAGATGCCGAGGAGGCGCTGCGAAAAGATCTTCCGCTTGTCACGAGCATCCGATGATCGGAGGAAATATATCTTCGCGTGTCATTTTCAATATTTATGTTCGGTATGTGTTCTCTGTGAAGAGCGGATGAGATGCCGTGACATTCTTTTGGGCCTCGGTGATCATGTCATCGAAACATCTCTCGGCCGTGTTCGAACGGGTGCGGACGGACTCGCGCGGGCGCATACGGGGACACGGCCGTGGCGCTCAAGGGACGCGAAGGCACCACGGCGAAGGCGTCAACCGAGGTGGAGCAGACCGGCCCGCGTGAACCCGAAACCGCACGCCCGCCGGTAGAAACCCTCAAGGTGGGCTCACGGTCGACGTGGACCCACTCGATTCCCGCCTCTCGCAGATCCAGGATCAGAGCCGTCACCACGCGGCTCCCCACCCCCTGCCGGCGCGCAGCGGGAGGAACACGCCCCGCCAACCGTCACGGACGTTCCGATCCTCCTCGAAGGAGCCCGACGATTCCTCGGTGCCACCGAACTCCTCGCGGGCCGTTCACCACGCTCTCCGCGTGAGCGGTACCACCGGGGCGGCGTTGACCGCGCTTCGCGAACGACGCGGACACATCACCCGCGACGCCCATGACCCACGAGCACCCGCACGGGGAGGGTCACCTCTCCGCCGTCACCGACGAGGTCCGCCAGGGAGCGCTCGAACCCCGCGCGGATCCGCCGCCGGGTGTCCTCCCCCTGCCCCCGGACCAGGGCCGACACCCGCACCGTTCCGGACATGAGCCCCTCCCACAACGCGTCGAGGGACGCCACCGTGTGGGTGAGCGACACGGCCGTGACCCCCACCTCGGCGAGTCCGGCCGAGGACAGCAGATCCGTCAACCGGCCGGCATCGGAGAAGTGGAAGAAGGCGGGGCCCGCCGGAACCGCCGGGTCGGTCCGCGCGCCGACCGCCTCCGCCGCCGCCCCCAGCATCGAGAACATCGGTACCTCCTCGGGAGCGCCCCAGGTGGACAGCGCCACCCTGCCCCCCGAAGCCGTCACCCGGACCATCTCCGCCACCGCGCGGGCGTGGTCGGCCAGATGCGGGAGGAGGAACCCGGCGACGGTCGCGTCGAACGCCTCATCGGGGAAGGGCAGGTCGTGGGCGTCCGCCACCCGCAGCCCCAGGTCGGGTCGCAGCAGGTGCGCCAAGGCGAGTATCCGCGCGGACAGGTCGGTCCCGGTCACCTCGGCTCCCCGATCCAGGGCCAGACCCGCCACGTACCCCGGGCCGGTGGCCACGTCCAGCAGCCGGTCACCGGGTCCCACCCCGGCCGCGTCGAGCAGTGCCTCGGCAGCCCGTCCGGTCACCGGCCCGAGGAAACGGTGGTACCGGTGGGCGATGGAATCCCAGCCCTCCCTCTCGAAGCGGACGAAGGCCTGATCGGTGGTCGAGGTCCTCATGGCCGGCCCTCCTCTTCGCTCTTCTCCCTCTTCACACACCGAGGAACGTGTTCACCCGTGCGGCGAACGCTTCCGGTGCGGTGTCCATGGCGATGTGCCGCTGGCCGGGCAGGACCTCGACGCGCGCGTCCGGCAGCGCCCGCGCGATCGACTCGGCCCCCTTCCGGAAGATCTCGGGGCTCTCCCCGCCCACGAGGAGCAGCACGGGGCGGTCGAGCCCTCCCACGTCGCGCGGCTCGAACCGGTAGGCGTCGGCGGCGCGGAGTTCCCGCGCGATCGTGTGGGCCGTCGCCATCCGGGCCCGCCAGCTCGGCAGCGCGCGGAGCAGCTCCAGTTCGCGGTCGGGCATGCCCACGACGGCGCGGAAGAAGTACGCCACCGCGTCGCTCCGACGTCCCTTCGCCAGCAGGGACTCCAGTTCCGTCATGACGTGGTCCTGGACCTGTCCGCCGAAGCCGACGGGCGGCTCGTACAGGATGACCCGGCGCACTCCCGGGACACCCGGGGCCGCGCCCAGGGCGCACAGCGCACCGTAGGAGTGCCCCAGCAGGTCCACCCCGGTACCGGTGTCCTCGGCGACCCGGTCCACGACGGCGGCGACGTCCTCGTACTCCCGCTCGATCCGGTACTCCTCGGCGTCGCCGCTCAGTCCCCGACCGCGCCGGTCCAGGGTGTGCACACACCGCTCCGACTCCAGGAAGGGCAGCACGGTGCGCCAGCGGTCACGGTCCGCGGTGGTGCCGTGGACGGCGACCAGGGGTCGGCCCCGGCCGGCGCGGCCGAACCCGATGACGGTCCCGTCCTCGGACGTGACACGGTGCGTGTCGCCCACGGTCGACTCCCGCGCCTCCACCCGGGCGGCGGGCACGGGCCCGGCCGACGCGCCGGGGGCGGTGTGTCCCGCTGGGGGCGTACCTTCCCTCGGCCTCCCGTCGTCGAGGCGACCGACCTCGTGGACGCCGTCGCCGAACGACCTCTCGGCGGCGGGAGCACGGTGATCGAGGGCGCTCGACGCCCTCGGCACGTCCCGGTCCCACTCGCCTCCGGAGTGACGACCGTGCGATCCGCCGACGCGGACGCTCTCCTCGTTCGTCATGATGGCCCCCTCGGTCGTCGGTGTGGACGATGTCCACCGTTCGTTCCAGCGTGCGCCCACCCGGATCAGGGCGCATCGGTAGTTCTACGCAGTGCCCGCGGACTCCTGCGCGGTGCGTCGCACCGGTTCACGGGGTGGGGGACAGGACCGCGTGACGCATGGCGAACATGGCGGCGGCGGCCCGGCTGGACACGCCGATCTTCGCGTACACGTCCTGGACGTGGTGTTCCGCCGTTCGCGGGGAGACGTCCAGGCGTCCGGCGATCTGGCGGTTGGTCAGCCCCTCGCAGAGCAGCCGCAGCACCTGGACCTGGCGGTCGGTCAGTCCGGCGGGCCATACCCGACGCCCGCCCCCGGCACCGTCGTGGCCCGCGGCACCGAGGACGGCCTCGGCGGCCTCCGCCTCCAGAGCCCCCTCCCGGGCGTGCGCGCGCAGGACCCGGGCCGCCTCGTCCAGGTCCAGCGCGGCCCGGTGCGGCCGTGCGGCCCGCAGCGCGGTGAGTTCGTCGGCCGCCGCGAGCACGCACACGGCCATGGGGATCTCTCCGGACTCCAGCCCCCGGTGATACCCGGTGCCGTCGCATCGCTCGTGATGGGATCCCGCCAACCGGGCGACGGCGGCCAGCGGGGGGCAGCGGCGCAGGATCCGCTCGCTGTAGTAGGCGTGCAGCCGGACCTGCTCCCATTCCCCTTCGTCGAGGGCTCCCGGTCTGTCCCAGACACCGGAGGAGACCGCCACCCGGCCGAGGTCGTGCGTCCACCCGGCGGTGCGCAGCCGGCCGTCGGACGCCTCGGGCAGGCCCAGGCGGACGCCGGCCCGGTGCGCCGACTCCGCCACCCCGGCCGAGTGTCCGTGCAGGTAGGGGCTTTTCAGGTCGACCATGTCACCGAACGCGCGGGCCGCCTCGTCGACCCCGTCGGGGGTCAGTCGGCGGACCGGGCGCGGCTCCGCGTCGAGGACGGCCCGCGCGGGATCCGCGTCGGCAGCCTCCCCGAGCAGGTCGGGGCCGTGCCGGTGGAAGTCGGCGACCAGGGCCGGGTCCAGGAGCGTCCCCGAACGGCGCTCCAGCACCGCGAGGGCCATGGCGGTCCCCCCGATCCCGTGGAAGAGCGCGGCGGTGGAGGCCACGTGGGTCAGGCGGGTGGCCAAACGTATGTCGTCCCCGGCCAGCCCGCGCGGTCCCCCCTTGCCGTTCCACCACTCGAACATCTGCGTGAGCGCGCCGCCGACCCCGGCTCCCAGCCCGAGCCGGTCGGCCATCTGGGCGGCCACCTCACAGTTCGCCCGGTGGCCGTCGCGGTCGATGACCGGACCGTTCAGGAAGGTCGCCGCGGTCAGGCGCAGACGGCGCATGGGCGCGGCCCCCGCCGTGATGCCGGGCAGGAAGGTCGCGAAGACGTCGCGAACGTCGGAGAAGTCGGTCCTGGAACCGGCTTCGTTGACCCGGACGTCGTCCCCCGGCAGCAGGGCCGTCTCGTGCGCGAACGCGGTACAGCCGATGTGCCTGATCAGGGAGGCGTGGTAGGCGTCGGCGACCGTGGTGGGGTCCAGGTTCAGGGCGCGGGCGAATCCGGTGGTGACCAGGCAGGAGAACAGGGACTCCCCGGGCCGTCGCGCCATGCCCAGGTCCATGACGAGGGTGAGTCCGCACAGGAGATCGGACAGCCGGACGCCGGACGCGTCCCCGGATCGTTCGGCGCCCATGGGACCACCCCCCACCTCTTCGACCACACTGTTCCTACCCACGGCGGGGCACCGGCCGCACCCCCACCCGTGGGTCCCCTCGACGCCCGCACCGTCGAAGGTCCGGCGGCCCGTACCCGGAGGCGGGCGCGCCCGGCGGTGGGCGGAGCACCGGAGGACCGGCCCACGCGGGGCTGGAACACCGGGCACCGGGTGGCGAGAATGGCGACATGACCCCCTCTCCGACCCCACTCCGCGACCGGATCCCGTGCTGCGGCCGGGCACCGTTCCGCGACCGGATCCCGTGCCTGGACCACCGGGGCGAGGACGGTGGGGACCCCGAGGCGACGGTACGCGCCACCACCGGCCGCCTCATCGCCCTCGACACCCGCATCGGCGCCCGCGACCTGGTCGCCTCCGCCGCGTCGGCCGCCACCGCCGCCCACCACCTGGCGCGCCGCTCGCACACCGGCGACCGGGAACTGCTCTCCGCGGCGGCCGAGGCCCACCAGGTCGCCGGATGGATCGCCTACGACGCCGAACACCAGCGACTCTCCCGCCGGATGAGCCTGGAGGCGCTGAGACTGGCGAACGCCGCGGGTGACCGTTCCATGGAACACTTCGCCCTCACCCAGATCGCCATGCAGGACGTCCACCTCCACCGGCCGGCCGAGGCCTCCCACCTCTGCGACACCGCCCTGACCGAGACCCGGGGCAGTGTGCGCACCCTCTTCACGCTGAGGGCCGCCCGGGCCGCCGCCCAGCGGGGCGAACGCACCCGCGCCCTGGGCCTGATCCACCTGACCCACAGCCGTCACCGGGAGGGCCCGCGCGACGACGACCCACCCTGGGCCTGGTGGCTGAACGAGGCGGAGATCGCCTGGCACCACGCCATGATCCACGTCGACACCGGTGACCGTGCCGGGGCCGTCGAACGCTTCATCGCCTCCACCCACCGGCCGGGCTACGCCCGGGCCGTGTTCGTCGCCCATGCCGCCCTGCTGTGGGCACTGGCCCGCGCCCACGCCTGGGGTGAGGCCGAGACCGTACTGCTGCGCGACGTGCTTCCGCGCCTGGGAGAGGTGTCCTCGGTGCGTGTCGAGCGGATGCTCGTCGAAGCGGCCCGCCTGCTCGACACCGCCGGGCGGCGACCGAGCCTGCGCGACGCCGCCCACGGATTCATCGTCGCCCTGGGAGCCCTGCGTTCCCCCTGCCACGCGGCGGTGCCGGGGACGTCGAGCACGGTGGACGTTCTCACCTGTGCCGGGTGAACGCGGGGAAGGGGGCGGGGGACATCCACGCGGTCGATCGACGTGCTTCGAGAACCGGACTCGGCGGCGGGCGGCGCGACCGCCGTGGGGGTCACGCCGCCCCTCGTGTTCGGATGACCTCCCGGGCGGCGCAGCGACTCCTCTATGCCCCTCAGCGGATCTGCTGGGCCAGGGCGACGATGATGCCCTCGGGGCCGCGCACGTAACAGAGCCGGTGGCTGTCCTCGTACCGCGCCAGCTCGCCGACGAGTTCGGCGCCGTGGGCACGCAGACGGGCGAGGACGTCCTCGATGTCCTCGACGGCGAACATGATGCGGCGTATGCCCAGCGTGTTCGCCGGTGCGTTCTCCGGTTCGCCGCGGATCACCTCCGGGGCGTGGAACCTCGTCAGCTCGATCCGGCCATGGCCGTCCGGGGTGCGCATCATCGCGATGTCGACCCGGACCCCGTCGAGGCCCACGACACGGTCCACCCAACGTCCCTCGACCGGCATCTCGCCCTCCAGCTCCATGCCGAGTTCGACGAAGAACGCGATGGCGGCGGCGAGGTCGTCGACGACGACGCCGACGTGGTCCATTCTCTGAATCGTCATATCCCGGAGCTTAGGGATCGGGTACGTCATCGGCCCTCGGAGCCGACCGGTGCCCGGTGGGGTGTCGTGCTCTTTTCGCGGACGGGGACGGTCCCCTCGGTGAAGCGACCGGGTTCGGGGCGTTCCGCTGCCCTGGGGGGTTTCCCGGTGGGAGAGACCCCGCCGGGGCGGTGACGGTCGCCGTGTGATCTGTCTGTTCCAGGATCAGAAATCCTGGAATCCGGGATTTGCGCTTCCTCGCTCGACCGGCAGCGGGACCGCGTCCGGGGAATCGGTCGAATCCGCCCCCAAGCGCGCTCGGGGCGGGCAGGATGGCGTCCATGGGCGCCGGTCCGCGATGCCGCCGTCCCGTCGTTCCCGCCGCTCACCCGAAGGACATCCGTGACCCTCCCGACCCCGTCGCTCCTCGACCTGGACACCTACTGGGTGCGCGCAGCCCACTACCTGGGAGTCCGTCCGGACACGATGACACCGCACCCGGGATCGGGCGGACACGTCCGAAGCGGCCCGGTCACCACGGGCGAGGGCGTTCCCGCCTGGTTGCGGATCTGGCTCGCGCCCCAAGCGGAAGGCGGGGTCTGGGAGGGGCCCTCGCTCGCCGCCCATCTCTTCGACGAGAGGGTCCCCCGCCCCATCCTCTTCGTGGAGGCCGCCTGGACGGGCGACGACGCGACCCCGGTGGCCCGGGAGTGGGCGGTGCAGATCCACCTGTACGAGCGCCTGCCCTCGCCGCCGCTGTCGCCGACCCCGGTCCTGACGGATCCCGTCGACCCGCCGCGGGAGTGGTGGGACGAACTCACCGAGGCCAACGCCGCCCTGCGCGACCTTCCGCCCCACCCCGAGCGGTGGATCATCACCCAGGCCGGTGTCGACCGAGCCCCCCGAGTCCTCCCCGAGTTGGAGGGCGAGGACCTGACCGTGGAGCGATGGGAGACCGCCCACGGTGACCTCCACTGGGCCAACCTCACCGCGCCCTCACTGCGCATCATCGACTGGGAGGGCTGGGGCACGGCACCCGCGGGTTATGACGCGGCGGTGCTGCACACCTACGCGCTGCCCGTCCCGGAGGTCGCGCGGCGGGTGCGCGAGGAGTTCGCCGAATCGCTGGGCGGTCGCGATGGGCGCCTGGCGCAGATCGTGGTCGCCGCCGAGGTCATCCATTCGGCCGCCCACGACGACCTCCACGCCGCCCTGGAGCCCTTCGTTCGTGACTGGTTGAAGCGGCTGCTCTGATCCCGGTCCGGTCCCCGGTCACGTCCTGCCGGGGCCGACCTCGACTGATCCCGAAGCGCGCGGACGCCGGTTCTTCGGGGCGAAGGAAAGGTTCGGGTTTCCTCCCCGAAGGACTCGGTGTCCGGGGAGGGTCGTTTCATCCGGAAACGGCGGTTCTCCACCACCAATGCCCCTCGGGGACGCCGTTCGGGACGGCCGCGCGTTCGGCGTGCGCGCGCGGCAGGTTCTCACGCAGTTCCTCGTCCAGGTCATCGATGTCCTCGGCGTCCACCAGCGAGAACGTCACACCGCCCAAGTAGGACTCGAAGAGGTTCTCCAAGAGCGACCGGTACAGACATGCGGCGTACCAACCGTCTCCACCGGAGGCCGAAGCATGGCTCTCCGCCTGCATGAGAGAGGAACCCAGTTCCCCGGACCGGACTGCGATGCCCTCGGCCACCTGGACACGGTGGCCGTCGTTGCCGACCGGTCCACCGGCTCGGAGCCGGGTGCCCCAGAGCAGGAGCAGCGGGCGATCCAGCGGCGTATCCCTGTCGTCCAGGTCGATGAGAGCCTGACGGAGGAGATCCTCCGCGGTGCCGGTGAAGGCGTGTACGGGTGTGTCGGGCGGGGACGGCCAGCCGTACGCGGTGAGGTATGTGCGGCCGTTGGGCTCCATGAGCACCTCGGCCGACAGCGTTACCGAGGCCAGAGACGTTTCCCGGGCCTGACGCCGGAAAACGAAAGTCCGGGCCCCGTCGGACTCCGTGACTTCGGAGAACAGAGTGCCCTCACGCACGGTGGCGGAGGCAGAAGCGAGGTAGCCACCGATGGCCGAGCCGCTGAGGCGCTCAGCCACCGGGAGTTCCACAGCATGGCGCTTGGTCTGAGTGGCGGCCACGATGGGTGCGTCGAACTTGAGGTCGTCCGCTGTCGAGCGCAGGGCCTCGATCAGGGTCGGAGAGGTCTCTCGGGGGTTCAGTCGCACCCCGTTCCGTCCCAGTTCGGCCACCTCGGCCAGGTCGCGGTTCAACCGCCGCTGCACGAGACCGGAGTCGGCGAGCAGCCGTGCCGCGGCGATCTCCTCAGGCGTGCGCTCAATGCTCATGAAGGACCTCAGATCCCGTCGTTCCAGTCGTAGTGCAGGCGATCATCGATCTCCGCCTGGCTCATGTCCTGTCGCTTCGGCGCACGCCACCACCAGTGATCTGCAGGGGCCCAGTCCGGGATATCTTCCTCGCGCACGGGCGGAGCATCGTCCGAAACGGCCTTGAGAGTTTCGTCGATGTCTTCGAGATCCTCGATGAAAGTGTTGCGCAGGTTTTGAGGCTCCACCTGATCCCACTCGATGAAATAATCGCTAAGAATTTGCAAGATAGAACGCATCCCACATGCCTCTTCGAAGCCGTCGAG
The DNA here is from genome assembly GCF_031845465.1 of Nocardiopsis lambiniae. Classification (NCBI taxonomy): domain Bacteria; kingdom Bacillati; phylum Actinomycetota; class Actinomycetes; order Streptosporangiales; family Nocardiopsidaceae; genus Nocardiopsis; species Nocardiopsis lambiniae. Next base: position 34,741 of record NZ_JAVREP010000027.1, on the reverse strand, counting down.
GCGGCCTCGTTCTGCATATATTCCACACGTTGTGGCGTAGCTAAAAATCCCACCTAAATTATGCTTGTTTGTGATTAGGCTCGAGAACGTTGATTTGAACTCATCAAGCTCTTCTTGGGGTGGTGGGTTTTGGTTCAGTGAGCTGCTCAGGAGTCCGAGGAGGTCGAGTGATGACGCGACCCTGTCTGCCTTCTTTAGCCTTTGGTCCTGTAGGAAATCGAGGGCCCGCTGCATGAGTTGCCTTGGGTCTTGGTCGATGGTCATGGGGTTCTATCCTTGGGTTGTCATTCCGTAGGTTGGCATTACAAGTGTTCCATCGGGTCGAATGATGATGAAAGCTCTCATGTAGGAGGGCTTACCTTTCTTGTTGGAGATATGATTTCCATCCAAGTCCAGGACTGGGCGCATGAATGTCCATTTCTGGGCTCCGCCGGCCAGGGGGGTGACCTCTGAAACATGTCCTTCTCGAATAGTTTTCTCTGCGCTGTTCAGGTAGTCGCTTATCACGTTCCCTCCTTTTTCTTCTGCTGGAAGTTCGTTGTAGTGCTTCCGTGCATGGTAGGCAGTGGCCGTCTCGTGCCCCATCTCGACCTGTTGGGCCTGTAGGCGTATGGCTTGCTCCAGGTTATCGTGGGGCAGGTTGGTGCTCACGAGGGCCGGTTCGCCATCTCGTAGTTCGCTGATGGCAGAGTGATCTGCTTCCAGTCGGGCTGTGATATCTATGTTCGGAAGCTCTTGTGCGGCCAGAATTTGGGATTGGTTTTTGCTGAAGCCGTTGTCCTGGATTTCTCTTGCCAGTTCGTCGAACGTGGCTTTATAATACTCGTATCTATAGGCGAACTCGCGTGGATTGGCGGCCCCTTCTAGGGCGAAATGTGTGGCGGCTGGGTGTAGTTGGCTGTCCAGTTTTTTGCTGAACCCTTGATTTATGGCGCTTGCTGCACGCTGCCACTGGTCGCCATCCCGGGGATGCTCCCCGCGCAGTTGATCGATATCTTCGTTTGTCAAACCCGCTTGGCGCAGGCGTGCTTCGAGCTCATCCGCCTTCTTTGTTTTTCTTTCGAGTTCAGGATCGGAATCCGATTGCGAGAGTTGACTATTCGGGTCGTTTGCGTCGTCGCGGCTGTCATCGTCGTCACCCGTGCTCGTGCGGTTTCGGGGCGGCTGGTCATCGCCGCTTCCGTTGCCACCGGCCTGGGGATCGGGGCGGTCGGGTTCCTCTTGGGGATTGTGCCCGTCCTCGCGGGTGGCGTCACGTTCCGGAGCGCGGACGTCGTCCCGTTCCTCGGTGTCCCGGCGGCCTGTGGGAACCTCGCCGGTCCGTTCTTCGACACGTGGGGCATCGGTGGTGTCGTCGCGCGATCGGCCGCCCCGGGGCGCGGCGGCCTCGGGGGTTCGCAGTGCGTCCGAGGTCTCGCCGCGAGGGCGATCGGGGTCGGGGGTACCGCCTTGACCCTGCGGGGTCTCGGTGTTCGGATTTCGGGGAGCGGGAGCACCGTCGCCCCCGGAGGAGGGCCGGTCCGGCTGCGGACCGGGAGTGTCGCGGTACCGGTTCGGGTCCAGAAGCGACTCCCGGAGGATGTCGAGGTCGTGGCCGAAGCGTTCACCGGTCGTCGGCGTCCGTGCGTCGCCGTCGCGGGGCCACGGGCTGCTCTCTCCCGACAGGGGGCGTCCACCGGTGGGAGAGGAACGGTCCTCGTCTCCGAGGTCGGATCGGTCCGACCCGTCGCCGTCGACATCCCCGCCCGGCCCCAGGGTCAGGCCGGTCTTCAACGCCTTGAGCGGCAACCCCACCGTCAACAACACCAGGTTGATGCCGCTCGTGGCCCCCGTGTACTCGGGGTCTTCGTCCTTCTGCGACCAGGCGGTGTTCCCCTCCCACCCCTCGGCGAGGACGTCCCCCATGTTGTCGGTCCACCGTCCCCAGGAGGCTCCTTCACCCTCCGAGGAGAACAGCCACCCCTGGTCGTCATGGACGCCGACCAGGGTGCCCGCGCCCACGACCGTGTCCCAGCCGCTCTTCTTGAGGTTGTCCCAGCGGCCGGCCGGGTCCAGTCTCCAGCCGTTGTCGGGGTGCCACGCCCCCGAGAGGGAGACCAGGCCCACGGCCGATCCCCACAGCACATCGGTGACGATGATGTCCCAGGCCGCCTGACCGGTGCTGTTGTCGAACGTCACCTCGGCGGGGGAGACCCAGTACTCGGCGTCGAACCAGGCGGCCATGTCGTTGGCCGATTCGGTGAACAGGGTCGTGAAGCCCGTGTCCCGCTCACCCGCGTCCGTGGGCAGCCCGTAGACGATCACGTCGTCCCCCCGCGCCTGGTCGGGGGAGACGTAGGCCGCCCCGCCGTACACCGCGGAGATCTTGCTCGCGCACGCGTTCTCGGCCTCGTTGAACGCGGCCCACGCCGTGTTGACCTCGTCCTTCAGGCGGATGTTCTCCAGGAAGGCGGCTTCGTCGGTCTTGTCGTCCTTGGTGAGCCACCAGACCGCCTTGTCCTGGTTCCTGTTGTGGAAACCCTGGGCCTGGATCTTGAGGGTGTTGAGCTTCCGTCGGGCCGTGGTGGCCGCCTCGGCGAGGTCCTCCAAGGCCTCGGCGACGGTGACCAGGTCGCTCTCGACGTCCTCGCCCCGTGTCACCACCGGGTCCATCTTCGAGAAGAGGTCCTCGCTCTCCGGTGCGCTGTAGTGGGCCTGTAACCCGCTCCACGTGGAACGCATGTCCTCCGCGTCCCCGGCGATGTCCTCCCCTCCCGAGCGCAGCGTCTCGGCCGCGTAATTGAGGGACCAGACGTCGGTCAGGGGGTAGGGGATCGTGTCGGGGTCGATGAGCGTGAACAGGTTCGGGTCCACGCCGCTCTGCGGCTCGGTCGGCTCGAACCCTCCGGAGGCGGGCATCAGTACGCCTCCGCGTTGGCGGGAGCGCCGTCGCCGCCCCCGAGGTCGAGGTTCTCACCGGTTCCGGCCTGGTTCTGGGCTTCGAGCGCCATCTCCTCCTGGCCTTCGTTATAGGCGAGGGTGGCGTCGTTGGCGCCCTTGAGGCAGGACATGCTCCGGATGAACATGGCGTCGGTCTCGCTCGCGAAGTGGGTGAGGAAGCCGCTCAGGGCGTGCTCCACGGGCGGGCTCTTGACGTTCTTCAGAGCCATGTCGATCCCGTCGGAGGTGGAGTCGATGGTGGAGGAGAACCCGCCTCCCTCCAGGCCGAGCCGGTCACCGAGGGCGGTCAGGGTCAGGGAGACGCCGTGGACGTCGATCTTCCACTCGCTCATCGGCGGTCCCCCCGGTCCGAGGCGCCGAACCGGTGGGCGTGGAACTCCGGGCCCGGGTCACTCGGAGCCGTGGTGGGGGCCGGGACGCCCTCCTTCGCGCCGTGCTCGGAGACGTGGGCCTTGAGCAGGGACAACGAGTTCTGCACGTCCCTGATCGCGGGCGCCATCCGCTTCCTGACGGGCCGCCCCGAAAGCGCTTCGGAAGGCGGTGGCGGGGTCGGGTGGCCCGGACGTGTCTCCGCGGTCGGAACGCTGTTCTCGGGGAGGGGGAGAGCGGAGGCGACGCCCCGCTCCGAGGGCTCTACCAGTTCGAACTTCACTCGCTTCGCACCTGTTCGGTCGGATCGACGTGGCGCCCGGATCATGGGGGTTTCAGAGGCATTATGCTGACGCGCCATCACAGTCGGGGTTCCGTTCCACACGGAATCCCGACGCTCCGTCGTCACCCTGAACGCGCTCATCAGCGCGAAGGGTCACGGCCTGAAGATCACGAACGGTGGATCGTGACATGCGTCACCCACCATGGATCTGTGGAGAAGTGACGGGTGTGCTTCCTGAGCCATGTCCTCTGTCGCGGTGGCCGGGCCTCGGAACACGGCCGGCGGGAAGACCCTTCACCCCTCACCTCTCACCCCTCATGCGCGGGCGACGGAGGACAGATAGGCCAGCTGCTTCTCCACGAGCCCCAGGGTCCGCAGCGGCGACTCCACGTCGCCCAACGCCGGGTACCAGGCCGCGCCCTTCCCATCGGGCCCGAGGAGGGTCCCCTTGATCGGACCCGCCTGGGCGCGACGGCGTCCGATCCGCTCCAGGCGTTCCGTGCCGATGGCCACACCGAGCGGGATCGCGGGCCCCGACCACACCGGCGCGTACAGGGTGTCCTCGGCCCCCGGGAGGCGGCGGACGCGCAGACCCTCCAGGCCCCCCTCCTCGGCCAGCGCCTCCACCAGGGTGGGAAGCACGTCGAACGGAACCGAACCCGCCTCCTCGAACCCGATCACCAGGGAGATCCGCTCCATGACCTTCCTCTCCCGCCAGGAGACCCGGATCTGACCGGAGAAGGTCCGCCCGATGCCGGGGGACCCGGTGAAATGGAGGATGAGCGGCTTGGGCGCGCGTCTTCGCGCGAACGCGAGCAGTCGCTCCCGGTCCCACCGCCGCAGCGCCGGCTCGTGGGGACCCCACCCGGCGGGGGCGGACCGGGCCAGGTGGTCGGCCACGATCTCGGCCGCGCGGCCCAGGCGCGGAGACGACGGATCCCCATGGACCACGGAGAGGTCGGCCGCGATCTGCGTGCCCGTGATGGACGAGGGGTTCTCCACGAACCCGGGCACCGGCTCGGCCCCGGGTTCCCGGGCCGCCCAGTTCGGGCCGACCGGTTCCCTCTCCGCGAAGAACCCGTACTCGTCGTCCCAGCGCACCGGCAGCCCGGTGAGGCCGTCGTAGTGCTCGCCGGAATCGCCGCGCACCACCCATCGGCCCAGCGGGCCGGCCAGGAAGGTGCGCGTCCCGTAGGTCAGCCGCGACGTCGGCGGGGTGAGCACCTGGAGCATCTTCCGACCGGAGTGGGTGGCCACCGCGTCGGAGAGCCAGGAGGAGAACGGCACCACGGGGCGATCCTGGGCGACCAGCAGCGCCTTGGTCGCGACCCGTTCGACGGCCGGGTGTTCGGGCTCGTCCCACAGGCCGAAGTCGGCCGTGCCCGAGGTCCACACCGAACCCCCGAGCCGCAGTGCGAGCCCGTCCGCGAACCGGTGCGCCACCTCCCGTCCCGTCGCGTCGGGCCGGGACCGGACCTCCACCCACCAGCAGGGATCCGGGAGGCCCGCGGAGATGTCGGAACCGAGGAGGCGGTCGATCTCGTCCCGGTGCTCCACCCGTTGTCCGGGCTCCAGGGTGGCGAGAAGGTGGTCGTCCCCGTCCCGGATCTGGAGGACGTCGGTCTCCCCGTGCCGGTGGAGGAACAGTTCCGGGTCGAGGTGTTCCAGGGCTCGAACGAGTGCCTGCTCATCGGGCTCACCGGCCACCAGGGCCACGACGTCGTAGCTCAACGACTCTCCTCACCGGGGGACGTGGAACACGGCTCCACCGACAGAGGCCGAACCGGGTCACCGTGCGCGGACGAGCATAGCCAGAACGTCACGGAACGTGTGGTTCGTCCCCCGGGTTCTCGGCTTTCCCCGGATCGGGACCGTCGGAGCGGTCGACCGCCCCGGGGCCGGGGGCGGGGGCGGAGCGAGGTCACGCCCCATGCCCCCACCCGGTCCGGGCGGGGCCGGTAACGTCGTGGGCGTGATCGAGGAGCTGTGGGCGGCCGGGGAGATGCCGTTCCGCGACGGGCTGTACCGGCCGGACGACACCGCCCTGGAGGTGGACGTGCCCGGACCCGGTGCCTACCATCCCGACGCCGGGCGGCCGATCCCCTTCCGGCTCGGCGGACCGCTGGACGTGGCCCGGGCGATCGAGGAGGACGGCGTCAACGAGGTCGATCCCTGGTTCGAGAGCCCCCTGCCGGACGGGTCGGGGTGGCTCACCGGTGGCGGCGGCGGGATGGGCAACATCGGTCACCTCGCCCGCCTGGACACCGACCGTTCGCTGCGGTGGGTGCTGCCCCTGTTCCACTCGAACCCGTTCCTGGGCGTGCGCCACGAGGGAACGGTGGCCGTGTTCGTCAACGACTGGAACAACCTGCTGCGCCTGGACCTCGCCGTCATCGGCTGACCGCGCGCTCCGGGACCGGGTCAGCTCCGGTTCTCGGCGCTGCCCGCGAGGATGGGTTGGTCCACCAGCCGTGACAGCACCAGGGTGCTCTTGGTGCGCACCACGAACGGTTCCGCGCCGATGCGCTCGATGACCTCCTCCAGGTGGCGGGTGTCGCGCGCCCGCACCTGCACGATGGCGTCGGCCTCGCCGGTCACGGTGCAGGCCGACGTGATCTCCGGGTACGCCGACAGGCCCGCGCGGATCTCCCCCGGGGAGGTCCGCGCACGGCAGTACAGCTCGATGAACGCCTCCGTGGTCCAGCCCACCGACTGGGGGTCGACCACCACGGTGAAACCGCGCACGGCGCCCGAGTCCACCAGCCGATCCACGCGGCGTTTCACGGCGGACGGACTGAGGCCGACCTGGCCGCCGATCTCCGCGAAGCTCATGCGCGCGTCCGCGCCGAGGATCGAGATGATCCGCTCATCGACACGATCAAGACGCATTGTGTCCCTTTGTCCACTTCTGATGCAGGCGGTCACATGCTACCGGCGCATACCGGGGTGGGCGGCCGTGTCGCTTCCGTACGTCACGTCAAGTGACATGGACAATACGATTGGTCATGAATCCTGGTTGAGGGAGTGGACACGTGCGAGCACCGACGCTGGCCGCCATATCCGTCGGAGCCCTTCTGGCCTCCCTGGTGGCGGCGGTCCCCGCACAGGCGGAAGGGGCTCGCGAGACCACCCGCATCGACCAGAAGGCCCTGCGCTGGATGCCCTGCGAGGACATCGAACCCCTGGGCGACGAGACCCTGGAGTGCGCGACCCTCACCGTCCCCATGTCCCGCAACGGCACCGACGGGGAGACCGTGCGGGTCGCCCTGTCCCGGGTGCCCGCCACCGGGACCGCCGAGCACACCCTGTTGGTCAACCCCGGCGGCCCCGGCAGCGCCGGACGACGGTGGGCCTCCTACACCCACAGGAGGATGTCGCCCGAACTGCGCGAGGTCTACGACGTCGTCTCCTTCGACCCGCGCGGCGTCGGCGCCTCCACCCCCTCGATCACCTGCGATCCCGCGTACTTCGACCCGCCCCGCCCCGACGGGGTGCCCGCCGACGCCGACGCCGAGGCCGTCCTGCGGGCCGACGCGGAGGCCTACGCCGCCGCCTGCGCCGAGAACACCGGCCCCCTGCTGGACCACGTGCGCACCGAGGACACCGCGCACGACATGGACGCCATCCGGATCGCCCTCGACCTGGAGGAGATCGACTATCTGGGCTACTCCTACGGCAGCTACCTCGGCACCGTCTACTCCGCCCTCTACCCCGACCGGGTCCGCGCCCTGGTCCTGGACAGCGTCGTCGGCCCCGACAACCCCTGGTACGAGAGCAACCTGAGGCAGAGCGCGGCCCTGGACCGGTCGGCGCGCGGCTTCTTCGAATGGGTCGCCCGCCACCACGCCTCCTACGGTCTGGGCGCCGACGCCGAAGAGGTCGAGGCCGCCTATTACGGGCTGCGCTCGGAGTTGGCCCGGGACCCCATCGACGGCGTCGTCGGCCCCACCGAGCTGGAGAGCTCCGTCATCGTGGTCGCCTACAGCGGCGGCACCTGGCCCGCGGTCGCCGCCGCCCTGGCCGACCGGATCGTCGACGGCGACGCCACCGCCCTGAAGAGGCTGCACGCCGCGTACGGAGAGACCGCCGAGTCCGACAACGGCTACGGCGGCTACCTGGCCGTGCAGTGCACCGACTCCCGGTGGCCCAAGGACTGGGCCACCTGGCGCACCGACACCGAGGAGGTCCACGACACGGCCCCCTTCATGGCCTGGCACAACACCTGGTACAACGCTCCCTGTGCCACCTGGGACGCCGAGGTCGAGGACTGGTTCCAGGTCGGCTACGGCCCCTACGAACACCCCGCCTACCGCGGCGACGCCCTGATCGTGCACGCCACCGGCGACGGCGCCACCCCCGTGGAGGGCTCCCACGCCCTGCGGAACCGGCTGCCCGGTTCGGCGCTGGTCATCGAGGAGGGCGGCCTCACCCACGGCGTCTCCCTCACCGGCAACGCCTGCGTCGACGAGATCGTCCGGGGCTATCTCCTGGACGGGGAACTGCCCGAGCGCGTGCGGGGCGACGGCCCCGACACCGTCTGCCGGGCCCGCCCCGAACCCGCCCCCCGCGCACCGCAGAGCGCGGCCGACCCGCTGCTCGACCGGCTCGGCTCCGTCGCCCTGGAACGCCCCACCGGGGCCGGGACGCCGGAATGACGGTGGAATAGGCTGGAAGCGGCGCGAACGGATCGGCTTCCGCCGTCGCGAGGGCGACGACGGGCGGATGGGGGAGATGCGATGCTGCGGACCTCGCCGGTGAGGATTCTCGGTGAACGGGACAGGGAGGCCGTGCGCGCCCTCCTGGACATGGATCCGGTGGGGAACGTGTTCGTCGCCTCCCGACTGATGACCGCCGGCCTCTCCGCCGGTAACGGGACCGAGGTGTGGGGCCACGTCGATCACGGTCGACTCACCGCGCTGTGCTACTCCGGCGCCAACCTGGTCCCGGTCAACGCCGGCCCGGCGGCCATCCGCAGTTTCGCCGACCACGCCCGCTGGCGGGGCCGGCGCTGCTCGTCCATCGTCGGTCCGGTCGACGCCGTCAGCGACTTCTGGCAGCAGGTCACCCCCGCCTGGGGGCCGGCCCGGGTGATCCGCGCCAGCCAGCCCGTCCTGGAGATCTCCGGCCGCCCCGCCGTTCCCGCCGACCCGCTGGTGCGCCGGGTCCGCGTCACCGAACTCGACATCCTCGTGCCCGCCTGCGTGGCCATGTTCACCGAGGAGGTCGGGGTCCCGCCGGACTCCGGCGACGGCGGCTCCCTGTACCGGGCCCGCGTCGAGGAACTGGTGCGCACGGGGCGGGCGTTCGCCCGCATCGAGGACGGCCGGATCGTGTTCAAGGCCGAGGTCGGCGCGGTCACCCCCCAGGCCTGCCAGATCCAGGGTGTGTGGGTGCACCCGGACCTGCGCGGCCAGGGGCACGCGGCGGCCGGCATGGCCGCCGTCGTCGAGCACGCCCTGGCCGAGATCGCGCCCCGGGTCACCCTGTACGTCAACGACTTCAACACCCCCGCCCGGGCGACCTATCGCCGGGTCGGTTTCCGCCAGGTCGGAGAGGTCATGTCGGTGCTCTTCTGACCGCGCGGCCGATCACGCCCACCGCACGCAACGGGAGGACGACGACGGTGCACGGTGTCTACATCGCTTCCAGCGACGCCGACGGGGACAAGAGACCCGTCGCCCTGGGCCTGGCCGAACTGCTGGCGGGGACCGTCGACCCCATCGGTGTCTTCCGGCCCGTCGTCGGGGCCGGCGGGCCCGATCCGCTGGTGGAGACCATCCGCCGCAGGTTCAAGATCGCCGCCCCCTACGAATCCTGCGTCGGGGTGGTCTACGACCGGGTCCACGACGACCCCGAACAGGCCATGGCCGAGATCGTCGCCGCGTACGGGGCCCTGTCCGCCGGCTGTGCGGCCGTCGTCGTCCTGGGCACCGACTACACCGACGTCGTCACCCCCACCGAGTTCGCGTTCAACGCCCGCATCGCCGCCAACCTGGGCACCCCCGTCATGCTCGCGCTCTCCGGACGGGGCCGCTCCGACGAACAGGTCCACGGCGCCGTCGCGGTCGCCCGGGCCGAGGTCGAACGCGAACACGCCGCCCTGCTCGGCACCGTCGTGGGCCGGGTCGAACCCGACCGCGTCGAACCGCTGCGCGCCGCCGCGGCCGGCCGCTGGTCGGTGCTGCCCGACGTGCCCGGACTCACCGTGCCCACCGTCCGCGACCTCCAGGGCGCCTGCGGCGGACGCCTGCTGTTCGGTGAGGACAAGCGCACCGGCCGGGAGGTCTCCGGCATCCTCGTCGCCGCCATGTCCCTGCCCCACATCCTGGACCGGATGAGCGACGACAGCGCCGTCATCCTCCCCGCCGACCGGGCCGGCGCGGTCCTGCCCGCCCTCATCGCCGCCCACCTGTCCCCGGACTTCCCGGCGATCGCCGGGGTGTTCCTCAGCGGTGACATCGACGACGACATGCCCGAACCCGTCTGGCGGCTGCTGGCCGGAATGCACGTGCGGGTGCCGGTCGTCGCCACCGGCCTGGACACCTTCACCGCCGCCACCCTGCTGGCCGACGTCCGAGGCGGGGGCGCGCCCCTGCCCGACCACAAGGTCGAGTCCGCGGTCGCCGCCTTCGACTCCGGTGTGGACGGCGACGCCCTCCTCGAACGCCTCCAGGTGACCCGCACCGACACCGTCACCCCGCTCATGTTCGAGTACACCCTGCTGGCCCGCGCCCGTGACGACCGGCGCCGCATCGTCCTGGCCGAGGGAACCGAGGAACGGGTGCTGCGCGCCGCCGATCTCGTCCTGCGCCGCGACATCGCCGACCTGACCCTGCTGGGCGACCCCCGCGACATCCGCGCCCGCGCCGCCGACCTGGGCCTGGACGTGTCCGCCGCCGACCTCGTCGCCCCCGACGACTCGCCGCTGCGGGAGGAGTTCGCCGCCGAGTACGCGCGGCTGCGCGCCCACAAGGGGGTCACCGTGCGGCTGGCCCGCGACACCGTGCGGGAGGTCTCCTACTTCGGCACGCTCATGGTCCACCTGGGATACGCCGACGGCATGGTCTCCGGCGCGGTCCACACCACCGCCCAGACCATCCGGCCCTCCTTCGAGATCCTGCGCACCTCGCTGGTCTCCAGCGTGTTCTTCATGTGCCTGGCCGACCGGGTGCTCGTCTACGGCGACTGCGCCGTGGTCCCCGACCCCACCGCCGAACAGCTCGCCGAGATCGCCGCCGCATCCGCCGACACCGCCGCCCGCTTCGGCGTGGAACCCCGGGTCGCCATGCTGTCCTACTCCACCGGCGCCTCCGGCGGCGGCGTCGACGTCGACAAGGTCCGCACCGCCACCGAACTGGTCCGCGAACGCCGCCCGGACCTGCCGGTGGAGGGACCCATCCAGTACGACGCGGCCATCGACCCCGGGGTGGCCCGCACCAAGCTCCCCGACAGCCGGGTGGCCGGACGCGCCACCGTGTTCATCGTTCCCGACCTCAACACCGGCAACACCCTGTACAAGGGCGTCCAGCGCAGCGCCGGGGCGGTCGCCGTGGGCCCCGTCCTCCAGGGGCTGCGCCGCCCGGTCAACGACCTGTCCCGGGGGGCGACCGTGCGGGACATCGTCAGCACCATCGCCATCACCGCCGTCCAGGCCCGGTCCGGGGACTGACACCGGCCCCGGCCGGGCGGGCTCCTCAACGGAGGTGCCGGGCGACGAGCACCCCTATCAGGCACACCGTCGACGCCCCCGACAGCAGGATGCCCGCCCGCAACAGCAGGTATTTCAGCACGACGATGCGTGACACCTCCCTCAGCTGGGACACCACCCGGTCCAGCTCCAATTCCGCGGAGGCTGTCAGTCCTTCGCGCAGCGACACATCGTCGGGGTGCGCGACGACGTCCCCGTAGAACCCCACCGCCCCGGCGGGGGTGCGCGGCCCTCGGATCCGGGGGAACACCGCGGCTCCGAAGCACCCGATCCCGGCCAGGGCGGTCGCGGCTCCCGTCCACCACAACGCCCGCCAGGGAAGGGGGAGCCCTTCGGTGAGGTCGACGTCCGAGAGCAGCGGCCCCAGCACCGCGCCGATCGCCACCCCCATGGCGGCCGACAGGATCGCCGCCTTCTGGTCGGCCCGGACGATCTCCTCCCGGGTGTCCGCCAGAAGCCCGAGGGCGTAGGTGCGCGTGCGCTCCTCCCCTCCCTCCCCGGGTCCGTCCCGGTCGGCCAACCGCAGCAGGAAGGCGTTCCACGAGCTCACTCCTCCTCACCGACCCCTTCCACGATGTGCTTCAACCGGCGGAGCAGCCGGTCGGGGTGGTGGACGGTGAGGTTGTGCACGGCCACCTCCACATGCCCGACCAGCGGAGGAACACCGGGGGCGGTCTCTGAGTCTCCGGGGAGTTCGGCGCCGAACATGTTCCCCCGCAGCACGAACAGGGCTTGGGCCAACTGCTCGGCCTGGGCGTTGCCCAGCTCGCACTCCGTGTGGCATCGGTGGTGTACCGCCTGCCACGCCGCGACATGTGCGCGGATCGCGGCCCTGGCCCGGCTCCGGGTCCTCCGCCAACGGCGGATGGTCAACGCCTCCTGACGGCGTCGACGCGCCCCCCGGAAGAACTCGCGCAACCCCCCCAAGAGCGCCCCCGGGCTGATCGCCGCCTCACTGCGCGGGATCCGTGCCGGGACCTGCGCGAGCGCCGCCACCAGCCCGGCGAGTGCGCCCAGACCCGCGAGCAGGGGGTCCTCTCCGGTCAGCGTCCACAGCCACAGGCCGATCAGCGCCGACAGTGACGCCGTGCCCAGGAAGAACACCGTCACGGCGAACACCGACCAGCGCACGCCCTCCGGTGTGCCCGGGACGCCACGGCGCAAGCCGATCGCGCTTCCGGAGACCGCGAGCGCGATCAACAGGCCCGGAACCCAGAGGACGGTCGTGGGAGGTGAGGTCGCCCCCTCGGCGAGGGACAGGGACAAGTCGGCCAGATGGGCTCCGGACCACCCGGCGAGGGCCGCGGTGATCAGCGCGGACGCCGCGCGGGCGGCGGTTCCCCAAGAGAGGGCCGGGGTCCCCTCGGCCTCCTCCGGTTCGGGGACCATGTCCTCGTACAAGGGGGGCATGGGGTCGGGAGGAGTGACCAACTCGTCGTCGGGGTCCTCTTCCGCACGCACGCGCGCGGGCGGCGGATCGGTCTCCTCCAACAGTTCCAGACGCTCCTCCGCGGTCGCGTGGGTGGCGGCCAAGGCCCGTGCCTCGTCGGCGATCTCGCACAACCGCGCCATGGTCTCGGCCTGTGCGACCGCGGCCCGCTGTTCCCGCTCCCGTAGTTCCTGCTCTTCCCGCAACGTCGTCTCGCTCATCCGCCGGCCTCCGCCCGCTCGTCCTCCACCCGGTCATCGACCGCTGGCGTTCCCTCGACCGGCTCCTCCACCTCCGGCAGGGTGGTCAGATCGCGCAGTTCCCTCCGGAGCGATTCCGGGTCGTACCGGCGCAGTTGTTCGTTGACGGACCCCACCGGACCCAGGGCCGGAGGAGGCACGGGGACCTTCTCGAAGGTGAGGAAGAACGCCTCGATCTCCTCGTCGTCGGGGACGCGGCTCAGCCTGTGCACCCCCTTGCCCCGATCGGCCAGGACCGCGGGTTCGGGCGCCTCCGATCCGGATCGGCCGGAGCGATGGCGGGCGGGCAGGATCGCTCCGCTCCACACCCGGTCCATCTCGATCCTGGCCAGACTCAGGGCCTCGTCCCGATGCCGGTACAGGGTGTCGTCGCATACGGCCAGGTGCTCCAGTGCGTCGGACACCTCATCGGCGGCCCGGGAGACCCGTCGGTACGCCCTGCCGGCTCCGGAGCGTGCGCTGGTGAGCTTCTCCAGGTAGGGGTTGTGCACCAGCATCTCCAGGACCAGGGCCCCCAGCCCCAGGGTGAAGATCAGCAATGCCACGTACCCACCGGGCAGCAGCGCGAGTTGCTCGTCCGTCCAGGTCCGGAAGAAACCGAACAGGGTCACCACGGCCAGGGACCAACCTGCCAGCACCAGGGCCGTCAGCGGGAAGACGTATCGCTCTCCGAGACGGTGCGCGTTCCACCGCGTCCGTTGCGCGGTCCGCTCCATCCAGGGACGCGGCCGTCCGTCTCCTCGGACGGCTTCGGGAGGGGGCGCCGGCCGTTCCCGGTAGGAGGCACGCAGGTGCCACAGCGCGCTTCCCAGGATCCGCCCGGACACCCACACCATCAACGCCACCAGGGCACCGAGCATCGGTCCCAGCGCCCACAGCAGTGGATTGGTGGTCTCCGTGCCGAACTCCCAGAAGATGACGAAGAACTTGTAGAAGAACCACATGTCCAGGGTCGCGAAGGCGCCGATCATGATCACCATGAAGACCTTCGTCCATCGGCTCGCCGGCATCTTGAGGTCGGCGGGCACGTGGGCGAACCTCTCCTTCAGGTTCGCGATGTCACGCCGGGCCACGGCGAGTTCCTTCCGGGCCTCGTCGGAGATCCGTCGCAACCGGTCCATCGCCCACCGGACCCGCTCGTGGGCGATGGTGTGGGTCGTCGCCACGGCGCCCAAGCGCGGTTCCTGATCCACCAGGACCTGGGTCGCGTTGCCGCGTCCCAATATCAGGAAGGCCATCTCGCCCGGTTCGACCAGTTCGGAACGGCCTTCGGGGTCGGGCTCGCCGCGTCGCTCCACCAGGGCTTCCACCGGCGGCTCCCCGTAGGGGGTGACCGAGGTGGAGCCGTAACGCCGGTCGATGGTGAACGGGTAGTCGTCCGGCTGCTCCCGTACCTCCTCGTCGTCGTCCTCGTACTCGTAACCGTCGTTCTCCCGATCGGTCACGTCACACCCCCTCGTCGGAGAAGGAGATCACCACGCGCCGGTTCGAGGCCGGGCAGGGATCGTCCACGTCGTCGTTGTCGTCGTAGTCGCCTGGGCACACGGGCTCGCTCTCACCCGCGCCGAGCGCCGACACGTTCGTGAAGCCGTGTTCCCGAAGGCGGTCGGCGACGTACTCGGCCCGCTTCAGCGACAGTCGTTCGTTGTAGGCCTCGTCCCCCTGGGAATCCGTGTGCCCCGTGACCGTCACCCGCTCGTCGGTGCACTCACGATTGTGTTCGGCCAGAGAGTCGAGGAGCGGGATCGCCTCGGAGTGCGCGGTCGCCGAATCGTGCGGGAACAACAGGTCGCCGTTCAGTTCTTGGACCCGGCACGGCTCCGACCAGACGGGCAGGACCACGACCGGGTCCTCCTGCTGTTCGGGCGGATCGGTGAACTCCCCGGTCCCCTCCACCCCGCGGAAGGCCGTCACCTCGCAGCCCTTCGTCGCCGAGGCCGCGCAGACCTCGCCCCACAGGTCGGCCAGCCAGGCCTCGCCCTGCCGGCCGTTCCCGTCCTGGGAGTTCGACCGGAGCCGGAGTGTGACCTCGACCCCGTCGAGGTCGTCGGCGGGCCATTCACCGGAGGCCCGGCAGTCCTCGACCACCCGACGCCCGATGTCTCCCGCGTCCGCCCACGCCTCGACCTTCGTGTTCAGGTCGGCGCAGCCGCTGTTGGACCGGCCATCGGTCACCACGACCAGTCGGCGCAGGCCCTCCCCGCCGCCCGAGGAGAAGTAGCCCTCCCCGTCGGCGAGGGCGCCCACCACGTCGCTGCCCTCGCTCAGCGCGCCGATGGCCAGTGCCGTCGGCAGGTACTCCTCGCGCAGGCAGGTGGCGAACTCCTCGCGGTCCCGTTCCACCAGGGATTCGGCGATGTCCGAAGGGCCCAGCACCCATGAGACGGAGCTGGAACGGGCCGAGGTGCCGTCGAACAAGCCGAGGGTGACCACGCGCCCACCCCGGCTCGCGTAGAACGCCGCGTCCGCGAGTTCCTCGACGATGATCTCGGTGGGATCCAGTACGGTTTCGCGGCTCTCCCACAGGGAGGCGGAGCGGTCCACCATGACGACGAGCTCACCGTCCACCGTCGTGGGGTCCGGGTTGGACGTTGCGTGGTCGCACGCCAGAACGGGAATCGGAGGCTCCAGGGAGGAACACCCGATCGAGACGAGGAGACACGGTAGGGAGGCCGAAGCGGCGACCGTTCGTGCGAGGGGGCCGGGGGACATGTGTTCTCCAACCGTGAAGCGAGAGGGAAGTGGTGTCGGTTTCCAGTCGATCGCCCGCGGATCCGGAAGACCCCCTACCAGGAGGGGATCTTCCGGACCTTTCCTCATCTTTCGGTCTCCTCCTCGGACAACCCGTCCTCCCGTACGTCGTCGAGGTCGGGTACGCCCAAGGTGTCCAGCAGCCGGGTCAGCGCGGCGTCGGACCCCAGGGCGAAGTCCATGGTCCGAACCCTGCCGTCGGATCCGTTGGCCGCCCACAGGTAGTCCGCCAACTCCGAGTGCAGCCGTGCGGCCTGCCCGTAGCGCTCCACGATCTGCCTCAGGACGGTCTCGGAGGCCTGGGACTGGTCCTCGGCGTGGGCCAACTGGAGTGCCATCAACTCGGTCCACCGGGCCTGTTCGGGGTCGCGCACCCCCATGGCGCGCAGGAGGGCCGTGATGGCCTCCCGCCAGGCCTTCTGTAGGGCGGTCGATTCGGTCAGCTGCCGACGACGGTCCAGTCCGTCGCCCGCCCGCGCGGTGACGCGCGTCCAGATCTGCTGTTGGAGCCGGCGGATCTCCGGACACGGGTCCACCCACAGGTGGACCCGCATGTGGTAGCCGTCACTTCCGGGCACGTGGATGCCCCTGGACCGGTGGGCGTCGACCCGACCGTCCGTGGAATCGGCGTTGGTCGGTTTCGCGGTGCTCTTGCGGGTGGACAGCAGTTCGGGCAGGACCTCGGCCAGGTGCGCCTCCAGTTCGGCCGCCTGGAACGGGGGATAGCCGCGGGCGATGGGCCGCACGACCGTCATCAGTTCATGGCGGATGGTGCGCTGTCGTTGTCGGATCTCCTCTTCGACCCGATCGCGCGAGGCAGCCAACTGCTTGGGCGAGTCGTCGGTGGCGGTGCCCTCCCAGATCACGTTGGCCCGCACCACGAACGTGAACCCGTCCCCTTGCGCCGGGGTCCGGAACTTGTCCAACGGCGGGGCCGTGACGAGGAAGGAATCGGAGTGGACGGTGGCGGGCGGCGGTACTCCGGGGGCCTCCAGGGAGGGGTGCTCCCGGCGCAGCCCCAGCAGGCGCAGCAACCGTTCCCAGCGTCGGCGCCAGGAACGGATCGACCACCACTCCCGCCACCGCTGCCTGAGCCGTCTGCGGGGAGGGGGAACGGGCAGGGGCCTGGGCATCATCGGTCTCCTCCTCGTGGGCCGTGCGACAGTTCCGGGGCGATGCGCTCACGGAGCAGGTAGTACTGGTCGAGGCGGGGACGGAGCCTCTTCAAGGCGTCCTGCTCGTAGATCCGCGTGAGCAGCCCGATCAGGTGCCCCCGCATCTCGAACGCGAGGGGCACGGGGGTGTCCGGGAGGGTGATGGGGGGACCTGCCTGGAGGTCCCATTGGAAGAAACGACTCCAGGCCTCCTGCTCGGTGTCCCGGTGGCCCAGCGCCACGATCCACAGCCGGTCGATCTGGTCCCGTACCTCCGGCGGCAGTCCTTCCGCGCCACGGACCAGCCAGGCCAGCAGGTCGAAGTGCCGGGGGTCGCCGTCCACCGGTCGTGTCCCGTCCTCGGGGGCGGGGTCGGAGTCGCTCCGCACGGCCGCGAGGTGGAGCAGTGTGCGACAGGCCAGCAGGATCATGTCCGACGAGCGGCTGCGCGACCAGCGCACCAGTTCGCGAACGACCGGTGCGCGCAACCCGATCCGGTAGGCGTTCACCGCGGTGATCCGGGTGACCCGCGCGTAGTACTCGGAGCGTCGATGGAGCAGCGATCCCAGTCGGCGGACCGGCATGATCCGTGCCCACTGACGGGTGTGCACACCGAGTCGGGCCGACTCGCCCAGCGCGGTCACCGCGTCCTCCCGGATCGGGGGGACCGACGCGGCGTAGGTACCGTAGGTGATCATGGCGATCAGCCAGTGCTTCAAGCGGGTGGCGAAGTCGTCGACGAAGGGCGAGGCCAGGTCGTCGGTGTCTGCCCAGGAACGCAGCAGTCGTGCCACCCGTTGGACGATGCGGTAGCGGGGATCTTCCCGTTCGCACCCCTCCAGGGCCTCCGGCCAAGGCGCCTGGTTGAAGACCAGCTTCTCCAACAGCCACGCGGCCGCCCACTGGCAGTGGACGGGGTGTTCGGACTTCCCGTCGCCCCAGCGTTCGACGGTCCGGGCCAGCACCGTGTTCGGGGCGTACCCCGCGAGCTGCGCCAGCGCCTGGGCGGCGGACACCACCACCGTGAGTTCCGCGTTCGGCTGTTCGCACAGCCGGGCCAGCCACTCCACGAGGAACCGTTGCGCCCGGGGGTGATCGTGCCAGGCCGCGTGGAGCAGTGCCAGGCCCAATTCCGGTCGGGCCAGCGCGAGGACGACGTCGCCGTCCTCTTCCACGGTCCTCATGTGCCGTAGCCGCTGTTCCATCGGCTCGGCGAAGGCCCGTTCGGCCGCGTCCCCCCGGTTCTTCCGATGGCCGTGCACGACCTCGTCCCACAGTTCGGCGGCCTCACTGATGTGCAGCGCCGGGTGGCGGTCCAGGACGGCCCCGGCCAGGACATGCGCGTGATCGGAAGCGGACCGTTCCGCTGTGGACGGCGCGAGTAACTCCCGTGCGCTGCGGTCCAACCAGCCTCGGCGCTGTTCGCGCACCTCCTCGTCCAGGGAGGGCACCTCGCCCTGGTCCCACAGGTCCAGGACGGTGGCGAGCAGGGTGGCCTCGGACGGGTCCCGCATGGTGTCGATCCACGAGGTGACCAGGTGCTGGGGATCGGCCCGGGCCCGATCCAGGATCTCCCGGGCCCGTTCCTCCGACGCGTTTCCGGCACGGTGAAGCAAGGCGGTGAGGTGGGCGAGGACCTGTCGGGCGGGGTCGGGAGGACGGTGGTCGACGAGGAGGGCACGCAGTGCCTCTGCCGGGGCCGGCTCGTCGACGAGGACGATCAACCGGCGATCGTGTTCGGCGAAACCCCCGAACGCCGAACGGAACCCGGCCTCCCCGAGTGTGCGCGGCCAGGACCGTCCGGTCGCGTCCAGGAGGAAGGCCGGACCGTTCTCCTTGTTCTCCACCTGCTCTCGGATCTCGTCCGGGCCCTCGTCGCAGGTGAGGATGCTGACACGCCGAGGTGTCGGGTTCGGCGGCCCGCTCAGGTGGTAGAGAGCCGTGGTCCGACGCCCGGAGCGGGCACCGGCCCGGAGCACCACGATGTGATCGGCGGCCAAGAGCCTCTCGATCCTTTCGCCCGCCACGTCGTCGGGGACGACGTAGTGGGCGCGGATGCGCTCCAGGTCGTCCACGCCGTAGTGACCGAGGGCCGTGGAACGGCTGAGACCGGGAGCGTAGTAGTTCTGGTGGAGGTCGCCACCGATGGACCCGTGGATGTTCCCCTGCGACGCGGACGAGTCGACCCTGAAGAAGGCACCTCCGGAGCCGTAGCCCAGTCGTTGCCCGTCGTTGGCCATGCCCGCGCGCCGGGGCGCCCACGCCGTCTCCCCTTCCGCCCACGAGCGCAGGTCCGGCTCGGGGTCGAGGACGGGACCGGCCTTTTCCTCGGGCCGCTTCTTCTCCTCGCCCGCCTCGCCCGGTCCGCCCGCTCCCTCCGCTGCGGCCTCGGAGCCCTCCGCCGGGCGCTTCCCGGCCTGGTCGGTGTCCGGCCGGGGCGTGTCCTGTTCGCCGGGCGGCGGAGCGCCGCTCTTCCTCCCGGGCTCCGACGGTTCGCCGTGTGGTTCCCCGTCCTTGTGGTTTCCGCTCATCGGACCATCCCTTTTCCGTGCGGGTCAGTGGAAGTGCTGCTCGATGGGCCCCTGGAAGTCACCGACGTTGGCTCCTTTGGAGCCGCGCAGGTCGATGGACTCGAAGACGGTCCGTTCCCCGGACGGTCGGCCCGAAGGAGCGGTGCTCTCAGGGGTTCCGCTCTGTTCGCCGGTGTCACTCGAAGGCTCCGGTACGCACACCCACACGCGTGCGGAGAATTCCTTGACACGGATCTCGTGGGGTGTGAACCGCCACCGGTAGAACTCGTGGTCCCTGTGGTCGACCACGTCGGTGTAGATCGCGTCGGACACCGCGATCACGAAATCGGCGTTCGGGTGATCCGTCAGAAGCCGGCGCAACAGGTCGGAGTCGCGCATGCGGCAGGCGGAGATCACCGCGTTGCCCACGAAACCGGCCTCTCCGATCGAGATGTTGCCCTGGTCGATGGCGACCCTCAGCCGTAACCGGTACTCGCTGTTCAGAGAGCGGTTGTGGTGGTGCAGCGCGGTGGCCAGACCACTCATGAAGTCCGAGATGGCCTCGCCCTCGACGATGCCGGGCGGGAGCAGGGCCACCTCCGCGTCACCTTGGGGCTGGCGCTCCCATTCCAGGCGACGCAGGGTGGCGTGGCGGTCCGAGGACTCCAGAACGCTCATGAGCCCGCGTTGCACGGCCTCCTGGCCGTGCCGGGTCCGGGAGCTGTACTTCTCGACATCCGCGGTCACCACGAGACGACGGAGCGGCTTGTTCGCGATCATCCGTATTCCTTGCCGGCGATGGAGCACATGGGCCGTGGGTGGCGGTCGTGCCCATGTTGAAGGCCGTCGTGGATCCGAACTCTCTACAAATGGGGGATTGCGAGAGAATTCGGAGGAAGCCCGGCTCTTCGGCAGAGTTCGTCGGCATCGGTCACGGTGAGGGTGCGATAGCCCGTGGTGACGACGCCCTTGTCGCGCAGCTCCGTCAGCGCCTTCTGCAGCGCCGCCTCGGAGGCGCTGATGATCGAGGCCAGTTCGGGCTGGGACACCCGGACGTTCAGGGAGAGCCCCTCCGGTGTGGGGACACCGTGGTCGCGGGCCAGGCGTAGCAGAACCCTGGCCAACCGGTCGGCGACATTGTGGGAGCTGTAGTCGAGGATCCTCTCGGTCGCCGAACGCAGTTTCGAACCGATGTAGGCGCTCATGGCCCGGCCGGCCGTGGGATGGTCGTCCAAGAACAGGTGGAACTCGCGGGCGGTCAGCACGCGGGTGGACACCGGGCCGGCCGTCTCGATGGTCGCCATGCGGGGGCTGTGGTCCATTCCGGCTATCTCGCCGACCAGATCCCCTCGTGATCGCAGGGCCAGGAGAACCGTCTTGCCGCTGTCGGAGTAGGTGATGACCTTCACATGCCCGTCGAGGACGACCAAGACGTGAGTGGTGCGCTCGCCGAGACGGATGAGAACGGTGTCGGCGGGGTGATCGACGCGTCTGCCGCGGTGAAGGAGATCGGTACGGGCGTGCTCGTCCAACTTGGCCAGCATGGACCGGGGAGGAAAGGGGGAGACCATCGGACTCCTGTATCACCACGGGGAGATGTGCGCCTCGGGTCGACCATCGGGGACGATCGACTCGTCACATAACCTGCGCCTCTTGACTCTCGGATAAACAGACCATCCGGAATGCGGGCAAAGGACAGGCTGAAATCCCAGGTAGGACCCCTGGCGGTAAGAGGAATGTAGACCTGCGGATAGGTCGCGCTTGCAGATATGCGCAGGTCCGAGGCGTTTCGCACACATCGGCGTCAGATGAGTGCTTCCGGCGTGTCGCCGGTATCCGGTCCCGGCTAGCCTGAGGGCGGTCCGAGGCGCCGTCGGCGCTGTCCGTCTCCGAGCCGAGAGAGCGCCGATGCCCCTCCGCAATCCGACCGGTGGCGCCCGCGTGTCCCTGGCCTTCCTCCTGGCGGCGTTGGCCGTGCTGGGGCCGCTCAACATCGACATGTACCTGCCGGCCTTCCCCGACATCGCCGCCGATCTGGACACCGGCGCCTCGCAGGTGCAGCTCAGCCTCACCGCGTGCCTCGTGGGCCTGGCCATCGGCCAGTTCATCGTCGGACCCGTCAGCGACGCGCGCGGGCGGCGGGGGCCGCTGCTCGTCTCCCTGGCCCTGTTCGTGCTGGCGTCACTGATGTGCGCGCTGGCCCCCGACATCGCGGTCCTGATCGCGGGCCGCTTCCTCCAGGGGCTCACCGCCTCCGCCGGGGTCGTGCTCTCCCGCGCCGTGGTGCGCGACGTGTTCGACGGCCACGAACTCACCCGCTTCTTCGCGCTGCTCATGGTGATCAACGCGGTCGCCCCGCTGGTGGCCCCGGTCGTGGGCGGCGCCCTGCTGTGGCCCTCCTCCGCCGGCTGGGAGATCGTCTTCCTGGCCCTGGCCCTGCTGGGCGTCGTCATCATCGCGATCACCGCGCTGCGCCTGCCCGAGACCCTGCCCCGCGAACGGCGCACCCCCGGCACGATCGGCGGCACCCTGCGCAGCATCGGGGAACTGCTGCGCGACCGGGTCTTCCTCGGATACGCGCTGGTCGCCGGGCTGCTGCACGGCGGCAGTTTCGCCTACGTCGCCGGTACCCCGTTCGTCTACCAGGACCTGCACGGGGTGTCCCCGCAGGTGTTCGGGGTGCTGTTCGGGATCAACGGGATCGCCATCATCGCCGGGAGCTGGGCCGTGGGCCGCTTCTCCCCCCGGTTCGGAGAACGCCGCCTCCTCGTGATCGCCGTGGTCGGCGCGGTCGCCGCCACCGGGATCCTGCTCGCCGCCACCCTGCTCCAGGGGCCGCTCGTCGCCCTCGTCGTGCCGATCTTCGCCTACATGACGTGCATGGGCATGATCCTCACCGGATCGTTCGCCCTGGCCATGGAGGGCCAGGAACGCCGGGCGGGCAGCGCGAGCGCCCTGCTGGGCGCCCTGTCCCCGCTGTGCGGCGCGGTGGTCGCGCCCCTGGTGGGGCTGGACGAGACCACGGCGGTGCCGATGGGGGCGCTGCTGTTCGGAACGTCCGTCGCCGGGCTGATCGTGCTGGTCACCATGACGTCCCGGGGCTCCCGCGTCCCCGTCGGCGAGGGCTGAGCCGGGTCGGTGGGCGGGGACCGCCCACCGACCCGACGCTCAGTCCGCGGTCGCGCCCTCGGGGGCGAAGTCCGGGGTGTCCGCGAGCAGCGCCCGCGTGTACCCGTGCGACGGCTCCGACATGACCCGGCCCACCGGCCCGTACTCCACGATGCGCCCTCGTTCGAGCACCGCCACCCGCTGGGCGATGTTGGACACCAGGGCGATGTTGTGCGTCACGAACAGCAGCGCCATCCCCTCGTCCTGCAACCCGCGCAGCAGGGCGACGATCTCGGCCTGCACCGACACGTCCAACGCGGAGGTGATCTCGTCGCACACCAGCAGGTCCGGCCCGGTGGCCACCGCGCGGGCGATGCACACCCGCTGGCGTTCGCCGCCGCTGAGCTGCTCGGGGAACCGGTCGGCGTACGACGCCGGCAGCGCCGCCCGTTCCAACGCCTCGGCGACCACCCGGTCGGGGTCGTCGGGCCGCCCCACCAGATGCCGGTAGGGGCCCAGGACCAGGTCGCGCACCCGCTTGCGCGGGTTGAGCGCCTCGTACGGGTTCTGGAACACGTACTGGACGCGTCGGCGCTGCTCCACCGTCCGGCGCCGGCCGTTCAAGGCCAACGGCGCCCCGTCGAACCACAGGTCCCCGACGGCGCCCCGGTGCAGCCCGGCCACGGTGCGCGACAGGGTGGTCTTGCCCGATCCCGACTCGCCCACCAGGGCCGTGCACTCACCGCGCGCCACCGTGAGGTCGATGCCCTCCAGCACCGACGTGCGCCCGTACCCGGCCGACAGCCCCGCGATCCGCAGCAGGTCCCCGTCGCGTTCGCGATCGGGCACGTCGGTGCGCATGCGCGGCACCGCCGCCAGCAGGGTCCGCGTGTAGTCGTGCCGCGGGGCGGCCAGCACCTCGCCGGTCGGACCGTGCTCCACCACCGCGCCCCGGTACATCACCGCGATCGCGTCGGCCAGCTCCGCGACCACCGCCATGTCGTGGCTGACGTAGATCCCGGCGGTCCCGTACTCGCGGGTCATCCGCCGCACCGTGGCCAGTACGTGGGCCTGCGTCGTCACGTCCAGCCCGGTGGTGGGCTCGTCCATGACGATCACGTCCGGCCGTCCCACGAACGCCATCGCGATCGCGACCCGCTGCTGCTGGCCGCCCGAGAGCTGATGCGGGTACCGGCCGAGGAAGGCGTCGTCGTCGGGCAGCGCCACCTCCCGCAGCACCTCGCGCACCCGCGCGTCGATCTCGGCGGCCGACAGCGCGTCGTCGTGCAGGGCCTCGCGCAACTGGACGCGCAGCCGCAGCGCCGGGTTCAGGGCCGAGGCCGGCGACTGGGGGATGTAGGCCACCGCGCGTCCGCGCAGCGCACGCACCCCCCGCTCGTCCAGCGCGGCCAGGTCCCGGCCGGCCACCTCCACCACGCCCCCGGTGATCTCGGTGGCCCTCTTGCGGTGCGCCAGCAGCGCCAGGCCGACCGTGGTCTTGCCCGACCCGGACTCGCCCACCAGGCCCAGGATCTCGCCGCGCCGCACGTTCAGTGACACGTCGCCGACGATGGTCACGTCCGAGGGGCGGCCGATCACGGTCAGCCCCTCCACCGACAGCACGGTCTCCGTGGTCTCCGTCATCTCCCGACCCCCCGGTCGATACCGATCGCCGCCCGGGACAGCCCGTCGGTGATGAGGTTGGCGCCGATGGTCAGGATCGCGATCGCGGCGACGGGCAGCACCACCGCCCAGGGTTGCACGATCATGCCCTGACGGTTCTCGTTGATCATCAGTCCCCAGTCGGCGGTGGGCGGCTGCAAGCCCATCCCGAGGAAGCCCAGCACCGCGACCACGCCGATCGAGTAGGTCAGTCGCAGACCCAGCTCCACCAGCAGCGGGCCGGTCACGTTCGGCAGGATCTCCACCGCCATGATCCGCCACCGGGGCAGACCGATGGCCTCGGCCGCCTTCACGTAGTCCTGCTCGACCACCGCGCGGGTGGCCTCGCGGATCACCCGTGCCACCCGGGGCGTGTGCGACACCGCGATGACCGCCACGATCAGCCACGTCCTGGGACCGATGATGGACATCACCAGCAGCGCGGCGATGAGCTGCGGGAAGGCCAACAGCATGTCGTTGACGCGCATGAGGACCTCGTCGACCCAACCGCGCAGGTAGCCCGCGATCACGCCCACGACCGTCCCCGCCAGCACCCCCAGCCCGGCCGAGGCGCCCGCCAGGATCAGCAGCGTCCACCCGCCCCACAGGAACCGGGTGAGCACGTCCCGCCCCCGGTTGTCCCCGCCGAACACGGTGCCGTCCACCCCGGTCTCGAAGGGGCGGGTCACGAACTCCGTCGGTGTGTAGGGGGCCACGAACGGGCCCACCACGGCGATCAGGACGATCAGCCCGGTCAGCGCCACGCCGACCCTGGTCCGACCGTGCCGCCAGGCGGCGCGGAACAGTCCGCCGCCCCGGCGGGCGCGGGCCGCTCCGGCCGCGAGGTCCTTCGTCGGGGGAGCGCTCATCGGGCCACCCTCACCTTCGGGTTGGCGGCCAGCCCGAGCACGTCGGCGGCCAGGTTGACGAGGATGTACACCCCGGCGATGAGCAGGACCACCGCCTGCACCAGCGGCACGTCCCGGTTCTCGATGGCGTCCATGAGGACCTTGCCGATGCCGGGGAAGTTGAACAGGAACTCGACGGCCACCACGCCGCCCGCCAGCCACGCCAGTTGCAGGGCCACCACCTGGGCGACCGGGCCGATGGCGTTGGGCAGGGCGTGGCGCGTCAGCACCGTCCGTTCGTCCAGCCCCTTGAGCCGGGCCTGCTGTACGTACTCGCTCTCCAGGACCTCGATCATGGTGGCCCGCATCATCCGCACGATCGGCGGGGCCACCGCGAAGGCCAGGGTCAGCACCGGCAGGACCCACTGCTCGGGACCCCCGTTGCGCGAGTACACCGACGGGAACACGTCGAGCCCGCCGGGGCCCAGCGCCAGGATCAGCAGGATGCCGACGACGAACTCGGGGATGGCCGCCGTGACGAGTGTGCCCAGGGAGGTGGTGTGGTCGAAGGCGCGGTCCCGGCGCAGCGCGCTGAAGGCGCCCACGGCCAGCGCGATCGGGGTGGCCACCAGCGCGGCCAGCCCCATGAGCGTCAACGACGCCCCGATCGGTCCGTTCAGCACCTCGGTGACCGGGGACCGGTTGGAGTAGGAGGTGCCCAGGTCACCCTGGACGACCCCCTGAAGCCACTGCGCGTACTGCACCGTCACCGGCGCGTTCAGGTTCAGTTGGTCGCGCAGCGCCGCCACCCGCTCGGGGGTGGCGTCCCGGCCCAGGATCATCAACGCCGCGTCGCCGGGCAGTGCCTGCGTGGCGGCGAACACCACGACGGACACCGCCCACAGGGTCAGCAGACCGAAGAACAGCCGGATCGCGACGAGCCGGAGCATCATGCGATCACCCTTCCGGCCGGAGCGGGGGAGCCCGCGGGGTTCCCGTTCCCCGGGCGCGGAGAAGCGGGCCGAAGCGGGTCGGAGTGCCGAGGGGACAAGGTCACGCGTCCTTCCAGAGGGTGTGGAAGGCGTACGAGCCCAGCGGGTGTCCGGAGACGGCGGGCTCCAGCCCGTGGACGGACACGTGGTGGGCGTCGAGCAGGTTGACGAACCCCCAGACGATGTAGCCGCCCTCCTCGTACTCGATCTCCTGGGCCCGGCGGATGAGCTCGTTGCGCGCGTCGAGGTCGGCGGTGCGGCGGGCCTCCTCCAGGTGGCCGAGCCACTCCTCGTGCTCGCCCCACATGGTCTCGTTGTAGGGGGCGCCCACGACCGACCCCTGGGCGGTCTGGGTGATGTAGTTGCGCGCGCTCCAGAAGTCCTGGCCGAACGGATAGGGGAAGCCCTCCTCCTCGTTCCAGTACTCGCCGGGGTTGACCCGCCGCAGGTTCACGGTGACCCCGGCCTCGCGCGCCTGCTCCTGGAAGACCTCGGCGGCGGCGACCACACCGGCGCTGATGTCGGAGGTGACCAGCTCCACCTCCAGGCCGTCCCCGTGGCCGGCGTCGGCCAGCAGCCGCTTCGCCTCGGCGATGTCCTGCTCGCGCTGGGGCAGGTCCTCGGGATAGGAGGGGTCCATCCGCGCGTACATGTCGTTGCCGACCTGCCCGTACCCGGACAGGGCCTGGTCGATCATCTCCTGGCGGTCCACGATGAGGCGGAAGGCCTGACGCACCCGCACGTCGTCGAAGGGCGCGGTGTCCACCCGCATGGTGAAGGGCAGCCACATCCCGGTCTCGGACTCCATCACGCCCAGGTCCGGGTCGGCCTCGATGATCGGCACCTGCGCGTGCGGCACCTGGCTGATGAGGTCGACACTGCCGCTGTTGAGGGCGTTGACGCGGGCGTCGTCGGACGGGAAGTCGACGATCTCCAGCTCGTCGACGTAGGGCAGGCCCTCCTCGTGGTAGCCCTCGTGCCGCTCGAACACGCTGTACTCGCCGGCCACGAACTCCACGACCTTGAAGGGTCCGCACCCGATGGGCTCCCGCGGGTCGTACCCCTCGGGGACCACGCAGTTGTAGTACTCGGCGAGCGCCTCGGGCAGTGTGACGGCGGGTTCGACGCAGGGGATCGTCACGGTCCGCTCGTCCGTGGCGGTCAACCCGTCGACGTCCACCCCGGCGAGGTCCCCGGCGCCGCGCTGCGGGTTCTCCGGGTCCAGGATGCGTCGCAGGGAGAAGACCACGGAGTCGGCGGTCACGGGGGAACCGTCGTGGAAGGTCAGCCCCTCCTTGAGGACGACGGTCCACTCGGTGCCGTCCTCGTTGGACTCCAGGGACTCGGCCAGGTGGTTCTCCATGGTGCCGTCCTTGGCGTAGCGGACCAGGGAGGCGTACAGGGCGAAGTTGCGGGCGATGTCGACGTTGTCGGTGGGGTCGTGCGCGTCCAGGGTGTCGTTGACGCCCCCGCCCGCGACGCCGACGCTCAGCCGCCCGCCCTGACGGGGCTCTCCGCCGCCGCCGTTCCCGTTCCCGTCGGAGCCGCCGCAGGCGGCCAGGACCGGGGCGACGGCCGCGCCGGCCGCCGAGAACTTGAGGAGGGTACGGCGGCTGGGGGCGGGGGTGGGGTCGGGCTGGGATGGCACGGGGCACCTCGTGGGGTTCGGGGATCGTTCGGAGCCGACCCCCGGGGGGTCGTGCGGGGGGACCGGGGGAGGGGCGAAACCGGTATCGCCAGATCCTTGTCGTCCCGGCTCGGGGCCGTCAAACAAGGCGTTCGGGGGTCGATCTCACGGAGAGTGACAGATCGACGGTGCGCGCGCGAAGTGGGAGAACGCCTCGTGGCAGGGGTTTCCCGAGGATCCGGCACGGTGGTCCGCGGCGGGGGAGAGCCGGCGGGGCGGTCCCGGCGACCCTTCTCCGGACCCGGGGGTCGTGTCCGTATCGATGTCGCTCGGAAGTGAAAACGTGGTGTTTAAATCAATTATTTTCCGTTTTAGTGGTCTTGTTGCTTTGATGGTTGATTCGTTGGATTTCTTGGAGGGGGGTCGGTGACATGGCGCACGCCTTTGCGGGCATTGCCAACGTGTTGCATGTCACATGGCCCTCCCTGGGGTCCGGACTGTTTCCTTTGTCTCCATCGGGGAGGACACGGGACGGGGTTTTGTGGCCAATCCCCGACAGCGCGAACGCGGGTGTGCTGTGCTGGACCCAGCACACCCTTGTCTAAGGTGAGTGCAGGCGGCGCAACCCGCGCGCCCGTCGCGGGTGATTGGAGTGACCGGATGGCTGAGGCGAGGCAACTCCGGGAATACGTGCCCGCAGAGGTACCCGAGAGCACGACGCCGACTTCGATCGAGGGCGGGGACCTCGTCGGGGGAGCCACCGACCACACCGTGTGGAGCTGCGCGGGCAACCTGACCGCGGTCCGCTCCGTGCGGGCCCGCGTGCGCGAGTTCCTCGCCGGCATGGGCCACTCCGAGAACGTGCTCGACGACGCCGAACTGGCCGTCAGCGAACTGGCCACCAACGCGCTGCTGCACTCGCGCTCGGGACAGAGCGGCGGCGTCATGACGCTGTTCATCCGCTCCGACGGGGGCCGCCTCCGCGTCGCCATCGCCGATCAGGGCGAGCGCTCCGGCGAGGGCGGCCACACCCGTGACGACGGCGACGACTTCGGCCGCGGCAAGCTCATCATCGACAGCTGCGCCAGCCGCAGCGGCGAGTACTGGAGCGAGGCGACCCACGTGGCCTGGTTCGAGATCGACGACCTCGAACCGGCCCTGTCCCTCGACGAAGAAGCCCTCTGAGGGGCGGGACCGGGACGGGCGGGACTCAGACGGGCAGTCCCGGAGCGGCGACGCGCTCCGGCTCGGGGAAGCAGCGCACCGTCACCCGGCGCCCCTCCGGGGTCGGGCATCGCGACCCCGTCATCACGCAGGCCCCGGTCCACAACGCCAGCGCCACCAGCGCCACCCGGGTGGCCTCCTCGCCGCGTTCGTCCACGGCGACCACGTCCTCGGCGGTCAGCTCCAACCTCTCGCGCAGGGCGACGAACCGCGCCATGAGGTCGCTGTGCGGGTACAGCGTCGTCAACAACCCCGCGCCGGTCTCCTCATAGCCCAGGATGCCGTTGTCGAACAGGCCGCGCGAAGGGCTGTACCCGGTGCCGTCGGGGCTCGGGCGCAACAACTCCTCGAACGGCGTGGTGCCCAGGGCGTCGCCGAACGAGATGACCTGCCGCACCCGGGACCGTTCGGCCAGTTCCAGTGCCGCGGGCGCCAGGTCGGCGCTCACCATCAGCAGTCTGGCGTCGGTCTCGGCCAGGGCCGCGCACTGGACGTCGGGATCGGAGGCGGGGGACAGCGGCAGTGCCCGGCCGCCCACCGCCATCACGGTGTAGGTGGCCAGGAACCGGTCCGGTGAGACCGGGGCCAGCACACCGACCACGTCCCCCAGGCACAGACCCCGCTGGCTCAGACCCGCGGCGGCCCGCTCCACCGTGGCGGCGAAGGCGAGCGCGTCCACACGACGCCCCTCGGCGCGGATGGTCCCTCCACGACCGGGTCGCAGTCTGAGGCGTTCGCACAGACCGCCGGTCAATGAGCCGATGGGGTCGTCCCTGCGCGGCAGATGACGCCCAGGTCGTCCGGTTCCAGAAGACAGTCCTACCCCCATGCGTTCCCCCAGTTCACCCTGGTGACGGTGGTACCGCCATCCGGGCTCGTCACGCCCCCTCCACGTGGCGAGCCCGGCGGCGCCGCACCGACCGGTCCGAGCGAGGTCCCTCCCCAGGTTCCACCTCGCGGCGATGCGGGTTCCCACCGGCCCCGGGAATCCCCCCGGAGCCGACGGTCCGCCGGGATCCGAGGTTCGGTCCGGGCCCGACGGCCGTTCTCGGAACGCGCGCCGACGTGCCACCGAGGTGCCAGGAGTGCGTGCGTCCCATGGCTTGAAGACTAGCGCGTTCACGGTCGGATGCACATGCATATTGCTATGCAGATGCATATGTAGATTCGGTGCGCGGGAGAGTACGACACCCCCTTCGCGGGGGTTTCGGGGGAACCGTCAGTTCTGGTCTCCGTGGCTGTCCATCCACGCGGCGATCTGCGTGCGCGAGTGGAAGCCCATCTTCCGGTTGATGTTGGCGATGTGCCGGGCCGCCGTGGCCGGGGTGATGAACAGTGCCCGAGCGATCTCCGGGTTGCTCTTGCCCCTGCTCACCAATCGGGCGACCTCCAGCTCCCGCCGCGTCAACCGCTCCCGCGGAGGTGTCGTCTCCGGAGGGGGCGGCGGGGTCGGGGTCGGTTTCGGCCGGGTCGTCCGGGTGTTCGGGCGCCGGGGCCGCTCAGCGCCACCACCGGTGGAGGGGGTGCCGCGCCGCGACGGCGGTCGCCTGCCCTCCTCGGACAGTCGTTCGGCCTCCCGTACCGCCTCGGCCGTGCCCAGGGCGCGCCCCTGCTCCCAGAGGGCGACCAGTCGGCGCCTGCGCCGCCGTGCCCGCTCGACCTCGGCGAACGGCCACGGGGCCGGGTGCGTCGGCAACCCCAGCTGCTCGCGCATCCGCACGGCCGCTCCGGCCAACCGACAGGCCGGGTCGCGCATGCCCGAATCGAAGGCGACCCGGGCGATCGAGATCAGCGCCCGTCCCACCTCCGCGCGCTGCCCGCTCGCGTGGGAGAGCAGCAGACCCTCGCTCAGGTAATCGTAGGCCTGACCGGTCCGCTCCTGGGCGTGCGCCACCCGACCGATGCCGGCCAGGCAGCGCGCCTCCTCGGCGGGGGCGCCGATCAGCCGCTGGGTGTCCAGCGCCTCCCGGTAGCAGCGGTCCGCCGTCACCAGGTCCCCGCCCAGTTCGGCGGCCCGGGCCTGACCGATGAGGGTGACGCCCACGCCCCACCGGTGATCGATCCCGCGCAGGAGGGTCAGCGCCGCGTTGTAGTGCTGGTCGGCGGTCTGGTGATCGTCCTGCTGGGCGGCCAGCGCGCCCCGGGTGCCCAGGGCGATCGCCTCGCCCCACAGGTCGCCCGACTCACGGCACAGCCGCAGGGCCTCCTCCACCCGCACCGCGGCCTGGTCGGGCACCCGCTCACGTACCTCCACCAGGGCCAACAGGTTCAGGGCGGTGCGCACGAAGACCTCGTCGCCGGACTCACGGCACAGCCGCAGGCCCTCCTCGCCCAGGGACAACGCCAGGGCGTGGTCGCGACGCACCCGCGCCAACTGGGCCCGGCCCACCAGGGCGCGCGCCCGGGAGGGCGCCTTGTCCGCCTCGTCCATCCCCAGGAGCAGGTCCATGAGGTGGGCGCCCTCGGAGTAGTCGTGGTGGCTCACCCAGTGCGCCACCAGGCTCGCCGCCAGACGCAGCCCCGCCTCGGCCCTGCCCTCGCGGTGGGCCCACCGCAGCAGCGACCGCAACGTGTCGTACTCGGCGACCACCCGGCGCCGCCCGGAGTCGCGTTCGCTCCAGGGCATCGACCGGCTCGACTCCAACTTGCGGCCCAGGTCCTCGGCCAGGCTCGACATCCGGTCCAGCAGGCGTTCCCGGAACGTCTCGTCCTCGTCGGCCTCGACCAGCCGCTCTGCGGCGAACGACCGCAACGCCTCGGGCAACCGGTATCGCAACCGGCCCTCGAACTCACCGGTGATGGTGATGAGCGACCGGTTCAGCAGGGACGCCAGCAGGTCCAGGACCTCGGTCTCGGCCAGGTCGTCACCGGTGCACACCTGCTCGGCCGACTCCAGGTCCCAGCCCCGGAACACCGACAGCCGGCGCAACAGCACGCGTTCGGGTTCGGGCAGGGCGCGGTAGACGAAGTCGAGCACGATCGGCAGCACCTCGCTGCGCGAGACCGCCTGACCCGGTCCCGGTCGGAACTCGGGGGAGGCCAGGTGCGTGCGCAGGCTCTCGGCGAGTCCGGCCGGGCCGACACCAGGAACGCTCCCACCGAGCACCTCGATGCCCAGCGGGACCCCGCCGGCGAGGTCGCACAGCACCGCCGCGGTCTCCAGTTCGTCGGGGGACACGGAGAAGCGGGGATCGCGGATCCGGGCCCGGTCCAGGAACAACCGCACCGCCTCGGAGTCCCCCGGGTCGGGGGGAGGCGCGTTGCGCGCGGCCACCGGCAGCGCCATGGGCGTCATCCGCCACACCGTCCCGCCCGACAACCGGACCGGCTCCAGTGCGGTGATCAGCACCGACACCTCGGGGCAGCAGGCCAGCAGGGTCTCTCCGATCTCCGTCACCGCTTCGGCGACGTGACCACAGGAGTCCAACACCAACAACAACCGACGATCGCGCAGCGCCTCGACCACCGTGGTCGCCAACGGCTGCCCCGGTTCCTCGATGACGCCCACGGCGTGTGCCACCCGGGCGTGGACCTCCAGGGAGGTGTGCGCGTCGGTCAGGTCCGCCAGCCACACCCCGTCGGGGAACGCCGCGGTGGACTGTTCGGCCACGCGCAGCGCCAACCGGGTCTTGCCGATCCCCTCGGTGCCGCACAGGGTCACCGAGCGGCTGGAGTCGAGCAGCCGGAGCAGGCTGCTCAGGTCCCGCTCGCGGCCCACGAAGCCGGTGCCCGGCCGAGGGAGGTTGTGCCGCGCGGGCGCGGTCAAAGGTGCCATGGCCTTCACATGTCGGGGCGGTCGGGGAGGTCCTCACCGTGGTCGGGGGGTCATGGTGGCAAGGGGACTTCTTCATCGGGGGAGGTGCCGGAAACCTCTGTCTTAGCGTCTGCGCGCGTCGTGTGCAAGTGCGCCGAGGGGGTGCCGGGCCCCTTATGTCTGCTCTTGAGCTGAAGTCCAGCCGGTCAGCTGTGTTCGGGACGAAATCGAGAGTTTTCTAAAGATGTTCGCTATATGTCGGGCCGCGGTGGCCTGGCTGATGGTGAGCCGATCGGCGATCTCCCGATTGGACAGTCCCTGCTCGGCGAGTTCGGCGATCTCCCGTTCCCGGGGGGTGAGGGTGACCGGTTCGGCCGGGCGGTCCGAGACCCGGGGGAAGGCCAGGGCCCGATCCCGCACCTGTTCCAACGGCAGCGACCGCCAGGCGTTCCAGGCGTTGACGGTCCGCGCCGACCCCACCCGCCGTTCCACGGCCGAGCGCAATCGGACCGTCTCCGCCGAGGGCCGGTCCAGCGCGGTCCGCAGGTCGGCGGCCACCCCCGCCAGGGCGGCGGCCCGTTCGGCCTCCTCCTCGGCCAGGGCCAGCTCGCCCAGCGCCTCCATCGCCCGGGCCACCGCGATGCGCTGTCCGGAGGTGAAGCTCACCCGCAGGCACGAGGCCAGAGGCTCGCGCGCCTCCAGGATCCGCCCCTCGGCGAGGTAGAGCCGCCCCAGTTCGCGGGAACAGTGCGCGGTGGCCGGGGCCGCCCCCAGTTCCTCGAACACCGTCAGCGCCTCGGCGAACAGCTCACGGGCCCGTTCGAAGTCGTCCTGTTCGGCGGCGATCGACCCCAACACGTGCAGGGAGCGTGCCACGCTCCACCGGTCGTGCAGCTTCTCACCCAGCTCGATGCAGTGCCTCAGGTGCTCGACGGCGCGATCGGGTTCCCCGCGTCGCCGGGCCAGCTGGGCCAGCACGCCCAGGGCGGTCGCCTCGGTGAGCGGGTCGCCGGCCTGCTCTGCCCAGGCCAGAGCGCGCTCGGCGTGACCGAGACCCTCCTCCAGGGCGTTGGTGCGCAGCGCCAGCGCCGCCATGGTGGCCAGGGCGGAGGCCGCGGCGCCCGCCTCCCGACAGGCCCGTGCCGCCTCCAAGGCGCACATGGCCAGAGTGGACACCCGTGGGGCCACGTCCACGTCCAGACGCAGCTCGGCCTGGAGGGCCAGGGCCCGCGCTCGGAGCCAGGGCGACTGCCCGTCGGGGTCGGCGGCCAGCACCGTCTCCAGGACACGGCCGCCCTCGGCGGCCAGGTCGCGCACCAGCCAGTAGGGGCGCAGCGCCACGCACACCCGAAGCGCCTCGTCCACACGGCCCCGCGAGAGGGCCCACGTCACCACCCGGGCGTGGTTCTCCCGGTGATGGTCCAACAGGCGCAGGTGGGCCAGTCGCTCGGGCCAGCCCAACGGGGAGCGGGAGTTCTCGGCGGCCTCCTCCAACCGGGAGACGCAGAACTCCAGGTAGCGGGCCCAGCGTTCGTCCTCGCCGCCGCCCTCGGCCAGGTGCTCGGCCGCGTAGGCGCGCACGGTCTCGGTGAGCCGGTAGTGGGCGGTGCCCTCGATCTCGGCGTCCACCACGATGAGGGACTTGTCCAAGAGCGAGAAGTGCAGCGGCAGGATGTCCGCCGGGTCGACCCCGTCGCCCGAGCACACGTCCTCGGCGGCCTCCAGGTACCAGGTCCCGAACACCGACAACCGGTGCAGCAACGCCCGCTCCGGTTCGCTCAGCAGGTCGTGGCTCCACTCCAGGACCGCCCGCAGCGTGCGCTGACGCGGCGGCAGACCGCCGGAGCCGTCGCTGGTGAGCAGCTGGAACCGGTCGTCCAGGCGGCGCAGGATCTGTTGCACCGACAGCACCCGTACGCGTGCCGCGGCCAGTTCGATGGCCAACGGCATGCCGTCGAGCAGTCGACAGATCTCGGCGATGTAGCCGGAGTTCTCCCGGGTCATCTCGAACCCGGAGCGGGCGGCGTGCGCCCGGGTGACGAACAGGCGCACGGACTCGTAGCGCTGGGCGTCGCGCCGGGGCAGCGGGGCCGGGTCGGCGGAGTAGGGGTCGGTGGGGGTG
>NZ_JAVREP010000026.1:0-75041 GCF_031845465.1 Nocardiopsis lambiniae | reverse complement strand
CGGTTCGGCGGTGGGCCCTTCGTCGTGCGCGGCCGGTCGCGCCGCCCGCCCCCGAGCAGGTCCTCGCCGGGCGGACCGCTGCCGTGGGGCCCGCGTCCCCTCCGGTGACGGAGGGGCGTTCCCGCCCGGATCAGGGCCGGATGGCGGTCAGCAGGCCCTCGCCGATCGGCAGCAGCAGTGGGATGAACCCCTCGTCCTCGCGGATGCCCTGGATGACCTCGCGGACCGCGGTCTCGGCCGGGTCCGGGGCGCGCAGCGGGCCGTCGGGTCCGCTCGGACCGGTCAGGACACCGTGCAGCACGACCATCCCGCCCGGCCGCAACAGGCGCAGCGCCTCGTCGAGGAACACCGGGTACGAACGCGGCTCGGCGTCGACGAACACCAGGTCGTAACCCCCGTCGGTGAGCCGGGGCAGCACCTCCGCCGCCGTGCCGCGGATCAGTCGCGCCCGCCCCGCGCCGAAGCCCGCGCGGGAGAACACCGCGCGGGCGTGGTCCAGGTGGACCGCGTCGGAGTCCATCGTGGTGAGGATCCCGTCGCGGGCCATGCCGCGCAGCAGCCACAACCCCGAGGCGCCGTAGCCGGTGCCGATCTCCACCACCGACCGGGCACCGATCGAGGCGGCCAGGAACCGCAGCGCCGCACCCGCCGCCGGGTCCACCGGCGGGGCCATGGAGCCCGTCGCCGCGTCGTAGGCGTCGGCGAGCGCGTCGTCCCGGAGGGCCTCCTGCTCGAATCGCACCTGTTCCGCGCGGACCCAGGTGAGCCGGGCCGCTGTCTCTTCCACACCGGTGATGACGGCCTCCCGCTGCCGTGGTCTGTCCTGACACTGGGCCGGAGCGCCCGACCGGCGGATCGTCACCCACCGTGGAAAGATGATCGCGATCGGGTCACCGGCCTGGGGAAAGCCTAACGCGATTCGGTGGCGACTCCGAGCGTGACGGCGGGAACTTAATCGGCGTCCGCCGGCGTTGAACCGGGAGGAACGTACGTTGATCGCCACGAAGCAGAACTCCCCCCGAGAGCCGTGCGGCGAATCGACGGGATGAAGGGAGAAGCGGTGTCGGAATCCGGCCCTGCCGCGGAATTCGAGGCATGGGAACCGCCGAGCTGGGACGAGGTCGTGCGCACCCATTCCCCCCGGGTGTACCGATTGGCCTATCGCCTGACCGGTAACAAACACGACGCCGAGGACCTCACCCAGGAGGTCTTCATCCGGGTGTTCCGCTCCCTGGCCAACTACACCCCCGGGACCTTCGAGGGTTGGCTGCACCGCATCACCACCAATCTCTTCCTCGACATGGCCCGGCGCAAGGCCCGCATCCGCTTCGAGGGCCTGGCCGAGAACGCCGACGAACGTCTGGAGGGCCGTGAGCCCTCCCCCGCCCAGCGCTACGACGATCGGCACTTCGACGCCGACGTCCAGTCCGCGCTGGACGCGCTGCCCGCCGAGTTCCGGGCCCCCGTCGTCCTGTGCGACATCGAGGGGCTCTCCTACGAGGAGATCGCCGCGACGCTCGGCGTCAAACTCGGCACCGTGCGCAGCCGCATCCACCGGGGTCGCGCCCAACTGCGCCGCGCCCTGGAACACCGACGGTCCCTGGCCGCCGCGGAGAACAACGGGGAGGCGGAGTGAACAGACAACACCTGGGAGAACGACTCTCCGCGCTCATCGACGGGGAACTGGGACCCGCCGAGCACGAGAGCGCCCTCATCCACCTGGCCAAATGTGAGAGCTGCCGGTTCGAGGCCGACATGATGCGCCGGCTCAAGCGCCGGCTGCACGGGCTGGGCGAACCCGAACCCGACCTGGACTTCATGGGCCGGCTGGTGGGTCTGTCCCGGGGCGACGGTCCCGGAGGCGGTGCCCCCCGGGGCCCTTCTGAGCCGCCGCCCGGAGGCGCGGGCTTCGGAGCCCGCCCGCCTCTGGGCTCCTCCCGCCCCCTCGGCGGCTTTCCCGGGGAGGGCCCGGCCGGGTCGCCGGTCCCGATGATGACCGAGGAGACCGTGGTCGCCCCGGAGCGGTCCGACCGCCGCCGCGGCGACCGGTTCTCCCACCTGCTCCCCACGCTCCCCGGCGGCCGGTACGCCGTCGCGGGGTTCGCGGTGGCCACGGTCCTGCTGGGCGGCGCCTTCGTCGCCGGCGGTGAGCCCGGCGACGCCCCCGTGGTGGAGCCGCGCCTGTCCGACTTCGCGGTGGAGCACGCGGTGACCAGCCGGGTCATCCCGGTCGTGGACACACCGGCCGACCCGGCGGTGGCCCCGCCCGGGTCCGGGCCGGACCTTCCGACACGGTGAGCGCGGAGGAACCCTCCGCGCACCCGTTCCCGACCGCCGTCGCGGCCTTGGCCCTCCTGTGCCTGTTGTTGACCGGGTCCGCGCACCCGGGCGCCGACGAGACGCCCGCGGTGGGGTCCGATGACGGCATGCCGGTGCTGCGCCGCTCGGCCGAGGCGACGGGGGCCGTGGCCTATACGGCCGTCCGGGAGATGACCGGGGAGTCGGGGCGGGGCACGGAGCCCACCCGACTGGTCAACCGTCCCGGGGACGGTGTCGCCCTCGTTCCGATGGGGGAGGGCGGACGCCCCTTCATCGTGCGCGACAGCCCGTTCAAGGAACTCGACGAACGACTGCTCTCCACCCTGGAGCGGGTCTACGCGGTCGGCGACGCCGGGATCACCGACCTGGACGGCCGGCCGACCCACACGGTGGAGGCGGCCCGGGCCAACGGCACCGTCGCCGGACGGTTCTGGGTGGACGTCGACACCGGGATCCTGGTGGGCGGCTCGGTGTACGAGGAGACCGGCCGGGCCGTGTTCGGGTTCCGGCTGACCGACCTCGAACCCGGCGACGACGGGCACTGGCCGGAGGAGGCCGTCACGGACTCCCCGTGGGGCGATGTCCTCAGTCCGACCGAGCGCGAGGAACTGCGCGAGGAGGGGTGGGAGCTGCCCGAGCACCTCACCTGGAACCTGAGCCTCGTCGACGCCCGGGGCACCGTCCACGCCGGTCACAAGGTCGTCCACGCGGTGTATTCGGATGGCATGTCCCAGGTGTCGGTCTTCTCCCAGCGTGGAAAGCTGGAGGAGGGGCACCCGTTCACGTTCCGGAACGGATCGGTCGGAACCGGAACGGGGGGAACGGGCGTCACACCACAACATGACACGATCTTCGACGGCGGTCGGCACCACGCCCTGTGGCAGGCGGACGGGTTCGTCTACACGGTGCTGGCCGATGCCCCCGCGGACCTCACCACCTCTGCGGTGACCGCGCTGCCGGGACCGGAGGACTCCGGCTTCTGGTCCAGGGTGCAGCGCGGCATGTCCCGGTTGGGGTTCCTGTAGATCCCCTTCGGGTGTCGACCGAAAGCCACAGCGATATACGGAGCAGGTCTTGACTGAGGAAAACGGCCGTTCGGAACAGGGGAGCGGACCCGGGTGGCCGGCTCCCCCGGGTGGCACGCCGCCCCCCGGCTTCGGCGCGCCCGATCCGACCTCCGGCCGGCCCCTCCCCGTTCACCGCCCCCACGCCTCGCCTCCCGGCAGTGGAGATTCCATGCACCCCGACCCCTCCTTCCCCGGCACCAACCCTCCGACCGGTCGACAGCCGTCCGCCGACCCCGGGGCCCCCACCGGCCACAGCGCTCCCGGCGGCCCTTTCGGCCCCCATGTCCCCACCGGCCACGGCAACCTCGGCGACCCCACCGTCCACGGCGGCTCCACGGGCCGGTCGGCCTCCGCCGGTCCCGGCGACCCCACGGGGCAGGCCGGGCGTGCGTCCGCCGGTGGGCTCGGCGGTCACGCGGCTCCCACCGGGCAGCAGAACACCTTCGGCTCCGGTGGTCCCGCAGGCCCCAACGACCCTGTCGGACACCCCGGACGGCCCGCCTACGCGGCCCCCACCGGTCGGCAGCCTCTCGGTGCTCCGGGGGACCCCGCGGCCCCGATGCCCCCCGCGGGGCCCGGCGATCCCGGCGTCGGTGGCTTCGGGGGAACCTCCGCCCACACCTCCGCGGGTGCCGCCCCCCGGCGGAACGAACGCGGGATCCCCGCGTGGATGGCGCTCACCGGCATGCTGGTCGTCGCCCTCATCGCGGGTGGGGCCGGCGGTCTGGCCGGTGGGCTCATCGCCGGTTCCAGCGCGCAGGAGGCGGTGCCCGAACCCCAGGGCCCGACCATGAACGAGCCACCGCCGGAGGCCCCCCAACGCGACCCCGACACCATCGCGGGCGTCGCGCAGCGGGTCAGCCCGAGCGTGGTGTCCATCCGCAGCGCCGACCGGCGCGTCCTGGGAGGCGGCTCCGGGTTCGTCATCGACGGGAACTACGTCGTCACCAACGACCACGTCTCCACCGAACTGGAGCAGGACGGCATCCTCGTCGAGTACAGCGACGGCAGCCTCTCGGAGGCCACCGTCGTCGGCGCCGATCCCAGCTCCGACCTCTCGGTGCTCACCCTGGCCGACCCCATCGACGTCGAGCCGTTGCAGTTCGGCGACTCCGAGCAGGTCATCGTGGGTGACGAGGTCATCGCGATCGGCGCCCCCCTGGGGTACTCGGGCACGGTGACCCAGGGCATCATCAGCGCCGTCAACCGGCCGGTGAGCTCCGGCGACGGGCCCGAGGCCAGTCGTTTCTACGCTCTCCAGACCGACGCCGCCATCAACCCCGGCAACTCGGGCGGCCCGCTCGTCGACACCCAGGGCAGGGTCATCGGCGTCAACTCGATGATCGTGACCATGGGGTACGCGGGAGAGACCGCGGGCAACATCGGCCTGGGCTTCGCCATCCCCTCCTTGGAGGTCGAGCGCGTGGTGCAGCGGCTCATCGAGAACGGCGAGGCCACCTACGCCGACATCGGCGCCGAGATCGACATCGACAGCCCGGTCGCGGGCGCGGTCATCGCGGAGGGTCCCGGCGCCGTCGAGCGCGGCGGCGCCGCCGAAGGGGCGGGTCTGCGTTCGGGGGACGTCATCATCGTCTTCGACGGTCGCCCGGTCAACTCGGGCCAGGAACTCCTGGCGATGCTCCGGGACCGTTCCCCCGGCGACGAGGTCGAGATCGACTACGAACGCGACGGCGAGCGCGAGACCACCACCATGACCCTCGACTCCACCGATTGACGAACGTGGGACGGCCCCCGAGCGCCGGAGCGCTCGGGGGCCGTCCCACGTCCTCCGTGAGGAACGGTGTCTAACGGCGGGCCGGGGAGATCCCCAGCTGCATCCCGGCCAGGCCGCGCGGGCGACCCACCAGGGACTCCGCGATCGACTCGATGACCTTCGAGGCCTCGGCGTCGGGGTCGGTCAGCACCAGGGGCTTGCCCTCGTCGGCCCCCTCGCGCAGGCGGGTGTCCAGCGGAATCCGCCCCAGCAGCGGGATGTCCGTGCCCAGGGTCCGCCCCAGGGCGTCGGCGACGGTCTGCCCGCCGCCCTCGCCGAAGAGGTGGATCTTCTCGTCGCCGTGCACGTAGTACGACATGTTCTCGATCACGCCCGCCACCCGCTGATGGGTCTGGGCGGTGATGGAGCCGGCGCGCTCGGCGACCTCGGCCGCGGCCTGCTGCGGGGTGGTCACCACCAGCAGCTCGGCGGTCGGCAGCAGCTGCGCCACCGAGATGGCGATGTCACCGGTGCCCGGGGGCAGGTCCATGAGCAGGACGTCCAGGTCGCCCCAGTACACGTCCGACAGGAACTGCTGGAGCGCGCGGTGCAGCATCGGCCCGCGCCACACCACGGGGGTGTTGCCCTGGGTGAACATGCCGACCGAGATGACCTTGATGTCGTGCGCGGTCGGCGGAAGGATCATGTCCTCGACCTTGGTCGGGAAGTCCGACGCGCCGAGCATGCGGGGCACCGAGTGCCCGTAGATGTCGGCGTCGACGACACCGACCTTGTGCCCCTGGGCGGCCAGGGCGGCGGCGAGGTTCACGGTGACCGACGACTTGCCGACACCGCCCTTGCCCGACGCGACGGCGAAGACCTTGGTGAGCGAGTTCGGCTTGGCGAAGGGGATCTCCTTCTCCGCCTGACCCCCGCGCAGCTTGGTCTGGAGTTCCTTGCGCTGTTCGTCGCTCATCACATCGAGTTCGACGCGCACGGACGTGACACCGGCGACCTTGGTCACCGCCTCGGTCACGTCCTTCTCGATACGGCCACGCATGGGGCAGCCGGCCACCGTCAGGTAGACACCGACGTGCACGGAACCGTCGTCGCCGATGTCGACGCTCTTGACCATTCCGAGGTCGGTGATGGGACGGCGGATCTCCGGGTCTTGCACCGTGGCCAGGGCCTTGTGCACCTGATCGGTGGTTGGTGTGGAGGACATGTGCCCAATCGTAGGTCAGCGGGACGGGGTACTCGGTCCGCGGTCCGGGACAACGGGCCTCTCATTCCAACGAGGTGTGCTCACCCCGCTATTCCATGCCGTGTCCGTGCGGTGCCCCCACGACGACCCGCGCGAATCCGCACGGTGATCGTCCGATAACGGCGCGGACTTAACGCAGGCGATACATGCCCGGATAGTAACCTCGGCGCACGATGGGAAATGTGCCGCCACCGCCGGGTTCGTCCTGGCCCGCCGCGCCGGAAGGCCCGGAGGGACAGGTGTCACGTTCCCATGCCCAGGAACAGACCTGGGCGGGCCCGCCGGGGGGAGGGCGGTTGACCCCGCCGGGAGGCCACCCGGCGGTGAACGCCGATCCCGGTGTGTGGGCATGGCCACCCCCGCGTCCGGTCCGGACCGACCTCTTCGCCCCCGCCGGGACGCCGAAGGGTGAGTCCTATCACAGGCTCGGCCGGACCTCGCGGTACGGCTGGTGGACCCCGCCGGCCACCCTGGCGGTGCTCGGGGTGCTGATGTTCTTCCTCTGGGTCGCGATGGCGCTCGCGGTCACCCTGGTCGCGGTGATCGGCGGCAGCGGACTGGCCCCGGAGTCCATGCGGGTCGGCGAGGTCGCACGACTCGCCTTCGGCCTGCTCTGGGGCGCCCTGTTCATCCCCATCGTCGTCTTCCTCGTCCGGGTGGTGCAGTGGCGCCGCACCGGATCGCTGATGTCGGTCGAGGGGCGTACCCGGTCGCACTGGCTGATGCGCTGCGTCATCCTGGCGATCGTCCCGGTGGGCCTGTGCACGGTGGCCTACGTCCTCCTGGCCGACCGGTTCGGACTCGCCCCGGTCTCCCCCGAGGCCACCGGCGACGGTCGGCTCCTGCTCGCCGCCATGGTCGTCATCGTGCTCCTGGTGCCGTTCCAGTCGGTCGCCGAGGAACTCACCCTGCGCGGGCTGGTCATGCAGTCGGTGGGCGCGCTCGGCGCCCGCGCCACCGAACCCGGGGGATCGGGCGCGGTCGCCCGCGTCCTGCGCTCGCCCTGGCCGGCCATCCTGGCCGGCGGGACCCTGTTCCCCGCGATCTACGCGGCCACCCACCCCGGCGAACCGTGGACCGTC
Organism: Nocardiopsis lambiniae; assembly: GCF_031845465.1. Classification (NCBI taxonomy): domain Bacteria; kingdom Bacillati; phylum Actinomycetota; class Actinomycetes; order Streptosporangiales; family Nocardiopsidaceae; genus Nocardiopsis; species Nocardiopsis lambiniae. Next base: position 67,595 of record NZ_JAVREP010000026.1, on the reverse strand, counting down.
GCAGCCCTGACCGTTCTGGGACTGGCCCTGTCCTGGTTGACCTGGCGCACCGGCGGCCTGGAGGCGGCGATCGGCCTGCACGTGGTCAGCGCGCTGACACAGTTCACCCTCTGCGTCCTCCAAGGGGGCATCGCCGCCATCGGCACCGGCGTCGTCGTCGGCGCGGGGCTGTCGCCGGGCGCCGGGACCCCGCTGGTCCTGGGACTCACGCTCCTCCAGACCGGGATGTACGTGCTCCTGGTCCGACGGGCGTCGCGCCGCGACGGCGTCCGCGCCGTCTCCGCGGCCTGACCGGGGATCAGACGGTCGTCGGATCCTCGTGCGGGGCGTCCTCCGCCCCCGGGCCCTCGGCCGTCGTCACCGCGGCGGGCGGTTCGGGGAACACCCAGGTCCGGTAGGAGAAGAACCGGAACAGCGTGCCCAGCCCCACGCCCACCACGTTGCCCGCGATGTTCTGCGCCACCGGGCCGTCCAGTCCCAGCACGTACACCGAGAACCACTGGCAGCCCAACTGGATGAGCAGACCCACCCCGTTCATCAGCAGGAACAGGAACGTCTCCCGCCCGAACCCGGTCCGCGCGCGGTCGGCGAACGTCCAGAACCGGTTGCCGACGAACGCCACGGCGATCGCCACCAGCGTGCCCAGTACCTGACCGGTCAACGGCCCCAGCCCCACCACGCCCCACAACAGGTTGGTCGCGGCGAGTTGCACCGCGTAGGCCACGGCGCCGACGGAACCGAACTTGCCCAACTGGGTGATCAGCTCGGCGAGCCGAGGGCGTCGGGTCAGGAACGTGCGCACGGATGCCTCCGGGTCGGGGATCACCTGCGCGAACGGGGTGGCCCGGGGCGGATCCACCGACACGCCCTAGACTCTGACCGGGGGTAGGAGCAACCCCGGCCGCGGGTTCCGAGCCGGTCCGGCCAGGCTTCGTCGCGCGCGGAGCCGTCCCGTCACCGCGGTTCGAGCAGATGAGTTGAGGAACTGTGAGCGAGCGTAACCGCACCGTCCCCCGAGTGGGAATGGTGGGAGGGGGACAACTCTCCCGCATGACCCACCAGGCCGCGATCGCCCTGGGTGTCGATTTCGGGGTTCTGGCCGCCGGTCCCACCGACAGCGCCGCCCTGGTCTGTGGGAACGTCACCCTGGGGGACGACCGGGGACTGGAGGACGTCCTGGCGTTCGCCAAGGCCAACGACGTGGTGACCTTCGATCACGAGCACGTCCCCGAGCCGGTGCTGCGCGCGGTGGAGGAGGCGGGCGGCCTGCTGCGCCCGGGCCGCGACCCGCTGCGCTTCGCCCAGGACAAGCTCCGCATGCGCACCCGCCTCACCGAACTGGGCGCTCCCGCCCCCCGCTGGCGCGCCGTCACCGCCCCGGAGCACGTCACCGCCTTCGCCGGGGAGACCGGGTGGCCGGTCGTCCTCAAGGCCGCCCGCGGCGGCTACGACGGCAAGGGCGTGTGGGTGGTGGACGACGCCGCCGAGGCCGCCGCGGTGGTCGGGCGCGCCGCCGCCGAGGACGTTCCGCTGCTGGTGGAGGAGAAGGTCGCCTTCGAGCGCGAACTCGCCGTCCAGGTGGCCCGGTCCCCGCACGGCCAGGTCGCCGTCTACCCGGTCGTCGAGACGGTGCAGCGCGGCGGGATCTGCCACGAGGTCATCGCTCCGGCCCCCGGCCTGTCGGAGGAGAAGGCGACCCGCGCCCAGCAGTTGGCCATCGAGATCGCGCACGCCCTGGACGTCACCGGCATGCTGGCGGTGGAGCTGTTCGAGACCGCCGAAGGGGTGGTCGTGAACGAGTTGGCGATGCGTCCCCACAACTCCGGCCACTGGACCATCGAGGGCGCCCGCACCTCCCAGTTCGAGCAGCACCTGCGGGCCGTGCTGGATCTGCCCCTGGGGTCGCCCCGCACCAACGCCCCCTACACCGTCATGGCCAACCTGCTGGGCGGGGAGGACCCCGAGGTCTACCGCCGCTATCTGCACGTGATGGCGGTCGACCCCGAGATCAAGGTCCACTTCTACGGCAAGGACGTGCGTCCGGGCCGCAAGATCGGGCATGTCACCGTGACGGGCGACGACCATCGGGACCTGCTGGCGCGGGCCCGCGACGCCGCCGACTACCTCCGAGGAGACGACCAGTGAGCAAGGACCCCGTGGTGGGCATCGTGATGGGCTCGGACTCCGATTGGCCGGTGATGCGAGAGGCGGCCGAGGCCCTGCGCGAGTTCGACGTTCCGTTCGAGGCGGATGTGGTGTCGGCGCACCGCATGCCGCACGAGATGATCTCCTACGGCGCCGAGGCCGCCGACCGAGGGCTGAAGGCGATCATCGCCGGCGCGGGCGGCGCCGCCCACCTGCCGGGCATGCTGGCCTCGGTGACGACGCTGCCGGTCATCGGGGTCCCGGTTCCGCTCAAGTACCTGGACGGGATGGACTCGCTGCTGTCCATCGTGCAGATGCCCGCCGGGGTGCCGGTGGCCACCGTGGCCGTGGGCGCGGCCCGCAACGCGGGCCTGCTGGCGGTGCGGATGCTGGCGGCGCACGACGCCGGTCTGGCCGCGAAGATGGCGGAGTTCCAGGTGGAGCTGCGCGAACAGGCGCACGCCAAGGGCGAGCGGCTGCGCCGTGAGGTCGCCGAGGGCTCCCGCCCCACCGGGTTCGGCCTGTAGGACCGTGTCCCGGTGCCCCCGACGTCGAGGCGTCGGGGGCACCGGCGTGTCCGGGGGTTCGGGGTGAGGGCGCGTCGTCCGCCCCGGGGTCGCCGGGGGCGGACCGGACTCAGGAGAGCGCGTAACCCGGGAAGGCGACGCACTCCTCCGTCGGGCGCGCCTCCAGGTGACCCAGTTCCAGCAGCTCGTTGACCCGCGCGTACTCACCGTCCACCGGTTCGGACAGGCCCTCGGCCGGGACCAACACCTGCTCGCCTCCTCCCGGCTGTTCGAAGTGCGGGGCGATCGGGCCGGTCAAAGCCGTGAACGCGGTCGTCACCTCGTAGCAGGAGTAGTTGTGCTCGGGCCCGTCCGGCCAGGTGTTCAACGAGTCCGGCGGCAACGCCCGTTCTGCGTACCGGGCCCCGGCGGGCGCCAGGAAGGTGCCCCACGGCGATCCGAACCGGTCCAGCATCCACCCCTCCGGCAGGGTCATGACCTCGGTGACCGGCTCACCGTCCACCACCTCGAACCCCATGTGGTCGGGGTACTCCCAGCCGTCGGGTCCCCACCAGCGGTCCAGGAACGCCTCAGGGGTCAGGTCGCCGAGGCGTTCGTACCCGTCGAGCAGCCCTCCGACCGGACCGTCGTCGGGGAGTTCGGCCGGCCCCAACCGGCGGTCGCCGCACAGGTACCGCTCCAGGTCCTCGGCGGTGGGCGGCGGGGTGAGCACCGGGCAGCCCGCCGGTACCTCGGAGGGGACGGGCGGGGGAGCGGCGTGGGCGGGGGCGGCCACCGCCAACAGGGTCAGGGCGACCCCGACCACGAGGGAGGACTTCACCGAGCGGACTCCGTTCGTTCTCGACGCACGATCCAATGGCCATGCGCGACTGAATGACTACGGAGTGAAGTCAAGCATGTCGTGCGCCCCCGTGTGGGCGACGCGCTCGATCCGAGACCCCGAGGGGTGGGGCACGGACGACGCCCTTGCTCCGCGTGACACGGGTGGTGCGCCCGTGACCCTTCACCGGGGCGACCGGCCCGGGGTCGTCCCCGTGCGCGATGGTCGGACGTTCCGCTCGCCGCCCCCGTGCCCACCGGTGCCCCGTCCATCGCCACGTGGTCCCGGGCCGCCGGTCGGCCCCCGTCGTGGAAGCCGGCCCCGGACACGTGCTGTTCGGAGCGCCGCCACATCTCCGGGAACGCCGACGGCCGGGACCCCGTGAGGGATCCCGGCCGTCGGTACGGCGGAGGGCTACTGGCGGCCCAGCGCCCGGTAGGTCCAGCCCGAGGCCCGCCAGAAGATCGGGTCCAGGGCGTTGCGCCCGTCCACGATCCGTTTGCGCGCCACCAGTTCGCCCAGCTCGTCGGGGTCGGCCTCGCGGAACTCCGCCCACTCGGTGAGCAGCAGGACCACGTCGGCGTCGGTGACCGCGTCCCGCATCGACTCGGCGTAGTTCAGCTCCGGGTGCGCCTCCCTGGCCCGCTCCAGCGCGGCCGGGTCGTACACGGTCACCTGGGCGCCCAACGAGGCGATCGTGGCGGCCACGTCCAACGCGGGCGAGTCGCGGATGTCGTCGGAGTTGGGCTTGAACGCGGCGCCCAGCACCGCCACCCGGCTGCCGGCGAACCCGCCGCCGATGAGCTGGCGGGCGATGTCGATGGTGCGCGCCCGGCGGCGCTGGTTGATGGCGTCGACCTCGCGCAGGAACGACAGGGCCGGTTCCACGCCCAGTTCGTCGGCACGGGCCATGAAGGCGCGGATGTCCTTGGGCAGGCAGCCGCCTCCGAAGCCCAGGCCGGGCCCCAGGAACTTGCCGCCGATGCGGTCGTCGTAGGACAGCGCCTGCGCCAACTGGATGACGTCGGCACCGGCCACCTCCGACACCTCCGCCATGGCGTTGATGAAGGAGATCTTGGTCGCGAGGAAGGCGTTGGCCGCCACCTTGACCAACTCGGCGGTCTGGAGGTCGGTCAGCAGGAAGGGGACGCCCTCGTCGATCTGCCGCTGCCACAGCGAGCGCACGGCCTTCTCGACCCGGGGGGAGTCGGTGCCCAGGACGATCCGGTCGGGGCGCAGGGTGTCCTTCACCCCGAAGCCCTCGCGCAGGAACTCCGGGCTCCACCCCAGTTCGGCCTCCTCGCCGACCGGCGCCAGGGCGGCCAGCCGGGCGGCCAGGGTCGCGGCCGTGCCCACCGGCACGGTCGAGCGGCCCACCACCACGGAGGGGCGCTTCAGATGCGGGGCCAACCGGTCGACGGCGGAGTTGACATAGCTCAGGTCGGCGGCGCCGGACTCGTCCTTCTGCGGTGTGCCCACGCAGATCAGGTGCAGGTCGGCGAACTCGGCCACCTCGGCGAAGGAGGTCGTGAAACGCAGCAGGCCGGCCTTCAGACCGGAGGCGACCAGTGCTTCGAGGCCGGGTTCGAAGAAGGGCACCCGACCGGAGCGGAGCATGTCGATCTTGGCCTCGTCGACGTCGAGGCCGATGACCTCGAACCCCATCTCGGCCAGGCAGGCCGCCGTGGTGGCGCCCAGGTAACCCGTACCGATGACGGAGACGCGCATACGGTCCGCTTCGATCACTGGTTGAGTCCTTCCTCGCTTTCGTCCGCGCCCATATCCCATGGTTGTTCCCGCTCACGGCGGTGGACACCCGGATGAGGGCGGAAAGACGGACATGTTCGGTGCCGGGGGGAGTCCCGCACGCGGAGCATCACCCTACGCTCCGAGACGTGGCGCACGACCGAACAGGGCATGAACACATCAGGCGCTCAGGTTACCGGTGCGCACGCCGTAATGGACACAAGCCCTGAGAGCGCCTCAATCCCGGCGTGCGGACTCGTCGTCCAGAGGGGTCCACACGGCTCCGGTCTCCCCCCTGCGGAACGGGGTGGTTGTCTTGTCCGGGTCGTCCTCAGCCCCCCACACCGCTGTCGGGGCGGGGGTGACGATCGACGGAGTCGCCTCGGGGACCTCGGGCACGGTGTCCCCCACCCGCCCGTCCCACGGCTTCTCCACGGGCTCCCCGCCTCGGAACCCCTCACGGCTCGCCGAGGCGACCACCCTGGCGCCCCCGGGGCCCGGGAGCGGTTCGCGCCACCGCCCCGGCATGCCCGCCGAGAACAGCAGGAGCGCGCCGACCGGCAGCGCCACGGTGACACCGGGCCCGCCCGGGTACACGAAACTCTCCGGATTGAGCCAGGACATGGCGGTCCCCAACGACGCCGGGTGGACCGCCGGCCACAGCGCCAGCGCGGCCAGCAGCAGGCCGGCCGCGCCCGCGGTGAGCGGGGAGAGCCGGGCCGCCGCCAGGTAGGCGCCGACGAAGCCCAGCAGGATCAGCAGGACCGCCGCCGCGACGGTCGCGAACGTCACCTCACCGTCGAGGAGGTCGGGCATCCCGCCGGCGGCCCAGGACACGGCGATCCACAACGGGGGGACCAGGACGATGCCGACCAGGAGGCCGAGCAGGTGGCGGAGCACGGGAACGCCTTTCTTCGCGGGGTCACCCGCAGATGTTGTCCCGGGCGGTCGAGGTGGTCAGCGGGGCGTCCCCGGCCGAGGGCGCCTCCTCCGGCTCGGGGGCCTCGACCTCCGGGGCCTGGAACGTCGTGTAGTCGAATCCGATCACGACCTGGAGTTCACCGTCCAGGGTGGTGTCCTCCACCGCCTCGGAGTTCGGGATCAGCCCGGCGAGGTACCCGGCGGCTGCGGCGTCGTCGGCCCCGTGCCGCACCTGGGTGGAGGACACGTCGCGGCTGCTCCAGTCGGACGCCGGGTCGGGCACCCGGAAACCGGAGCCGGTCAGCGCCGTGTCCAGGGTGGCGCCCAGACCGGGGGTGCCGGTGCCGTTGAAGACCCGCACCCGGATGTCCTCGGGGCGCGGTTCCCCCTCCTTCTCCTCCTCGGAGGCCGTGTCGGACGGGTCGGTGATCGGCCTGTCGGCGTTGATGTCGGCGAACAGCTCCCGGGCGGCGGGTTCGTCCCACAGCAGGGCGACGTCGCCGCGCGGGGTCCAGAAGTCCATGTCGGCGATGGGCACCTGGGTGAAGGTCACCTCGGTCAGGTCCACATCGCGCATCTGGTAGGCGAGCTGGTTGATGGTCGCGGTGTCCAGACCCTCGTCGACGGTCACCGACGACAGGGCGCTCTCCAGGAACGCGGTCAGCTTGGCCGGGTCGGCCAGGGTCTCGCTGCTGAGCGCCTGGTCCAGCATCGCCGACAGCACCTGCTGCTGACGGTCGATCCGGTCCAGGTCGCCGCGCGGGGTGGCCCGGGTGCGCGCGAAGGCCAGGGCCTCGGCGCCGTCCACCCGGTGGGTGCCGGCCGCCATGTCCAGCTTCGCCTTGGGGTCCCGGATCGCCTCGGGCAGGCACACGTCGATGCCGCCCAGGGCGTCGACCACGTCGACGAAGCCGGAGAAGTCGACCTCCACGTAGTGGTCGATCCGCACGTCGGTGACCGATTCCACGGTGCGCACGGCCAACTGCGGGCCGCCGTAGGCGTAGGCGGCGTTGATCTTGTCGTCGCCTTCGCCGGGGATCTCCACCCACAGGTCACGGGGGAGGCCGACGACGGTGACCCGGTCGCGTTCGTGGTTGACCCGGACCAGCATCATCGTGTCGGAGCGTCGTCCGGGGGTGGAGCCCACGCTCAGCGCGGTGCGGTCCTCCTCCGTGATGCTCTCGCGGCTGTCGGAGCCGATCACCAGGAACGTCAGCCCGCCGGTCTCCTCGGGGCGGTCGCCGTCGGCGAGATCGCCGAACACGTCGAACCGGTTGAGGGTGCCCGACATCCAGCCGGTGATCGCCCACGAGGTGCCCGAGGCGAGCAGGACCAGGACGGACAGGCAGGCCATCAGGATCAGACCGGAGCGGCGTCGGCGAACGGTGCGCGAGGGCACGGTGATCCGTCCCGACCTCGGAGAACGTCGTCCGTCGGGCGGGACCGGCTGGGAGCGTTCGCGGTGGAACCCCCCGTGCGGACCGTCCGGTCGATTCCGTCCCCCGTTGTCGTCGTTCATCGGCGTCCCCGTCCCACCCCGGTCAACGGTGTCCTTATCTCTAAGGTTGTCACCCGATCCCCCGCCCGGTGTGAGATGTCGATCCTCGGCGTGTTGTTCTCGGCTTGGGCCCTCCCCTGAGGGATCGGGGAGAAAAGCCGATGAGGTCACGGCAGGGGCTTACGCGCTGGACGTGGTAATTTCACATCCTCTTTCCGGTTCCTCGCGTCGTACACACGACGTCGGGACCCCCCGCCACCGGATCTCTTCCCGCGCCCGGACGTCTTCATGTCCGGTGCCCGCATGATCTCTGGAGACCCTTATGACGCATCCCCCTGCCTCGGCGCCGTCCCCCAAGAACTGGCTCACCACCGTTCTGCTGTCCTTCTTCCTCGGCGGCTTCGGCGTCCACCGCTTCTACGTGGGCAAGACCGGCACGGGCATCCTGATGCTCATCACCTGCGGCGGTGTGGGCGTGTGGGCCCTCATCGACTTCATCATGGTGCTCGTCGGCGCCTTCAAGGACTCCGACGGCCTCGTGGTGAGCCGACAGGCCTGACGCCCGGTCGGTGCCGCCTCGTCGGGGCGGCACCGCGACTTCACGGCGTGCAGTACCGTGGACGCGCGTGAAGCGCAATCCAGCTCATTGATCTTGGGAAGTGCCCGTGTCCTGGCCGCCGGTCTCCGTCGTCATGCCCGTCCTCAACGAAGAGCGCCACCTCGCCGCGGCGGTGGAGCACGTCCTCGCCCAGGAGTACCCGGGTGAGCTGGAGGTCGTACTCGGCGTGGGTCCCTCCACGGACCGCACCCGCGAGGTCGCCGACGGCCTGGCCGCCGCCGACCCCCGTGTGAAGGTCGTGGACAACCCGACCGGCAAGACCCCCTCCGGCCTCAACGCGGCCATCGGCGCCTCCTCCCACGACATCGTCGCCCGCATCGACGGACACGCGATGATGCCCTCCGACTACCTGCGCGTGGCCGTGGAGACCCTCCAGGAGACCGGCGCCGACAACGTGGGCGGCATCATGGCCGCCGAGGGCACCACCCCCTGGGAGCGGGCCGTCGCCGCCGCCATGACCTCCAAGATCGGGGTGGGCAACGCCCGCTTCCACACCGGCGGAGAGGGCGGCCCCGCCGACACCGTTTACCTGGGCGTCTTCCGGCGTTCGGCACTGGAACGGGTGGGCGGCTACGACGAGGCGTTCCTGCGCGCCCAGGACTGGGAGATGAACCACCGCATCCGCCGGAGCGGCGGTGTCGTGTGGTTCCAGCCGCGCATGCGCGTCTCCTACCGGCCCCGGCGCAACGTCCGGCTGCTCGCCAAGCAGTACTTCCACTACGGTCGCTGGCGGCACGTGGTCGCCCGCCAGCACAAGGGCACCATCAACCTGCGCTACCTGGCCCCGCCGATCGCCCTGACGGGCGTGGTCCTGGGTCTGGTCGGCGGGTTCCTGTGGTGGCCGCTGTGGCTGGTGCCCGCCGCCTACCTGGCGCTCGTGACGGCCGCGTCGCTCCCGTTGGGCCGCGGCCTGCCCGCCGCCGCGCTGCCGCTCATCCCCGTCGCCCTCGCCACCATGCACATGTCGTGGGGCGCCGGCTTCATCACCAGCCCGCCCGGGCTCGGCGCCGACTCGCGCACCGCGCGGTCCGCCCAGAGTTCCGAAACGGCCTGAATCCCCATCCCCTCAGCGGATCCGGCATGATGTCCCCATGGACGGGTTGCGTGGAGATCAGGCCTCCTGGGACTTCGACGGCGAGACGATCGAGATCGTCTACAAGAAGGGCTGGACGCACAGTCCCCTCCTCCAAGAGCTCGGCCGGCTGAGCGTGCCGGTCGGCGCGATCGCGTCCGTCGAGTTCACGCCGGGCGGCGGTCGCAGGAAGGGGTGGCTGCTCCGGCTCGTCATACGCGATCGCATGGACCCCTACGCGGCCGTCGGCGCCATGCTCGACGAACGCGTTCAGCCCTTCCGCCTCACCGGTCCGGCCAAGACCGAACTGATCGCCGAGTACCTGGCCGACCAGATCCGGTTCGCCGCCGAACAGCGCGAGGACGCCCCCGAGGCGGAGACGGTGACCCGGCTCGTCCCCCCGACCCCCCTGCACATCAAGACCTGCGAGGGCACCGCCACCCTGGACGGATCCACCCTGCGCCTGGTCTGGTCCGGCGATCACGCGAGCGCGGCCAAGCGCCGCGCGGGACGCCGCGAGTACGACCTGTCCGAGATCACCGGCGTCGACTGGGGAGCCCCCGACGGCTGGGGCTGGGGTTTCCTGCGCGTGGTCACCGTCGGCGGGGGCGGCGGTGACGCCCGGCCCAAGCAGGACCTCGGCATCCTGCGCGCGGCCGAGGACGGTGGAGAGGTCTTCAAGGTCTTCCTCATGGCCGCCACCGTCACCGCGCACGTGTGGGCCCGGGGCGGCCCCCCGCCCGAGGACGAGGCCGCCGGCCGGTGGCGGACCCTCGCCCGTACCACGGTGCGGGCCCTGACCGACTCCCTCGCTCCCGGACGGGACACGACGGAGGAGACGGGGGAGGAGCGGCCCCGGGATCCCGAGGCCATCGCGGCCGGTCCCGACCTGGAATGGGTCTTCGCCCAGATCGAACGCCTGGGGGAGCTGCACGCCAAGGGCCTGCTCACGGACGAGGAGTTCAGCGCGAAGAAGGCCGAGCTCCTCGCCCGGATCTGACGCCGCTCAGGCGACGCCGTGTAGTTCCGCCTCCCGCAGCGCGGCCACCGCGCCCGGGACGTCGTCCACCACGACCGCGTCCATGCCGGCGGCTGCGAACATCGCGGCGTCGCCCGGTTCGGGACACCAGGAGGCCACCTCCAGGCCCGCCTGGTGGGCCAGGTCCACCGTGTACTCCACCGAACGGCGCCCGGGCAGCGGACCGTCGTCGGTCAACCCGAACGACCGCACGTCCACGGCCACGATCGGGCATCCCAGCCCCACGGCCCCCGCGACCGCCTGGTCCAGCGGGTTGCGCACGAACGGCATCCAGGCCGTGGGAACCTCCGGGGCGCCCTCGTGGACGGCCAACAGCACACCGGGGTCGAAGGAGCAGACGAACACCCGGCGCCGCTCCGCCTCCCGGCGCAGGTAGGGCATCAGCAGGGACGTGGTCCGTCGGGAGGGGGCGTCGATCGCGTCCTCCATCACCGTCTTCACGTCCACGTCCAGCCCCACCCGCTCGGGGATGGCGGCCAGCCCCTCCTCCAGGCCCACCAGTCCCGCCTCGGCGCACTCGGCCGCCGTCAGGTCCACGATGGCCCGCCCGTCGTCGAGGGCGGCGTTGTGGTAGAGCACCAGTTCGTCGTCGGAGGTGCGGCGCACGTCGATCTCGATCCAGTCCGCCCCGGCGGCCACGGCGGCGGCGAAGGACGCCGGCGTGTTCTCGCGGGCCTGGTCCACCACACCGCGGCCCACGCCCCGGTGCCCGATGATCTCGGTCCCGCTGAAGACCCCGCTCATAGCGCCGCCTCGTGCAGGGGGGCGGGTCCCCGCGACCGGCGCAACAGCGTCTCGGCCACCTCCACGTCCCCCGGATTGGTCACCTTGATGTTGGTCTCCTCGCCCGGCACGATCCGAACCTCCTTCTCGGGGAGGTAGCGGAGCACCACCCCGCAGTCGTCGGTGGCGACCAGGTCCGGATCGGCCGTCGCCAGAGCGTAGGCGCGGCGCACCGTGCCCATGCGAAAGCCCTGGGGGGTCTGCATACGGCGCAGTTCCGCGCGTGGGGGGACCTCGGCGATCGCCTCGCCGTCGGGACCGGCGACCACGCGCACCACCGTGTCCGCGCTGGGCACCGCCACCCCCACCGCGTCCACCCGTGCCAACGCGGCCACGCAGGAGCCGATCGTCGCGGGGGAGACCAGGGGCCGGGCCGCGTCGTGCAGGAGCACGATGTCGTCGTCGGCGGCCCCGGCCAGGGCGGTCAGCGCCGCGACGGAGGTGTCGGTGCGCGTGGCCCCGCCCGGCAGTACCCGGCTCACCTTGGCGAATCCGGCCTCGGCGACGAGCTCCTCCACCCGGGGGGCGTACTCGGCCACCATGAGCACGATGATCTCGTCCACCTCGGGGCAGGCCTCGAAGGCGGAGATCGTGTGTTCGATGATGGTCCGTCCGGCCAGGGGCAGGAGCTGTTTGGGCGTCGCCGCGCCCATGCGCGCGCCGACCCCACCGGCCAGGACGGCGGCGAACACCCGGGGGCGGGTGGTTCCGCTCACTTCGCTCATCGTTCCCCTCCTCATCGTCAGTTTCCCAATCGAAGGGAAATCGATACCGCAAGCGCGCGGAACAGAAGGTGACGGGCCGTCGGCGATAAGGCGCCCGGTACCGGCGACAACGCCCGTGGTCGAGGGCGTGTGCGTTTCCTTCGTGTTTCCGGATGCTTCGAGCCGAGGCTAGCCGACGGGGTTCGACGACGCGTGGTCACGGTCCGGACACGGATGTGCGGCAGGTTGGTGGGCGCGCCCCGTCCGTCGCAGCGGTAACCTATGGACGCCTGTTCAACGTGCCCGGTCCGACCTCCTTCCGAAGCGGTCGTGAGAGCCGGGCGCGGTCCGTGACATCCCCCGGTCGCCCGGACACGCTCCCCCGTATCCCGGTCGTGATCGATCCGGGCCTGGACCGCGCGTGTCGACCGGTGCGCGCAGGCGCGAGCTCACCGTCCGGCCCCGAGCCTGTGCCGGGCGACAATTCTTCGATCCTTGGAGGTGGCGGTGGCGTCAAGGGCGCTGGCCGTCTGGGAGCACCGGAAGGTCGTCGGCCTCCTGGTCCGACGCGACCTGAAGGTCAAGTACCAGCAGTCCATTCTGGGTTACGCGTGGACGATGTTGGAGCCGCTGGCTCTGACCCTGGTCTACTTCTTCGTCTTCGGGGTCATTCTCCAAGCCGACCGGGGCATGCCGGCCGACGCGCCGGAGTACGGAGGTTTCCTCCTCTTCCTGGTGGCCGGGATCCTGCCGTGGACGACCTTCGGGGCGATCCTCAATGAGGCGCCCCGGGCGATGATCACGCACTCCAAGCTGATCACCACCATGAAGGTGCCCCGGGAGATCTTCCCCATGGCCACCGTGGGGACCAAGTTCGTCGAGTACCTGCTGACCTGGCCGGTGCTCATCCTCTTCGTGATCTTCCTGGGCGGTCGCCCCTCCTGGGAGGGCGTGCTGGTCTGGCTGCCGCTGGCCGTCCTGCTCCAGTTCACGATGGGCCTGGGCCTGACGCTGCTGCTCTCCTCGATCAACGTCCTGGTGCGCGACGTCGAGCGGCTCGTGCGGATCGCCTCCCGCATCCTGTTCTACGGTTCGGCGATCCTGTACCCGGCCTCCCTGGTGCTGGACTCCCCGAAGGTGCCCGAGTGGCTCATGATCGCCTACCAGATGAACCCGTTGCTGGGTATCTTCGAGATGCACCGCGCGGTGTGGTTCGCCGGGTTCGAGGAACTGACCCCGGGGCCGATCGCGATCACTTCCGCGGTGGTCGGTTCCCTGCTGATGGTGATCATCGGATACTGGACGTTCCGCCGCTTGGAGATGTCCGTCCTGAAGGAGTTGTGATGGCGCAGACCGATTACGGCGCCGACCTGGCGACCGGCCCGGTCATCGAGGCCAAGGGGCTCGGTGTCAAGTTCGCCGTCAACCGCCGTCGCAAGCGCAGCCTGCGTGAGATGTTCATCCACGGCACCAAGCGCGACCCCAACGCCGAGGGCGACGAGTTCTGGCCGCTGCGCGACGTGTCCTTCGAGGTCGCCCGCGGCGACTGCGTGGGCATCGTCGGCAAGAACGGCACCGGTAAGTCCACCCTGCTCAAGATGATCGCCGGGGTGCTCATCCCCGATGAGGGCGAGGTGCACGTCCGGGGCAAGGTCGCGCCGCTGCTGGAGCTGCGCGCCGGCTTCAACGACAACCTCACCGGCCGCGAGAACGTGTACCTGGTGGGTTCCCTGCACGGGATGAGCGAGAAGCAGATCGACGAGCGCTTCGAGGAGATCGTCGACTTCGCCGAGATCAAGTCGAAGTTCGTGGACACCCCGGTCCGCCACTACTCCAGCGGCATGAAGGTGCGGCTGGGCTTCGCCCTGATCTCCCAGTTGGAGCACCCGATCATGCTGGTCGACGAGGTGCTCGCGGTGGGCGACAAGGCCTTCAAGCGCAAGTGCTACGAGGCCATCGAGCGGATGCTGGCCAACCACCGGACCATGGTCCTGGTCTCCCACAACGAGGGGGACCTGCGCCGGTTCTGCAACCGGGGCCTGTACATCAAGGGCGGCTCCCTGGCGGTGGACACCGACATCGAGGCCGCGCTGGCCGCGTACAACGAGGACACCAAGGCCGAGATCGCCAAGCGCAAGAAGGCCGACGAGGCCAAGAAGAAGCGCGCGGAAGAGGCCGAGAAGAAGGCCGAGGAGGGCAAGGACGGCGGCCAGGCCGCCTGACCCGTCCCCCTGTCGCGAGGGCGCCCCGGGGTTCCGGGGGCCGCCGGTCGAGGGTGGTGGTGGGTGAGGCCGTGCCGGAGTCGGGGCCCGAGAAGATCACGGTGCGCATCGCTGGAGCATTCCGGCGGTGCGCACTTTGGCATCTGACCTGGCCGAAAAACCCGTATGCCGCGCCGACCAGGCCAAACGGACACCATTGGCGTGTCAGTGATTGAATGACCACAGAGCGTAAGCGACGGTTGCTCTCACTGTGCGATTCGAGAGGGACACGTCCATGGCCAACGGCACGGCGGCGCGGTCGACCGCGCGGCTCCTGGAACGCAGGCACGTCACCCGGGCGGGAATGAGCCGGATCGCCGTGATGGCCGCGGTCGGGGCCGCCATCTGGTTCACCCGACCCGACACCATCGGGGGCCTGGCCGGTTCCGCCTTCCTCGTGGCCGTGCTGTTCTGCGACTCCGTCCGCGAACGCATGCGCGTCGGTCGGCGCGACGCCCTCACCCTGTGGCTCGCGGCGATGCTCGCGCAGTTGCGCGAGTACATCGTCTACCTGGGGTTGGCGATCGGCGCGGTCCTGGCGGGGATCGGCGGCGCCTGGGGGTGGGCGGCCGGAGCCCTGGTGGCCCTGGCGCTGCGCGACTGCTTCCTGGTGGCGCGCGAGGCCCCGCCCGCGCCCCCGGCACGCCCGTGTCCGCCGCCGTCCCTCCCCGCGCACCGTGAACGCGTCGACGTCCTGCCGGGCGGTCTCGTGCCGCGTCCCGCCGACGGGGCGCACGACGACGCGGTGGCGGGGCGGGCTCCGGGGCCGCAGCGCCGGCGTCCGCCGGGCGACCCCGGACCCTCCGATGATCCGCGCCACCCGGGTCCGGGGCGGCGGAGCGCGCCCCTGGCCGACCTCGCCCGTCGGGTCCTGATCTTCCCCCAGCCCGTCCGTTTCCTGGCGATCGCGGTCACGGCCACGCTCTGGGACGCCCGGGTCTCCTTCATCACGCTCATCGTCGGCTGCGTCGTCGCCGTCACCGCGGCCCTCGTCGACCCCTCCTCCGCCCGCGGGAGGCGATGATGAGCCGTCCGGGGACACCGGAACCCACGGGGGAGGAGGCCGTTCACGAGCGTGCTCCGAGGCCCGGGACACGGCTCGGAGTCATGCCCGACCTCCGATACCTTCGTGATGATGGTCATATCTGCCGGCTTCTCGGGCGGATCGCCCCCGGAGCCGTCCCGCCGCTTCCGACGGCTGTGGCGGCGGCCCTGATCGTCCTCACGCTCCTCGCGGCGGATCGTGGACATCCGGCAGGCATTACCCTGTTCGCACCGGTGGCTGCCCTACTCCTGTCCGGACCGGCCTCGGGCCACCCCCACAACGGACGGTTCGACCGGTTCGTGCCACCCGTACTGCGCGTCATGGAGTACGCGTACCTGACGGTCGTGGGGCTCGCCTCCGGTGTACCCGGTCCTCTGGTGTTCGTACTCTTGGTGGCGGTCGCCTCGCATCACCGTGATGACGCCGCCCGCCCCCCGGTCGGCGTGGCGAGATCGGCGAAGGCGCGCGCGGCGACCCTCGGTTGGGACGGGCGCGTGCTCGTCGTCGCGGCGGGGAGTGCGCTGCACGTGCTCACCCCGGTCTACGGCATACTCGCTGGATACCTGGCGGTACTGCTCATGATCGAGGCGGTGCGCACCTGGAGTGCGACACCGGTGACCGACGTGCGTCCGGAGGGTCCCACCCTCCGGGGCGGCGCCGATCCCGGACACCCCCGGACCGGGTACGGCCAGGAAGGCGACCCTTCATCGGTCGCCGGAACGAACGGGGAGGCGTGAGAGCCTCCCCGCTAAGGAGGAACACGCCCGCATGCTCGGAATGGTTCTCGCCGCAGGCGCGGGTCGACGTCTGCGCCCCTACACCGACACCCTCCCGAAGGCCCTGGTGCCCGTCGACGGTGAGACGACCATCATGGACATCTCACTGGGCAACCTGGCCGCGGCCGGGCTGACCGACGTCGTCGTCGTGGTCGGTTACCGCGCGGAGGCCGTCGAGGCCCGCAAGGAGGCGCTGGAGGAGCGCCACGGTGTGAAGATCACCCTCAGCTACAACGACAAGGCCGAGGAGTGGAACAACGCCTACTCCCTGTGGACCGCGCGCGAGTTCTTCTCCGAGGGCGTCCTCCTCGTCAACGGTGACACCGTGCACCCGGTGAGTGTCGAGGAAACGCTACTCGCCGCTCGGGGACCGGAACTCCTCCTCGCGGTGGACAACGTGAAAAGCCTTGCCGACGAGGAGATGAAGGTGACCCTCGACGAGGACGGTCACCTCGCCACCATCACCAAGCTCATGGACCCGGCCACCGCCGCCGGCGAGTACATCGGCGCCACCCTCATCGAGGGCTCCCTGGACGCCCGCCTCGCCGACGCCCTCCAGGCCACCTGGGAGCGCGACCCGCAGCTCTACTACGAGGACGGCTACCAGGAGCTCGTCCGACGCGGCGAGAAGATCGCCATCGCCCCCATCGGCCAGGTCGCGTGGGTCGAGGTCGACAACCACGACGACCTCGCCAAGGCTCGGGAGATCGCGTGCCGCTACTAGCCCGAATGCTGCCCTCGCCGTTGTCCATCGACGTCCGGCGCGGGGCCATCGCCTCGCTCGGATCGGTGCTCGCCGACCGGCGCATCGCCACCGAGGGACGGATCGCCGTCGCCGTCGGCCCGGGGCAGGGCGAACAGATCGCCGCCGACCTCGACCTGCCGCACTGCGAGGTGTTCCGGGTCGAGGAGGGCACCGTCGACGCCGCCACCGAACTGGGCAAGAAGCTCCGCTCGGGCGCCTACGAGGCCGTGGCCGGCATCGGTGGCGGCAAGACCATCGACGTCACCAAGTTCGCCGCGACGATGGCGGGCATCCCCATGGTGGCGGTCGCCACCAACCTCGCCCACGACGGCGTCGCCTCCCCGGTCAGCTCCCTGGAGCACGAGGGCGGCAAGCCCTCGATCGGGGTCACCATGCCCATCGCCGTGGTCATCGACCTCGACTACGTCCGGGCCGCGCCCTCCCGTCTGGTCCGCTCCGGCATCGGGGACGTGGTCAGCAACATCTCCGCCATCGAGGACTGGGAGCTGTCGGGCCGGACCAACGGCGAGCCGGTCGACGGCATGGCCGTCACCTTCGCGCGGGTCGCGGCCGAGGCGATCCTGCACCGGCCCGACTCGGTCGACTCCGACGCCTTCCTCACGGTCCTGGCCGAAGGACTGGTCCTGTCCGGGATGGCCATGTCGGTGGCCGGATCGAGCCGGCCGGCCAGTGGCGCCTGCCACGAGATCCTGCACGCCGTCACCCAGCTCCACCCGGCTGCCGGGAACCACGGCGAACTCGCCGGTCTGGGCGCGCTGTACGCGTCCTTCCTGCGGGTCCGCCACCTGGGCTGGTCCGAGGCGCGCCTGGGCGAGATCCGCGACTGTCTGATCCGCCACGGGCTGCCCGTGCTCCCCTCCGACGTCGGCCTCGACGAGGAGCAGTTCACGCGCGCCGTGGTCCACGCTCCGGGTACCCGGCCGGGCCGGTTCACCATCCTGGAGCACCTCAACCTCTCAGAGCACGAGATCGGGCGGAGTGTCGCCGACTATGTCGAAGCCGTCGGTCGCTGAGGTCCGCGCGGGCGGCCAGCCCGCGGGGATCAAGGAGCGGACGAACGAGGAGCACTGGGCGGGCCGCCTCTACATGAGGGACCTCTCGCCCTACGTCAGCACCGTGTTCGTCCGGCTCGGCGTGCCGCCGAACCCCATCACCTACCTGATGATGGCGTTCGGCGTTCTGGCAGGGGTGGTCGTCGCCTTCGGCGGCCCGTGGACGGCCCTGGTCGCCGCCCTGATGATCCAGATCTACCTGCTGTTGGACTGCTCCGACGGCGAGGTGGCCCGGTACACCGGACGCACCAGTGTCACCGGGATCTACCTGGACCGGATCGGGCACTACGTGTCCGAGATCGCACTCCTCGTCGGTCTGGGCGTGCGCGCCCAGGGCGACGGGGAGGCGGGCGGCTGGGTCGTCCTGGGCATGATCGGCGCGATCGGCGTCGCGCTCATCAAGGCCGAGACCGACAACGTCGTGGTGGCCCGGGCCAAGGCCGGGTTGCCGGAGAAGGTCACCGACGAGGCGATGCGTCCGCGTTCGTCCGGGCTGAGCCTGGCCCGGCGACTGGCGTCCGCCCTCATGGTCCACCGGCTCATCCAGGCCGTCGAGCTCTCCCTGCTCATCGTGGTGGCCGCCGTGGTCGACGTGGTCCTCGGAGACCTGACCGCCACCCGCGTCCTCGTCGCCGCCTGCGCGGCGGTGGCGGCGCTCATGAGCGTCGCCCACTTCGTGAGCGTGGTGGCCTCGCGCCGCCTCGAATAACGCGTCGGTGACGTTCCTGTCACATACGGGGCCGCGGACATTACCCTGCCCGGGGCCCCGTACACCTGGCCTTTATCCTTTCGTTAGCCTGTTTCTGCGAATGTCGGTCTCCGTCAATCTGCAGGAAGCCTGTCGTCCACTGATACGGTCCCGAACATGACCACACCCGTGATTCCGCCCCGGTCGGACCCCGAGGAGTCCGAGGCGGAGGTCTCCCCAGGGTCCAGAACCGAACGGAGCCGTCCCCAGGTGTCCGGTAGCAAACCCAGCCTCTCCTGCGTTCTGCTCACCATGGGCAACCGTCCCGCCGAGCTGCGCCGCGCCATCACCAGCGTGTTCGAGCAGGAGGGCGCCGACGTCGAGGTGATCGTCGTCGGTAACGGCTCGGATCTCCCCGAACTGCCCGAGGGTGTGGTCACCGTCCGGCTGCCGGAGAACGTCGGTATCCCCGAGGGGCGCAACCACGGTGTGCGCGCGGCCCACGGGGACGTGATCCTCTTCCTGGACGACGACGGCTGGTACCGGTCCACCGACCTGGCCCGGCACGTGCGCGAACGGTTCGCGGCCGAACCGTCCCTGGGCGCCCTGTCCTTCCGCATCGCCGACCCCGACGGCGGCCCCGACCAGCGTCGGCACGTGCCCCGGCTGCGGGTGGGCGACCCGCGCCGCTCCAGCGTGGTCACCACCTTCCTCGGCGGCGCCTGCGCGATCCGCCGCACCGCCTTCGAGGCCGGCGGCGGCCTGCCGGGCGACTTCTTCTACGCCCACGAGGAGACCGACCTCGCCTGGCGGGTCATGGACTCCGGGTACACCATCGAGTACGACGCCGAGGCGGTCATGTACCACCCGGCGGTCGCCCCGACGCGGCACGAGAACTTCTACCGACTCAACGCCCGCAACCGGGTGTGGCTGGCCCGCCGGAACCTGCCCTGGCCGCTGGCGTTCGTCTACCTGGGCACCTGGGTCCTCCTGACCGTGGTGCGCGAGCGCGACCGCGCCTCCCTCAAGGCCTGGTTCGCGGGCTTCCGCGAGGGCTGGCGCGAGGACGCGGGCCCGCGCACCCCGATCCGCTGGTCCACCGCCTGGCGCATGACCCGGGCCGGTCGCCCCCCGGTGATCTGAGCCGTCCGTGCCATGATGGGCGTCCCGCCCCCATGCCGGCGGTCCCCGCACTCCGGGGAGGATCGTGTTCTCCGGCGTCGGTCGTCATCGTCCTGCTCGTGGGCGCCCTCGTGGGCCTCGCCGTCATCGGCGCGACCGTCTTCCCCGTGGTCCGGGCCGCCGGACCCGGGGCACCGCGCCCGCCGCCCCCTCGGGGGCGGGGTGGCTCCGACGCCCCGCGTCGAACCGTGAACGACGAAGGGCTCCTCACCGGGTGGTGGGGGGCCCTTCGGGCGTTCGGTCGCCCGCATGGTAACTGTTGTCGCTTGACAATAGTTGAACTTGTCGGCATTGTTTCGGATGGGATGCGGACCCTTCGGGGTCGCGGCGCTCCCCGGTGACGCGGGGGAGCGGAGCCTCTCCGTCCGGTCCGGCCCGAGGTGTGTGCCGCCTCAGGCCGTTCGGACGTCGGACCGCTCGGAGTCATCGGAGTAACGGTCGGAACGGTGTGCCGCCTCACGGAAGGACGCGAGTCCCTCCAGGAGCATCGCCCGCTTACGCGGGGGCATGCGGGCGATCACGTCGTGGAACTCCGCCTCCCTGCGGGACCGCAGGTCCCGGAGGAAGGAGCGCCCGTTCTCGCTCAGCCACAGGCGCAGCTCCCGGCGGCTGGTGGCACTCGCCGTCCGCTTCACGAAGCCGACCGCCTCCAGGCGGTCGCACAGCCTGCTCACGGACGGAGGGGTGGAGCCCAGACGCTCGGTCAAGGTACGTAGGTTGACCCCGTCCTCCTCGTCGAGGACGAAGAGGACCTTGAGTTGCGATGGGGACACGGGGGATGAGGCGACCTCGCGGCCGCGTCCCCAGAGCACTTCCATGAGTTCGGTGGCGGTGGAGGCCGCGCTGGCCGTCTCCGCCGTGTCTTCCCGCGGTTCAGGACTCACTTTCCACTCTCGCACTATCACCTCGGTGAGCCGCGCCCGCTCGTGAACGGGCATCGGGTATCTCTACGACCATAACGGAACGTCCCCCTCCGCGCCCGTTCACGGTGCCGTCCCGGCACGAGGGCGCTGACAGAAAACGCAGGTCTACCACAGTGAACAGATCCCAGGCCGTGGCGCGCTCCCTCCGGGAGGCCGAGCCCTACCGGCTCATGGCGGTCGTCCGGGCCTCGCTCGCGCGGGACCACGGAGCGGTGTCCGCCGACCTCTACCTCGCGGACTACGGACTCAAGACGCTCTGCGGCGTCGAAGACCTTCCGGGAGAGGAGGCCCCCGAGTACTCCGTCTTCAACACCGTCATCGGCCGTGTCTTCGGCTCGCAGGAGGTGTTCGCCGAGGAGACGGACGAGGACGGGACGCGCGCCGTCCACCTGCCCGTCACCGCGCGAGGTGAGCGGCTGGGCGTGCTCACCGTGCGCACGGCGCCCGAGACACGGGTCCGCGCCATACTCCCCGACCTCATCGACACGGCCGACGCCCTGGGGCACGAACTGATCGTGGCCGCGCGCCACACCGACCTCTATCGCTCCTTCCGCCGGCGCGAACGGCTCACCCTGGCCGCCGAGATCCAGTGGGACCTGCTGCCCGGGCGCGGCTACGAGTGCGCCGAGTACGTCATCGGCGCCCAACTCGAACCCGCCTACGACGTGCGCGGGGACAACTTCGACTGGTCGGTGATGCCCGACCGTCTCGAAATCGGCGTCACCAACGGGATGGGCGAGGGCATCGAGGCCTCGCTGCTCACCAACCTGGCCGTCAACGCCCTGCGCAACGCCCGACGCGGCGGAATCTCCCTGGCCGACCAGGCGGCCCTCGCCGACAAGGCCGTCTACGCCCTCCACAGGGGAAAGCGCCACGTCGACATGCTCCTGCTGGGCTTCGACCTGGACACCGGACGGGTGGAGGTGGTCGACGCGGGCTCCCCGCGTCTGTACCTGCTGCGCGGCGACCGCGTGACCCGTGTCCCCTTCGACGCCCAACTGCCGCTCGGCATGGCCGAGGACACGGTCTACGTCGCCCAGCACTTCCAGGTCGAACCGGGGGACCGGCTCGTCTTCGCCAGCGACGGCGTGTTCGACGCCGTGGGATCCTCCGGTCCGGAGGCGTTCGGGGACCGGCTCCTGGCCCGTGCGATCCTGGGCACCCGGCTGCTGCCGGGCGCCTCGGTGCCGCAGGAGGTGCTGCGACACCTGGTCGAGTACCAGGGCGGCCGGGAGGCCGAGGACGACGCGCTGGTCGTCTGCGTGGACTGGAGGGGGCGCCCCTGAACCCGTCGGCCCCGGGAAGCCCTTCCTCCACGGTCGTGGTTCCCTCTTCCCCCTTCCCGTTTCCGCGGGTTCCGGGGTCGTGGATACTTGTCGAACGACAACTGAATGCCATCCACGAGGGTCGAGAGGACCCCTGAGGACGAGGAGACCCATGACCGACGGACCGCCCGACTCCGGCCTGTCGTCGACCGAAGCGCTGTCCGCGTTCCTGCGACGGCGTACCGAACAGATCGCCCAACGATGGGCCGACCTGCCGCTCTTCCAAGCGGTGTTCACCGTGACCCGCGACGAAGCGGTCGAGGCCTGCCAGGCCGTGATCTCGTGCCTGGTCGAGGTCGCCGAGAGCGGGCGCCTGGAGGACTTGGAGGCCCCGGGCTTCCTTCCCGCCCGCCGACAACTGGTGGCGATGACGGCCTCCCGTTCCCGCTCGGGTCTGTCCATCGCCCAGGTCGACCGCGAGTTCATCGTCCTGCGCGACGCGGCGCTGGACGTGTTCGCCGCGGACTCCTCCGCCGTCGACCCGGAGGAGTCCGCACGGCTCCGCCTGCTGCTCGTCACCCTCTTCGGCACCCTGCGCGTGGTGGTCGTCGAGACGATGCTCCAGGAGAACCAGGAGATCGTCCAGCGCCAGCGTCAGCAGCTCCTGGAGATGGCCACTCCCGTCGTCAAGCTCTGGGACCGCCTCGTGGCGGTGCCCCTCATCGGCATGCTGGACAGTGCGCGCAGCCAGGTCGTGATGGAGAACCTCCTGGAGGCGATCGTCGAGCACAACGCGGACATCGCCATCCTCGACATCACCGGAGTGCCCACCGTGGACTCCCTGGTGGCCCAGCACCTGATGAAGACCGTGGCCTCGGCCCGGCTCATGGGCGCCGAATGCGTGATCTCCGGGATTCGCCCCGCCATCGCCCAGACCATGGTCCAGCTCGGGCTGGACCTGGGCCACGTGACGACCCGGGCCACCCTGGCCGACGCCCTGGAGTGGGCGCTCGAACGGCGTCGCCGGCGGGAGCGAGACTCCCGGATCCCGGGATGAGGGAGTGAACCCCACATGACGACGCGTTCCCCGATCCCCGTTCTCGACCTCGGCGGCCTGTTGCTGGTCACCATCCAGGGTGAACTGCCCGACGACGCCGCGGTCGCCCTCCAGGAGGAGGTGACCGAGACGATCGCGCGCACCGGGGCGCGGGGCCTCATCATCGACGTCGGCTCGCTGGAGATGGTGGACTCCTTCCTGGCCCGCGTGCTGGCCGAGGTGGCCGCCGCCTCGCGTCTCCTCGCGGCCAGGGCGGTTCTGGTGGGCATGCGCCCGGCGGTGGCCATCACCCTGGTCGAACTCGGTCTCACCCTGCCGGGCCTGGCCACGGCCCGGACGCTCACCGAGGCCGCGGCCGGTTTCGGGGTCTCCATCGAGCACGCCGGTTCGCGGCGACAGGGGGAGACGTGACCCCGGAGCGCGAACGGGTGGAGCTCGTGCACCTGCCGATCCGCGGGGACACCGACCTGACGGTGATCCGCCACCAGGTGCGCTCCCTGGCGCGGTTGGCCGGGTTCGGGCTGGTCCAACAGACCAAGCTCGTCACGGCCGCCAGCGAACTGGCCCGCAACACCCTCCTGCACGGCGGTGGGGGAGAGGCGGAGATCCGGGTCCTGGACGGTCCGGACGGGCCGGGGCTGAGGGTGATCTTCACCGACTCCGGCCCCGGCATCCCCGACGTGGAGCGCGCGCTCCAGGACGGTTTCTCGACGGCGAACGGACTGGGCATGGGGCTGGGCGGTTCCAAACGCCTGGTGCAGGAGTTCCGGATCGAGAACCCGCCCGAAGGCGGGGCCAGGGTCACCATCGCCTCGTGGGCCGCCTCCTTCCCCGCACGGTACGGAGTGTGATGACAGAGGTCTGGGAGATCGCCGTCACCGACACGAGCCGCATACGCGACGCCGCCCGGGCCGCGTCCGAGGCGGCCCGGGTCGTGGGCCTGGACGCGTCCCGTACCGCCGCCGCCGTCCTCACGGCCTCCGAACTCGCCACCAACATGTGCCGCTACGCCGGTGGTGGTCGGTTCCTGGCCGAGACGGCGCGCGAGCCGTGGGGCGCGTCCCGGGCGCTCCAACTCGTGGCGCTGGACCACGGGCCCGGCATCGAGAACGTCCCGCGCGCCCTGACCGACGGGTTCACCGGTCACCCCGACTCCCTGGGGACCGGTCTGGGCGCGTGTCTCCGGGCCGCCGACTTCTTCGAGGTGCAGAGCAGCCCCGGTCGCGGCACGGTCGCCGTGGCCCGCTTCGCCCTTCCCACCGACCGTGAGCGGTTCACCGGGCCCACCGTCACCGGCGGCCTGCACGTGCCCCTGAACGGCGCCGCCCTCTCCGGCGACGCCCTCGCCTTCCGTAACGACCGGGGGCGCCGCACCGTCATGCTGGCCGACGGGCTCGGTCACGGCGCCGCCGCCGCGCAGGCGTCCGAACTGGCCGCCCGCCTCGTCCTGGGACGGGGCGGAGACCCTCCCGAAACGCTCCTGCGCGACATGCACGAGGCCCTGCGCCGCAGCCGCGGGGCCGCGGTGGCCGTCGCCGACATCGACGAGTCCCACCGGCGGTTGACCTTCTGCGGGGTCGGGAACGTCGGGGCGCGGCTGTACCACGGAGGGCGGTGGCGGACCCTGACGTCCCGACCCGGGATCGTCGGGGCCTTCGCCCTGCGCACACCGTCCCCGCAGCGGCACGGGTGGGAACCGGGCGACATGCTCGTCCTGCACACCGACGGGCTGCCGAGCCGTTGGACACCCGACGGCGTCGAACGGCTGGTCGCGCACGACGCGGCCGTCATCGCCGCCGTCGTCTTCCGGGACGCGGGCAGTGCCGCGCGTCCCCTGCGCGACGACACCGGGGTCGCCGTGGCCACGCACACCGTTCGACCGGACGGAGGAGACCGATGAGACGCAGTCGGATCGAGGTGCCGGTGCGCGGGAAGGTGGACGCGGCCCTGGCGCGCACCGCGGCCGCGCGTCTGCTCGACGCGGCCGGCATCTCCGACGAAACCGGACTGGAGTTCCTCGACGCCGTCACCGACCGGGTCCTGACGGAGGTCGAGACCGGTCCGATGAAGCTGATCGTGGAACCCGAGGAGGCCGACGCCGTCATCCGGGCCACGGTCCGAGACGGCTCCGGGGGCGACCGGTGGGTCGGTCTGCTGAGGCTGCCCGCCCCCGTCGATCCGGACGTCCTCGCCCTCGGGCGCCCCGAGGGCGACGCGCGCACGCTGGCCGAGGAACTGCTGCGCGTCTCCGCGAGGGCCGGCCGGCTCGCCTCCGTGGCCGCCGAGCGGGCCCGGGCGCTGCGGTGGCACCAGGCCGAACTGGAGGAGACCAATCAGGGCGTGCTCGCCCTGCACGCCGAACTGGCCCAGGTCGGGGACGAACAGCGGCGCGCCCTGGCCGCCGAACGCGCAGCCCGGGACGAGGCCGAGACCGCCCGTAGCCGGCTCACCTTCCTGTCCGGGGCCAGCGCCCGCCTCATGGCCACCCTCGACCAGAAGGAGTTGTTCAGCCTGCTGCGGGGCCTGATGGTCCCCGAGTTCGCCCACGAGATCCGGGTGTGGTCCCTCGTGGAGGACATCGGGCTGCGGCGAGCCGACGCCCCGTCGGACAGGAGCGCCGCTCCGGCCCCCGCACAGGCCGCCGCCACCGGGCGCCGTTCGGTGCACGAGGGAGGGTGGTCGTGCCTGCCCCTGATCTCCGGAACCGAGGTGCTGGGGGTTCTGGAGCTGCGTCGATCCCGGCCGCACGGGGACGAGGAACTCCTCCTCTCCGAGCTGGCCCGCCGGGTCGCCGTCGCCCTGGACAACGCGCGCCGCTTCGAGCACGAGCGCGACGTCGCCGCCACGCTGCAACGCGCCATGCTCACCCGGCTTCCGCGCACCCCGGGTATGGAGCTGACCGCCCGCTACCTGCCGGCCGCCCGGGGCATGAACGTGGGCGGTGACTGGTACGACGTGTTCCCTCGGGGGAACGGCGAGTTCATCGGTGTGGTCGGCGACGTCACCGGACACGGGATCCAGGCCGCGGTCATGATGGGCCAGCTCCGTACCGCCCTGCGCGCCTACGCGTTGGAGGAGCGCAGCCCGGCCGGCCTGCTGGCACGGCTGCACCGTCTGCTCGGCCACCTGGAACCCGACCTGTTCGCCACCGCCGTCATCGTGCGGTTCCGCCCGGGGGACCCGGAGATCACGATCTCCGGAGCGGGACACCCCCCGCCGCTGTGGCGGGACGGCACCGGGTCGGCCCTGGCCGTGGAGCTGCCCCCCGGCGTGATGCTGGGGCTGCCGATCGATCCCGCCTACACCGATCACACCGTGCTCCTGCCCCCGGGCACCGCGCTGTTGCTGTACAGCGACGGTCTGGTCGAGCGGCGGGGAGAGTCCATCGACGACGGCATCGGCCGCCTGCTGGAGTGCTTCTCCGGCCCGCCGTACTGGGAGGGCGGACCCGACGAGGCGGCCGACGACCTGCTCGACGCCATGGTCAAACAGCAGGACTGCGACGACGACGTGTGCGTGCTGGTCTTCCTCGCCTCGGAGCCCGAGGCGGGCTGAGCCGGGGCCGCCCCGAGGCGCGTACGACGATGGGCCCCAAGCGGAGCGAGGGGCCCATCGGTGCGGCGGCGGGGATCAGACCTCGGTGACCACGAGGTCCCGTTCCAGGCGCGGCAGGCGGTCGAACCAGGCGTCCGGAGCGGGGCGGCCGATGTTCATGACGACGACCGGACGCAGGGGGGAGTCCTCCCCGAAGAACTCCCCGCGCACGCCCTCGGCGTCGAACCCGGTCATCGGGCCGGCGGCCAGACCGGCCGCGCGCACACCCACGATCAGGTAGGCGACCTGGAGGAACGCGTTCTTGACGGCCATGTCCTCGCGCGCCCCGACCGGCATCCCCGCGAAGTTCTCACGGGCGTCCGGGGCGACCGGGAAGGTCGTCGGGAAGTGCTCGTGGAAGTCGGTGTCCGCGGACAGGATGAGCGTCAGCGGCGCGGACGCGGTCTTGGGCGCGTTGCCGCCGGACATGTGCGGGACCAGGCGCTCCCGGGCCTCGGGGGAGCGGACCGCGGTGATCCGGAGCGACTGGAGGTTCATCGCGGTCGGACCGTACTTGACCAGGTCGTAGATCGCGGCCAGCTGCTCCTCGGTCACCGGCTCGTCGGTGAAGGCGTTGGCCGTGCGGGCGGCACGGAACAGGAGATCCTGGGTGTCCTTGTCGAGAAGCAACGGTGTCATGGTCCCACCTCGGTCGTGGTCGTGGTCTCCGACCGGCGGGAACGGTGCCTCCGGTCGCTACACGGATCCTCAACCTTGTTGACTGGGAAGATATTTCCTACGTCAGGTAGGTGTGGTCGTCCTCACTGGTCGCGGGGCTCTCGTCGCTGCGCTGCCGGGGGATCCTGGGCGCCGTCGGCCCGGCGGCCTCGTCCGCCCACTCCTCCAGTTGCTTGACGAACGCCCGGGCCTGCACCGGCCAGTGGTAGGAGGTCTGCGCGATGTGGTGCCCGGTCTCGGCCAGGCGGTGGCGCAGCTCCCGATCCGCGCGCAGCCGCAGGATCGCCTCGGCTGCCGCCGGCACGTCACCGAACGGCACCACCAGGCCCGACGGGCCCTCACGGCGTTCCGTCACCAGCTTCGTCGCCACCGGGCTCGGCGTCGTGATGACCGGCAGCCCGTGCGCCATGTACTCCACGACCTTGGTCGGCATCGAGTGGCGGTAGTTCGGGGTGTCGTGCAGCAGGCTCAGCCCCGCCAGCGCCCCCGCGCACATCCGCAGTGCCCGATCGTTGGGCACGAACCCGTACCAGGTCAGCGCGTCCTCCTGCTGGGCCTCGCGCAACAGCGGGCGGACCCCGGCGTCGGCGCCCCCGATGACCTCCAGCCGGATCCCCTGCGGACGCAGCAGCCGACCCAGCTCGATCATCTCCCGGGCGCCCCGGGCCAGGGACACGTGCCCCAGGTACACGATCCGGTCGTCGCCCGGCGGGCGGGCCGGCGCCTCGGGCACCTCGGTCGTGTTGGGCACCACCGGGTGCGGGCACCGGAACCGTGAACGGTAGCCCTCCTCGGCCAGCAGCAGCCGCATCCGCCGTTCCGCCCGGCGCTCGAAGGAGCGCACCATGAACCCCAGCGGCCTGCGGAGCGGTCCCGGCACCCAGGGCTTGGTGAGCATGGCCGCCGCCGTGTCCTCGTGCACGTCCCACACCGTCACCGGGCGCTTCGCCGGCAGGGCCAGCAGGAGTTCCGGGTCGTGGAAGAGCAGGAGGTCGGCGCCGGGCGCGTGCTCGGCGAGCACCTTCCGGGCGGCCCGCAGAGCCGACAGGCGTTCCCGCCCGGAGGCACGCGGAACGTCCACCGAGCGCAGCTCGTTCCACGGGGTCACGCCGCACTCACGGAACGGCGCGACATAGGTCACTGTGTGTCCGGCGTCCAACAGGGCGCGGATCTGCCTGTGCAGGATCCGGGCGTCCTCCGGATGATGAACGACCGTGGCCACAAGCGCGTGCATCAACTCACCTACCTGTGTCGCCGGTATGACGCATCTGAGAAGATGATCCGCTTTTGGGAAGCGGTACCGGCTATGCGACACGGTATTCAGTGGCGGAAACACGCAAAGGTCGGTGGGGTGGACTGTCGGCATGGAGCCGGTGAACCTTCACGTGATGGAATGTGAACGCACAAAGGCACGCCATCGGACACCGGGTGTCCGACGACGTGCCCTCGATGGGTCCGGGCGTGCCTAGAGGACCTCGATCCCCTCACGGCGGGCCCGCGAAGGCGCCGCCGGGGACTCGTCCGGGTGCGCACGACGCAGCACGCCACGGGTGTCCAGGAGCAACCGCGCGTACTCCTCCAACCGCTTGGGCCGGTACTCGCCGTGGTCGGTGAGCAGGATCGTGAGGTCGGCCTCGGCCAGCGCCCGGTCCAGGTCGGTGGACCGCTCGACGTCGGCGCCGTCGACCTGCCAGGAGTCCACGTGGGGGTCGTGGTAGGTCAGGGTGGCGCCCTTGGCGAGCAGCTTGCGGGCCACCGGGCGGGCCGGCGATTCGCGCTGGTCGGCGATGTCGGCCTTGTAGGTCACGCCGAGGAGCAGCACCTTGGACCGCGACAGCGCCAGACCGGACTCGTTGAGCAGTTCCTGCGCGCGTTGGATGACGTAGGACGGCATCCGACCGTTGATCTCCTGGGCCAGCTCCACGAACCGGAACGGGTACCCCAGGGTCTTGACCTTGTACGACAGGTAGTTCGGGTCGATGGGGATGCAGTGCCCGCCCACGCCCGGCCCCGGGTAGAAGGCCTGGAAGCCGAACGGCTTGGTGGCCGCCGCGGCGATCGAGTCCCACAGGTCGACGCCCAGCTCCTGGCAGAAGATGGCCATCTCGTTGACCAGGGCGATGTTGACGTGCCGGTAGGTGTTCTCCAGCAGCTTGGCCATCTCGGCCTCGCGGGTGCCGCGCGCGCGGACCACCGTGTTCACGAACCGGCCGTAGAACGCAGCCGCCGCCTCACCGCACTCGGGCGTCAGGCCGCCCACGACCTTGGGCGTGTTGACCACGCCGAAGGTCGGGTTGCCCGGGTCGATGCGCTCGGGCGAGAAGGCCAGGTGGAAGTCGGCTCCGGCGACCAGGCCGGACTCCTCCAGGAGCGGACGCACGACCTCCTCGGTGGTGCCCGGGTAGGTGGTCGACTCCAGGATCACCAGGGTGCCCGGGCTCAGGTGGGCGGCGATCGACCTGGCCGCGGAGGTCACCGCGCCCAGGTCCGGGCCGCCCTCCGGGGACAGCGGCGTGGGCACGCAGATGACGATGGTGCGCGCGGTCCCCAGGACCGACGCGTCCGTCTCCGCCCGGAAGCCGCGGTCCAGCATCGCGCGCACGTCGTCACCGGACAGGTCGTCCACGTGCGACACACCGTTGTTGAGACCGTCGACGACGCGTTCGTTCACGTCGAGTCCGGTGACCTTCAGACCGGCCGAGGAGGCTGCAGCGGCCAAGGGAAGGCCGACGTAACCGAGACCGATGATGACGAGGTCGCCGACCGCCGCGGCGGGCTGCTCGGGTGCAGGGACTGGGTTGGAAGCTGCGGCATCCACTTCGTGGTCACACTCGCATTCATTTCGTGAACGGGCGCACTTCATCGAGGACGGCCGAGAACGTCACTGCTTGAGACGTCCGAGTGTAGGTAGCCGTTGTCCACGATCACGGGATATGGCCTGGTTCGGACATTTTCCGAATAAGAGCCCGATACGCATGGTCATAGCGGTATACGGCCCCGGTCCAGGTGCGGTCCTTGCCCACAAGGCTGCGACCTGCGAGACCGTAGGCCTCTCGCTTTTCATGACTGTAAGCGAGTTTTGTCAGGGCATCAGCTAGACCTGCCGATTCGCCCGGAGGAATTAACTCTCCGGTCACCCCAGGTTCCACGATCTCTCGCAGAGCCGGAAGATCACTGGCCACAACCGGCAACCTTCCGGCCATCGCCTCGACCGGTTTCAGTGGTGTCACCACTCGGCACACCCTGTCGTCGCGCCGTGGCACCGCGAACACGTCCATCGCCGCGTGGTGTTCGCGGACCCGGTCCGCCGGCACCCGCCCCGGGAAATGGGCGACCCCCGTCAGCCCCAGCTCCTCGGCCAGGGCCCGCAGGGCGGGCAGCTCCGGGCCGTCGCCCACGATCAGCGCGTGCGCCGACTCCCCCCGGGAGCGCAGTTCCGCGACCGCCGCCAACAGGGTGTCCAGACCCTCGTAGCCGAAGCAGCTGGTCGTGGTCCCCACCACGAACTCCTCCGGGCCGATGCCCCACGCCTCACGCACACCCGTCCCCGAGGGCAACGGTTCCAGGAACGACGCGTCCACCGCGTTGGGCACCACCAGCAACCGCTCGCGCGGCACCCCCCGGGCCTCGATGTCGGCGCGCATCGCCTCGCCCAGCGTCACCACCAGGTCGGCGGCGAGCATGCACTCCGTCTCGCTCTTCCGCTCGGCCCGGTAGAAGGCGTCGTCCACGCTCCGGGACGGGTCGCGTGACAGCCACGACTCCTCCAGGAAACCCCGCACCTCGTACACCACGGGCAGGCCGAACCGTTCACCCAGGGCCAGCGCCAACCGGGCGTTGCGATGGTTGCTCGCGGCGTGCAGCACGTTCGGACGCAGCCGTTCCACCAGCTCCGACGCCATCCGCAACCCGACGGCCAGCTCCTCCTCCGGGCCGGCCGGGGCGGTCCAGGGCAGCAGCCGGTGGTAGGCGACGCCGTCCACCCGCACCAGCGTCCGGGCGTCCGTGCTCCCCTTGTCGAGGGGGTGGCCGACCCGGGTGACCACGTGCACGTCCATGCCCGCCTCGCGCTGGGCGACGGCGATGCGATGGGTGCGCTGGGTGTACCCGGCGTTGGTGTGCGGCAGCGCGTTGGTGACCAGGTGCAGGACGCGCACACCCGACCCGTCCACGGGCCCTTCGGCAGCCGATGCGGAACGTTCATCCGCCGTGGTTTCCGGTCGCCGAGCGTTCACCGTGTCGTCGGGTCGCGTTGGCGCGCCTCGGGTTAACGTGATCCCGTGAGGGACGGGCGACGGGGACGCGGACGCTATGACGGCCCGCCCCGTGGCCAGATCCGTCCGATGGGCGGCCCGGTCGCGGACCGGACCCTCCGGAAGCCGTTCGAGCAGTTCGCGGGCGGTCTGCGCGTCCCCGGCGGCCAGACAGGCCGCCACCAGGCGCCCCACCCGACGGGGACCGGCACCGGCCGACGCGGCGAGCACCGCCTCGCGCGCCTCGGCCCGCCGGCCCTCGTCCCACAGGGCGTAGGCGCGGGCCGGACCACCCACGCGGGTGGCCGTACCGCGCGCCGCGCGCCGGATCGGGCCCGGCATCAGCCGCAGCGCGAGCAGCGGTGCCCGGGCGGGATCGGAGCGCAGGTGGCGCCAGGCCGACGACGCGGTGAACGTCACCGCCCGCAGCCTGCGGGTCCGGGGGCGGGTCACTTCGGAAACACGGATGTCATGCACGGTCAGTCACCCAACCATGTGGATGTGGCCGGGCGGTGACACCACGGCGACACGGACGGGACGGGCCGGCGAGGAACGTCCCTCCGATCGCCACGGCCCCACCGAGCCGGTGGGGCCGCCCAACGAGCAGAAGGAGACATGAGAGCCGTGGCAGCGAGCGCTCCCTTGGGGAGTCGGGACACCACGATCGTGCACATCGTCGGTGCCCGCCCCAACTTCGTCAAGGCCGCCCCCGTCGTCTCCGCCCTGCGCCGTCGCGGCGCCCACCAGGCGGTCGTCCACACCGGCCAGCACTACGACGACCGTATGTCCGCGGTGTTCTTCCGCGACCTGGGCCTGCCCACCCCCGACGTCGACCTCGGCGTGGGATCGGGTTCGCACGCGGCCCAGACCGCCGCTCTCATGGTCGGCCTGGAACGGGAGTTCGTCGCGCGCGCCCCCGGTATCGTCGTCGTCTACGGTGACGTCAACTCCACGATCGCCGCCGCCTTGGTCGCCGCCAAGCTCCGGATCCCCGTGGCGCACGTGGAGGCGGGCCTGCGCTCCTTCGACGACACCATGCCGGAGGAGATCAACCGCCGGGTCACCGACCAGCTCAGCGACCTGTGCTTCGCCACCTCCCCGGAGGCGATCGGCCACCTGGCGGCGGAGGGCGTCTCCCCGGACCGGGTGCACCTGGTCGGCAACCCGATGATCGACACCCTGCTCGCCAACCTCGACCGGTTCGACGTGGCCGCCCTGCGCGAACGCGTGGACCTGCCCGAGCGCTACATCGCCGCCACCCTGCACCGTCCGGCCAACGTCGACGACCCCGACACCGTCGCCCGCCTGGTCGCCCGCCTCCACGAGATCGCCGACCTCGTCGACGTGGTCATGCCGGTGCACCCCCGCGGCAAGGCGGCCTTCGAGCGCGCCGGACTCGGTGACCACCCCCGGGTCCACCTGCTGGAGCCCCTGGGCTACCTCGACTTCGTCGCCCTCGTGCGCGGCGCCGCCGCGGTCGTCACCGATTCCGGCGGTGTGCAGGAGGAGACCACCGTCCTGGGGGTGCCCTGCCTGACCCTGCGCCCCAACACCGAACGCCCCATCACCATCACCCACGGCACCAACCGGCTCGTCACGGAGTCCGACCTGCTCCAGACCGTCACCAAGGTCCTCCAAGGTCGGGAATCCGAGGCACTCCTCGACACGACCCCGCCCCTGTGGGACGGCCGCGCCGGTGAGCGCGTCGCCGCCGTCCTCTCCCAGTGGTCCAGGTGATCCCATGCCCCACCCCGTTCCTCCTCGAAGAGCCCCCGCTCCCCGACTCCCCGCCGACGCCCTCGGCACCGGGGCGGCCCCTCGACCGTGTTCGGACCAACGTTCCACCGATGACCCGGTGCGACACAGGAAGGGTGAATGCACCGTTATCCGCCCGTTCGGGGGTACCGTTCCCCCACAGAGGGGCAGGTGAGCCCCATGTCCCATCAGAAGACACCACCGAACGCGTCCCACGAGTCCGCGACACGGCTCGCCAAGGGCATCCGGACCCGTCCCGGCACCCGCCGGAGGCCGTA
Source organism: Nocardiopsis lambiniae (assembly GCF_031845465.1). Classification (NCBI taxonomy): domain Bacteria; kingdom Bacillati; phylum Actinomycetota; class Actinomycetes; order Streptosporangiales; family Nocardiopsidaceae; genus Nocardiopsis; species Nocardiopsis lambiniae. The sequence continues at coordinate 34,148 of NZ_JAVREP010000026.1, read as the reverse complement.
CCCGTCACCGTCGTGGCCCGGCCGCACGGCGAACCCGGCGGTTCCGCCGATCCGATCCGAACACAAGGTGGCAGACCGTGAAACGGCGTGAACAGAGCCAGACCGAACAGCTCAGGCAGGCGCTGGCCGAACGCGAGGCCCAGCTTCAGGAGGCTCGCGCCCGCCTGTCCGCACTGGAGGACTCCACGTCGCTCCAGGTGGGCCGGGCGCTCACCGCCGCGGCCAAGAAGCCCGGCCGTTCCCTGGTCCGCCTCCCCCGCGACCTCTACCGTCTCTGGCGGCGCAGCGGCACCACCAACCACAGCGAGCAGCGCCGTCGCGGAGCCGAACCGATCCGCTCCTTCGACGCCGACCGCCAGGAGGCCCGTCTTCTGGCCGGTGCCGTCGGCGGCGCCTCGGAGCTGCTCGTCGTCGCCACCATCGTCGGCCCCGCCGTCCAGCGGGCTCTGGCCCCCTACATCCGGCCGGTGCCCCTGCGACCGCACGACTCCCAGATCGTCATGGACGGCGTCGACGTCGACCTCGTCCTGGTCTCCGCCTCCGCCGCGGCCCCGGGCTCGCCGTGGGCGCACGTCGGCGACCCCGCCGCGGCCGACCGCACCCGCGCCCTGCACTGGGTCCTGGAGTCCGCCGCGTCCCGGGGCATCCCCACCCTGCTGCTCGACGACGCGCCCACCGCGCCCGGGCTGCGGTCCCTGGACTTCGACCGGATCCACCGGGGCGACGCGGGCGTGCCCCTGCACCTGTTCAACCCGGTCGCCGCCGACCTCGCCGAGGGCCCCGAGGCCGTGTTCGTCCGTGACACCCCGGCCGCGCCCGTCCCCGACACCCTCAACGGCCTCGGGGCCGGCGTGGTCGACGCCGACGCCCCCGACCTGGCCGACGCCCTGCGCGCGGCCCACGTCGCCGTCATCCCCGCCCACGGGCCCTCCACCGAGGCCCTGCGCCACCGCGCCCAGGCCTGCGGCACCCGCTTCGTCGCCCACGACCCGGTCGCCGAGGAGACCGGGGCGGTCGAGGGGATCTCCGTCGCCGTGCCGCGGATGCGCGCCACCGCGCTCACCGCCGACGAACAGCGCACCATGCTCCGCGAGGTCTTCCTCCGCGAGGCCACCCCGGTCCGGCTCGCCGAGATCCTCGGCGGCCTGGACTTCCCGCCCGGCACCCCGGGCCCCGAACTGCCGCTGCGCGGCCGTGCCGTCGCCGTCCTGGCCGACCCGGCGGGGGAGGCCGAGGCCGCGGACCTGGCCGACGCCCTGCTCGCCTCCAGGCTGCGCCCGGCCGAGGTGGTCGTCCCCGACACGGCCGGCCGACTGCCCGGACTCCAACGTCTGCGCGCCGAAGGCGTCACCGTGCGCACCGCCCGGTTCAGCACTCCGGACACCCTCGAAGAGCTGACCCGCGCCGGCGAGCGCCCCTCCCGTGTCGGCGGTCTGGGCCCCGACCGGTGGGCGGTGCTGGCCGAACGCGCCACCGCGCCCTGGTCGCACCTGTGGTCCGGCCCCGTCGGACCGGACCGCCTCGCCGACCTGGTCTGCGCGGTGGAGTGCTCCGACGCCGACGCCGTCGGGACCGCCGCCACCGGTCCCGCCGCCGAGGTGGGGGAGCGGGGCTTCTTCGACCGTCCCACCGGCGAGCAGTACGTTTTCGTCAGTTCCCTGACACCGGAGCTGGCCCGCACCGCCCTGGTGCGGCGCGGCTGGAACCCGGCGGAGTGGAACCGTCGCGGCACCCGTCTCCTGGCCCTGGGACCCGACCACGGGCCCGGGACCGACGGGAACGCCCAAGGGCCCGCCCACAACGCGGCGGACGCCTCGACCGGTGCCGTCGGTTGATCGCCGACCGCACCGCCCGCCCGGCACGGGCCACCCGCAAGCATTCGAAGGGAAGAACGTGAGCACACCTCCTCCGCGCGCACTCTTGTACGGGGACGTGGACCTGAACATCATCGACGGTTCCGCGATCTGGGCACAGTCGATGGCGCAGGCCCTGGCCGCGGCCGGATGCGAGGTCACCCTCCTGCTCAAGGCCCCCGTGCGCACCGACCGGCTCATCGCGCCGCTCGCCACCGTGCCCGGGGTCCACCTGCTGCGCCCCTACGAGGACGCACTGGTCCCGGACGCCGGACCGCGCGGGCTCACCCCCGAGCAGGCCGTCTCCCTGATGGTCGCCCGGCACGAACGCCGCCCCTTCGACCTGGTCGTCGTGCGCGGTCGCCGCCTGGCCGGGCTGGCCGCCCAGGAGGAGTCCCTGGCCGGACGGCTGTGGACCTACCTCACCGACTTCCCCCACGGTGTCGACGGTCTCACCGCCACCACCGTCGCCGAACTCACCGAGATCTCCCTGGCCTCCCGGTTCCTGCTCTGCCAGACCGAGGAGCTGCGGGCCTTCCTGGAATCGTCGGTGCCCGCCGCCTGCGGCCGCTCGGTGCTGTTCCCGCCCGTCGTGGTGGTTCCCGAGGACGCCCGCGCCGACGGGCAGGTGCACGCACGCGCCCGACTGGCCTACACCGGCAAGTTCGCCCAGGCCTGGAACACCCTGGAGATGACGGGGCTGCCCGCCGCCCTGGAACGCCGGGGCGTGGAATCCGAACTCGTGATGATCGGCGACAAGATCCACGCCGATCCCGCGGACTGGTCCAAGCGCATGCGCAAGGCCCTGGAGGGCACCCCCGGCGTGGACTGGCGGGGCGGCATGGCGCGCGCCGATGCCCTGCGGGCCTCCGCCGAATGCGACTTCGGTCTGTCCTGGCGCGACCCCTCCATGGACGCCAGCCTGGAACTGTCCACCAAGGTCCTGGAGCTGGGAGCGCTCGGACTGCCCGTGGTCCTCAACCGCACTCCCATGCACGAGGCCCTCCTGGGTTCCGATTACCCGCTGTTCGCCGGGGCCGACCTGGACTCTGTCGCCGAGGTCGTCGCCCGGGCCTACCACGACCGCTCCGTGTACGCCGACGCCGCCGCCCGCTGCCGGGCCGCCGCGGGGGACCACACGCTGGAGCGGGCCGCCGAACGGCTGCGCGGATACCTCACCGAGGCGCTGCCGCCGGTCCCCACCGGAGCCGACCCCGAACGCCCGCTCAAGGTGGTCGTGGCCGGGCACGACATGAAGTTCTTCACCCGACTCGCCGAGTACCTGTCCTCGCTGCCGGGCCTGGAGGTCCGCATCGACGAGTGGGAGGGCCTGGGCACCCACGACCAGTACCGGTCCCGGGAACTCGCCGGTTGGGCCGACGTGGTCATCTGCGAGTGGTGCGGCCCCAACGCCCTTTTCTACGCCAAGTGGAAGCGGCCCGACCAGCGGCTCATCGTCCGCCTGCACCGGTTCGAGCTGTACGCGGAGTGGCCGCGCCGGCTCGACATCGACAAGGTCGACGCGGTGGTGTGCGTCAGCCCCCATTACGCCGACCTCACCCGGGAGATCACCGGTTGGCCCGCCGACAAGGTCGTGGTGGTCCCCAACTGGGTGGACGACGAACAGCTCGCCCGGCCCAAGCTCCCGGGCGCCGAGTACTCGCTGGGCATGATCGGCATCGCGCCCTCCCGCAAGCGGATGGACCGGGGCCTGGACGTGCTCGCCGAGCTGCGGCGCATGGACCCCCGCTACACGATGTCGATCAAGACCAAACAGCCCTGGGACTACTGGTGGATCTGGAACCGTCCCGAGGAGCGCGCCTACTTCGAGCGCGTCTACCGGCGGGTCCAGCGCGAGGAGGCGTTGGCCGGGGCCGTGGTCTTCGACCCGTTCGGGCCTGACGTCGCCACCTGGCTGCGTCGGGTCGGGTTCATGCTCTCCACCAGCGACGACGAGTCGTTCCACCTGGCCCCGGCCGAGTGCGCCGCCTCCGGCGGGGTGCCCGCCCTGCTGCCGTGGCCCGGCGCGGACACGATCTACGACCCGCACTGGATCCACGACGACGCCGTGGCGATGGCGGAGGCGATCCACGCGGTCGTGCGGGAGGGACGGTTCGAGGAGGAGGCCGAACGCGCCCGCGCGGAGGTGATCGGGGCCTACTCCCTGGGACGGGTCCGATCCCTGTGGACCGACCTGGTGGTGCTGGGCACGGTCCCGGCGTCCGTGCCGGCCCGGGCCTGACCGCCCCGGGCCGGTCAGGCCCCTGGGGCGTGTTCGACACCGCCGTCCGCGAGGCCGTGACCGCGCCGCGGGCGTTCGTGAAGGACCCCGCTCGTGCGGGAACGTGTTCGCGGGACCCGTCCCAGGGGTCAGACCGGGCCGGTCATCTTCGACAGGCCGCCCGCTCCGGCGGGCAGGAACAGCGCGAAGGTGGTCGGCCTGGCCTGGATCAGTTCCACCCGGGCCCCCTCGGACTCGGCGATGTGCCGGGCCAGGGCCAGCCCCAGACCGGTGCCCCCGCCTCCGCTGACCTCGCGTTCGAAGATCCGCCCGGCCAGGTGCTCGGGCACGCCGTCGCCCTCGTCGCTCACCTCGATGCGCACCGACTGGCCGGTGTCGATCCGCCGGATCGTCACCGTGCCCGCGCCGTGTTTGTAGGCGTTCTCCACGAGGGTCGCCAGGATCTGGGCCAGGTCGGTGGGCACGGTCATCGCGGTCAGCCCGGGCTCGCCGGTGACCAGGAGCCTGCGGTCCTCCTTCTGGAACACCGGGGCCCATTCGGCCTGGAGGCGGTTGAGGACCGAGTCCACCTCGACCGCCTCCACCTCGGGGTTCTGGCTCTTGCGGGCCCGTCCCAGCAGGCTCTCGACGGTCTCCACCAGCCGTTCGGTCTGGGCGAGGGCCGCCTCGCCCTCCTCCCGGACGACCTCGGGGTCGTCGGCCTCGGCGATGATCTCCTCCAGACGCATGGTGAGCGCCGTCAGCGGGGTGCGCAACTGGTGGGAGGCGTCGGTGGCGAAGTGGCGTTCGGTGGCGATCAGGCCGGCGATGCGCTCGGCGCTGCGGTCCAGGACCTCGGCCACCCGGTCCGCCTCGGGGATGCCGTAGCGGTGACCCCACGGCGTGGTGACCCCCGAACCCAGCCGTTCGGCGGTGTAGGCCAGGTCGACCAGTGGCAGGGTCAGCCGCCGTGCCTGGAACATGGACAACCCCACCGCCACGCCGATGGCCAGCAGCGACAGGGAGGCGATGCCCAGCCAGGCGCGCACCACGCTCTGCTGGACCTCGTCACCGCTCATCCACACCTCGACCACGGTGCCCCGCCCGGTGGTGGCCGTCGCCAGCATCAGCGCGGGGGCATCGGGCGCGTTCGGGTCCAAGGCCGGGTTCCCGGCCGTCACCGTGTTGGTGCCGTCGCCGGTCGTGATCCGGATGAACCGGTCCGGATTCTCCCGGTCGAGCTCGGTGAGGTTGATCTCGTCGTGGATCTCCAACATGGTGTCGCTCTCGGCACCGATCAACTCCGCCTCGCCCTGGAGGGCACGACTGCTCTCGTCGTGCACCAGTTTGTAGGTGAGCGCACCCAAGGGCAGTCCGAGCAGCATGACGGCGATGACGGTCACCACCAGGGTGGAGAAAACCATCCGCCTGCGCATGTCACCTCATGTTCGTCCGACCGGGAGCCGGCCGACCGGGGAGGGGACGCGTCGAACCCACGGTCCGATCAGTCCCGCTCGAAGCGGAAGCCCACGCCGCGGACGGTCGTGATGTACGACGGCTGGTTGGCGTCGTCACCGAGTTTGCGTCGCAGCCAGGAGATGTGCATGTCCAGGGTCTTGGTCGACCCCCACCAGTTGGTGTCCCACACCTCGCGCATGATCTGTTCCCGGGTGACCACCTTGCCGGCGTCGCGCACGAGCACGCGCAGCAGGTCGAACTCCTTGGTGGTGAGCTGGAGTTCGCGTTCGCCCAGCCAGGCCCGGCGGGAGTCGTTGTCGATGCGCACGCCGTGGACGACGGGCACCTCGGCTCCCCCGCGCCGCAACAGGGCGCGCACCCGGGCCAGCAGTTCCGCCAGCCGGAAGGGTTTGGTGACATAGTCGTCGGCGCCGGCGTCGAGGCCGACGACGGTGTCGACCTCATCGGCGCGGGCGGTGAGGATGAGGATCGGCGTTCCATGGCCCTCGGCTCGGAGCCGACGCGCCACTTCCAGCCCGTCCATTTCGGGCAGGCCCAGGTCCAGGACCATCAGGTCGATGTCTCCCGCACGGGCACGGTCGAGTGTCTCAATGCCGTTGACGGTCACGTCCACCGTGTAGCCCTCGCGGCGGAGTGCGCGCGCGAGAGGCTCGGAGATCGAGACATCGTCTTCGGCCAGCAAAACGCAGGTCATGCTGTCGATCGTAGGTCCGGGGTCGCGCATTTCCCTATTATGCGCGCCGGATGGCCCAAGGTTGGCCGAAAATACGGTATTCACATACCAGACAAACAACTCGATTGCTCTATCAATGGGCTTTCTTTGCCCTTGGCCGGGAAAAATCAGGGTTCTTGGTGAAGTGTGGTGCGCGGAGTGATCGAGCTGCGGCGCTCGGTCGCCGAAACCGGCCCCGGTCGGCCGCTTTATCGGTATCAATGGGATGATCGTGGATGAAAGGGTGGAAGAACAACGGCGATGTGCGAGCGGTCCCCCATCGTCGCCGTCGGACCGCTCGACGCCGATGACGAGGAGAGAGCGCGTGAACCCCCACCGGGAACCCGAGCAGCCCCCATGGAATCCGCCGCCCGGCCCGCCACCGGGTCCCCCTCCGCCTCCGCCGCCCCCTCGTCCCGCCGGCAGGTACGGCACCGGACTGATGGTCGTGCTCGTGGTCATCGCCGTCCTTGCGGGCGCGTCCGTCCTCGGTGGCGGACTCGTCCTGGGGAGCGTGATCACCTCTGGTGTGGCCGCGGGGGAGGCGGGCGCCGAACCCTCGCCCGAGCCCACCCGTGAGGAGACGCCCACCCCGGAGCCCACGCCGGAACCGGAGCCCGAACCGGAGCCCACGTCGGAACCCACCGATGAGCCCACTCCCGCCCCGGAGGACCTGCCGACCTCCGACGACCTGGTCGCCGAGTTGCGCCGGGAGTACGACATCCGGGAACGGCGCAACATCACCGCCGAACTCTGCGAGGGCTCCGAACAGGAGGGGACGCTGTTCCAGTGCACCTCCGCCACCGACACCGAGGTGGTCCGCGTGATCGCCTACGCCCAGGAGGGGTCGGCCTCACTGGCCGCGCTCCTGCTGAAGGAGGGCATGGGGGAGGACGGCAACGACGCCGTGGACGTGCAGGAGGCCTGCCACTTCGTCCTCATCTGGTTCGAGGGCTCCGAGGCCGATCAGGCGGCGCGCGACGGGATGGCGGAGTACGCGCGCGAGGCGGCGGGCTGCGCCTGACACGCGGGGTCCGCGAACACGGCCGTGTCGCAACGGAATGAATTGTTCGCTGTGAGTGACAATGTGTGGGTGGGCGGTGGTCGGTCACGATCATCGCCCCCCATCCCATTCCAGCAGGATCATCCGTCCCGGCACCAGGGCCGGCGATGCCCTGGGGACGATGACCGTCCCGGGGCGCGGGCGCAGCGGACCCGGGAGGGGAGTCGAGGAGCGTTCCGATGACCCGAGCAGGCACCTTGCGAACGGCGGCGCTCGCCGTCGCGCTCGCCCTGCCCATGGCACTGGCGGCACCGGCCGCCGCCCAGACCCGAGGCGAGACGGCGGCCGGTACCACCTCGGCCGAGGAACGCGGCGCCCTCTCCGTCCGCCACTACTACACCACCTGGCGCGACGCCCGCTCCTACTGGTCGCAGGACACCCGCTACACCACCGGAGGCTGGCTGTGGGCCGGCCGCCACTACTTCTTCTGCCAGACCGAGGGCACCGCCCACTCCGACGGCAAGGGCGCCAACTCCACCTGGTGGGTGCTCACCGACGACGACACCGGCAACCGGGACGTCTTCGTCAGCGCCACGGCCCTGCGCGTCGCCGAACCCTGGAAACCCATCGAGGGTCTGCCCCGCTGCTGACCGGAGCGGTCCACCGGACACGAGGAAGGGGCCCGGCCGGGTGGAGTGCGCACCCGGCCGGGCCCCTCGTTCCGTGAGGCTCGACGCCGCCGGTGTCAGCCGTCCAGCCCGGCCGGTTCCGCTCCCTTGCGCTTACGGCTCAGGTACAGGGCCGCGCCGCCCGCGCCCACGGCCACCACGGCGGCTGCGACCAGGCCGAGAACCGCCGTGCCGGTCCTGGGCAGCGAACCGTCGCCGCCGTCGCCCGGCTTCGGGCTCTTGCTCGCCGGGTCGGAGGGGTCGCCGCTCGGACCGCCGGTCGGACCGTCCGTGGGGCCGCCCGTGGGGCCGTCGGTCGGGGACGGGGAGGGCGAGGGGGACGGGCCGGTCCCGGGGTCGGGAACGGTCGCCTCCTCGCCCACCACGATGCGACCGGCGCCGCCCTCGGGGTAGGCGGCCTCGGTGATCCGACCCTCCAGCCGTCCGGTGATGAGCCGCTCCAGGGCGCCCTGGTAGGTGGATCCCACGACGGTGAAGTCGGCGCCGCGGAACGGGTAGTTGTCGCCGCCCCGGGCGGAGAAGTCGTTGGTCACCACCGTGATCGGGTCGCCCTCCACGACCTTCCCGTCCTTCACGAGCACCGTGCCGTCGTGCAGGATCACGTTGCGGACCCGTTCACCCGGGGTCGTCACGTTGCCGTCCCCGTCGACGACCTGCGCGGTCCGCGCCGGGTCGTAGGCGAAGTTCACGCCCGCGACCTGCATGAACGCGCCGCTGGCGGCCGGAGCCGCGGCCACACCCTGCTCCAGCAGCTCCTTGATCTGGGAACGCGGCAAGTCGGGCACCACGGCCACCTGGTTGGCGAACGGGGCGATCGAATAGGTGTCCAGCGAGGTCAGCGGACCGGCCGGGATCACGGAGGCGTTGCGGATGCCGCCGCCGTTCTGGATGCCGATCTGCGGTTCGGGCACCCCGTAGTCGGCGGCGTTGCGGACACCGGTGTCGAGCAGTCCGTCGGCCACCAGGTCGCCCAGGTTGGTCTCCTGGGTGCGCACGCCCGGGTTCTGGACGCCGTTGAGGTCCACCTCGCTCTGGGCGACCACGGTCTCGGCCAGTTCGGCCACGTAGTCGGAGATCGGCTTGGTCACCTGCGCCTCGACGTCGGCGTCCGGGGCCACCGCGTCGTCGCCCGCGCCCGACACCCGGACCGTGCCGGAACGGTCGGACACGGAGATCACGTCGCCGGCCGCGTCGAAGTCGAGGACCAGGCGTCCCACGTACTTGTAGTTGGAGCCGGCGGTCACGATCGGCACCTCCTCCCCGTCGGGGTTGGTGGCGATCAGGGGGTAGGACAGCGGCGCGCCCGTGCCCGGGTGCGCCGTGACCTGGTCACCGGGGACCAGGGCGTCGTCCGGGTTCGCCATGATCTCGTGGCCGCCGCCCGCGACGATCGCGTCGATCCCGGTCAGCTCCCGCGCGACCCGCTCCTCGTAGGCGATGCCCTGGAGGTGCGAGATCATGATGATCTTGTCGACACCCTCCGCGGTGAGCCGGTCGACCTCGGCCTGGACCGGGGCGACCACGTCCTCGATCACCACGTTGCGCGGGCTGCTGATGGTGGACAGCAGCGGGTAGAGCGCGCCGACGATGCCGACCTGCTCGCCGCCCGCCTCCACGACGGTGCTGGGGGCGATCCGGCCCGCGTCCCTCAGCGCGGCCAGGGACGGCTCCTTGGACACGTCGACGTTCGCGGCCACCACCGGCACGTCGGGCAGCTGCTCGATGAACTCGGCGTACACGTCCGGGCCGAAGTCGAACTCGTGGTTGCCCATGGCGATCGCGTCATAGCCGGCGTACCGGGCGGCCACCGCGTCGTAGAACGGGGCGCCGTCCTCTCGGGAGGCCGAGAACTCCGGGCCCGGCAGGTACATGTCGCCGGAGTTCACGGTCACCACACCGTCGGAGCCGGACTCCTCGGCCTCGCGCAGGTCGTTGATCAGGGTGGTGAACCGGGCGGCCCCGCCGAAGTCCTCCTGCCCCGACGCGGACAACAGCCGCGACTCGGGGTCGTTCGCGTGCAGGATCGTCAAGGTGAAGTCGGCGTCACCCGAGGGTTCCATGGGGACGGCCGCGCCGGCGGTGGGCGCGAACGGCACCACGAAGGCGCTCGTCAGCAGAAGTGCCGCCGAGGCGCGCACGAGTCTGGACATGGGTCCGGGCTCCTTTTGGGGGTCGGGGGATCATCGTGTGCTCCGCCCGGGGCGGAAGTGGGGTCAGAGACGCCACATTAGAGGCGATCGCCGTGACGGTCATGGGCCTCAGGGTTACGATTTGCAGAATCCTGCTGTACCGATGGAGGTTTTCGACCCGTCCGTATCATCGGGATCGATCACGGCGACCCGTCTCCCGGGCGGCGACCTCCCACCTCTCGCACCCGGTAGGGCGCCCTCCCTCCGGAGGGCGGCTCTACCATGAGTGGTGTCACTGACCCCGAAACCCCTCGGAGGACGGCCTTGTCTCCCTCTGGCCAGGACCCCTATGAGCCCGACGGCATCCCGCCGCAGAGGGGCCTGCCGGACTTCGAAGCGGGCTTCGCCGCCCTCCACCCCGACGCGCCGCTGCCCCGCAGGGTCGCCGTGGTCCGCATCCTGATGTTCATCGGCGGCGCCTGCGGGATCGCCCTGTCCCTCCTGCTCCTGCAAGGCCTGGTCATCCCCCAGGCGCAGATGGAGGAGGCCCTGGCCGCCCAGGCGCAGATGCTCGGGGAGCAGGGCGTGCAACTGGAGATCAGCGTCGAGATGATGCGCTCCCTGATCATCGTCATGGCCGCCGTCACCGGCGTCTACGGGGTGCTGTCCACCCTGCTGGCCGCGCGCATCCGCCGCCGGACGCTCGGCGTCTTCTGGGGCGTGGTGCTCTTCCAGGGCGCCGCCGGCGCGCTGCTGCTGTGGAACCTGCTCTCCGGGGCCCTGGAGGCGGTCGTCCCGCTCGGCTTCGCGGTGTACATGATCACCGTCATGTTCTCCCGTGAGGCCCGCGCCCACTACGGCCTGCTCTGATCCCGGGCGGGGGAGCGCCCGAACAGGCGCGCCCCCTCGCGGGGCGGGGCCGGTGCCCGCACCGCCACCTCCGTCCACCGCCGTCCCAGGAGTCCGCGCACGGCCGCCGCGCCGGTCCCCGGCGTGTCGACGCCCTCCTCCAACGCCAGCACCTCGCTCAGCAACTCCGCCGCGTCCGGCCGCTCGTCGGGATCCTTGGCAGTCGCGGCCACCACCACCCGCTTCAGGCCGGGCGGCAGGTACTCCAGGTCGGGCTCCTCGAACAACACCCGTCGGGCCATCTCCTTGGCGTCGGCCCGCCCGAACGGGTCGTGGCCCAGGGCCGCGAACGCCACCGTCGCCCCCCACAGGAACACGTCGGAGCGTTGTGTCGTGGGTTGCCGCGAGTACTGCTCCGGACTGATCCACCCCGGGGTGCCGAGCTTGTCCACCCACGCGGTGATCCGCTCGTCCGGCAGGGTCTCCGGCGAGGGCAGCTTGAGGTCCCGGTAGGCCCGTCGCATCCGCCGCAACCGGATCCACTTGGTGGGGTCGGGGTCCTCCACCGGGTGCGCGATGCCGAAGTCCACCAGCTTGGGGCCCTTGTCGGACAGCACCACGTTGCTCGGCTTGAGGTCGCGGTGGACCACACCGGCCGCGTGGATGGCGCGCAACGCCTCCGCGGTCCCCGCCGCCAGCCCGAGCAGCATCCCCTTCTTCAGCCGGCCGTAGCGCTCCACGTGGTGGCGCAGGGTCGGACCGGGCACGTACTCGGTGATCATCCACGGCAGTTCGGCCTGCACGTCGGCCCGCACGAACCGGGCCACCGACGGGCTGTTCACCCGCGACAGCAGTCGGGCCTCCAACGCGAACCGGTCCCGGAACCGGTGATCGGACGCCTGTTCCGCGTGGATCACCTTGACCGCGAGGTACCCGTGCACCCCGGGCGAGTCCGCCGCGTAGACGGTGCCCATGCCCCCGGAGCCGATCCGGCCGACCACCCGGTGCCCGCCGACCTCACGCGGGTCGCCGGGTTCCAGGGGGTGGAGTCTGCGGATGCCGCGCGCCTTCATGAGGGCTCCCGGGGATCGTGGGGGACGTCGAGCCGGAGTCTATCCACCGACCCCCGCCGGGGAGGGGACCTGGAACCGGGTCGGGTCCGGGGCGCCTCGGATATAAAGAACGCGTCACCCCCGTCGCCCCCGAGGATCCGCTTGGAAATCACCCTCTCCGACGGTCGCACGATCTCCGTGAGTCCCGGAATCGCCCGGGCGCTGCTCGGGGCCGCGCCCCTGCCCGACGACCCGGACGTGTGGTCCCCCGCGTACCGGGGCGCACCGGGCAACGCCGCCCTCATCGAACGGGGTCTGGCCGAACGCACCCGTCAGGGATTCCTCTCCCTGACCCTTCTCGGCCACGAGGTCCGGTCCCGTCTCCTGGAGTCGCACACCGCCGACGGTCCGAGGCGGATCACCCTCGACCCCGACCTGTCGGACCGGGAGAAGAGGGCGGTCCTGGCGGCCTCGGCCGACCGGAACGCCGCGGACCGGAGCGAACCCGTGGACCGGAGCGAACCCGTGGGGCGGAACAAGACCATCCTGCGGACGTCCTACGGCGCCCTCCTCACCTACGTGGCCTGCCAGATCCTCCTGGACCTGAGCCCCCTCGGGTCGATCCCCCTCGTCCTGTTCGCGGTCGTCGCGGTCGCCGTCCCCTCCGAGCTGGCCGCCCGGGAAAGGGACCGCCGCGACCCGCGCCGCGTTCTGCGCGACCTGGCCGACCGGTACGTCACCCTCGACATGGTCGAGGGGGAGTACCGCTCCCTGCTGGAGCGCGCCCAGCGGGCGGTGGACGCCGTCCTGGAGTCCGGACCGCACCGCGAGGGGCTGCTCCTCGACACCGTTCGCAACGAGGTCGTGCTGGCCGAGACCGAGTGGATCATCGCCCACGGGCTGGTCCGCCTGGGACGGGAGGCCGTCCGCGCCGACCGCACCCCGGTCACGGGCGAGCGTTCCAGGGCTGCCGCCGAGCGGGCCCGCGCCGCCCTGGCCGGGGAGCGCGGTCGCCTGGAACACCGCATCGGACTGCTGGAGGAGTACGCGGCCCGGGTGCGCACCTTCGAGGACGAGCGCACCGACGCCTCCTCCGCCCGCGCGTTCGACGCGGTCGCCGATCGCGTCGTGGAGTCCGGCGCCGCGCACGAGCACCATGAGGCGGAACTGCGCTCCCTGGTCCGCGCCCAGGAGGCCGCCCTCCGCCTGTCCGAACCGACCGACCCCGACGCGGTCGGGACCTGACCCCGGCCGTTCACAGGCTCGGGCGCACGGACCCGAACGTCGCCCGTCTCTGGCAGGCTCGAAGACGGAAAGGAGGCGATCGTCATGAAGCCGTCCCGGTTCATCGAGGCCGCCCTGTGGTTCCCGGAGGCCGTCGAGACCGAACCCTTCGGTCCCGGTCCACTCGTCTACAAGGTGTGCGACAGGATGTTCGCCCTGTTCATGGAGGGTTCCGACGGCGACGCCCCGGCCCGGGCCAACCTCAAGTGCGACCCGGTCCACGCCCTGGAACTGCGCGACCGCTTTCCCGCCGTCACCCCCGGCTACCACATGAACAAGGACCACTGGAACACCGTGGTCCTGGACGGCACCGTCCCCGAGGACGAGGTGCTGGAGATGCTGCGCGACTCGTACACTCTGGTCGCCCGCGGGCTGCGCAAGGCCGACCGGGAACGTGTCCTGGCCGTGCTCGGCGACGACCTCCCCGAGATCGGGGACGCCTGAGAAAGGGGACCGTGTGCCCGACGAGAAGCGTTCGCCCGCCGTGGTCCAAGGCGTCCTCGAACGCGTCACCTACGCCAACGAGGAGACCGGCTACACCGTCGCCCGGGTCGATACCGGGCGCGGCGCCGAGCTGCTCACCGTGGTCGGCACCCTCATGGGCGTGCAACCCGGTGAGGCCCTGCGCATGCACGGCCGCTGGGGCTCGCACCCGCAGTACGGTCGCCAGTTCCACGTCGACGACTACACCACCGTCCTGCCCGCCACCGTCCAGGGCATCCGCCGCTACCTGGGCTCGGGCCTCATCAAGGGCATCGGCCCCAAGATGGCCGAACGCATCGTCGAGCACTTCGGCACCGACGCCCTCGACGTCATCGAACAGGACCCGGAACGCCTCATCGAGGTCCCCGGCCTGGGCCCCAAGCGCACCCGGCTCATCGCCGACGCCTGGGAGGAGCAGAAGGCCATCAAGGAGGTCATGGTCTTCCTCCAGGGCGTCGGGGTGAGCACCTCCCTGGCCGTGCGCATCTACAAGAAGTACGGCGACACCTCCATCGAGATCGTCCAGAAGGAGCCCTACCGGCTGGCCACCGACGTGTGGGGCATCGGCTTCAAGACCGCCGACACCATCGCCCAGGCCGTCGGCATCCCCCACGACAGCCCCCAACGGATCATGGCCGGCATCCAGTTCACCCTCTCGGAGTCCACCGGCGACGGTCACTGCCACCTGCCCGAGGAGAAGCTCATCTCCGCCGCCGTCAAGATCCTCGGCGTTGACTCCGGCCTGGTCATCGAGTGTCTGGCCCGGCTCATCGAGGACGAGGGAGTGGTCCGCGAAGAGGTCCCCGGCCCCGACGGCGCCCCGGTGCGCGCCGTCCACCTGGTGCCCTTCCACCGGGCCGAGGTCGGCGCCGCCACCGGGCTGCTCACCCTGCTGAACCACCCGCACGACCGGCTGTCCGCCTTCGCCGACGTCGACTGGGAGGTCGCCCTGGGCTGGCTGCACCGGCGCACCGGCACCGAACTCGCCGACGAACAGCGCGAAGCGGTGACACAGGCGCTCACCCGCAAGGTCAGCGTCCTCACCGGCGGCCCCGGCTGCGGCAAGTCCTTCACCGTCTCCTCCATCGTCACCCTGGCCGCCGTCAAGGGCGCGAAGATCATCCTGGCCGCCCCCACCGGCCGCGCGGCCAAACGCCTCACCGAACTCACCGGGCACGAGGCCGCCACCGTGCACCGGCTCCTCGAACTGCGCCCCGGCGGCGAGGCCTCCTACGACCGCGACAACCCCCTCGACTGCGACCTGCTGGTGGTCGACGAGGCGTCCATGCTCGACCTCATCCTCGCCAACAAGCTCATCAAGGCCGTCCCGGCCGGCGCCCACCTGGTGTTCGTCGGCGACGTCGACCAGCTGCCGTCCGTCGGCGCCGGGCAGGTCCTGCGCGACCTGCTCGCCGAGGGTTCCCCCATCCCCAGCGTCCGGCTCACCCGGGTGTTCCGCCAGGCACAGGAGTCCGGAGTGGTGAGCAACGCCCACCGGGTCAACAAGGGCGAACCGCCCCTGTTCGAGGGCATGCGCGACTTCTTCCTCTTCGCCTGCGAGGAGTCCGAGGACGCCGCGCTCATGACCGTCGACGTCGTCGCCGGCCGGATCCCCCGCGCCTTCGGCCTGGACCCGCGCCGCGACGTCCAGGTCCTCACCCCGATGAAGGGCGGGCCCGCCGGGGCCGGCAACCTCAACATCGCGCTCCAGGAGGCCCTCACCCCGGCGGGGGAGGGGATCCCCGAACGCCGGTTCGGCGGCCGGACCTTCCGGGTCGGCGACAAGGTCACCCAGATCCGCAACAACTATGACAAGGGCGCCAACGGCGTCTTCAACGGCGCCCTCGGCGTCGTCACCGGTCTGGACCCCGTGGCCCAGGAACTCACCGTGCGCACCGACGAGGACGAGGACATCACCTACGACTTCGCCGAACTCGACGAGCTCGCCCACGCCTACGCCATCACCGTGCACCGCTCCCAGGGCAGCGAGTACCCGGCCGTCGTCGTGCCCGTCACCACCAGCTCGTGGATGATGCTCCAGCGCAACCTGCTCTACACCGCCATCACCCGGGCCAAGCGCCTCGTCGTGCTGGTCGGCTCCCGCCGCGCCCTGGCCCAGGCCGTCCGCAACGCCTCCTCCGGCCACCGGCACACGGCCTTGGCCCACCGCCTGCGCACCGCCCGCTACCCTGGGGGATCGTGGACCGAGACACCCTGATCGTCGTGGGCGCCGCCATCATCCGCGACGGCCGCATCCTCGCCGCCCAACGCGCCGAACCCGCCGCCCTGCACGGCCGGTGGGAGTTCCCCGGCGGCAAGGTCGACCCGGGCGAGACCCCCGCCGACGCCCTCGTCCGCGAATGCCGCGAGGAACTCGGCGTCACCGTCCGCGCCCGTGAGGCGATCGGCGTCGACGTCCCGTTTCCCACGACCCCGGGGCGCACCCGGTCCGCCGTCCTGCGCCTGCTGCGCGCCGACCTGATCGACGGCGAACCACGCGCCCTGGAGCACCTGTCCCTGCGCTGGCTCACCGCCGCCGACCTGGGCACTCTCGACTGGCTCCCGGCCGACGTGCCCTTCCTCGACCCGATCGGGGCGCTGCTCGTCCCGACGGGATGAACCGCGTCTTCGGCCTTGTTCCCCCTGGAGGGGTGATCAGGGTGACCTGTGCGTTTCCCGACCAGCCCCTCATGACCGCATAAACTGGCAACGGGCCGTGGCATCCTGCGGTCTCTTCCCAGACCAGGAGATCGAGACTTTTCCATGTCCAGCGCTACGCCCGTCGAGGGCTCCGCACGCCGTCGCGACCTTCGCAACGTCGCCATCGTGGCCCACGTCGACCACGGTAAGACGACCCTCGTTGACGCCATGCTCTGGCAGTCCGGTGTCTTCCGGGACAACCAGGATGTCGACGACCGCGTGATGGACTCCAACGACCTGGAGCGCGAGAAGGGCATCACCATTCTCGCGAAGAACACGGCCGTCCACTACACCACGCCCGAGGGCGAGGACGTGGTCATCAACATCATCGACACCCCCGGCCACGCCGACTTCGGCGGTGAGGTCGAACGCGGCCTGTCGATGGTCGACGGCGTCGTCCTGCTGGTGGACGCCAGCGAGGGCCCGCTGCCCCAGACCCGCTTCGTGCTCCGCAAGGCCCTCAAGGCCAAGCTCCCCGTCATCCTCGTCATCAACAAGGTGGACCGGCCCGACAGCCGTATCGCCGAGGTCGTGGACGACACCTACGAACTGTTCATGGACCTGGAAGCGGACGAGTCCCAGATCGAGTTCCCCATCGTCTACGCCTGCGCCCGCGACGGCAAGGCCTCCCTGGAGCGCCCCGCCAACGGCACCATCCCGGACAACGACAACCTGGTGCCGCTGTTCTCCACCATCCTGGACACCATCCCGGCGCCCGAGTACGTCCCGGACGCGCCGCTCCAGGCCCACGTCACCAACCTGGACGCCTCCCCGTTCCTGGGCCGCCTGGCGCTGTGCCGCGTCCAGCAGGGAGAGCTGCGCAAGGGCCAGCAGGTCGCGTGGATCCGCACCGACGGCAACGTCCAGCAGGTCAAGATCACCGAGCTGCTCATGACCGACGGTCTGGAGCGCAAGCCCGCCGAGAAGGCCGGACCCGGTGACATCGTCGCCATCGCCGGCATCGAGGACATCATGATCGGCGAGACCCTCGCCGACCTGGAGAACCCGGTCCCGCTGCCGCTCATCACGGTGGACGAGCCGGCCATCTCCATGACCCTCGGCACCAACACCTCGCCGCTGGTCGGCAGGGTCAAGGGCGCCAAGGTCACCGCCCGCCTGGTCAAGGACCGCCTCGACAAGGAACTCGTCGGCAACGTCTCGCTGCGCGTGCTGCCCACCGAGCGTCCCGACGCCTGGGAGGTGCAGGGCCGTGGTGAGCTGGCGCTGGCCATCCTGGTCGAGCAGATGCGCCGCGAGGGCTACGAGCTGACCGTCGGCAAGCCGCAGGTGGTCACCAAGGTCGTCGACGGCAAGGTCCACGAGCCCGTCGAGCGTCTCACCGTGGACGCCCCCGAGGAGTACATGGGCGCCATCACCCAGCTCCTCAGCGTCCGCAAGGGCCGCATGGAGAACATGGTCAACCACGGCACCGGCTGGGTGCGCATGGACTGGCTGGTCCCCTCCCGCGGCCTCATCGGCTTCCGCACCGAGTTCCTCACCGAGACCCGCGGCACCGGTATCGCGCACCACGTGTTCGAGAAGTTCGAGCCGTGGTTCGGCGAGCTGCGCACCCGCCCCAACGGCTCCCTGGTGGCCGACCGGGCCGGCGCCGCCGTGGCGTTCGCGATGTTCAACCTCCAGGAGCGCGGCACGCTGTTCGTCGAGCCGGGCACCGAGGTGTACGAGGGCATGATCGTCGGCGAGAACTCGCGCTCCGACGACATGGACGTCAACATCACCAAGGAGAAGAAGCTCACCAACATGCGCTCCGCCACCGGCGACGAGCTGGTGCGCCTGGTGCCGCCGCGGAAGCTCTCCCTGGAGCAGGCCCTGGAGTTCTGCCGCGAGGACGAGTGCGTCGAGGTCACCCCCGAGCACGTCCGCATCCGCAAGGTCGTCCTCGACCAGAAGGAACGCGGTCGGATCACCGCCAACAAGAAGCGCCAGCAGCAGTAGGACCCCGTGTCCTCGGGACGGGCGGGCCGCGACGCGGCCCGCCCGTCGTGCGTTTCCGCCCAGGTCAACCGGGTAGATGGCTAAGACATGAAGACCGATCCCTCGTGCCCCCGGTGTGGACGCGCGGTCCGGCCCCCGGGGTTGTGGACCAGCGCCTGGCAGTGTGACGCCCACGGCCCGGTCAGTCCGCTCCAACCGGTGCGCACACCCAACACGTCCGCGCTGGAGGCGTTGCTGCCCCAGTCCCGGGTCCCCGTGTGGGTCCCGTGGCCGCTGCCCACGGGGTGGGTGGTCACCGGATTCGCCGAGGCCGGTGACGACCGCAGCGGAGCCCTGGGCATCGCCGTCGCCCTCTCCGGGCCGGACCCGCTGGGCGGTGTCGGCGAGGCCGTCATCGTCGCCGAGGCCCCCGGAGTCGGACTGGGCGCCCGCCTGGCCGGACTGGAGGGCCCCGACCCCGGCGACGGCCTCGACACCCGGGCCGCCGACGCCAAGGTCCGCTTCGAGGGACACGAGATCCCGCTGTGGAACCTCGATCTGGGCCGCGACCGCGCCGGATACACCGGCGAGGCGCTCTCCCAGTGGCTGTGGGTGATCTTCGCCTCCGCCGACACCGCCCTGCTGATGTGCGAGATCAACGCCCTGCGCGATCTGCGCGACATCAACGACGGCGGCGTCGCCTTCGAGCCGCCCTTCGGCGCCCCCAGTCCCTTCCTCTCCGGAGAGCTGGCGCCCCGGTCGCCCTGACCCGGGTGGCGGCCTGCCGACGGCCCTCCGGCCGATCAGGGCGTGCCGGGGCGTCGCGCGGCGAGGTGGGCGCCCGCGGAACACGCCCTAGTACGATCACCCGGTGACACGTATCGACCTGCACTCCCACAGTTCCGTCTCCGACGGCGGCGATTCGCCGGCGGAGGTCATCGAGTACGCGGTCGCCGCGGGTATCGACGTCCTCGCCCTCACCGACCACGACACCGTCGGCGGTATCGCGTCGGCGGCCGAGGCCCTGCCGCCCGGGTTCACCCTGGTACCGGGGATGGAGCTGTCCTGCGCCTATCGGGGTTCCAGCGTCCACCTGGTGTCCTATCTGTTCGACCCGGACCACCCCGGCCTGACGGAGGAACTGCGCCGGGTCCGCTCCGACCGGGCCTCGCGCGCCGAGGAGATGGTCCACAAGCTCCGGGCCCAGGGCGTTGACGTGACCTGGGAGCGCGTGCTGGAGATCGCCGGCGCCGGACACGAGGAGTACGCCGACGCCAACACCATCGGCCGCCCCCACCTGGCCCGCGCGATCGTGGAGGTGGGTGCCGCCCGCAACGTCCAGGACGCCTTCGACCGGTGGATCGGCTCCGGGGGACCCGCCTACGCCTCCCGGTACGCCATCGACCCGGTGCGCGCGGTCGAGCTGGTCCGGGCCGCCGGAGGGGTCTGCTCCCTGGCCCACCCGGCCCGCGCCGAGGGCGCCCTCAACGGGGAGGTCCCCCTGGAACTGGTCGAGCGCATGGTCACCGCCGGACTCGGCGGCATCGAGGCAGATCACCCCTCGCACAACCGTGAGCAGAGCCGCCACTGGCGCGGGGTCGCCGCCGACCTGGGCGTCGTGGTGACCGGTTCCAGCGATGACCACGGCTCGCTCACCGGGCACCGGCTGGGCGCCCGGACCACCGCGCCGGAGGCGTTCGAGGAACTGGTGGCGCCCGCCACGGGAGTACCCCTGATCAGGGGTTGAGACTGTCGGCGCCCGCCCGGGGTTCGGTACGGTACGGACCATCGCGCGCGGGCGCGACAATGGTCGCAGCATAACCACCCATATCGAACGAAGCGAAAGGTCTGACGCCGTGTTCTGGAAGCGGAAGCCGAAGAAGCAGGACGGCCCGGAGGCCACCGATTCCGCTGCGGAGGTCGCGGTGGACGACAAGGAGGCCGTCGAGGAGACCGGGGCCGAGGGGACGGCGAAGGCCGACACCGAGGTCGTGGCCGCCGAGAAGGAGACCTCCGCGAAGAAGGACGAGGCCGAGGAGGCCGCGGCCGAGACCGACGGCGGCCCCGACACGGACGTCGACGCCGAGGAGAAGGCGGAGGAGACCGAGAAGGCCGACTCCGACGACGCCACGGAGGACGACGCCACAAAGGACGAGGCCGCGGAGGTCGTGGCCGCCGAGAAGGCGGTCCCCCACATCTTCGCCGACGAGACCGAGGAGACCGGAGTCACCGGCCCCGACTCCGACGGCGTCACCCGCGTCCGCACCGCCGGCACCTTCGAGTTCGACGACGAGAAGTTCGATTTCGTCGGCAACACCTGGATCGTCGACGCCGACGACGAGGGCGTCATCGTCATCGACCCGGGCCCCGACGCCGAGGCCGTCCTGGAGGCCGTGGGCGAGCGCGACGTCTACCTCATCGCCTGCACCAACGCCTACAGCCCGCACATCGAGTCGGCGGTGAAGATCGCCGAGGAGACCGAGGCCTCGATCGCCCTGCACCCGCGCGAGATGCGCCTGTGGCGGCGTCTGCACGGCGCCGAGCACCGTCCGGACGTCGAGGTCGAGGGCGGCGGTTCCATGACCGTCGGCGACCTCCAGATCGACGTCCTGCCCCTGCCCGGCACCTCCACGGGCACGATCGGCTTCTCCATCAGCCAGCTCGGCGTCGTCTTCTCCGGCGACACCCTGCGCAAGGGTGAGCCCGGCATGGTCGGCAACACCTACATCGACTACACGACCCAGCTCGCCTCCATCGGCGAATCGCTGCTGTCGCTGCCGCCGGACACCCGCATCCTGCCCGACCGCGGCCCCGCCACCACCGTGGCCGCCGAGGGCAAGAACTTCGACACCTGGGTCTGACCCCCGCGACGCGCCCCGGCCCGCGAAGGGGCCGGGGCGCGTCCGTGTGCGGGAGGTCAGCGACGGCCGACCGACTCCACCCCGTTCCAGAACGCGGTGAACGCGCTCGCCGTGGTCTCGGGGGCCTCCACGTTGGGGGAGTGGCCCGCGCCGGGCACGACGATCCGCCGGGCGTCCAGCCGTTTCGCCATGTCCTCCTGCGCGGCCGGCTCCCAGGCGTCGTCGTTCTCGCCGTAGACCACCAGGGTCGGCAGCTCCAGCGCGGCCAGCTCGTCCACCCGGTCGCGGGCGCCCAACAGGTCCTCGGCGCAGCGCAGCAGGCCCAGCGCGCTGCTCTCGACCAGCCGGTCGTGAAGGAAGGAACGCACGTGCTCATCGGGGGTGCGCTGCCGCGCCTCGGCGTCGAACCGCTCCTCCCACAGCTCTTCCAGCCGTTCCCGGGAGGGATCCATGGACAACGCGGCGATGAGGGATCGGACGCGCATCGCGCCCTGACCCTGGAGGGCGGCGGGACCGCTGCACAGCAGCGTCAACGACGCCAGGTCGACCATCCCGCTCAGCGCGGTCTCGCGAGCCACCAGACCGCCGAAGGAGTGCCCCACCAGGTGGACCGGTGCGCGGCCACCGACGAGTTCGACGACCTCGGCCACGGTCTCGCCCAGCGAGGACAGCCGGTAGTCGGGGCGCTGCGCGCCCGGTGGCGGGGTGAGGGTCTCCGGCCCCGGGGACGCGTAGGTCCCGGGCAGGTCGATCGCGACCACCTCCCGACCTGCCTGGGCGAGGGTCTGGAGGACCGCGATGAAGTCCTCCTTGCTGCCGGTGAAACCGTGCACGAGCACGGCGGGCGACAGCTCCACGCCCCCGGAGACGGGCAGTGCCCGCAACGCCGCCACCGGGCCGTAGGACAGGTCGAGATCGACTCGACGCACGCCGGGCGGCAGGTCGAGGAACTTAGGTGTACTCACGTCGGGTCACCCTAGACGATGACGGCCCGGTCCGTTGCGGACCCGGCCGGGGGCCGTGCGCGCCGGCGCGGTGCCTTCGGGCACCGCGCCCGCTCGGCGCCGTGGCACCCGGGGTGGGGCCACGGCCTCGGCGTTCGGTCAGGTGTTCTCCGGGTCACGGCGGACGGCCGCGCCACTACGGGTGCGACGGCGACGGCGGACCTTGCGGGCGCCCTCACCGCCCTCGGCCTCGCGCGAGGGCGCGGCGGGGGCCTCGGTGCGCTCGGCGGCGGGTGCGGCCACGGGGGCCTCGGCACCCTTCACCGCGCTCTCGCCGGAGCGGGTGCGACGACGCGGTCGACCGCCCCTGCTCCGCCGGCGGCTCTCGTCGCGCTCCTGGTCGCGACCGTGGTCCCGCTCGCGACGACCGCGCTGGACCCGGGGGCCACCGGTGTCACCGATGTCCTCGATCTCCTCGGCCTCAAGACCGGCGTGCTCGGCGCGCTTGTCCGCGGCCAACCGGCCCTTGGTGCCCGCGGGGATGCCGAGCGCCTCGAAGAAGTGCTTCGACGTGGAGTAGGTCTCCTCGGGCTCGTTGAACGGCAGGTCCAGTGCGGCGTTGATGAGCTTCCAACGCGGCATCTCCTGCCAGTCGACGAACGTGATGGCGGTACCGGTGCGTCCGGCCCGGCCGGTGCGGCCGATCCGGTGCGTGTAGGTCTTCTCGTCCTCGGGGGTCTCGTAGTTGACGACGTGCGTCACGTCGTCCACGTCGAGTCCGCGGGCGGCCACGTCGGTGGCGACCAGGATGTTGATCTTGCCGTTGCGGAAGGCCCGCAGGGCCCGTTCGCGCTGGCTCTGGCCCAGGTCGCCGTGGACGGCGGCCACGGCGAAACCGCGGTCCTTCAGTTCGCCCGCCACCCGGTCGCAGGCCCGCTTCGTCTGGCAGAAGACCATGCTCTGACCGTGGTCCCGCGACTGGATGAGACGGGCGAGCATCTCGATCTTGTCCATCTGGTGGGTGCGGAACGCGTGCTGGGCGATCCGGCTGGTGATGGCCGAACCGTCGATCTCGTTGTCGTCACCGGCCCGCACGTGGGTGGGCTGCCGCAGGTACTTGCGGGACAGGGAGACGATCTCACTCGGCATGGTCGCCGAGAAGAGCATCACCTGGCGCTCGGTCGGGATCTTGGTGAGAATGCGCTCGATGTCGGGCAGGAAGCCGAGGTCGAGCATCTTGTCGGCCTCGTCCAGGACCACCGCGCCGACCCCGTCGAGCCGCAGGTGCTTCTGGTTCTCCAGGTCGAGCAGGCGGCCCGGGGTGCCGACGACGACGTCCACACCCTCCTTGAGGCCGTTGATCTGCGGCTCGTAGGAACGGCCGCCGTAGACGGTCAGGATGCGGGAGCCGCTGCGCTTGCCCGCTGTGGTCAGGTCCGCCGCGACCTGGATGGCCAGCTCGCGGGTGGGGACGACGACCAGGGCCCGGGGGCTCTTCGACGTCCCGGGGGTCTGCTGCGCCCGCTGGAGCAGGGGCAGGCCGAAGGCCAGGGTCTTACCGGTACCGGTACGGGCCTGTCCGATGATGTCGCTGCCGCCGAGTGCGATCGGCAGGGCCAGTTCCTGGATGGGGAAGGGTTCGATGATCCCCTCCGCCTCCAGGGCGTCGGCGAGTTCCACGGTCACACCGAGGTCGCGAAAGGTGATCCGGGGTTGCTGTGTGTCTTCTGTGATGCTCAGGGCTCAGGCCTCCATCTTGGCGGTGACGCGAGTGGCGTCGCCGCGTCGGGATCGCGGTCGCGGGCGGCTTTCGAGGGCCGCCGCGGAAGGCGCGGCTCGCCGTCCGTTCCGGGGGAACGGTGCGGCGGCGCTGCCGTCGGATCCGTGGCCCGGGGGCTCCCGGCCGAATATCGGATCCATCCGCTCGGCGCGCTCCCGTTTTCCATCGGGGGCCCGCCGTGGGTCGTCGGGTTCGTTCGCGCGGCCTTCGGCCACCATCGGGTGACCGGGTCGCGCGGCGGGTGCGGCGTTCGTACGACGCCGCCGCGTGCGGGAACGTCCCCGCGTGCGTTGAGGAGAGGTCCGTTTCGGCCGCACACGCAGGTCGTCACGCAGAGTCTAGCCGGTGCCCCGGCCGATGGACATGGACGTTCACCGGGCCGGACGGACGACTTGGACCTACCCGTCCCCAGCACGTGCAACCGCACCGTCGGAACGTTTAGTCCCCGGTTCGGTGTGAGAACCGCCGAGCGATACCCTGGCGGGCATGACCAAAGGCCCCTCTGTGAACCCCGGTGTGATCGACCTCCTCGGCCTGTTGGCCTACGCCGAGCTGGGTTCCTTCTTCCGGCTCGCCGGTGACGCGGTCTTGGCCCCGACCCTGCGCGGCAAGGGCCGGCTGGCCGGTCTGGCCGCCACGGAGCAGTCGCACTACCAGGTGCTCCGCGACCGGCTGGAGGAGCTGGGGGTCGACCCCGAGGAGACCATGGCCCCCTTCGTGGAGCCGCTGGACGCCTGGCACGCGCGCACCGAGCCCAAGACCTGGTTGGAGAGTCTGGTCAAGACCTACGTCGCCGACGGCATCGCGGGGGACTTCTACCGCCGCGTCGCCGAACTGGCCGACGACGAGACCCGGGCCCTGGTCGAGGGGGTGCTCGCCGAGACCGGTCGTGCCGAGTTCGTCTCCGAGACGGTGCGCGAGGCCCTCGCGCAGGACCCGGTCCTGGCCGGTCGACTGTCGCTGTGGGCGCGCCGCCTGGTCGGCGAGGCGCTCAGTCAGGCCCAGACGGTCGCCGTGGACCGCCCCCGACTGGCCGCGCTCCTCGCCGAGGGTGTGGAGAGGCCGGGGGACTCCGGGGAGGGCGTCACCGGCCTGGGCGATCTGGCCGCGGTGAGCCGCATGTTCGCCTCCCTCACCGACCGGCACGCCGCCCGCCTGGAGGCGATGGGGCTGAGCGCCTGAGCCGGGCGCCCGCGGGGCTGCGACCGGGCTTCCGTCCGTGTCGGGATTCACCGTCGGGGGCGACCCCCTCTGTTCTGTACGGGTTCTTGACCCGCGCTTGGGGACACTCTGGTCAAGAGCGGGTAATTTCCAACACTTTCGTGACGATCAGTTGGGGCCCGGACGTAAACTCGATGACGATTCCCGTGTCTCGACCACCCCGAGTAGGTACTTCCATGCCCCGTGGGACCTCCGTGCGCCACCCGCTGGCCGGACTCACCCGTGACTTCCATCGGATCGGCCCCCTGGACGGCCGACTCGCCCCCTGGATGTGCGCTGAGCTGGACCAGCACGCCGCACAGGTGTGCGACGGCATCGTCGCCGCCGGCGGCGAGGTGACCGCCCGGACCCTCGGCACCTACCTCCACGGTTTCCTCGACGGGTGCCTCGAACGCGGCTGGGATTCCGCGGCCGTCGAGTACGACTGGGAGACCCTCCGTGTACTCGCCATCTGCCGCTTGGCGAAGGAGCGCGGTTTCGTCCGCTAGGTTGTTGCCATCCGCAGGCACCGATGTGACCGACGACGCGCTCTTCCTCTCGGTCACCCGCCCCGCCCCGTTCACCGGCGAGAATCCCCTTCACGGGCTTAGGCTGGGAGCATGGGCGAGCCCACGGCGGCCGGAACGCGACCCGGGATCGGAACCGGGCGCGGGGCACTGCGGAATGCAACGTGGGATCCACGGTGTTATGCCGGTCCGGAGTGGACCGGACACCGTGACTGGCGGAGCGGCCCGCGGGAGCCGCGAGAAAGGAATGGCGAATGAGGAGCGGTCGGCATGGGGCGGCGCGCCCACCGGTCGGCGTCCTGATCCAGCAGGATCGCGTCGACTTCGCGCTTTTCGCACTGATCTTCGTCGTCGCGCTGGCCTCCATGGCCTTCAGCGGTCCCGGCAGTGCGGTCTTCTGGCTGGCGCTGGTGCCCATGGTCGCCACCGTGGTCCTGGCCTTTCGGCGGATCGAGCACCTGTCCCGCCTGGAACTGCGCGACTCGGAGTTCCTCTAGGTCGCCGGCACGGACGACATCGGAGACGACGGGAGGGCGGGGCCGTGAGGCCCCGCCCCTCCCTTATCTCCCTTGTCTTCTCCGTCCGATACCTCTCCGATATCCGGCTCCTTCCTCCTCGACAGCACTCCTGATGCGCCTGTGACCCGTCAGGCGCCGCCCTCGGTGCGTTCGCCCGTGCTCGCCCCGGCCCGGCGGGGGCTCTCGGCGGGCGTCGCGGTCCCGGCCGCGGGACGGCCCATGGCGGCCTTGTGTCCCGCCTGGTAGCTGCTCTGCTCGGCGATGCGGCCGGTCTCCTCCTCGGCCCGGTTCAACCAGTGTTCCCAGCGGCTCTGCATCGGTCGGATCAGACCACCGCCGACACCGACCACGAGGATGCCTCCGACGGTGGCCAGCACGGCGATGAGCACCGGCGTGGTCACGGTCGTGGCGATGCCCATCTGGTTGAGCGCCGCGATGACACCCAGGGCCAGGATGGCCACACCCGCGATGTTGCCCAGCAGGCGGCCGTAGGACAGCCCCCCGAGCGCTCCGCTGATGATGTCCCTGACGGCCTTGGCGATCATCGCGGTCACGACCACGATGATGAGCGCGACGATGCCGCGCGGCATCCAGGCGATGACATCGTTGAGAAGCGTGCTCACCGGGTTCGGTCCGAAGACGTTGAACGCGAGCGTGAACACGAACAGCAGGGCGACGTAGTAGATGATCTTCCCGCACAGTTCGCTGGCGCTCCAGCGGCTGCGCTCGAAGTACTCGCCCACCCCGCCGCGGTGGAGCGCGCGATCCAACCCGGCACCGTGCAGGCCCTTGGCGACGGCCTTGCCCACGAGCCAGGCGATGAACCAGCCCACCACGAGGATGATGAGAAAGCCGATCAGCAACGGCACGAAGGCCGCCACTGACTGCCAAGCGGTCGACAGACCCTGACCCACGTCCATGACGTCTTCACCCCCAAGTCGCTCGCTCCATTCGGTCGTACCGAAAGGTCGCCGTCAGAAAGCGGCGAAGAGAGGCGCGGTGCCCCTCAATCCGGCGATACCCGGAGCGCTCGTTTCAAATCATTTATCGAGGGCTGATCAGGGGTATTGCTTTTTCTTTGTCCTTTGTTGGCTAAGGCGGGGGTGACAAATGTTTTCCAGGGGAGGAGAATCCGCCCGGAAGGTGGTATCCCGGACGTGCCGAGGGGCCCCGGGCGCGTACACTCGGGGCCCCTCGGCACGTCCGTGTCCCGACCCTCGCGGTCGGTCGTGCGGGGTCAGGACCCCCGCACCTCCTCGCCGCCGCGGTGCAGGTCCCAACCGCTGATCCCGCGCCATGCCAGGCGGGCCACCAGGAGCTCGGCGGCGTCCTTGGGCACCGATCCCCGCGTGTTGATCCAGTAGCGGGCGCTGGTCTCGGCCATGCCGACCAGGCCGATGCTCAACAGGTGCGCCTCCTCGTCGGAGATGCTGGTGTCCTGACGGATCACCTCGCCGATGAGTTCGGCGCAACGCTGGAACGTCTGCTCGCTCTTCTCGCGCACGGCCGGCAGATTGCGCAGGTCCGATTCGAAGACCAGGCGGAACGCCTCGCCGTCGCCCGCCACGAAGTCGAAATAGGCGCGGAAACTGGCGATGACCCGCTGGCGGTTGTCATCGGTGCTCTCCAGCGCCTCGCGCTGTTTTTCGACCAGGGCCTCGGAGTGTTCCTCCAGCAGCGCCAGGTACAGCTCCAATTTCCCCGGGAAGTGCTGGTAGAGCACCGGCTTGCTGACACCCGCGCGGTCGGCGATCTCGTCCATCGCGGCCGCGTGGTACCCGCGGGCGACGAAGACCTCCTGCGCCGCGGCCAGAAGTTGTCGGCGGCGCCTGACCCGGGGCAGACGGGTGCCCCGGGAGCGGGCGTCTGAAGGAGCTGTCACACCCACACCCTCCGAACTCGGCATGGCAGATGCACGCCATCATCGGACATCTGCGTGGCTAACACCGTCGCACACGTCATCGGCTCATGACACGCCCCACGGCTTTTCGGCCATCTTACTCCTGCGTAAGTTCCCTGTGACATAGGTGTTCCCCCGACCACGGCGCGCGCGGCCCGGGGGCGGGGTCACCGGTGCTCATCGTCGTCGCCCCCGGCTTCGCGGAGCTGTTCCACCACGTCGGCCTCGTTCGCGGTGGGGAAATCCTCGTTCTCGGCGCGCTCCAGCCAGTCCTCGTCCCCCGTCTCGGTGGCCGGCAGTCGCTGCTCGGCCGCGTCGGCCTCGGGGACCGCGGCGATCGGGTCCTCCCCGGGCGCGGGACGTGTCCTCGGATCTTCGGTCACGGGTCCTCCCAACGTCGTCGGACGTACCGCCGACACTACCCGCCGCCCGCCCGACGCAGGGGGAGGCGAACGCCGGGAGCGGATCGGCGGGTCAGGTGGGTCCGCCCCGCACGACGTGAGCGGGTCGGAGGCGCGTGTCACGTCTCCCCGGGCTGGGAATGGAAAACCCCACCCGTTAGGTTGGGTATGAGTGCAAGCACGCTTCGCGCCCCGCGACCCCCGCACCCGTGGTCTTCCTTCGGGCGGTGTGAAGCATCACGAATCAGACATGAGGAGTCACCGTGTCGCTGCCGCCGCTGGTGGAACCAGCTGACGAGCTGACCGTGGACGAGGTGCGTCGCTATTCCCGGCACCTGATCATCCCCGACGTGGGCATGGACGGGCAGAAGCGCCTGAAGAACGCCAAGGTGCTCGTCGTCGGCGCGGGCGGCCTGGGTTCCCCGGCGCTGCTCTACCTCGCCGCCGCGGGCGTGGGCACGCTCGGCATCATCGACTTCGACGTCGTCGACGAGTCCAATCTCCAGCGCCAGATCATCCACGGCCAGAGCGACGTCGGCCGTCCCAAGGCCGAGTCGGCCCGCGACAGCGTCAAGGAGGTGAACCCCAACGTCGAGGTGATCCTCCACCAGGACCGCCTGGACTCCGACAACGCCCTGGAGATCCTCGCGGACTACGACCTGATCCTGGACGGGACCGACAACTTCGCGACCCGCTACCTGGTCAACGACGCCGCCGTCATCCTCGACAAGCCGTACGTCTGGGGTTCCATCTACCGCTTCGACGGTCAGGTGAGCGTCTTCTGGAACGAGTACGGGCCGCAGTACCGCGACCTGTACCCGGAGCCCCCGCCGCCCGGTATGGTCCCCTCCTGCGCCGAGGGCGGCGTCCTGGGAGTGCTGTGCGCCTCCATCGGTTCCGTCATGGTCAACGAGGCCATCAAGCTGATCACCGGCATCGGTGAGCCGCTCGTGGGCCGGCTGCTCATCTTCGACGCCCTGGAGATGAGCTGGCGCGAGGTGAAGATCCGCAAGGACCCCGACACCGAGCCGGTCACCGAGCTCATCGACTACGAGGCCTTCTGCGGCGTCGTCTCCGACGAGGCGACCCAGGCCGCCGCCGGGTCGACGATCACCGCCGGCGAGCTCAAGGAACTCCTCGACGTCAAGCCCGACGAGATCTTCCTCGTGGACGTGCGGGAGAAGAACGAGTACGAGATCGTCAGCATCCCGGGCGCCACGCTCATCCCCAAGGGCGAGTTCCTCAACGGCAAGGCCTTCGAGAAGCTGCCCCAGGACAAGCGCGTGGTCCTGCACTGCAAGTCGGGCGTCCGCTCCGCGGAGGCGCTGGCCGTGGTCAAGTCCGCCGGTTTCGCCGACGCGGTGCACGTCGGCGGCGGCGTCCTGGCCTGGGTCAACCAGGTCGACCCCAGCCTGCCCGCGTACTGACCCGGTCACCTCCACCGCTCGGACGGCGTCGGGATCTCCCGGCGCCGTTCGCCGTATCCGGGGACGCGAGTGGGTACAGGTCTCTGCGAGGGCCGTCGACCGAGAGTCGGGGGCGGCCCGGCCGCAGGGAGGTGGCGCTATGCGCGAGAAGGGACGTCGGACGGACTGGGTGGCGATCGCCGCCGGTCTGGCCTTGGGGTTGAGCTTCCTCTGGCACGGGATGTACGGGTTCAGCGGGGGCGCGCTGTTCGTGCTCGGCCTGGGTGTCATCCTGGCCTCGGTCATCTCGCTCACCCGGCCCGGTGCGCTGTCCGGCGAACTCGCCGTGCTGGCCATCGGCGTACTGGTGTTCGCGATGCCGTGGCTCCTGGGTTACACCCACCTGCCCCTGGCGGCCTGGACCGCCTGGATCATCGGCGGCGGTATCGCCCTGCTGGGCGCCTACGGCCTGACGCAGGCCGGCCGGACCCGTCGACGCGACCCCGAATCCATGTGGGGCGCCAACGCGAACGAGATGCCCACCTGACCCGCGATCCCCGGGGCCGGCGCCGTACGGCGCCGGCCCCGACGCGCGTGTCGTCGCCCCCGGCTAGGGTGTGGCCGTGTTCATCGACGAGGAGGGCGGCCCCGACGACTACGCCGAGGAGGTCCTCGCCGTGGTCGAGCGGATCCCGCCGGGACGGGTGATGTCCTACGGCGACATCGCCGAGTACGTCGGGCAGGGCGGGCCGCGCCAGGTCGGCGCGGTCATGTCCGCGTGGGGCGGTGCCGTGCCCTGGTGGCGGGTGGTCCGCTCCGACGGACGACCACCCTCCGGCCACGAGGTGAGAGCCTTGTCGCACTACGCCGCAGAGGCCACCCCGATGCGCCCCGGAAGCGACCGGGTGGACATGCGACAGGCCCGATGGGACGGGGAAAGCGGAGGCTGAGGGCACCACCGGGGCGACGGAGCCCGTTCGGGACGGTCTGCACCCTCTGGTGAACTGGTGGGGTGAACACATCCCCGTACCGTCTCGTGCGGCGCCCCCACCGGGTGCAGCCGCCGCCGGTGCTGGACGAGAACCAACGCAAGGTCGTCGACCACGAGGGCGGCCCCCTCCTGGTGCTCGCCGGTCCCGGCACCGGCAAGACCACCACCATCGTCGAGGCCGTCGTCGACCGCATCGACAACCGGGGCGTGGACCCCTCCCGCGTCCTGGTGCTCACCTTCGGCCGCAAGGCCGCCCAGGAGTTGCGCGAGCGCATCACCGCCCGGCTGCGCCGCACCACTCGCGAACCGCTCGCCCTCACCTTCCACGGGTACGCCTACGCGCTCATCCGCCGTGAGTTCCAACGGATGGGCGACCGGCCGCCCCGCCTGCTGTCGGGGCCCGAACAGCTCATGGAGGTCCGCGAACTCCTGCGCTGGGAGGCCGCCGACGGCGGCGCCGACTGGCCCGAACGGCTGCGTCCGGCCCTGGAGACGCGCGGATTCGCCGAGGAGCTGCGCGACTTCCTCATGCGCGCCGAAGAGCGCGGCCTGGGCCCCGACGCCCTGGCCCGCCTCGGCCGCGAACGCGGCCGTGACGACTGGGAGTCCGCGGCCGGCTTCCTGTCCCGTATGAACGGCCGGTTCGACATCGCGCCCGTGCCCACCCTCAACTACGCCGAACTCGTCCGGATCGCCGCCGGTCTGCTCTCCGATCCCGAGGTGCAGGAACGCGAGCGCTCCGCGCACGAGATCGTGTTCGTCGACGAGTACCAGGACACCGACCCCGCCCAGGAGGAGCTGTTGCAGGCCCTGGCGGGGGACGGCCGCGACCTCATCGCCGTCGGCGATCCCGACCAGTCCATCTACGCCTTCCGCGGCGCCGAGGTGCGCGGCATCCTGGAGTTCCCGCACCGTTTCCCCACCGTGCGCCGTGGGCCCGCCCCGGTGGTGGCGTTGCGCACCTGTCGCCGCAGTGGTGCGGACCTGCTCGCCGTCAGCCGCGCGGTCACCCGGCGTCTGCCCGCCGTCGGCTCCGCACCCGGCCACGTCAACGAACACCGCGCCCTGGCCCCCGCCGACGGCGTCCCCCCCGGGCGGGTGCGCCTGCTCATGGCCGACAGCTCCACCCAGGAGGCGGCGGTCATCGCCGACACCCTGCGCCGCGCCCACCTCGTGGACGGCGTCCCCTGGTCGGACATGGCGATCCTGGTGCGCTCCGCCACCCGCCAGCTCCCGGTGCTGCGCCGTGCCCTGACCGCCGCTTCGGTGCCCGTCGCGGTCGGCGCCGACGAACTCCCCGTGGCCGCCGAACCCATCGTGCGGCCCCTGCTGGCCCTCATCCGGTTCGGGCTGAGCCCCGGGGAACTCGACGACGACACCGCCCGCGACCTGCTCACCGGGCCCTTCGGCGACGCCGACGCCATCGGCCTGCGCCGGCTCACCCGCGCCCTGCGCCGCCTGGACCTGGACCGGGCCGCCGCCGAACGCGGGAACGGCGCAGGCGAGGGCGGCTACCGTCCCGCCGCCCGTCTCCTCGTCGACGCCCTGCGCGAACCCGCCGACCTCACCCTGATCGAACCCGAGGTGGCCGCACCGGCCGTGCGCATCGCCACCGCCCTGGCCACCGTCCGCGAGCTCGACGCCCGGGGCGCCGACGCCGAGCAGGTCCTGTGGCGGTTGTGGCGCGACAGCGGTCTGTCCGACCGGCTGCTGCGGTCCAGTCTCGCCGGGGGACGCCGGGGCGCCGCCGCCGACCGCGACCTCGACGCCGTGGTCGCCCTGTTCGAGAGCGCCGCACGCTACTGCGACCGGCTCCCTCCCGGCACCCCCGAGGGGTTCCTCGCCGACCTCGCCGCCCAGGAGATCCCCGGCGACAGCCTCGCCGAGCGAGCCCCGGAGGGCGAATCGGTGCGCATCCTCACCGCCCACCGGTCCAAGGGACTGGAATGGGGACTGGTGGTGGTCGCCGGCGTCCAGGAGGGCGACTGGCCCGACCTGCGTCTGCGCGGCTCCCTGCTGGGGGTGGAGGAACTCATCGACGTCGACGTGCACACCGCCGACTCCTCCGGCGCCGCCATGGCCTCCAAGCTCCTCGACGAGGAGCGACGCCTGTTCTACGTCGCGCTCACCCGTGCCCGGCACACCCTCGTGGTCACCGCCGTGGGCGGCGAGGACGCCGAGGAACGCCCTTCCCGCTTCCTGAACGAGATGGGCGTCGGCGACCCCGAACCCGTCGGCACCGGCGTGCGCTGGCTGTCGCTGCCCTCCCTGGTCGCCGACCTGCGTTCGGTCGTCACCGACCCGAGCGCGCCGGGCGCCCTGCGCGACGCGGCCGCCGTCCACCTGGCCCGCCTCGCCGAACAGGGGGTGCGCGGGGCCGACCCCGCCGAGTGGTACGCCCTCACCCCGTTCTCCGACGACCGACCCCTCGCCGACGAGGGCGACACGATCCGGGTCTCGCCCTCCCAGGTGGAGAGCTTCACCAACTGCCAGCTGCGCTGGCTCCTGGAACGCGCCGCCGGGGCCTCCTCCGGCGACTCCGCGTCCGCGCTGGGCACCATCGTGCACGCCGTCGCGGTCCTGGTCGCCCAGGGCACCGCGCCGGAGGACATCGACCGGCGCATGGACGAGATCTGGGTCGACCTGGACTTCGGCGGCCCGTGGCAGTCCGACAAACAGCGCGAACGCGCCGACACGATGGTCCGCAAACTCCTCACCTGGGACGCCGACAACGACCGCGAACTCGTCGTCACCGAGGAGGGGTTCAAGGTCGAGGTCGGCGGTATCGAGATCACCGGCCGTGTCGACCGGCTCGAACGCGACGAACGGGGACGCGCCGTCGTCGTGGACATCAAGACCGGCGCCGCCAAGGCCGAGGACCTCGAACGCCACCCCCAGCTCGGCGTCTACCAGATGGCCGTGCTCAAGGGCGCGTTCGCCGAACTCGGCCTCACCGAGCCGGGCGGGGCGATGCTCGTCCAGCTCGGCGAGAAGCTCAAGGCCGCCCGCGAGCAGGTTCAGGCACCCCTCGGCGAGGACCCCGACCCCCGGTGGGCGCAGGACCTCGTCGTCGGCGTCGCCACCGGTATGGGCGGCTCCCGATTCACCGCCACCCGCAACAAGGGATGCAGGTCGTGCGCCGTGCGCGCCTGCTGCCCGGTTCAGGACGAGGGCAGACATGTCTGAAGCCCCCCCCCCCCCCCCAACCCCCCCCCCCCCCCCCCCCCCCCG